>JAJDWA010000043.1 GCA_022825825.1 Candidatus Poribacteria bacterium
CTGCGACGGATTCTGAAGACGATCCATTCACTTATAGTCTCAGTGGCATCGATGCAAAGGCTTTTCGTATTAATAGCAAGACCGGGCAGCTAAAGACAAAAGCTCCCCTTGACTATGAGACAAAGTCTACCTATACTGTTACAATTACAGCAGATGATAGGAATGGGGGCAGTGCGTCTATTGCTGTCACAATCAATATCACTGATATCAATGAACAGCCTGTAAACAACGCTCCTGTGTTCACAGAGGGCAGCAACACCACACGATCAATCGCTGAAAACACGAATGCTGGTGTTGATATCGGCACGCCTGTTTCTGCGACTGATGCGGATGGAGATACATTCACTTATGGGCTCAGCGGCATAGATGCCAATGCTTTTATTGTTGATAGCAGCACCGGACAGTTGAAGACAAGTGCTCCCCTTGACTATGAGACAAAGTCTATCTATACTGTTACAATTACAGCAGATGATAGGAATGGGGGCAGTGCGTCTATTGCTGTCACAATCAATATCACTGATATCAATGAACAGCCCGTAAACAACGCTCCTGTGTTCACAGAGGGCAGCAGCACTACGCGCTCGGTTGCTGAAAACACGAATGCTGGTGTTGATATCGGCACGCCTGTTTCTGCGACTGATGCGGATGGGGATACACTCACTTATAGACTCAGCGGCATAGATGCCAATGCTTTTATTGTTGATAGCAGCACTGGACAGTTGAAGACAAGTGCTACGCTTGACTATGAGACAAAGCCCAGCTATACTGTTACAATTACAGCCTTTGATGGGAATGGGGGCAGTGCGTCTATTGCTGTCACAATCAATATCACTGATATCAATGAACAACCCGTAAACCAAGATCCTATCAATGAACCGGTAGTAAACAACGCCCCCGTGTTCACAGAAGGGAGCAGCACCACACGCTCCGTTGCTAAAAACGCTGCAAACGGTGTGAATATCGGCAGTGCTGTCGCTGCGACTGATCCGGATGGAGATGAACTTACGTATAGCCTTGGTGGCACTCATGCAAATGATTTTTCTATTGATAGCAAAACCGGGCAGTTGAAGACAAACGCTGCGTTTAACTCTGAGACAAACGCTGCGTTTAACTCTGAGATAAATGCTGGTGGTGCTGTCGGGCAGGTGCAGACAAGATCTACCCTTAACTATCAGATACAGACTGCATACACCCTCACAATTACAGCAGATGATGGAAAGGGTGGTAGTGCGTCTATCACTGTCAAAATCAGTGTCGGTAATGTTAACGAACTGGGTGGAAACAACGTCCCCGTGTTCACGGAGGGAAGCGGCACCACACGATCAATCGCTGAAAACACGAATGCTGGTGTTGATATCGGCACGCCTGTTGCAGCAACTGATGTGGATGGGGATACACTCACTTATAGCCTCGGTGGTATAGATGCAAACGCTTTTGTTATGGATAGCACAGAAGGGCAGCTAAAGACAAGTGCTGCGATCGACTATGAGACAAAGCCCACCTACACCATCACAATTACTGCAGCTGATGGGAATGGGGGCAGCGCGTTTATTACGGTCACCGTTAATGTCACAAACGTAAACGAAGCCCCGGTATTCAAGGAGGGAAGCAGCACAACGCGCTCGGTCGATGAAAACGCAGAGAGTCGCGTCGATATTGGCAGTGCAATCACCGCTACTGATCCTGAAGGGGGGACAGTCACTTATAGTCTCGGCGGCATAGATGCAAATGCTTTTATTCTTGATAGCAGTGCCGGTAGTTTAAAGACAAGTGCTGCACTTGACTATGAGACAAAGTCCAGCTATACCGTCATAATTATAGCAGATGATGGCGATGGTAAAAGCGCGTCTATTACGGTCACGATTAATATCAATGACATCAATGAACCGAAAACAACACCATTACCTAATGTCCCAAACAGGCCCCCTGCGTTCCCGGAGGGAAGCAGCACCACACGATCTATTGCTGAAAACTCGAGGGACGGCACCCTTATCGGCAAACCTGTCGCAGCGATTGATCCAGATGGTGATAGACTCACATACTCTCTCGGTGGTACCGATTCGCATGTTTTTAGTTTTGATATTGGGACTGCTCAGTTGAAGGTACTTGAAGTGCTTGATTATGAAACCAAGTCTACCTATTCTGTCGTCGTTGTAGCCAATGATGGGAGGGCGGGGCATAGCAGACTTATGACCGTCACGGTGAACGTCACAAACGTAAACGACAACGCCCCCGTGTTCACGGAGAGTGGCAGCATAACACGTTCCATTGCAGAAAGGACAGCGAGTGGTACCAATATCGGCTCTCCTGTTTCTGCGACTGATGCGGATGGAGATAAACTTAGTTATAGTCTCAGCGGCATTGATGCAAGTAGTTTTAGTATTAATAGCAGCACCGGCCAGTTGCAGACAAAAGCTGCACTTGACTATAAGAAAAAGTCCATCTATTACGTCACAGTTCAAGCCACTGATTCTCAAACTCAGATCTCTGTCTCCGTCACCATTAATGTCACAGAAGTAAACAGCGCACCTGCGTTTGCAGAGGGAAGCAGCACCACACGATCTATTGCTGAAAACTCGAGGGACGGCACCCCTATCGGCAAACCTGTCGCTGCGATTGATCCAGATGGTGATAGACTCACATACTCTCTCGGTGGTACCGATTCGAGTGTTTTTAGTTTTGATATTGGGACCGGTCAGTTGAAGGTACTTGAAGCGCTTGATTATGAAACCAAGTCTACCTATTCTGTCGTCGTTGTAGCCAATGATGGGAGGGCGGGGCATAGCAGGCTTATTGACGTCACGGTGAATCTTACAAACGTAAACGACAACGCCCCCGTGTTCACGGAGAGTGGCAGCATAACACGTTCCATTGCAGAAAGGACAGCGAGTGGTACCAATATCGGTTCTCCTGTTTCTGCAACTGATGCGGATGGAGATACACTCACTTATAGTATCAGTGGGACCGATGCGGATTCGTTCAGTATTGATAGCAGTACCGGCCAGTTGAAGACAAAAGCTGCACTGAACTATGAGACAAAAAACACCTATTTTTTCAGAATTCGAGTCACTGATTCTCAAACCGAGATCGTTAACACTGTCATCATTAATATCACAAACGTAAACGACAACGTCCCCGTGTTCACGGAGGGAAGCAGCACCTCACGTTCTATTGCTGAAAATACGGTGAGTGGGACCAATATCGGCACGCCTGTTGCAGCCACTGATGTGGATGGGGATACACTCACTTATAGTTTCAGTAGCACGACTTTCCTTCGTCTTGATAGTAACGGTTTTCTGATCCCCATTAGCAGCGATACGGAATCGTTTAGTATTGATAGCAGCACCGGTCAGTTGCAGACAAAAGCTGCACTTGACTATGAGACAAAAGCCAGCTATACCCTCACAATTACAGCAGATGATGGCAAGGGGGGTAGTGCATCTATTGATGTCACGATGAATGTTACAAACGTAAACGAGGCACCGGTGTTCACCGATGGGAGTAGTACAACCCGTTCTATTGCTGAAAACACGGCGAGTGGTACCAATATCGGCACCCCTGTTTCTGCGACTGATGGGGATGGGGATACACTTACATATGTTCTCGGTGGCACGGATGTGCTTTCCTTCAGTATTGATAGCAGCACCGGACAGCTGAAGACAAAAGCTGCACTTGACTATGAAAAGAAAACCAGCTATTCCATCAGAATTACAGTATATGATGGTACAATTTCAGCTGCAGGAGAGGAGGATGACAATGGTAACAGCGCATCTATTAGTGTCACGGTGAATGTCACAAACGTAAACGAAGCACCTGTGTTTAATGAGGGAAGCAGTGCCACACGATCGATTGTTGAAACCGCGTTAGTCGCCACCGACATCGGTAGTCCCATCACAGCAAAAGATCCTGATGAAGGAGATGAGCCTACTTACTCCCTCTCCGGCACTCGTTCTAGTCGCTTTAGTATTGATTGGCACACTGGACAGTTGAAAACGTCTTATTCGTTTTATCTCTTTAATATTGGAGAATCCCTTACCGTGAAAGTCACAGCCACTGACGGTGTCCTCTCATCCTCCATTAATGTCACGATCAATGTCGTTGCACCATCAAGCGCACCAGTTGCTCAGCAATCACCTGCTAAAACTGCTCTGTTAGCCAACTATCCGAATCCGTTTAACCCGGAAACATGGATCCCATATCAGTTGTCCACATCGGCTGAGGTTACATTGGCGATCTACAATGTGAAAGGTGAAATGGTTCGGCAGTTGGCGTTAGGGCATAAAGCTGCGGGGAGCTACCTTAGCAGAAGCCGTGCGATCCATTGGGATGGTAAAAATCAATCCGGTGAGAAGGTCTCGACAGGAGTATATTTCTATCGTCTTACTGCTGGGGATTTCTCTGCAACACGCAAGATGTTGATCCTCAAGTAATTCGGTTCTAAACCGAAAAAACGTTACAGGGGAAGGTTGCTAAAACCTTCCCCTATTTATTTTCTCAATTTAGCGGTCCACACCCTGGTAGGTGCGTTTTGTAAACGCGCCGTTAGACGCTTTTCAGCATAGGGACAGGTGCGTTTCCAAAACGCGCCTACCTTTGGGTCTTAAATCGGGCTTAGAAAGTGGGCGGGATTTATCAAACTCATGTTTTCTTAAACTTCATTCAAGGGGAATGCGAAGTCCTGTTTTTATAGAAAACGAGATATTATGGTGGATATTAGAATTAATGAGACACTTTGCACCAGCACGGTTAGAAAACCGTGCCTACCGCGGGAGGGCGAAAGTGTGTATTTATTTCTAAGCTTTACTATAACAAATTGGGGGCAGAGGATAAACCTCTGCCCGGTCAGAAAGTGTGCGACACTAAGTGTCACACCAAAGGGCGTAACACTAAGTGCCACACCTCCTCTGATTTGCTAACATAACAAATACCTCCTTTTCCGCAATACAGCGGTAATAGGATACCACTACCATTAAAAATGATAATGATTCACCTATACACATTTTCGGATGCACTTTTTCTGTGTATTGCGAAAAAAACTGCCAAAAAACGTACTTATGCGCCCGGATTTCGCCAGACAATTCGTCCACGCGTCAGATCATAAGGCGAAAGTTCAACAGTAACCTGATCGCCTGGAAGTACCCAAATTTTGTGTCGCATCATTTTGCCGGCAAGATATGCTACAACTTTATGATCGTTTTCTGTCAGTTCCACATGAAAAAGGTTTCCCGGTAGAGATTCTAAAACGACCCCGGGCACACGGATGGCTGAATCTTTTGTTGATTCTAAGCTTTCTTGCATTATGTCTTCCTGTGTTTTGTCTTTTCTTTTCATCTTTTTTACTCCCTCCATATTTAACTATTTGTTGTAACGTAAATGTGCGATTCGATCTATTTAGTAAGTTATTTGAGAGTAACGTGAGTTTGATAATCCCGTCCGCTTTCTAAGCCCGACTTAGGCACCTGGTAGGCGCGTTTTCTAAACGCGCCTGTGTCTGTGCTGAAGATTGTCTAACGGCGCGTTTGGAAAACGCGCCTACCAGGGGGACCGCTAAATTGACGCATAAGGTTTCGCTGTGCTTTATCCAACGGACTATACTCAATCTAATTATCAAACTCACGTTAGATATAACAAATCTTTAGCGAGTCAACCATTAAGTAATCTTGCCTTAACACCTGATTGGATTCACTTTATTAACGAATTGTTTAATAAAAAAGTTGACATGTCTCTTAAAAATTGTTAAGATATATTGGAATATTTGGTTACTCGGAATGTCGTATTCAAGGAGAAAAAATAATGAGCCAAGCGTTACCACTCATAGCGTATCCTGACCTTGAAAACCAGGTCAAGGCAATGGAAGAAGATGGGTATGCTTATCTGCCACAGGTTATCAATGCGGAAGAACTTGCAGAACTCCGCGATGCAATGGATAGATTAACAGCAATTCCTGATAGTTTTGATAGGCACAGTGAACCAGAAAATGGCAGCGGTTTTCTTAACAAACATATAAATAATGCTTTTAATCGTGATACAGTTTTCTTGCACTACCTTGACAGGTCGCCTGTCATTGAGTTAGCGGAAGCCGTTCACGGCGGCGATTGCCATGTGATTGGCATGACTGCATGGATAACAGGCCCTGGCCGTCCCGACCAGGGGTTACATTCAGATTGGGTGCCTATCTCGCTCCCCGCCGACGTTTTAGAAGACCCGCGCGTTAAGGTGCCAATTTACATCACCACCGCTCATTATTACTTAGATGATCTTTACGAGGATCTTGGTCCAACGAAGTTTGTTCCCGGCAGTCACCTTTCTGGGCGAAGACCTGATGGCGAAACAGAGTGGAAGGGTGCCAAGGAACAAAGCATTCTCTGCAACGGTGGTGACGTCGTCCTCTTTAGGAGTGAAGTTTGGCATAGAGGCACTGCAAACCGTAGTAACCAAACCCGCTATCTGTTACAGGTGCATTACGCTAACCGTATGATAACACAGAAATTTCCACCCTACCTGAATCGGTTTCAGTTCAATGAATCAATTTTAGAACAGGCAACAGAACGCCAACAGCGACTGATGGGAAATCATCGTCCCGGTGCTTATGATTAATGTGACGGGGAATTTTTGAGTGAAAGGACCTCTGATGAGGACATCAGTCTCTCTTGAATAGAAAAGAATCTGTCGGGACACCCCCAATTCGACATGTTATCAGCGAGGACCCTAACGGGAAGATTATTGCTCTCAGCTTGTTCCTCGCTTTTCTTTGGGGTGGGAATTCGCTTGCAATTAAAGTCGGTTTGGATGATATATCCCCGATGGCATTGGCATTTCTACGTTTTGTTCTCGGCCTCGTCGTTGTTGGTGGGTGGGCGCTTTATCGTAGAATTCCGCTCGGGTTAAAACCGGGAGAATTCTCCCGCCTGCTATTGCTCACCGCGATTTTCATATTCCAAATCATTGTGTTGAACACTGGCACTATGTTTACGACAGCCTCACGTTCAACTATCTTTGTTAACGTATATCCATTCTTTACCGCACTTTTTGCGCATTTCTGGATTCCGGGGGAACGCCTCTCTCTAACAAAAACATTCGGAATCATCGTTGCTTTCAGCGGTGTTTTCGTAACCGTCGCGCCAGATCTCGGAAACGGTGAAACGAGCATCCTTGGAGACCTTCTGGTGCTTGCGAGCGGATGTTTTTTAGGGCTACGAGTAGTCGTGACGAAACTTTTAGTCCAATCAATTCACCCGTATCGGCTCCTGGTATGGTACTTAAGTTTGAGTCTACCGGTCTATGCTGTCCTGAGTTTACTGTTTGAAAGCAATAAAACATTCCAATTAACACTTGCGAGTGGTGCAGCGCTTCTTTATCAAGGGGGTGTTGTTGCAGGCTACTGTTTTTTGGCGTGGACAGCAATCCTTGAAAGATATAGTGCAAGTAAACTTGTTGTCCTCTTTTTTGTTACACCCCTATCGGGAGTCCTGTTTAGTCACCTGCTTTTAGGTGATGAATTAACGTTTAGTTTGTTGACTGGTTCTGTTCTGGTAGCAGCTGGGATATATCTTGTGAATATGCGGCGTTAATAAATATTACCGAATTAATAACTTAATCTTCATTTATAGTAAACTTTAGAATTAATTGGACATTTCCTCTGTCCGAGCGATCTCCGAATCGCGACTAAACTTAGGAGCAGTCGGGAATCCAAATCAACGGTATGAATGCGCGTATGGCATTCCCCGGAGTTCTCTCCTACAATTTAGGAATGTAGCGTTAATTCTAATCTCTACTATAGTTTGTGCATATTCGTCCGCAAACTAAAAGTTTGCGGTACAAAGACTTGGACCGAACTCACGTTAAGGATTAAGTTGAAATAACACCTTTTTCCTCAAGCCATACTTTCAAAGGGACATCTGCATCCTTTGGAGAGAAATGCCCATTTGCATTGGTACTGCCGCCAAGCAGCTGTTGCCGAATTGGATCGTTCTGTTCAAAAATCTCTGATGGAATTGTCATATCATCTTTGCTGCGCAGCCACCGATATCCGTATCCGTAAAATAGTCCTTTGCGTGTGATGTCTGAATCGTTTTCACTACGTGCATGCCATATACGTCGGTCAAAGAAGACAGCATCGCCAGGTTTGCAGCAAACTGCAGTAGCACCTTCAGGAAGTGAACCGTCTTTTGGTCGTTCAAGTGTATCCCACAGGTGGCTTCCGGGGATAACATAAAAATTTCCCCGCCCTTGCGCTGAGCAGTCTGAAAGCCAGTAGACGACTTTGATGGATAAACGGGGACGCGGAGAACTTTCAATTTCAATGTTAACACGCCCACTATCCTGATGCCAACCGAGTGGCGACCTATTACCACGTGAAGATTCAGGGCGTGGCGGCGTAATAATAAAATGGCTATGGTAAGAGTAGATATTCCACCCCAAAATACCCCATACCTTCGGAAAAGTCTTATACCAATCCAAAACGTTGATAAAGATTTGGTCTTTACCAAGAAAATTCGGATAGAAAAAGTTGTCGTGTGGTGTCATCCGTCTTTTGGTGTATGGGTCATATTCAGCATCTAAATGCGTTTTATAGATAGCATCAAGGCGTTGTTCTAACTGGACAACAATTTCTAAAGGCAGTGCGTCTTCAACGGTAAAATACCCATCTGCATTTAACGCACAGAGTTGATCGTCAGTAATTTGATGCTGGAGATGGCGTTCGTCAAGCATCTCTTTAGCCCTCCTAAATTACGGTTAATTTTAGAATTAATTAGACAATCTATACCAGCGAGGTTAGGAAACCGCGTCTACCGTGGGAAGAAGGTGCTTATTTTTATAATTTACCATAATCGCTAAGGTAAGGGACCCTCTATTTGGTCAACAAGATGGATAGAATGAATGACATCACGTAGATCGGTAAGCGGAACTTTTTTATTCTGTACGCAGTCTATAAAGTGTTGATGCATTGTGAGCACACCTTCATAACTCGGCGAATCGCGTTGGTCTACATCGTCAACTTCCCAACCTCCCATTACATTCCTTTGGTTATTCTCGTAAATTTCTATTTCTTCAGGGATTTTCATGTAACATCCGATGCCGACACCGTGCAATTCAGACCGCAGCACACGCCCACCTGATGCCCGATTACCGAAGACAACGCCTGTGACATTGTTATCAAAACGGACAAAAGCCGTGTAGAAGTTGCGTTGTTCGGCACCGAAAGTGTCGCGATGCGCTGTGACTTCAACCGGTTCACCACCTGCCATATAACGCAGTAGATCCACCACGTGACAGACATCGTTCCAGAGCGTTGTGGTAAATTCTCTATTACCACCGATCATCTGCTTGTTAAATGTTGTGACCGCTAATGAAACGGGGCCTTTTTCAGCGACTCGCCGCATCGCTTCGCGTGTGACAGCGGCAAATCTTCGTTGAAAACCGACCATACAGTAAACATCGTTTGCGACCGCTGCTTCTAATAATTGTTGTGTTTCATCACTCGTTGCACCGGGTGGTTTTTCTATAAATAGATGCTTTCCCGCATTGAGGCAGTCTAATGCTGGTTGCAAAATCCATTTTTCGTTCATCACGCAGTAAACAACGTCCAAATCCATTGTATCCAACATCTTGCGGTGGTCTGTGAACGTATGTGGAAACTCATATTTTTGCGTAACCTGTGCGAGTTTTCCCTCATCAAGTTCACACGCTGCGGACATCTCAACATCATCTTCAAGACGATTGACGCTTGGATAGTGTGCGCCTTGGCTGCGCCCACCTGCTCCGATAAATCCAGCTTTTAGCATTTGGAATGTTCTCCTAAATTTCGTTAGAATTATGCGTATTTTACAATTTGATCCAATATATTGCAAGCAGATTTTGATTAACATACTTAAGAATGATGCTTGACAGAATCTTAATTTTGAAGTATGCTTAAGAAAAACAGATTAAGTTAACACTTCCGATGAAACCACCAAACAGTAAAACGACATCAACTGAAATGGCGCGCATCCCCGCTGGAAAATTCCAGATGGGGAGTAAAGAACGGACTGCTGTCCCCTTACATACTGTCTATGTAGACGATTTTTGGATAGATATTTATGAGGTGACAAACGCTCAATTTAAGGCGTTTATTGATGCCAATCCACAGTGGAACAAAGACAACATTCAGAGCAGATACCATAACGGCAACTACTTAAAACTTTGGAATGGAAATGATTACCCTGCTGAAAAGACTAATCACCCTGTTGTTTATGTGAGTTGGTATGCTGCGATGGCTTACGCTCAGTGGGCTGGCAAACGACTTCCAACAGAAGCGGAATGGGAAAAAGCTGCACGCGGCGGTGTGTTTGGCAAACGCTATGTGTGGGGTGATTCACCCGATCCGAGTAAGGCAAATTATATTCATCACGGGAAACCAGAAGCTACTTCACCTGTCGGGAGTTATCCACCAAACGGATATGGACTGTATGATATGGGTGGTAACGTGTGGGAGTTGTGTTTAGATGCGTATGATGCCAATTTTTATATTTTTTCCCCAGAAAAAAATCCGATCGCAGGTGCCACCAGCATTGAAATGGTGATTGAGAATTTTCTGGATGTCCAGACAGAACGGGTGGCACGGGGTGGTTCATGGGCAACCCCTATTCCCGCACATATCGCTGACCGTGGTCGTGATGCCCCTACGAATACAAACGGATGGCTTGGGTTTCGTTGTGCAAACAGTATCACAGTGCTGGAAAAAGACGAATCTGTTATGCCAAGTCCTGTGGCTCCTTTAGGCACAACGGTTCTCTTGGAAATGGAATATGCAGATGAGAATATCGTATCTATAGGCAGTGGTTTCTTTGTGACACCTGACAAAATCGCAACAAACATTCATGTTCTTGCAGGTGCTAAAAAAGTAACCGCAAAGCAGGTTAGTACAGGAAAAGATTATACTGTTGAAGGTATTACAGCATTTGATGATAAAAACGATCTCGCTATTCTAAAGGTTTCGGAGGAAGAAACCCCATTTACTTTTGGGGACAGCGATAAAGTGCGTATTGATGATCCGGTATTCGCTTTAGGCTACCCCAAGGGAGAAAAAAGAGAGGCAAAAGGCACTGTACACGGTATAAGAAATAGCGACCAATGGTTTCGCGTAATAGTTCCATCTGCCGGGCCGGGACATAGCGGCTCACCCGTGTTAAACAAAAAAAGGGAAGTGGTAGCCGTTCTAAACCAATTAAGTTACGTTGAAGGCAGCGGCACTTATGATTTTGGTGATGCTATTCCGGCAAACATACTCAAGGCATTGATCCCCCGAATAGATTGTCCGATTGAACCTTTGGCAATGTGGCAAAGACGATCACGAGTCCGGGCCTATGCAAAATTTTCTCAAGGAAATGAGATGTTACATGATGGGAAACCTAAAAATGCTATTGCTGCCTATAGTAGTGCGATTAAACTTAATCCTGATTTGGTTGAAGCCTATTCCAATCGCGGAATGGTGAAGAGCGGCCTGGGGCAATACAAGAAAGCGATAGCAGATTATGATACTGCCCTCCGACTCAACCCGGATTTAGCTTTAACCTATAGCAATCGCGCTGTTTCAAAGATCTCTCTAAAAGACCCTGAAGGTGCAATAAAAGACTGTGATGCTGCCCTCCGACTCAACCCTGATTTGGTTATAGCGCACTGCAATCGTGCTGTTGCCAGGATGTCTTTAGAAGATTATGAAAGCACGCTTGCAGATGCCAATTTTGTACTTCAGCACTTCCCGGATTCTGCTGAAGCTTTTCGTCTATACATTATTCGCGCATCGGCGAAAGCTTGCTTAGGAGACACTGAAGGAGCAATAAAAGATCTTGATAAAGTTCTCACACTCAAACCGGATTTTGTTGAAGCATACATCCTGCTCAGCATGGCTAAAGTTGACTCTGAAGCGTATCAAGAGGCAATTGAAAATGCAGAAAAAGTTATCCAACTCAACGCCACATCTGAAATAGCGTTTGTCAGTCGATCAGCTGCAAAAAGATCATTTGGTCAATTTAATGCTGATCATGGAAATGTAGAGGAAGCACAAAGATTGTATCATGAAGCCGTTGAAGATGCACAAAAGGCGATTAAGCTTAAGCCGAAATCCCATCTCCCATACAATACCCTTGGGCGGGCAAAGCAGTGTCTTGGCGAATCCAGTGCTGAGCAGGGTAATATAGAGAATGCGAAAAAACTGTATAATGCAGCAATAGCCAACCATACGAAATCCATACAGATTAAACCGAAGTCTGCCTCTCCCTATAACGGACGGGGATGGGCAAAATATCTGTTGGGACAATTAGAAGCTAAACAGGGAAAGACATTAAAGGCTAATAGGTATTATCAAGAGTCCATAGTTGATAGTGATGAGGCTATTCGGTTATCTCCTAAAAATTCTTATTACGCCTATTCTTACTTTCACACCCGTGGTGCCGCACAGGCTGCGCTTGGAAATTATGATAAAGCCATTGAAGATTTCAATGAAGCTATTCGGATCAAGCCTACACATATTTTGTCCTATCAAGATCGTGGGAAAGCAAAAGAGGCTCTCGGACAAAAGGACGCTGCCAAAGCCGATTTTCAGAAATCGACACAGATAAACGTAGATTCAGCAAAGAAATATTTCAAAGAGGGACAGCAGAAATATAAACAACGTGAATACAACACTGCTATTGCCTGTTTTGATAAAGCTCTCATGCGAAATCCGAAATACGCTGCTGCTTTCAGCAATCGCGGGATGGCGAAGAGCGCTATTGGACGTGCTGAAGCTGGGAAGGGAAATACAGATCAGGCGCAGTGTCACTTTCAAGAAGCAATGGCGGATTATACCGAAGCTATCAGGCTAAGTCCAAAATATGCTTCTGCTTATAACAATCGGGGGAATGTGAAGTACAGCTTTGGACTTTCTGAATCTGATCGTGGAAATTTAGACAAAGCACGAGAGTATTATCAAGAAGCAATAGCTGATCTTGACAAAGCTATCCAATTAGATCCAAAGCATGTCAAGGCGCACAACAATCGTGGTAAGGTCCAGAAGGCTTTGGGTAAACACAAGACAGCGAAAGCTGACTATAAAAAGGCGAAGAAATTAGAGGCGGCGGGTTAAAGGGCACAGACACACGCCGCTGTACCGTATCTTGAATTGCAGAAAGGAAAAATATGACAGGTGGTGCTATTTTTGTCGAATGTTTGAAAGTGCAAGGTGTTGAGGTGGTTTTTGGTCTACCGGGAAATCACCTTGATACTGTCTATGAGGCGTTGTATAACAATCAAGATAGTATTCGGCACTATGTAACGCGGCATGAAGGTGGCGCAGCATTTATGGCGGATGGTTATGCGCGTGCTACTGGCGATGTCGGTGTCTGCATGACTGTTCCGGGACCTGGCGCAAATAACGCTGCTATTGGGATATGTGAGGCATGGACAGCGTGTTCACCAGTGCTATTGATTACCGGGCAAAATCCATCTTATTTAGCGCAAAAAGACCCGCGAAAGAGTTTTCACGGGTTGGACCAGGAAGCTGCCTTTGCCTCGATGACGAAACACATAGAGATTGTGCACCGTGTCGATCAGATTCCGGGTGCTGTTAATCGTGCTTTTGGCGCGATGCGATCTGGACGTCCGGGGCCTGTGTTGATAGAGCTTGCTACGGATGCATTACAAGCAGATGCGGATTTGCCAATACCGAAGCAAAATAACGGGATCCAAACGATGGCAAACCCTGATGACATTGAAACAGCGGTGGCGTTAATCAGTGTCTCAAAACGTCCACTAATTATTTCTGGTGGCGGCATTAACCATACGCGTGCAACCGAAAAACTGCTTGAATTTGCCCGTCTGTTGAATGCACCTATTGCGATGACGGGCATGGGCAAAGGTTCTGTTCCCGAAGATTCACCTTATTCAATTGGTCTATTTCGTGATGGCGTGGCACAAGCTGCAATGAAAGCATCTGATCTCATAATTGCTATCGGCACACGATTTACCTATCGTGACACAGGCAATTGGTCACTCCAAATTCCGCAACCTCTTATACATATTGAAGCAGATGTTAGCGAAATTCATAAGGAATATCCGGCAACCGTTGGGATCGGTGCGAATCCGAAATTGGTGCTGCAACAGTTGAATGATGCACTTAGCTATGAAACGCTGACTGGTGGTTGGCGTGAGGATTTACCACAACTTCGGAGTCAATTCGCTTCCATTGAACCGCCGCGTATTTTGGGAGAAATGCGTGATACTATGCCGCGTGATGCAATCTTATCAGTGGATGTGAATATCACTGGCTATGGGGCGTTGTCACATTTTCCTACTTATTCTGCTGGAAGTTATATCTTTTCGGGAATATCGGTTGCTATGGGAATTGGATTGACTGCCGCTATCGGTGCACAAGTCGCATATCCAGACCGAAAAGTTGTCGCTCTCAGCGGAGATGGCGGGTTTTTGATGACAAGTCCTGATCTCGCAACTGCTGTGATGTATAATCTGCCCATTGTTACCCTTGTAATGAACGATAATCAATACACTTCCATTGAACGGGGGCAGTTACGGCGGTTCGGAAAACGCATCGGTGTGGAATTAGTTAACCCTGACTTTGTTCAGTTTGCTGAGTCATTCGGTGCAGTTGGATTGCGCGTTGAAGATATGGACGATTTTAGACCCACACTTGAAAAAGCATTGGCTTTAGATAAGCCTGTCGTTGTTGAAGTAATAAAATAAAGCCGTATGAAAACGGGACGACAAAGTAGTCGATCCATTCACGAATTAGAACAACACTGCGGTTGTTCAGTACAAGAAGACAGAAGTCATTTTATTTTATCGTCTCGATTATCTACTTAATTGAGGAATTAGGAGTTTAAAATATGCGAAAAAAGATAGGTGTTTTAACAGGGGGGGGCGATACAAGCGCGCTCAACGCCACCCTCAAAGGCATTGCGTTGAAAGCCGAAGAACTCGGTTTTGAACTCGTAGGCTTTATGGAAGGATGGAGAGGCGTTTTGAAAGGTGGACGCTACTTTACCCTTACCCCCGACTTGATTGATGAAAATCACGGCGGCACGATATTGAAAAGTTCGCGTACCAACCTTATCGCAATGGATAAGTTAGATGAAGCGATTGAAAATCTTAAAAAACTAAATATCAGTGGACTCATACCTATTGGCGGTGACGATACGCTAACAGTTGGGACAGCACTTTCAGAACAATTCACAACCGTTTTCGTTACCAAGACGATAGATAATGATGTCGGTATCAATCCACCTGAAGGCGATTCGGTAGACTATTCCAAAATGGTCAACTATTTCTGTCCCGGTTTTCCATCAGCAGCAAGTCGAGTCATCAATGCTGTTCGAGATTTACGGACAACGACCTATTCTCACGACCGCGTGATTATCGTTGAAGCGATGGGTAGAGATGCGGGGTGGTTAACATTATCGGCAGCTTATGGCTTGGCAGACCTGATTGTTGTGCCTGAAGTGCCGTATCAACCCGATAGATTAGCAGAAGCGATTAAAGAAAAACATGCTGAACAGGGGAATGTCATTGCCGTTGTCTCGGAAGGTATCCGAAACGATGCGGGAGAATTAATGATTACCTCACAAGCAGAACTTGATGCTTTCGGACACACAAAACCGGGCGGTTGTTCAGAGATTATCGTGGAAGCGATGAAGAAGCGGCTACCGGAAATTTCCAGTTCTGCGTTCCGTGCGCTGATACTTGGATACATGCAAAGGTGCGGTAGTCCAATAGAATTAGATAGAGATACTGCGATTACGGCAGGTTCGCTTGCAGTGCGATCGCTGGCTGATGGCATGGTTAATGGTGTGGCAACAATTACTCGCACAGATGCAGGCATTGAACCGATTATGTTATCTATTGAACAGGTGCTGAAACGCGATGAAACGGGACATGTTATTCGCCGCAGTCTTGATCCGCGGTTTTACGATGAAGAACGTTATCACTTGTCTCCTGAAGGTGCTGGATATTTCCGTCCACTCTTCGGGGACTTGCCTCGCCGTAGGCGAAACCCAGAAGAGCGCGGTATTGAAATTGGCGAAATTATGTGATATATACTTGTCAGAATAGACAGCAAGCTGTACCATAAGCGTCAACTTAAGGAATTTTGATTTTGAGTCTGTCTCTTCAGTCCCGTGAATCAACGCCAAATACGCGTTTGGTATTTGTCGGGGACGCAATGTTTATGGACTTGTGATTGGTCCCTACATATCGTTCGGACGGAACTCAAGAGGGGTAGTGACAGCGTTTTCTATAAACATATCGTCCCTACGGGACTAAAGAGCATACCCGCCAATGAGGAAAATAGCAGTCTGTCCTTTATTACAGCGGCAACGAAATCAGGGTGCCAGTTTGTGAGGAACGATACGTTGCTTCTGCTAATTCGATGCCGTCTCTCCCAATACGCCCATGCGTTGTCGGTTCTGCTTCACCAGCAATGCACTGTAGCCAATGATCAATGCTTGCACCTTTTGCTGCGATGCCCCAGTAGCGTTGATTCCGCTGGTCTTCTGGTAGGTTGCGATAGGTGTCATCATCAGGCACCGGTGCAGTATATTCTTTTGCCGATGCCATATCGTGCGTTTTCCAACGTAAACCGTGCCTGCCCAACGTTGCGGATCCGTTACTCGTGACAAGCCCGTTTCCGCTGTGTCCGACTTGGGCAGCCCAACTCTTAATCATCATACCGATACCGCCATTTTTGAAATGCACGGTCAGGACAGCGTTGTTTTCTACTGCTTCCTCAGCAGGCGGGTAAGTGCCGCCGAGTGGAACATGGCTCGTAAAACCATAAACAGAGGTGGCGGGACCATATAGCCACAGCCAGATATCAAGATTATGAATAGCTTGCTCCACAAGCATGCCGCCAGATTCTGCTTTGACGAAAAGCCACGGATGCCGTTCAGGTGAAAAGTATCCAACTTGATTGGAATACGCCATCTGCAATGTGCCGAGTGTGCCATCTTCTAACAGCGATTTTAGTTTCATATATCCCGGGTCAAATCGCATCATATAGGCGACCATCAGTAGCACACCAGCATTTTCTGCAGCGGCGACCATTTCGTCCCCCTCCGCAACGTTACAACACATCGGTTTTTCCATCAAGATATGTTTGCCTGCATCCGCAGCGGCACGGGTAATCTCAAGGTGTGGTCGGGGATGAACGCATACGTCAACCGCATCTATGTCTTGCCTATCCAGAAGTTCGCGGTAATCCGTGTAAGCGTCAGCGTCAAATCGGTCTGCTTGTTCGTTTGCAGATGCCTCGTTGATGTCGGCAATTGCAACAATGTCCGCGCGTCGTGTTGGTTCTTGGTAATAGGGAGAGTGGAGGTTGCGAAAGATGCCACCACATCCGATAATACCTACTTTAATTTTGTCCATGAAATTCTCCTTCACTTCTCTATTTTTAGGATAGAGATCGACTCAAGGTATGTCCTTTTATATTCTCAAAGAAGTCTTGAATTTTGTTAATGCATTGTGTATAATTTGCATAAACTTTATGTTTTCCCACGTGGAGTCGCAAATGAACATAGCCTCACAAAACATATTGGAAGCATTCAATCAACTGCCTGAGATAGAAAAACATGCACTCGCCTCTGAAATCATAAAACAGGTGGCTATGCTGGACTTCCCGCCGTTAACAGATGAAGCACTCACGGAAATCGCGGATACGCTTTTTGTTGTGCATGACGAAACGGAGGCAAAGGATGCCGAAACACAGTCGCGGTGAAGTTTGGCTGGTTGACCTCGGCATGGTAGCCAAAGTTAGGCCTTGCCTTGTCATCAGCACACCTGCCCTTGTGCAAGATCGCGCGCTTGTAACCGTTGTAACGCACACAAGAAGCACACGCGGCTCAAGGTTTGAAGTGCCTGTGCGAACAAGATATTTGGATGCTGCGGGTGTTTTTGATGCACAAAGTATAGTTACCGTACCCGAAGCGAAGTTCTTAAGGAAATTAGGCACTCTCCAACCTGACCAACTATCCGTGGTTGAAAACGCTGTGCGTCAATGGTTGAAACTCTAATCTATCATGTGCCTATAGCCGTCCTCTTTACCGCCGCTTTAAACTTGCCCATGTCGTTGTTAGTTTCTTTTTCGCTGAGACTGCAAGCCGTTGATTTAGGTGATTTTCCAACTTATTAGTATACGCAAATGTTGGGTTTCGCTCCGCTCTACCTATAGGTGTCAATTTAGCATGAGAATTGCCTCAAACCCGGTAGGTGCGGTTTCCCAACCGCACCGGTATTCTCGGATCCGGTGCGGTTGGGAAACCGCACCTACCATTCTGAATGTAAGAGGCGCAATAAATTGCGCGACTACAAACGAGTTTTTTCTTAAAGTGACGCCTATGGGTTTCGCTCCGCTCTATCCAACCACCATATAAACTATCTTCTCCTACTTTTGAGAATAGGCGGTGTTCCCTCGTCTTGCAAAAGCGCAAGTGCCTCCGCTATAATCGCGTGTTGTAATGTTAAATTGTTCGGTTCACCGAGTGGATACCCAAAACGATACGGTACCAGCAATGCACGCGGCGGTTTTACCCGCTTTGCAATGCTTTCCACAAGGGCAATTGAAACGGTGGAAATCCCTACTTCTTCAACGGCACGTTGAATCAATCCTACAGACTGATTGCACATCGGTCACACAGGGGTTAAGAAGGCAACGTCTACACCATCATCCTTAAGCAGCTGTGCAACTTCAGGTGCAGTTTGCGTAATAAGCTGTTTCGGTCTCGTGATGGATCCCATAAAGCTGAAGTGTCTGTAATTGAGTGAACCGATTTTGCCTTCACTCTCCAACTCCCTGAATCTATCAAGCGGAAACGCAAGGTTAACATCAATCTCTGTACCGCGTTTATCGTAAGCCTCACTTTTATGCCCATCGGAAAGAGCTTGTGTCTGGATTGAATTGGGAATTTCGCGATAGGAACAGTCATTGCTATCAAAAGGATTCTGTTCAGGGAGATAAAACCCCGCAGTCGTAATGAGTGCAACTTTACATTCGTTCAACGGCAAGCGTAGTGGCGTGTTAGGTGATGTTTTATAACGCCGAATGCGGTAAAACTTCATAAAAAAATGAATTATATGATCAAGTTTACGTAAAAATGCCATACGTGTCTTGTCATTAACCGTTTGCGAAGATAAGCCGTTTCCTGTTTTGACAAGGAAGTTCTATCGTTTGTCCAGTGATACCGCTTTCAATCGTAGCAAAGCCGATTTCATTGACAGCGGTATAATCATCACGTGAGCAATCGGGAGGTACTCCACCGTCAAGGTAATCCGTAATCTGTTTATACGCCACTTTGAATGGACCTGCATTTTCAGGGAGGTCAAGAGTTGCGTTATCAATCAATTTGCCCTCTTTATGAACCGTTGTACCGCTATAAAATCCCGCTTGAACCGTGCCTTCACTACCGAGAACATCAACTGAAAATCCGCCTCGGACGCCGTGTTTTCCGACATGGAAACCGATAACGCCGCTTTCAAATTGGATTGTAGAACCGACAACTGCAGGTTCAGGTTCGTAAGGTTCTGGCACATCTCCACCACCTTCAACATACCCGGTCACCGAAGCAGGATCGTATCCAGCGAACTGGCAAATCATATCGGTGGTGTGGATAGCGAAGGAGAGTACACCACCACCACAATACCCGATGACACTCTGCACCTCTCCGATAAGACCGTCCTTAATCAGCGATTGCAGTCGGATTAAATGCGGTGCCCAATGCCGTGTATAGTCAACAACAATTGGAATGCCTTTTGCATCAGCACCTGCAGTCATTGTGTCTACTTCTTCAAGTGAACATCCTGCAGGTTTCTCAAGAAAGATGGCTTTGATATCTGCTTTCAACACGTTCTGCATCACCTGAAAGTGGTGAGGTCCTCGCACACAGACAGCAACGATGTCTAACTTTTCACTTTCAAGCATTTGGATGTCTGTTTCGTAGTAATTGATGGAATTGTCTGGGAAACCTGGTCCCCACGTACTTTTAAATTCTGCTTGGCGTTCAGCAGACATATCAGCGACTGCTACCAATTCGGTTGTTTCACAATGACGGATGCCGCCTGCATGGCAATAGGGATAAGCGTCATCTGGGTTGGAATAGCGAGCGGCAATACTGCCTAATCCAATAATACCGACACGATACATAAGAGTTGCTCCTTTTTTGAAGATTGGTTAGAGAATAGCATAAATAGGGTAAATTGGCAAGGGATTAAGGGGTGGATGTGTAAAGCACATTTTATTGTAGGGCGAGGTCTTCGGGGGAATCTTACTATTACCCATAAGTATTGTTTAATCATTCTATAGAGTTCATTAAGGGGCTTTAGAGGAAATGTGTCCGTCCTGAATACTGTTAAATTATTTTGACTTCTAAAGCCAAAACAGATATAATTAATTTTGTTGTTTAATAGTTTATAGGTTAAATAGAGTTTGCAAAATCTAACGAATAGTGATACTCTTAAAATCCTCATAATCTGTGCAACCCGTGTAAATCGGCAATTCAAACAATTTGTATCATTGGGGCTGCAACCCCTTCCTATAAGTAGGATTCAGTACGGTTAGCAAACCGTACTGAGATGTTCCTATATTGATTTTATAATAACCAATTTTAGAGGTATAAAAATGTTTCAAAACCTATCTATTCAATCTATTGGAATTGTGTTGTTAATAGCAGGACTTACGATTCCATTAGCTTTAGCGGAGAATGAAGTGGAAAAACCGAAAGAGCTTGAAGTGGGCATGATAGCCCCAGACTTTACGTTGAAAGATGAAACAGGGACTGAACGCAGTCTCAGTGAATTCTTAGGAAAGAAAAGTGTTGTCCTTGCATTTTATCCGAAAGATTTTACCGGTGGCTGAACAACCGAACTTCAGTCGCTCCGGGATAAATTGAGCGAAATAAAAGAAACCGAAACTGTTCTGTTCGGTGTCAGTGTAGATAGCGTTGACTCACATAAAAAATTTAAAGAACAGGAAAAGTTTGGATTTTCATTACTGGCGGATACTGAATTTGAGGTTAGCAAACAGTACAGCGGTATTATGGAAAGGTTCAATGCTTCAAAACGAGTAACTTTTGTTATTGATAAGGCAGGATATATCCGAGCGATCGATAAAGATGTAGATGTGAGATCGCATGGGGAAGACGTTGTTCAACTGCTTAAGAACGCACTGCCAAAAATAGAAGTTGGGCAGCCAGCACCTGATTTTATCGCTAAGGATGGTGCAGGAAAATTGCATCAACTCAGCAAATTACGGGATAAAAAGAACGTGGTCTTAGCATTTTATCCGCGTGATTTTGGGCGTGGCTGAACGGTTGAAGTTTGCTCGCTCCGTGATGAGTCGAGTAATTTTGCTGAACACGATGTCCAAGTCTTTGGAATTACCATCAATGATGCTGAATCGCATCAGAAATTTTCAGAAGAAAATAAACTGAACTTTCCACTTTTAGTAGACACTCAGAAAAACCTTGCATTTCTCTTTGGTGCTGCTGCAGAAAAGTCTGATAAACGTTTCAAGCGGTTGACGGTAATTATTGACAAAGCAGGAAAAATTGTAAAAATAGACAAAGAGGTCAACCCAAGTACGCATGGTGCTGATTTGGTGAAATTCCTAAAAACCGTTGGTCCGTGAAAAAAATAGTTGATGATACAAAAGACTATAACGGCAGTTCCCGCCTGGATTGCATTGGGGACATCAGTTATTTTTAGTCCGTTCATTGTTCCAATTGTAACTGCTGTCTTCGTTATTCACAAACATGCAGGCACAAGCAAGGAGGTTGTCCTTTGGCTGACGATAGTAGCAATATTTGTTACAGTGCTACCGATATTGGCAATTACCTTGCTCGTTCGGTTTTCAAAGGTAAGCAATTTACACCTGCCCAACAAAGAGGAACGACTTATACCGCTCTGTTTGACGTTGGCCAGCATGATTTTAGGGACTCTAATTCTGGACAAAGTTGGAGCGAATCAAAAAATCATTTGGGCGTGCATAGCGTATATCGTAAATAGCGTTGTATTTTTAGGCATTACGCCTTTATGGAAAATTAGTTTCCACACAAGTGTAACAACCGGCTGTATTATGGTCTTAGTGTTCCTTGTTGATTCTAATTTAGTGTGGCTTTTCCTGCTTATTCCGCTAATTGCTTGGGCACGAGTTTACCGCGATCGACATACACTCCTCCAAACCGTTGTTGGAAGCCTGTTAGCAATTGTCAATACGATGCTACTTTACTATTTTCTGCCAATATCGGGGTAAGAAAGAATGTGATTATTCATCAGATAATTTATGCGCTAAAGGTGGTAGGTTATCCCAGTCACATTCCAAGCAAAAAAAACTTTTGCTGATTCGCTTCACATCGCCGTTACATTCTGGGCAGTTCGTTAGATGCTCAACTGCATCAGGATCGGTTTCAGCGGATGGCGGGAACATGAGCAACTGACCTATCGGCATAGCAGACTCTCTGCTGGCAATATCCTGTTGGACCGCTTCAATTACTTCTTGTGAATTTAGATGGAGAGGCGGCGGCGCATTACCGGTGAGGTCGATAAATCCACTTCGATAAAATCGGGCGGTTTCAGTGTCATTCACACGACGGACGAATACTGTGAATTTCCCTGGGGCTACCAAGTAAGCAGACGAATCAAGTATATGATGCTTGGCATTTAGAGAAAGTTCATAACCGTCATATTCAAAGATAGAATTGCCGCGGTCCATCCAAATAGTATCTGGAGTCCTTTGAAACATTTCATGGAGTTCATAAAAACGGGTGACTGATAGAATTAAGGCGTATCGTTGGTATGGATACTGGGATAAAAGTTCAATTGGAAGAAAAGGTTGCGGTTCAGAAATTTGTTGCAGATATGTTGTAAAAGCCTTATACGCTGCCTCCTGAGCACTACTTAAAACGGCATAGTTCCGCCTCCGAAAGGTGAAGGGGTGATCTTCTTGCTGTGAACTGGCAAACTCGGTGGCATAAAGTTCTGTTTGCACTTCAACGTCTACAGTACTGTTTTCGCTGCTGAGAACATGCAGACGTTGTACCGGTTCTTCAACAGTTTTGAGGACAAAAGGCAACATAGCAACTTGTGTAACTCCGTAAAACTATAGATATGGCAATTGTAACACATCGTGTTAGTTTGTTCAACCCCAATTCTTTATCTACATTTTATTTGTATCTTCTACGACTATGTGCTATAATGTCTATAGATGTTGTGACAACGACACACCTTCAGTCAGTTTTTGGACGTCTCTAATGCATCCCAAGTTTATCTTATCAGGACTTACGCAAATTATCAAAACTTAGGAATAAAGAGACAGCATCCCCTTGATAAAGTAAGCAAGGTCAGTAAAACTCGTTATGTGTAGATTTAGCGTTCCTCCAGTCCGGTGAATCAACGCCAAATGCGTTTTTTGGCATTTGGCCAAATCAACGCTGAATACGCCAAATCAACGGTATGAATGCCTTTTGGCATTCCCCATATGGTATTCAGCCAAATCAACGCCAAATGCGCTTTTTGGCATTTGTCGGGTTCGGTTTCCTAACCGAACCGGATTTAAACAGAGTGGTTAGAAACCGCTCCTACCGTGTAGAGGCCAAATTGCGTAAGTCCCGTTTATATTGAACTGAATAAGGAAAGGACACAGATTATGTCAGGACACTCAAAATGGTCAACGATTAAACATAAAAAAGCAGCGAATGATTCTAAGCGCGGTAAACTTTTTTCGAGACTAATTAAGGAAATTACGGCTGCAGCGCGTCTTGGTGGTGGAGATGTTGACATGAATCCGCGCCTCCGCACGGCAATTGCAACCGCAAAGTCAAGCAACGTTCCAAGCGATAACATTGAAAAGGCAGTTCTTCGCGGTACTGGAGAACTTGAAGGGGAAACTTTAGAAGAAGCCGTCTATGAAGGATACGGCCCGGGGGGCGTCGCGCTCATGATAGAGGTGATAACCGACAACCGCAATCGTACAATCGCTGCCGTTAGACACGCGCTTGGCAAGTTTGATGGCAGGATAGGTGAACGTGGTTGTGTCGCATGGGGATTTGACAAATGCGGACTCATTGTTGTTGACGCAGATAGTATTGATGAGGAAGAGCTGTTTATGGTTGCTGCAGATGCTGGTGCTGAAGATTTAACACCATTGGAAGGGACTATTGAAATCATAACGCCTTTTGAACAGTTTGATAAAGTTGTTACTGCTATCCAATCCACTGAGGCAGTTGTCCAATTAGCAGAAATTAGCATGATTCCTCAAAATACCGTCAAGCTTGAAGGAAAACAGGCAGAACGCATGCTACGTCTCATGGAAGCTCTTGACGAATTGGATGACGTGCAAAAAGTTTACGCTAACTTTGATATTCCGGATGACATTCTTGAAGCAGCAGCATAATTGAAAGGACCAATTATTAATGGTTATTCTTGGGATTGACCCTGGCATTGCGAATACAGGTTATGGCATCGTCCAATCTAACGCAGCTCGCGTTCAGCCGCTTCACTTCGGAAACATTCAAACCAGTCCTAAAACTGCATCAGAGGAACGTTTGAAAAAAATATATGATACCATAACCGAATTGATTGCCCAGTTTGACGTAGAATCAGTTGTGCTTGAAGATATTTTCTTCAACAAAAACGTTAGTAGCGCGTTTAGCGTTGGCGAAGTAAAAGGGATAGTTAAATTGGCAGCGGTGAACATAGGAACTCCCGTGGCAACCTACACGCCATTACAAGTGAAACAATCTGTCGCTGGGTATGGAAAAGCAACAAAGATTCAGGTCCAAAGAATGGTTCAAGCATTACTTAAACTCAAAGAATTACCACAACCCGACCACGCTGCTGATGCTTTGGCCGTTGCAATTTGCCACGCACGTTCTCACAAAATGATCCAACTGCGACAAAAATATGAAAAAGTAAATGCCACTAAACGCTGAAAGGAAAACGCATCAGCATGATTGCTCATTTAAAAGGAACGCTTGCCTATATTGGCACAAAAGAGGTTGTCGTAGATGTGAACGGTATCGGTTATTTAGTTGAGGTTTCTGAGCGAACACTCAGCGGATTACCTGCTATTGGTGAACCTATTACGTTTTATACTTACTATACCCAAAATCGGGAAAATGAAATTAAACTTTACGGATTCACTTCACGAGACGCTCTCAAAATGTTTGAAATGGCACTCACCGTCAAGGGCGTTGGTCCTTCGCTTGCGCAAAATATAGTTACAAGACTATCACCTTCACAATTCCAACAAGCTGTCTTAAAAGAGAATATGGCAACTTTAATGCGAGTTCCTCGGTTAGGTAAAGAGCTCGCGCAGCTTATTATCTTAAAACTAAAGAAAAACATCGCAAAAATCAAATTAGAAGAAAAAGTTGACGTTGATGGCGTAGGATCAACACATCATGAAGTTATCAATGTACTGGTTAACCTTGGAGCATCAGAACTTCAGGCGGAACAAGCGGTAGAAAAGGCGCAAGAATCTCTTGGTGAGAATGCTGAGCGTGATGCTCTGGTAAAGGAAGCACTCCGATATATCCGAAATTAATCTTTTATTATCACAAACAATCTGAATTTTGCTAAAATGCAAAACACACTTTAAAAACGAAACTGTTATGAACATCCTTATGTTAGGACAACAAAATGGATAAATTTGATATTCATGATAATAGTGAAGACGATTTTGGATATAGCCTCCGTCCAGAAACGTTAGATGAATTTATCGGACAAGAAAAAGCCAAAGAACAGCTTCGTATCCACATTGACGCTGTAAAAAGTAGACGTGCTGCAAAAAGCAAACGTTCTGGAAAAAGTAAGGATTATGTGTTAGAACATGTCCTCCTCGTAGGTCCCCCAGGGTTAGGCAAAACTACGCTTGCCAAAATCATCGCTAATGAATTTGGAACGAATTTCAAGCAGACAATCGGTCCAGCCCTGGAACGTCTTGACCTCGCTACCACATTGACCGGTCTTGAAGAAGGTGATATTCTATTTATTGACGAAATTCACCGAATGAAAAGGATAAGTCAAGAGTCACTTTACCCTGTCCTTGAAGAATTTGAACTTGATTTAGCTATTGGTCAAGGAGCTGGCTCAGATGTTGTACAAGTTGACATTGAACCTTTCACTCTGGTGGGAGCAACAACGCGTGAAGGCATGCTTGAAGGACCTTTTCGCACCAGAATCGGGATCTACATACATCTTGATTACTACACACCTGAAGATATTCAGCAAGCCATCCGGATCAACAGCGCAAAACTCAATATTGAAATAAAAGAAGAAGCAGAATACGCTTTAGCATTGCGTGCACGCGGCACTATGCGCATAGCCAATAAACTGCTTTATAACGTCAGAGATTATGCACAAGTTAAAAGTGGTGGTGTGCTTACGCTTGAAGTTGTGGAGGAGGCGTTGGAATTCTTTGGTATTGATGAAAAAGGTTTTAATGCGCAAGATTATGCTTATTTTCGGGTATTGATCAAGAATTTCAGTGGGCGCGCAGGGAAAAAAGCACTCGCTGTTGCACTCAGCGAAGATGAGCGAACAATTGAAGAAGTTTATGAACCTCATTATATTAAAGAGGGATTCATAAAACTTACACCGAGCGGACGCGTCGCAACCGATGCCGCCTATGAATACTTTGGATATCCTATATCAAGTCAACGAACACTTTTTGACGCATGACCTATCTCAAATTTTCACAATTCTTCCGAATACCTTTATTTTATATTGTAAAATATGAAACTAACAGATTTTGATTACGATCTGCCTCCCGAACGGATTGCACAAGTACCATTGAAGGATCGTGACGCTTCACGACTTATGGTTATTGATCGACAGACAAGGGAGTTTCATCATACACAATTTTCACAGATAGGGGAACATTTACCGGATCCAGCGCTGTTAGTTTTGAACGATACAAAGGTAGTCCCAGCAAGGTTAATCGGACACAAAAGCGAAACCGGCGGTAAAATAGAACTGCTTCTCGTCCAGGAAAAGGAAAATGATACTTGGGAGGTCCTCGCGAAACCTCGTAGGAGTTTAAAGGTAGGTACACAGTTAGTTTTTGACAATGGTGTTTTGAATGCCGAAGTCTTGGAAAAACCTGACGATGGAAATTGCATTGTTCACTTCACTTATGATGGCATATTCTTTGAGATACTCGCCGAAGTAGGGGTGATGCCTTTGCCACCTTATATCCGCCGTTCACCGAATGCAGAAGATAAGGTGCGTTATCAGTCGGTCTACGCTACTAACGAAGGAGCGATTGCTGCACCAACAGCGGGATTACACTTTACACCAGAATTGTTGGAAAAATTGCGCAGTCAGGGTGTAGAGACAGCGATGCTAACACTGCATGTAGGGATAGGAACGTTTCAACCAGTCAAGGTAGAGAACGTCAAAACCCACAAAATGCATGCTGAATATATACACCTTGCTGAGACAGCAGCAAATAGAATTCAGCAAGCACGCGAAATAGGTTCAAAAATTGTCGCTATCGGAACAACGGTCGTGCGATCTTTAGAAACAGCTGGTGCAACAGGCACCGTTAAACCTTATAACGGGGACAGTGAACTTTTTATCTATCCCGGTTATCAATTTAAAATTGTAGATGTGTTGCTTACCAACTTCCATCTACCGAAATCTACATTGCTTATGCTTGTAAGTGCCTTCGCTGATAGAGCTTTGATACAGCAAGCTTATCAGGAAGCGCTGCTACATGAATATCGGTTTTACAGCTACGGTGATGCAATGCTAATTCTCTAAAAACTGAAGGAGAGACTTTATGCCTGAAATAGCAAGTATGCTTGTCCCGTTTATATTGATAGGTGCAATTTTTTATTTTCTTTTGTTGCGACCTGAACAAGCAAAACGGAAAAGACACCAAAATATGCTTGAGAATCTAACAAAAGGGGATGAAATCGTAACAAATGGTGGGTTACACGGCAAAATTCTTGGCCTTGACAACGATAAGAAGATTCTTCTGATCTCCGTCGGGGAAGTGAACAATCAGGAAGTGAAGGTGCATATATCATTGAGTGCTGTCGCTTTTCTCAAAAAAGGCGGTGAACTCATTGAAGGGGAGTAGAATGTGTTATTGATAGTTGATAGCACACACCTTCACCAGTTATCAAACGCGCGCGGGTTCCTTCTGGTATCACAAGCAGATCGTTGTTGTGCAGAACAATGCGCGCTTTTTTCTTTTCAGGATCAATAAATTGTAGTGTTGCTGATCCATTTCCATCTTGAAATCGATAGAAACAAATTGCTTCCCCAACCCATTCATTTGACACGTTGTTTTCTATAATACGAAGTTGATAATCGGTTTCAATTTCTATCTTACCCGCTTCTAATATTATAGCTGCTGTATCTTTGTGTGATCGCGTTTTACAAATTGCTATTTCAACACCATTTCTGTTTGTAATAACTTCATAGGTTGTATGGTGCGGAATATATGCAACACATGCATCGCCATCAAAAACATCGGCACGTTCACCTAAAACCCCATTCGCCTTGTTACCGTTATGACCTACCAATAATGTGCATTGCCCCTCTAACGCAATCAAGGCAACTTCGCAATCATCAGAATGATCAAAAAATGTTGACTCGGGAGCAAGGTTGAGGATACCGAAATGCAGGTTTGTAATGCCCAATTCCCCAGGAACTATAAGCTGAATATATCCCTCAGTAGTTATGTAATGCTTAGGTCGCAGCATCATGTTCAAAATCCATTAATTCTTGGACAAGGCTTGCCAAAGGAAGACCAACAACATTGAAATAACAACCTTCAATCCGTTTTACGAAAGCTGCACCCCGCCCCTGAATCCCATACGCACCAGCCTTATCAGCAGGCTCGCCAGTTTCAATGTAAGCAACAATCTCTGCGAGGCAAAGTTTTCTGAAATACACTTGGGTTGTTTCTGCCAACGTTTTCTCTTTATTTACTTTAGCATCTATTAGGGCAACACCCGTTACAACTTTGTGGCATGTGCCACTAAGGCGGGTCAACATTTCCTGAGCATGTTTTGTATTCATCGGTTTACCGAGAAGTTCATCCTCCAGCGAAACTAACGTGTCCGCCCCGATAATAAGCCCTTCAGTGTGATGTTTTGCCACTGATTGTGCTTTCTGAAGCGCAAGGGTTTGAGTCACTAACTCAGGAGATGTATTATGATTAGGGGTAATTTCCGAAATGTCACTGGGATATATCTCAAACTTCAATCCAATTTGAGATAAGAGATTAGCACGGCGCGGGGAGGCAGAAGCTAAAATGAGGCGCGGAATTTTCAAGAGAGGCATAGCACTGCTATTTTAAACAATACCATTGATCGCTGTTTCTATCCTGAATCTGCAATAATTCAGCGTCTATTAATTCTGTAATACCTTTATCAATCTCTGTTTTTGAAAACCCGACCTTTCCAAGAAGCTCATCTCGGTTTGGGGTGCGGAACCACTCCGGTTTTTCAAGGGATTCTGATTTGCCTCGGAAAACTTCCAAAGCACTATATAGACGTAAAGTCTTTGCAGAAAGTCCAACAAGCGGGTTTACATTTGAGTAGAATTCAACGGATTGTGTCTGCATTTTTTTATCCTCTATAACTACATATTTCACTACTTATTGGTAAAAACGCCTTTATTATAAAAATGGTTACAAAATATCACTTTGCGTAGAATTTTTGTATGTTCTCTATTGAGAACGCATAGATGAAAACGTGTAGTTTGTCCGTTAGGTTTCACTGCGCTCTACCTTTAGGTGTCAATTTAACATCTCTCCAACCTTGGTAGGTGCGGTTTCCTAACCGTACCTAATCTCATAAAATAAAAATACTTAAAACTAAATAACCCAGAGATCAGACTTGACAAAAATGGTTGTATACTGTAAAGTGTCACAAATCCTGATGGTTGGTAGAAAATATGGAGGGAAAGATGTCGGACCGTTTAGCAATAGATGGAGGAACACCTGTCATTGCAGAACCGATTCCAGGCGGAATGCATGGACCCAGTGTCATAGATGAACGAGAGATTGATGCTGTGACAGAAGTCCTACGAAGTGGAAAACTTTTTAGATTTGTCGAAAATTCAAATGTGGCAGCCTTTGAAAAAGAAGCTGCAGCACGACTTGGGAGCAAACATGCCTTAATGGTAAATTCTGGCACATCAGCAATCATTTGTGCACTCACAGGGGTGGGTATCGGGCCAGGCGATGAAGTAATTTTACCCGGATATACCTTTATCGCAACCGCAGCAGCTATTGTAGGTGTTGGTGCGATTCCAGTCATTGCAGAAATTGACGATTCACTCGGATTGGACCTCGCAGATGTAGAACGAAAAATTACGCCACATACCAAAGCGATTCTACCTGTTCACATGCAAGGTGTGCCGTGTCGACTTGAAGCGATTCTGGAAATTGCCAAAAAACACAATCTCAAAGTTGTTGAAGATTGTTGCCAGTGTGTCGGTGGACAGTATAAGGGAAAATATGCTGGCACTTGGGGGGACGCAGGCGCCTGGAGTCTGAACTACTTCAAGGTGATTACGTGTGGGGAAGGCGGTTTAGTCTTTTCCGATGACTACGACACGTATGAACGCGCTGCGTTTGCTTCTGAGCCGGGTTTGCCGATGTGGATGAGTGATTCTGAGTGGCAAAATAATCCGTTCTCTTGCCAAACCTATCGTCCAGGTGAAATTTTGGGTGCAATTGCACGCGTGCAGCTCTCAAAACTGGATGACATTCTTGGACGGACGCGCTTGCTCAAAAAGACATTCATTGCTGAACTTTCCGACAACCCAAAAGGTTATATAAGGCAGCACATAGATGATCCAAGTGGGGAATGTGGTATTAGTGCCGCCATTATTATTCGAGATATAGAACTTGCCAAAAAGTATACGGAAGCACTTAGGGCAGAAGGATTAGGGGCAGGCACTGCCTATAACGAAGGTTTCCCTGATAGACATATTTACACCTACTGGGATTCCATCCTATTCAAACATTCCCCTAATGAAGCGGGTTACCCGTGGAGTGACCCACGATACAAAGGAAACGTTGAATATTCGCGAGATATGTGTCCCGAAACGCTTTCTATCCTTGGTCGCGCACTAAGGTTTGGATTTAACGTAAACATGCAGGAGGAACATGCACGGTTAATGGCAGCCGCTATCAATAAAGTTGATGATACCTTGGGATAGAACAGCATTATAGTGAACTTTGAAATGATTGGGACACTTGGATAAACTTGTTTGGAAACATAACGGACAATACAAGTTGTAGCACAAACTGTTAGTTTGTGCATAAAATGACGCAAACTAACAGTTTGCTCTACAGAAGTGTCTCATTAATTGTCCGTTTTACTATACATTATTGGGAAGAGATTGGTACAATATAGATACGTCTTGAGACTTCAACAAATCCTAACTTTTCTGCAGTGCGAAGCGAGGCGGCATTTTCTTCACCGCAACTCCAGACAGGAACTTTGCCCATAGCCTGGATCTGTTGTGCAACGAGAGATGCAGTTGAGGTAGCATAGCCCTTTCCTCGCCATTCCTCTAATGTGGATACACTTATACCGCCATGCAAATCCGTGTAGGCATAAGTGTGGGCAATAGAGACAATACCATCGTCCACAATAGCAGCAGCAACGGGACCGGTTGTTAAAATCTTTTGAGGTGTTTGAAAAGAGTTTCCTTGAATTCCCGCGGGAACCTTTGCTAAAAGTTCTTCATCTGCCAAAGTTAATAATCGAACCACCTCATTGGAATAAGGACGAGTGGGTTCAGAAAGAGCTTGATGGATTTCCACGTAATACTTAACAGAGCAGCCGGTTTTGGCTGCTATATGTTGTCCAAGGGTTTTGGCGTGTCCAGGGTCAACGTTGAAATTGAAACGTTCCAAATCTGTCTGAAATTCTAACAAGTGCCACAAAGCATGGACATCTGTAGCAAAGCAGAACGCATCATCGAAAAACGTATCAATAACTAATGACGCGGTTATGTCTGGAAGTTTACCGAAGACATAAGCACGACATTTCCCCTGTTTCAGGCAGTCTAAAACATTTAACGTTGTCGGTGTATCACCGATCACATCTGCTAAAATGAGGCATTCTTTAGGTGTTAGTTTTTCCATTGTTTTGATGAAAGGATTCTTTGTGAATGAAAATTACGATTTTAGGTTCAGGCACATCAACAGGTGTTCCTGAGTATAAATGTGAATGCGAAACTTGTCAAGATTCAATGCAAGTTGGCTCAAAAAACTACCGTACGCGTTCGTCTGTCCATATTCAAAAGGATGGAAAAAATCTTCAATTTGACCTCGGTCCAAATTTCATGGATCAAATTAATCGGAATAAGATCGAATGGATAGATGCGGTGATCTATACGCACTGCCATGCAGATCATATCAGCGGAACAAACGATATCGTAATGCCGTGCCGAAAACAGCAGATGGATATGCCGATCTATGGTCCCGAACAGACAATTGAGATTCTGCAACGTAACTTTTATTATATGTTTACCAAAGAAACTTTTCAAGGGGGTGGTGTCGGTCATCTACTTCCGAATGTGATTGATGGCCGGTTCCAGTTACACGGTTTTGACATCACACCTATCCCAGTAGAACATGGTAACGTTGACACTAATGGCTATCGGATTGATAACTTTGGGTACATACCAGACGTAAAACAGTTGCCAGAAAAATCGCAAGCGCTGCTTGAAGGGATAGAGGTGCTTGTGATTGATGCCTTGAGTTTCAATCCGGGACATCCAACGCATCAATCGGTTGGACAAGCCCTGGAAATTAGCGCTGCGTTGCAGCCAAAAGAGACCTATTTTACTCATATCATGCATCGACTTGACCATCGGTATTTTAAGGATCAGTGTGCAGAACAGAACATTGATCTCCCCGACAACGCTTACCTCGCTTATGATGGACAAGTGATTATGTTGTAGTGTTATGGGTATTCAGTTATTGATTAAAACAGTTGGCACTGAAATAACTACAGTCTGTCTCATAACTCACCTGTCGGGCGGGCCTCTGTGCCTCGTCCTCTATTACAAGTTGTAAAATTCATAATTTGATAATCAAATTGCATCTTGATAATGTGTAGTAGTTATGTTATCATTTATTCAAGCAGTTTGCAATACTGAGCAGCCGAATGTAGTCGCATCAACGATTCAGATTAACAAGTCTAAAACGCTAACTATGCAAGTAAGAGGATGTCCTTATGAAATTAGATAGGACACTGAAGAAATACGACTTGTGCCAAATAGCTTATTATACAGTTCTATGGGTTTGTGATTGCATTGGTAGCTTTGATCGCTGTGGCTGTAGGGTTGCCACAAATCCTCATCGCAAGGCAAGCAAAAGAGATGCGTACACAAGACCAACGCATTGAGACGTTGTAACAAGAGATAGAAAAACTTAAAAAGGAACGTAGTAACGGATCTTAAAATATCCACACGCCTTAATACAAGTCAAAACCTCCAGGACAGGAAAAAATCATGACAAATTCTAACAAAGATGAAATTCTTAGCATTCTGAAAAACTTTACCGATCATACAGACCTTGAAAAAGACATCAGAGAAGTGAAAACAGACCTAAAAGATGACATTAAAGAGATAAAAAACTCCCAACGGACAATGACGAATCTCCTTATATTATGTAACATTGGAGTTTTTGCTGTAATTATTCCTTTAACTCTGTATATGATCTTGAAATAATAGGAAAAACACACAGAAAAGACAAAGAAATTTGCCCAAGACATGGCAAAACGATACGGTTAGGATTCATGGATTGAGATAAATGTGAATCAGGAGCATTATTAGTAACTAATACTTACACAATTCCCTGGTAAGTGCGGTTTCCTAACCGCACCATAGGTGTCAATTTAAGAAAATATAAGCGTGTTTTTCAAACATATAAGAAAAGTGCTGTAAAATAGAAACACCTCTTGTATAATGTAAAAAAAGAATAGTTATTCTACAAAAAAAGAGGCGTTTCCCATGTCCATTATACAGCAAGTGCCTGATAAAATGCAAGCCATCCTTGAAACTATCCCAGATGAAGTCGCTGTCCATACAGGGCTCGTTAAAAGAAGACGCAAACTTACCGGAAGTGTCCTGACACAAATCCTTGTCTTCGGATGGTTGGAAAATCCAGAGGCGAGTTATCAGCAACTCACCGAAACCGCTGCCACGCTCGGTATACAGGTGAGACGGCAAGCACTTGAGCAACGCCTGACGCCCGAAACCGCTGAAATGTTGAAACTCACACTTGATGCAGCCATTACAGAAATGCTTGAAGTTGCCAATCGTCCCCAAGCACTTCCTTTACTCCAACAGTTTAGGGGTGTCTATGTGCAAGACAGCACCTGGATAACACTTCCTGATGAACTTCACGAGGTGTGGAAAGGACAACCGAAAAAGAATCACCCGCAGAAAGCGGCTTTGAAACTTCATCTACGCTTTGATGTCCTTACGGGTGGCTTTCAACATTTCCAACTCACTGACGGCTTGACAGCTGATAGCACTGCTGCTAAGGCAGCCCCTCCACTCCCACAGGGAAGTTTACAACTCGCGGATCTGGCATATTTTTCACTCGATGAACTTGAGAAACTCACCGAAAATGGTATCTACTGGATATCTCGGTTGAAAGCGAACTCTTACCTCGCTGATGACAACGGGGAACGCCTCGATTTAGAAAAGATGCTCAAAGCAGCAGGTGAAAATACCCGCATCCGCAAACCTGTTCGTATCGGGAAAACGAAGCAACTTCAGGTTTATCTCGTCGCCGAAAAACTTTCTGAAGCAGCGGCAAATAAACGCCGACGCTCTATCCGATACCGTGCCAAACGGAAAGCGAAAACACCCTCAAAAACACTCTTGCGGCTCGCTGGATGGAACCTTTATATTACTAATATCGAGGCACATCGACTCACACCCAAACAGATTTGTGTGATTATCGGTATCCGATGGCAGATTGAGTTGATGTTTAAGAGTTTCAAAAGTATCTCAAAACTTCAGGTCTCCCGAAGTCAGAAACCATATCGTATTCTATCTGAAATCTATGCTAAACTCATTGCCCTTCTGATGCAACACGCAGTCATGATCGTAGCCGGCTACCGACATATACAACAGAGTTTTATCAAGACCGCAAAGCATATCACTGGGTATGCGAGACTGCTCACGATGAGTTTTCATCGTTCAAAAACAGCACTCATCAAAACTTTGAAAGACATAAAACGCTCATTTGAAAATGGTGGCACTTTTCAGAGAAGCACTGGAAAAAGGACAACCTTTCGTAGACTCCAAGAGGCTACAGAAAATCCTTAAATTGACGCCTATGGTGCGGTTTCCTAACCGCACC
>JAJDWA010000045.1 GCA_022825825.1 Candidatus Poribacteria bacterium
AGGCGCGTTTTCTAAACGCGCTGGTGTCAATTTGAGCTTGAAAACACGGCGCGTTTCCAAAACGCGCCTACTAAAACTTAGGATTGGGTATGTCAGAATACGCGTTTGGTATTCTGAATTGGTTAGGAAACCGCACCTACCGAGTGAGGCGTTTTAAACGTTATTATCTCCTTAAGTTGACACCTATGGGTAGAGCTTGCGAAACTCAACGAATGCCATAAGTGCATTTAGCGTTTTAGCCGAACTCACGTTGATGTTACCATTCAAAAACGGTGCCAAGCAATCGCATCGGTTCATCACGTAGCCATCGGTATATCTGCGGTACTTCGTTTAGATTTACTCGGTGTCGGATAAGTGGTGCAATTTTAATTGACCCTTGCCGCAAAAGACGACACAAGTTTTCCAGATCATCACGGGTGAAATGGCTACACTGAAGGATACTAATCTCTTTGAATTGTCCCACATTGAAGGTATAGTTTACATCAAAACGTCCAGCGACTAAGAGCAAGCGTCCACGGGTTTTACAAGCTTGGATCATTGGTGTAACCATATCTGTAGCACCTGCGAAATCCATCACTGCATCATAACTACCATCGGCAATTTGCGCCTTCCACCCATCACCACTGGTGTTGAAAACATTTTCAGCGATACCGAGTTGACGCACTTGTTCTAATCGGGATTCATCAATATCACATACAGAAACGCGTGCCCCCATCGCATAAGCAATCTGCGCCGCAAACATACCGATACATCCTTGGCCGACAATAAGCACTCTTTCTCCGATACGCGGCTCAACTCGCCTGCAGCAGTGCATCGCTACACCCGATATACCGAAAAGTGCTGCTTCAGCAGGTTCAACGTCATCAGGCAATTTCAGCAGCAATCCGTTTTCTGCAATCTTAAACCGTTCAACATGATCAACGCTGGCGTAAAGGAGATCCCCTATTTGAAGTTGTGTTACGTCAGGTCCCATCTCAATGACTCGCCCAACGTTTTGATAGCCCCCGCCACTCGGCAAATTTTCGTCAGATGGCGCATAGTTCCCACCGATCAGTTGGTTGCGTTCAGTCCCATTGGTCAATCCGGTCCAGACTGCTTCACACAACACCTCATTTCGTTCAGGCGGGGCAGGTTCTTTCCAGTCGGTGACGACGGTCTTTTCGCGTCGTTTATCCGGCAATAATTTAATGACAATCGCTTTCAATATTCAATGACTCCTACAGAGATATGTTAAGCAAACAAAAAATACGTGCTTACTTTATTAACTTATCCTATTCCTGCTAAATTGTCAAGTAGTTCTCAGGGGTATTTATAGTAGAGATTAGAATTAACGCTACATTCCTAAATTGTAGGAGGGAACTCCGATTCCCGACTGCTCCTCAGTTTAGTCGCGATTCGGAGATCGCTCGGACAGAGGAAATGTCCAATTAATTCTAAAGTTTACTATAGTTTTAACGTGAGTTTGATAAATCCCGTCCGTTTTCTAAGCCTGATTTAGGATACCCTGGTAGACGCGTTTTGGAAACGCGCCTCTCCCTATGCTGAAGATTAGCTAACGGTGCGTTTAGAAAACGCGCCTACCAGGGGTGTGAACATATTTTTGGATTTTACTATAATTCGGTCATCAGATTTCTTTTGTCTGAATCGCGGAAAGCACAGAGAACGCGGAGGACGCGGAAAACTCCTGGCACATCCTGAAAGGCACTCCACAAAACGGATGACAAGAACAAAAACCTCTTATTCCGCGTCTTCTGTGAAATCCGCGCTTTCCGCGATTCAAACACATGCAAAAATATTACACACTCACCCTGGCCGCAATAATTGACATAATGACAGTAGTATTGTATAATACTATCCGCGCATGCACATTTCATAGAACAACGAACCAGGAGACTTCAGTGAAAAATACACAACTTTTGCTAATTTTTACAGTAACAGTAATGGTACTTGCATTCCTTACAGTCACAGGATGTGACGAGGGTATGAATATGGTCAGTCCGGTGATAACAGAGCCGGGAGAAGAACCAATGACGCCGGACGGTCCGATAACGACCAATGGCGATATGAAACAACCGCCGGACGAAACACCGGCAAAACAACCGGAGCAAACACCGGAAGAACCATCTGAACCAGAGAAACCGGAAGAGCCGGAAACACCAGAGAAACCAGAGGTGCCAACCGAACCAGAAACGCCGGAAGAGCCAAAAACACCAACGGTAACCATTGCCGGTGTTATGCAGGCAGATGATACATCCGTCACCATCTCCGGCACCAGTACCAATGTCCCCGAAGGGGCGAAAGTGACTATCGTACTTGGCGACGGCGCCATCACCGTGAAAGCTGTGGTTGCTAAAGACGGTGCCTGGACAGCGACCGTGCCCGCGAAAAAGACAGCACAGCTTGCCCCAGGGACCATACCGGTCACCGCCACGACAAGGAAAGTAACGGCTGAAAGCTCGTTTGAAATAGCGCCGCCGCCAGAACCGACGTTAACCATTAATAGTGTAGTACAAGCCGACGACGGCTCAGTCACCATCTCCGGCACCAGTACCGAGCTCGCCAGAGGAACAACCGTGACGGTCATGCTTGACGGCACACTCAGAGTGACGGCAAGAACCGATAATGCCGGTGCATGGACAGCGATGGTACCAGCTGCAGACACTGCGCAGCTAAGCGCAGGAACAGTGATGGTTGCCGCGACAGCGAGCTCTGCTACAGCAGAAAGCTCGTTTCATCATATACCACCACCACCGGAACCGGAAGAAGAGGCGCCAGGGCACGGTATTGTCGCCTCCACAGGGGCAGAGCAGATTATGCTTGATATCGTTCTTGAAATATCCGGGTATGATGATAGTACTGCAACTGATAAACAACGAAGAGTTATCAAGAATAAATACAACTATATCACCGCATTATACGGCTCGTTATTTGATGTAGAAACCGAAGTCGGTCGAGCAACTTTTCAGAGATTCGCAGAGTATGAATTCAAAAAATGGGAGCTCGCCACAACCGGCGGCGGCCTCAACAGTGCAACACTGGATCAATACTTCGGAGAGGCGTACGGTTTTTCTGTTGACTTTGCTATCTCATTGGTACACGATGTCTATCTTGAAGAAAAGCCGGAAGACAAAAAACTGCTCCGTATTAAATGGCAAGTAGACAGCATCGGCATGGAATACCTACTGCTCCAAATAGCCAACCCAGGTGCATCAGAAGAAGAGCTCTTAGAACTCTTAAGAGAATCAATCCGAGCCGGCAATGTCAGCATAGCCGCTTGATACTTTAAGTTACTCCAAAACCCATACCGGCCTATACCATAGGCCGGTATTTCTATAGCTCCTACTCGCACGCTCTGTGTGTGCTTGCTAAGTGCCATTATTAATTACACGACGCACCACTACAGCCATTTGTACAAATTTCAACAGTTCCCCTTCGTCTTGAAACATCATTAGCTTTACAATTTCGCACAACTTTATCCCCCTCACTTTTACACCACTTATTACTTGCCCATGTGCAGGCTTGACAAGTTCCCGTGCCACTGCAGGTGCCAGGACCCACACCACTACAAGCACTGCAATACTCACCACTGCTTCCTGCTATGGTTGGATCTCCTATATTACAATCACTATGCCCGGTGCAGGAAGGTGATACACATTGATTATTAGTACACACTTGACTACCGGGGCAATGCGTATCCTCAAGGCACTCCACACAGTCACTGCTGCCTTCTTTGCAATACATTTCATCAGGAGAACAATCCGTAGTTCCAGTGCGACGACAACTGCTATCAATCTCTTCTATCGTCCGCCCCGCGCATGTCGACCCCGCATGACATTTATACGGCTTGTCAGTAATACATCTATCTTCACCGATTTGATTACCATCGCAGCACCAATTAATATCCACATCATAGTCACTGGCAGGGGCGGTGTAGATACTGCAGTTGGTACCCTGCGAACAGCCGTCCACATTATCTTCCGGCCGGGTTTTGCCGACCGTTATTGATACAAATGCACTGACTTCGCCGCCGATGCCGCAGCCATTCGGCTCACAAGTATACGAGACAGTACCGCCATGCCATCCCTGACCAAGTCCGCTTGGTGGAGAGCCGTAACGCGTAGTTGACAGCCCGGTGGTGCCTGAAGAGGGTTGGACGGTCCAGGCATAGGAACAATACACCCAACAGCGGGAAATACCATGGGCACCACAATAACAAGTTGAATCACTACTGACACAAGTATCAGCGTAAGAACCACCCTGATATCCGTTATAATCAAGACACGCATATCCTGCATTGCAATTTGAAGAATTTGAAGAAGTACAACTCACATAACCATCACCTTGCCAATCAACACCGTAGTCACTGTGTTGGTGCCATCTTGTGGATTCCGGACACCTTCGTGACTCAGGAATATTACATTTATCAAACTCATACTTATAACTGGTAGATGAAGGATTATCGCTTAGGTATTGCTCAGAACCAAAACCATCTATATAGAAATAAATTCGATCCACTGACGAATAGTCATTGCACCAACCATAGTAATCAAGATCACAACTGTTAGGATCACTACCTTTCCCGGCAGCACCGGTATCACCGGAACAGGAAGGATAAACACACGAAGAGCCACTGCAGATTTGACTAGAATTTGAACAATACGATCCTGTGCCGGAGCAAGTTTGAGTTGGCTTGTCGCCGGGGCACTCTGTCTCGTTGCAGCTTGCATCTACACCTTTGTTACAGACCGCCTCCTGTGTCGGAATGCTACTGCCACAACTAATTGTCGACGAATCCGGACAAGAAGGCACAGAACTCCATGATGCTGTGCGAGGGGTGCAGGTATTTGTACTACCGGTACACGAGTTACTATTTCGTGACCAAGAACCATTATTACAGGTGTAGGAGCAAGTGCCGGTGTAGCCGGAGGCACAGGAACCGCTTGAAGAGCCATGTGCAGTGGCAGCAAGAGAGCAATTTGATATCGTCTGCGCGGTGCAGGAAGATTGGCTGGCAGCAGAACAGCTCGTGTTTGGCGCGACTGACCAAGAGCCGTTGGTGCAGGTATAGGTGGCACTACCGGTCTTGCCGGAGGTGGTGACGACGGCAAACTCTGACGCACCGCAGCAGTCAGCACAGAAAGCACTGGGGTAGGTGGTCGATGCGGTCGCGCTGTAAGTAACGCAGTCAAGACCGGTAGGGGTGATTCTGATAAACTTTCCTGAGTCACAGCAATCAGCGGGGGTGTCACATTCGTTTGTCCAGGTACTCTGAGTACCGGTCGTTGGTCTGCACTCAATGCCCTGATAGGTGAGGGGGCGTAGGTGTTTGTGGGGCAGATGGAAACGGCCTACACGTCACAGAAGTCGACATCGCCCATTTTTTTTTCTTGTCCGATGTCGTGAGCGGAACTCGCTCGGACAAGAAAAGAATTGAGCGAACAATATAAACTCTTAGTAACACTAATCAACTGAAAACTCTTAAAACTATAGTAAAACGGACAATTAATGGGACATTTCTGTACCGCAAACTGTTAGTTTGCGGACTAATATGCACAAACTATAGTGAATTTTAGAATTAACAGGACATTTTGAGTTGTAGGAGGGAACTCCGATTCCCGACTATCAGTGAGTTTTGTCGCGATTCCGAGATCGCTCCTACAAAAAATGTGCATCTTTAATTTCAAAGTTTACCATAAGTGAAGATTAAGTAATTAAATCGGTAATTTTACATTATGTATATTAGAAACATTTTAAGTGCTCTTCAGTCCCGTAGGGACGATATGTTTATAGCAGCGTGGATGATCTCATCCCTTAGTCCCGTGAATCAACGCCAAATGCGCTTTTTGGCATTTGTCGGGGATGATATGTTTTGAAGCACATAGACAATAAATATGCCGTTCCTACGGAACTCAAGAGGGGTAAGAGTTGCCTTTTTCTATAAACATATCGTCCCTACGGGACTGAAGAGCGATACCGATATTTTAAATATCCTTAAATTGGCACTTATAGCACTGTTTCCGAACAACATCAGATTGCCCTCATAAATTACCGAATTAATAAATTAATCTTCGGACAGTTTGTGCTACCACTTCTCTTGTCCGTTATGACTCCAAAACAAGTTTACAAAGTGTCCCAATAATTTCAAAGTTCACTATAAATAACCCTGAGTAGTTCTAAAATGCCAAAGGGAAACCGCAAATTTCTATTGACAGATTGTCAAACTTTGCTATAAGATAAAGTCTATAAGCAACTATAAGATACATGCCCCGCTGTTCAAATATTTTGCGAGGCTTTAGAAGGAGCATCACAATGCCCAAACGGGTTAATAAAGCGATTGAATTGTTAGAAGCGGATCAGCCGGTTTTCTATACAGGAAGCCACACAACCTCGGACCTGAATTATGATGCGGGGCGTGAAATGGCAAAAACATGGGCTGACTACATCAACATCGGTATGGAGCACGGGTGTTTTGATCTGTCTGGATTGGATAGTTACATGCGTGGGCTTGCCGATGGTGGTCCTACGAATAGTGGACACAAAACGCCAGCGGTGATTGTTGAATTACCGGTAGATGGTATAAGTGCTGATGCGATTCGCGCGAACGGATGGCAGATGCGGCAACTATTGGCACGCGGTGTGCATGGCTTATTGCTCTGCCACGCAGAATCACCGGAGGCAGTCAAGGCGTTTGTAGAAGCTTGCCGCTATCCATTCCAAACAATCGGGGTAGGTACGCAATTGGATGTTGGTAGACGTGGCTCTGCCGGGCAGGGACCTGCCTCACATATCTGGGGTGTTTCCGTTGACCAATACCTTGATACTGCTGACCCTTGGCCCCTGAATCCAGAAGGTGAACTGCTCCTCGGTTTGAAGTTTGAAAATAAGCGAGCATTGGCAAACGTTGAAATGACTGCGCGGGTGCCGGGAATCGCCTTTGCGGAATGGGGTCCGGGTGATATGAGCATGTCATTCGGCTATAAGCACCAACCGAACCCACGCCCACAGGAACTACAAGATGCAAGGGATCGCGTGTTTGCGGCATGCCAATCGGCTGGTCTAAAGTTTTTGGAAAGCGCATCGCCAGGGACAATTGAAGCAAGTATTGATGCTGGTGTAAGAATCTGTGGTTCAGGTGAAGAAACAGCGCGTATTGGCCGTGCTTATGCTGGCAGGACAATGCCTGTTTAATTGAACTTGAAAGACCCTTCTAAAAATGAGGAAAACTATGGCATTAACAGAACAGGAAATGTTAGTAGAATTGTGTAAGTATGATACACCGTCAATAACAAATGTTGTGGCGACTTATCCGGGAAATCCGCTCTGTCTTGGACTTTACAACCCGTGGACAGAAAATTGGTACACAGATACCACTATCCGATGCATGTATCCTGATTTAGGAGCAGTTGCAGGATATGCGGTGACGTGTGTTTACGGCTTGCCAGACCCGAACTATTCCGAACTCTCCTTTATGGATGTGGTTGATGCGTTAGATGCATCTGAAAAACCGACAATTTTAGCATTGCAGCAGAAATTCCCACCGGAATTAGCGAACAAAGTGGGATTAGCAGGCGGGAACATGACAGCTGCAATGAAGTCTCTGGGATGTTTAGGTGTAATTTCAAATGGGCCTTCACGAGACATTGATGAAATTCGTCCGATGGAGTTTCAGTATCTGTTGAGTGGGATTTCACCTGGCCACGGCGCGATGGCGGTTCAATCTGTCAATGTCCCTGTCTCAATAGCGGGCATGGATGTGGCACCAGGTGAAATTATTCACATGGATGAGAACGGCGCATGTAAGTTTCCAGGGGATAAGTTGGAGGCGGTGTTGACAAATGTTAAGGCTTTGCTGGAAGAGGAGGGGGACCGAATTGGGCAATTGTTATCAGGTCCAAAAACGGCAAAACAGGTTCGGGTAATTTTTAGTGGGCATTCTTATGCTGAAGATGAGGATGAATAGGACACAGTAGGTTAGGTACTCCTGCTTCCCGCAAACACATTCCCGGTAGGCGAGGTTTCCTAACCTCGTTGGTTCACGATATCCAGATAATTGTAAATCAACTATAGATACTTCTGAGTAGCGAAAACGGATTTATAAATAAGGTGAAAAAATGAGAAGTTTTGGCACACGCGGACGCGTTTATCCCGACAAGCACTATATTGTGCCGCGTACTGAAGAAATTAGGGATTTCATCAATCGCATCAAAGAGGGACGGTACATCGTCCTCTTTGCACCTCGTCAAACAGGTAAAACCACCTTTTTCCGATTCGCTGCTGAGGCGCTCACAACCGAAGATCAACACTATTTCCCAATTCAACTAAATTTTGAAGAGTATAAAAACCTGAATGTTACTGATTTTTATTCATCCTTTCACAGGGAATTGTGCAGAGAACTTGAGAGAGGCATTCAAAGACGCGGTAAGGTTCCTTCTGTCGCATTGGAGCAATTATTGACCAAATCAAAAATAACCGATCATGTTTCAATGCGATACATTTTTGAAAACCTTACTAATTTTCTGAATTTGCATTACAAATTGGATCCAAAAATTGTCCTCATCATTGACGAATTTGATGGCATTCCACAATCCGTTGTGAGCGATTTTCTTCATTCGCTGCGCAATATCTATTTATCTGACGAACTGCAATGCCCGCACAGTGTTAGCATTGTCGGGGTTAAGAGTATTGCGCAACTCAACTATGATCGATCAGTCTCACCTTTCAATATTCAAGATGAGTTCAACTTACAAAATTTCAGCTTAGAACAGATAAGCGAATTGCTCTTACAATGGACAGATGAAGTTGGGCAAGCGTTTGACTCAGAAGTTATCGTAACACTCCATAAACAGACAGCCGGACAACCGTTCCTTGTCAACCGATTTGCACAGATTCTCACTGAGGAATTAGACATACCGAAAACAGAAACAATACGGATGGAACACTTTTTAACTGCCCATGAACAGATGCTTGATGAGCAGAATACCAACATTCAGCACCTCCTAACAAATGTTCGTAGGGATCGACGTTTTGAAAAACTACTCATGAGAATTACCTCTTATGAAAGAGGACTGCCGTTCACCCTTGATAACGAAATCATCAATGAACTTGTTATGTATGGCGTAATTAAAAAAGGCGATGACAGAATGTGTGAAATCGCCAATCCGATTTATCAACACCGTATCATGCAGGCATTTAAACCGAAGAAGGCATGACAATTCGAAGTTACATCATTCCTATTGTTCAAGAAAAACCTTCATCGTTTTCCCGCTTCTGAGGAGTTGTATCGTGCCTGCCATAACCACCAGAGTATTGCTGGAATCAGCGGAAGGGCGGTCATTCCCCATAGAACAGCCTGCACACCAAACAGATCCAACATTGCACCGACAGTCGCTGTAGCGATTCCTCCCATAAGCGTAAAGAGCGCAAACTCAGTGCCAAAGATACGTCCTCGTATCTCGTTAGGGGCGCGTTGAAGGAGCAGTTGCGTTGAAAATACCCAAGCGATTCCGCCACCAACACTTCGGATGAACCCTCCAAGTACTACAGTTGTTAGGCTCAAAAGCGGTGCAGCAACCGCAAGTCCAACTGATCCAATCAGATAACCGAGACTAATACTCCGTCGAAGCGGTTTGTCACGGTCACCTGTCCAATATCTTGCAACAATAGGTCCTATCCCGCTGCCAACCCCGCCCATACAATACATCAGGCCTAAACTGATTGCGCCGTCAATACCAATAACGAAGTGAGTCTTTGCAATCTCAACCTGTGCCACCATAAATCCAGAAGACAAAAGAAGTGCTATGGCAGCTTTATGCAGTGTAATAAAGAAAATATCGGGATGCCTTGACATGTAGCCGAGTACTGAAAACTTAGAGCGTCCACTTATCTTCGATGCTGATTCAGGAATGTTCGGCAGTTTAATCTGGAGTAGAAGTCCAGCTGAAACAAAAAAAGTTAAGCCGTCAAGTATGAAGGCGGTATGCACTCCAAAAAGTCCTGTTGTAAATCCACCAATAGCGGCGCCAAGAGCAAGCATTACTGACCATGTCGTAGCACTCAGCGCATTGGCTGTGCCAAGCTCGCGCCGTGAAGTAACATCCGGTAGAATTGCACTGCGAGCAGGACTAAAAAAACCACTTACTGCAAATAGAAGTGTCGTCAGGAGGTAGAGAAGCCAGATATCATCTTCGTTTTTGACAAATAGAAATCCGAGAAGAAGTAGTCCTCGGACGATGTCTGTAATGATTAGGATATGCTTTCGGTTGTAGCGATCCGCACATATACCAGCAAGCGGTGCTACAAAGAATGGCGCAAGCATTCGTATCGTAAACAACACTCCTAATGCTAATCCTGATTCAGTTAGATTGTGAATCAAGATCGCTGAAGCGATGATATTAAACCAATCGCCTAAAAGACTGACAACTTGCCCTGCCCACAGCCAACGAAAGTTAGAATTCGTTAGGAGAAGTTCAAAGTAACCGACCAGTTTTTCTCTATCTTTTTTCTGATGCCCCTGCTCAACGACTTTATCAGGTGTTGTGGCGGTAGCTTGTTCTCTATCAGACAACTATAGCCCCCACCGTTCGTTGATCGGTTTTTGATAAACCTCAATATTGCCTGATACTACATCTTCGTAGTTGACTGCTTGTCCGCATGCATTAGATTCGTAGATTGCTTCACAGATTGACTTTGCGCGGAGTCCTGCTTCAGCATCCAATTCGGGTGGACGATTATTTTCAATGGCATCTACAAAATCGTAGCATTCAAGAACTACACCATCAGTGAAATCGTGTGGAAAAAGTCGGTTTTTCTCCTCGTCAGACAGACTTGCCATATATTCACCAATAAGGCTTTCCATTGAGTGGCGGGAACCGTCTTTGAGGATGACTTCTCCGCCTTCAAATGGTCCGTGGAAAATGTCTCCGTTATCAAGCAGACACCCTTCGCTCCCATAGTAAACGACGTGATTGAACCCGTGTCCGACTGCTGCCCATGTGCATGTCCACAACCCGATGACACCGTTTTTGAAGTTAATTGTTGCTACCCACGTATCCTCTTGTTCGTTCTTAACAATCTCACCAGCCTTTGTAACTTCAAGATTCTCAAATTGGCAGACGCGTCCATAAACGGTGGTAGGATCGCCAAAGAGAAAACGTAACGTATCACAATAGTGCGCGCCAGAGTCCATCACCATGCCGCCACCACCGAGTGTTAGGTCAAGTCGCCAATGCCATTCACTTTGCGGATTCGGTTCCCGATGACTCGCGTGTTGTGCGCAAAACATGCGAAGATCACCAAGCATCTGTTTTTCATTCATCAACCACTCTGCTGTTCTACGACTCGGCATTCGGCGGATATTTTCTGCAGTAGCAGCGATTTTACCATTTGCTTTTGCATCGGCAATAATCGCATGGGTTGCTTTGACGGTAACACCCATCGGTTTTTCGACCATGACGTTAACGCCAGCGTTAAGACATTTAATCGCATTGATATGGTGATGCGCGTGTGAAGTGCAAATATCTACACCCTCTAAATTCACCGTTGAAAGCATTATGTCCGTATCGTCAAACACAGCAGGTTTTTTACCTGTTACCTCTTTGACTCGTTCTGCGAAGTTGTCTGCCCGGTCTTTAACTTCATCACACATCGCGACGAGTTCCACTTTCCCGGGTTCTGTATTATGAATTGTAAGATAAGCGTTAAGATGACCGTTTGCCATTCCACCACAACCGATAATTGCAATCTGAATTGCCATGAGATTCACCCTTTTTGTAAGTATTGTATTCTCCGTGAGACTTTTAATATAAAAAACGAAAAGTAGGATACTACAGATACGGATTTTTGGCAATCTGTAAGTTCTTATAAACAACATGGGGTGTCCATGCTTTTGCTCTTTAGGGCTTACCTAATTTGCTTGTTTTTTTAGCGTTTCTACGTTCGTAGTAGCACAATTCATTGTGCGTTCTTTATCGATTTGCCAATATCGCTTCATATTTTGGTAAGGCATACTCTTGTGTTGCGGTAGGGTTAGTTGTTAAAGGATAGAATTAAAATGGAAAAAAATAAATCTTAAATAGATTTTGGATAGAGCGATTCTGTCTTAGAATTTGCAGTTTTAATGAAGATTTAGGCATACAGTATGGGAGGTAATCGAAACGATTACCTCCCATACTGTTCTACACAGAATAAATATTTTTATTTGAAAGCAACTACGGATACTGTATCCCTAATTTGCGGCACATCTTTCGGATTTTGTTAACCGCGCCACCGACCTTTCTTCCGCCCCGTGTAATACCAAAGAGATGTTGACTAACAACCCTGCGAGAAATACCCAGGATACAACCGATTTCCTCTTGTGTTTTCCCTTCGTAGAAATAGAGTTGAACGCAATCATTTTGGCGGCCAGTGAGTTCTTTGGAAACAATATGACGAATCTGTTTTAAGACTTTTTGCCGTTTTGCTTGGCGTGCCTTTGTGTATTCGTCAGACGGGGACTGATACCAGAGATGATCTTCCGTAGTCAGTTGGTCAAAATACTCCGGTGGTACCGGAACTTCCCAAAAATCGGGATTAAATTTGGACATAGATAACGACTCCTCAAAGTGAGGCACTGGTACCTATGCCATTTCAAATTAATATATTGAGAATGGACAGAGGCACCATCGCCTTAGACACAATACGTTGAGATTAAGGGTGGTGTGGTTCAAAGACATCATAATGGCTCCTCCTTATTTAAAATGTAAGATATGGAAAGTGTTAGAATGTCAACAGACATCGGTGAAGTCTCATGCATATATTCTATAGTAAATTATAAAAATAAATTAACACTTTCGTCTCCTGGTAGGCGAGGTTTCCTAACCTCGCCGATGTAGGGTGTTCAAGTAATTCTAAAATCTACTATACATGCAAAAGTATACAATAAAACTTAAAAAATCGCAATGATTTTACCTATACACATTTTCGGATGCACTTTTGGGGTGTTTTGCCAAATTATTTTTCGTATTTCACTATAAAAGTTTGCGCGGCAAAATTACGATACCGATCCTGTGTTGCAAAATACAACAGTGTTGCGATATGCTACATTGTGCTTTGCAACCTGTTCTATCAAGCTTTCCTACCCTAACCTGTTGTATTTTGCCACAATTGAGAGCAGAAGACACTATAAGCGCTCACACATCACACCGTCGACCCTCCTACCCTCTGAACCCCGATGCCGCCTTGATGCACAGAACCATCACATCAACGATAAGACCAATTTCACCCTTTTGGCAAGGTTCTTGCTTATACTTATCATTGTTTGTTGTGAATCAATTACTGAACATGTGGTTTTTGAAAGCCAGTATTATTCATCACATAGTTTGAACGAACCCTATTGTAATTCACTATAGTATTAAGAGTATGATAAAAAGGATGTCATTGAAAATGTTGATTATTAATCAAAAATGTTTTTTCTCTGTTTTAGTTATTTTCTTAATGGTTCTTAGTATCCAAGGCGTAGTCTTCGGGCAGCAAAAAAGCGGCTCAGTAGAAAATATTGCCTCGGTCAGCGAACGCACACCACAGGTACGCGATGCAATCGTCGCACAAACGGGTGTCAACGTTGCCAACATCAACGCAACACACCTCAAGAGGATTGCAAGTCTCGATCTACGAAATAAGTCGATCATATCACTGAAAGCCGGTGATTTTTCCGGCCTCACTGCACTAACAAATCTTAATCTGTCCGACAACGAGTTGCACAGTCTACCCGGCGGTATCTTTAAAGATTTGACTGTGCTGAAAACGCTAAGTTTGGATGGAAATGCAATTGAGCCTTTTCCGATCAATGTATCACTACAAAAGGTTGCGGAAGGTCAGTTTAAAGCGGTGGTACCGGCTGGAGCCCTGTTTGATATTGTCTTACCGCTGAATATTATTAATGGAAACATCACTGAAGGTGAGACAGCCGTAATTCCGAGAGGCAGCGTGGAGAGTCGGCCTCTCACGGTATCTCGCCTTGCTGGTGTGACTGCTGCTGTCACCGTGGATATTGGCATGTTGCCGGCATGCCCGCTGGGATATTCCGGTTGTGTCTTATCCAAATCTGATGTACTCCCGATAGAAGTCCTATCACCCATCATAAACACAGCGCCAAAATTTAGCGAAGGTAAAGTTACCACCCGTGTTGTCCTGAACAGTATGACGGTTGGTGTGCCTCTTGGGAAACCCCTGTCAGCTATAGATACAGATGGGGACCTATTGACGTATACTCTCGGTGGTGTTGATGCCGATATGTTTGAACTGGATAATGAAAGGTATGTTAAAGCCACGGTGCCACTTGACAGCCTAAACAGGAACACCTATTATGTAACAATCACCGCCTCTGATGGTAGTCTTTCTTCCTCATTACATGTGGTTATCACTGTCGTTGACGTTAATGGTCTCTTGGGATTTCCTGGATTTATTCCGGTCAGCGAACGTACCCCACAGGTGCGTGATGCCATCGTTTCTGCAGTCCCGAATGTCCATGCTGCCGAAGATGTGACATTAGCACACCTTGCCACAATTACAAATCTCAATTTACGTAGCCAAAATATTTCAAAACTAAAATCGGGTGATTTTTCTGGACTCATCGCACTCAACAGCCTTAATCTATATGGTAACAACCTTACCAGCCTTCCCGATGGGATTTTTAATAGTTTAACCGCGCTCAGAACGCTACGACTCGGTGCTAATGCCGTTGATCAGATAATTTTACCTATGTACCTACAACAGGTAAACGATCACGAGTACAAGGTTGTGATGCCGAACGGTGCGCCGTTTGATATTATTTTACCGGTTACCGTTACCAACGGTATTATCAGCTATGGTGAAACACCGTTAACGATTTCGCAAGGCAGCACAGAAAGCAAGGCATTCGGAGTAACATGCCCACTTGGCAGACCCATATCTCCCAGCGTGGCGCTCAAGACACTTCCACAGCTACCGAGAAATCATTACGGGTACACATTCGCTCTGTCTACCGTCTATAACCGGACCCCGCAAGTAGCAAAAGCAATTATGGAGGCAATACCAGGTATAAACGATCTTCGTTATATAACGGCTCTACATCTTGTACCAATTACCAAGCTCCACCTGGATGGTAGAGCAATTGAATCTCTCAAACCGGGTGATTTCGCTGGAATGCCGTTTTTAAATACAATCTTTTTGAATAACAACAACCTCACAAGTCTACCAGATGGTATCTTTGATGACTTGATATCCCTTACGCATCTCTACTTAAATGGTAACCAACTCAACTCGCTTCCTGATGATGTCTTTGACGATTTATCATCGCTGACGCATCTTGATCTATCCAACAACAAGTTTACATCTAACAACAACAAACTCACGTACCTACCCGCCAGACTTTTTGATAGACTGCCGCACCTAAGATACCTTAACCTGAAGGCAAATAAACTGACTTATCTATTGGAAGGCATCTTTGAAGGCATAACGGAGGTTGAACAACTTCGTTTGGATGATAATCCGGTTGACCCATTACCCCTTTGGGTAGCACTTGAGAAAGTTGGGGATGACCAATTTAAGGCAGTCGTTTCAGCTGGGGCACCTTTTACAATTACGTTACCCGTCACCGTTGAGAATGGGAGCGTGGTAAATGGGCAGGAAACTCTCACGATTTGGACAGGTGAGATGGAAAGTCAACCGCTTACCGTAAGACGTACTGCTGACACGATAGATGCTGTCACAGTAGATATTTTCACATTACCGAGTCCGCCAGAATTTCATATCGGTTACGTCCTTGCCAAATCAGATGGGTACGAGCAAGGTCAGTTACCGTTAGAGGTCATTGAACCGATAAATGTGCCACCGGTCTTCACGGAAGGTGAGAGTGTGCTCCGCACTGTGGTAGAAAATACGCCAGCTGGTGTCTACATTGGGACTGCCATCACTGCGACCGATGCCAACAAGGACAATGTGCTCACATACACCCTCGGTGGACCCGATGCTGCCTCCTTTGACATTGATGAGGAAACTGGGCAGCTGAAAACAAAGTCTCCCCTTGACTATGAGTCAAAGCCTACCTATACCGTCATTATTACAGTTCATGATGGGAATGGTGACAGCACATCCATTACTGTGACGATTAATGTCCCCGATTTAAACGAATCTCCCGTATTCACAGAAGGAAATAGGACAACACGCGCTATTGCTGAAAATACAGCGAGTGGCGTAAAAATCGGTACTCCCATCACTGCGACGGATTCTGAAGACGATCCATTCACTTATAGTCTCAGTGGCATCGATGCAAAGGCTTTTCGTATTAATAGCAAGACCGGGCAGCTAAAGACAAAAGCTCCCCTTGACTATGAGACAAAG
>JAJDWA010000044.1 GCA_022825825.1 Candidatus Poribacteria bacterium
ACAAAGCACCGTGGATTAAAGTTGTAGATGTGACAAATCCCCAAAACGCTATAATTTATCAAGGTATTATTGACGCTGGAGAAGCCGAAGTTTTAGCACTTGCAGTTGAACATAATGCCCGGCTTGTTATTCTTGATGAAAGTAAGGGAAGACGTATAGCCACAGAAATTGGATTAAAGGTCAAGGGCACATTAGGCGTTTTGCTGGAGGCAAAGGAAGAGGGTTTGATTGTTAATATCAAACCACTTTTAATTCAGTTGCAGGCTAACGACATACATTTGAGCGATTCGCTCATCAATAAAGTCTTACAAAAAGCAGGTGAGATAGATTAGTTGAACTTACTATTGAAACTATTCAGTGCACTCCTTAAGTAAATAATAGATGTATACCAGTTGCGAACAACAAAATTAGCACAATTCTGGAAAAGATTCGTTCTGAGAAGCGATTGTTTAGATAGACACCAACTTGAACACCGAGTCCAACAAATGGTAGAAGCACTAAAGCCTCTATGATAATTTCGAGTGGAAAAAATCCAAGTTGGTAATAGAACGGAAACTTAACCAAATTGATGAAAAAGTAAAGCACAGTTGTTGTGGCAACGAATGTACGATTACCTAACCGCTGTGGCAAAAGATACATGACGATGATCGGTCCTGCCATGTGCGCAAGTGTTGAAAAAACACCTGCGACGATCCCCGCAAGCACGCCATGCCACGTTTTGAAACGGACAACAGGTTCTTTATCTGTAGAATCTGGGTTTAGCCGCTGCATTATGCGGGGCCGAAAAAATTCTAATACGGCAAATAGACAGACGATACCTCCGATAACTTTCTTTAGATGGACCTCTGATATATCTTTTAAGATGAAACTCCCGAAAGCGATGCCGATGATGGCACTCGGTACGAGTTGCCAGATGTTTTGACGATGCCACTGCTTCCAATAGTGTCCCAATGAAAAAACATCTGTTGAGAAGAGCAGCGGAAGCATTAACCCGAGAACATTTCGGATGGGACGGAATTGCGCAAATAGCGGAACAACTATCATGCCGATGCCGCCACCAAACCCAGCTTTACTTACACCTGTTAACCATGTCCCAAAACATAAAACAATTATTTCGTAGATAAGGTTCTCCTGATAGCGTTCAGTGGTTATTGTGTAGTTTATGATAGCGAATTTTGGCGGTTTTGTCAAGTAGCCAATAGCCAAAAAAAGTTGACATCTGCGCTGAGATATGATATACTACTATAAAAATATACCTAAGGAGGATTGTAAACATGGTTCAAGTTGAAGTTACGGTCGATTCAGGTGAATCCTTTGATAGGGCATTGGCTCGTTTTAAAAAGATGTGTGGTAAAGCGGGTGTTGTCACTGAAATCAAAAAACGGAGTTTTTATGAGAAACCGAGCGAGAAGCGTCGCCGAATTGAACTAAAACGCCAGCGGAAGGTAAAGCCGCGAACGATGGAGTATCGCCCACGTTACGATAACAGCAGATAGAGCGGCTCCGGGAGGTAGTATATGCCCGTTTGGGATGTTGATGTTGCAGAAACTGATGGAAATTATAAAGGACTTTTAATTCAATATTGCCAAGAACGCGGATTGGGCCAGCCTCGCTTTACTGAAACACAACACGGCACACCAGACGCACCAAGTTGGAAAGTAACAGTACATTACGGTGACCGGATCCACGAAATGACGGATCCGATACCGGGAGCAAAGAAAGAGGCTCACCAATTTGCCGCGAAACAGGTGCTTGACGCAATCTCTGAAAACCGTGAACGCTTGTTAGCAGACGAAATTGATACACAAGACAATATAGAAGAGGAATCGGTTGAGGCACTTGTAATTAGTGAACCTCTTGAGTTGGCATTACCACTGATTACGAGTGCAATGACGATTGCAAATGAGCGGCTCGGTGCATCGCAACCATCTCGATACCGTGGTGTTTCTGATGCTGAATTTTCCCGAAAATTAGCACAGTTGACGATGCAGATTGTTAGAGATTTGGCGAAGGCAGCGGATAAAGCGAATATAAAGTTTCCTGATGTATAAATCGGTTATGGCGGGGTCGGATTTCTGACCCCGTTTTTTATTTTAGTCGGTTCTCTTTTCTATTGTAGGGACGGGTCTCTGGAGGCCCGTCCTTTGTTGTATTTATCAAATATATTGGGACACAAGTACCCGTTCCTACAATATAGTTTGTGCATGTCGGGCAACAGAGACCCCGACCTACGATAAAAAACGGTAGCTAAAAGTAATTATGGTTGAACGGATAAAACGTCGATTACGGCAAAACCGATTATTGGCACCTCTGATGGGGTGTCCCTATCCTGCGCCGCGTTGGAATAGAGCTGTTAAACGAGTGATTCGAGAACTGGAACCGGAAGCACGGATTTTAGACCTGGGTTCAGGCACACATCGCCGTGCACCGAATGTCATAAATCTCGAAATTGAGGCAACGCCTACAGTGGATATTGTGGCAGATGGGCACTCGCTACCGTTTGCGGATGGGGTTTTTGATGCGGTTATCTCCGAGGCAGTGCTGGAACATGTCAGCGACCCACAACGTGTTGTAGCAGAGATGTTCCGTGTACTGAAACCGGATGGATATGTTTGTGCTGCGGTGCCGTTTTTACAAGGGTATCATGCATCACCTCACGATTATCAGCGTTGGACTACAACTGGATTCACGGTGTTATTTTCCCAGTTTCATGAGGTTGAAAGTGGGGCATGTGCAGGACCGACGACAGCATTGCATTGGATTTTTCGCGAATACATTGGGCTTATATGTTCTTTCGGGAGTTTGTTAATTGCAAAGGCGGTATCACTTCTGGTCGGGTGGCTGACGTTTCCGTTGGTGTGGTTGGATATGTTGCTGTTGTTGCATCCGCATTCGCATATTTTGGCGTCTGCGGTATATTTTGTGGGGCGGAAGAGAACTTAACACTTACTGTAGGCGCGTTTTGTAAACGCGCCGTTGTTTATATTTCCTAACGCGCTAAGCGGATATTTTCACTCCATTTTGTATTTACACCGCCAATATGGATATTCCTTTGCTGTCTTAACGAATCCTTTTCTTACGGGGTTTTCATAGCAGTAAGAAATAGTTTTATTCAAAACCTTGTCGTTGCGAATACCGAAGTCGCTATATCCGCGCTGCCAGAGGTGACCGAGACGTTCATGTTGTTTATTAAATTCTCGCGCTGTAAACCTTTTGAGAGATTGTAAAACTTTAGACAAAGTATGGGATTCTCCAAGTTGAACAACTGCGTGCAAGTGATCTGGCATAATCACAATACATATCCACCAGATTCGTCCTGCATATTCTAACCAATTAAACGCTCCAAAGATGATTGAGGCAGCGGTATTGTTTGCAAGAACCGACTTGCGTTTGTGTGTCACAACCATGATATGATAATATGTTCTCGGTATAGAGTGTCTACCTTTGCGTAATTCTTGGTTTCACCAAGATGAAACGGTATTCATAAGGTATCCTTAATCATAGATTATGTGTATTTACCGGCGCGTTTTGTAAACGCGCCTACAAAAGACGGTGATATTGGCGCGTTTACAAAACGCGCCTACAAAAGAGCTATTTTTCCACAGGTTGAAATTCCAATGCATCCACATAATAGAGGAAACCGATGCACATTTCATCTGTAGTTTTGTCTCCCCAACCGACAGGGATAGGTGGGTCATGCGGGTTGGCAGGATTAGAAGCGGAGTTATCGAAATGGGCGACAAGTGAGACGTGTGTGCCTGCAGGAAGGAAAATCGGTTTTTGATAGTGATAAATGTCCTGCCAGTTGAAATCCCAATCTTGTATCCAGATAAGGTCAATCGGGTCGCCTGTTGGGGGCGTGGCAATGATTCGCATATCGCGTCCGAGCAGATGCATATGCGGCATCGTGGCTAACAGATAACTGTCTTTATCCACTTGCCTGGATGCGTGGACTGCAAATTTTGCTTCTCCTGCGGGGATCACAAATTCACTATTGATCGCTGAGCCTATTCGTAAAGGGACCGTTTTGGGTGTTTTGGAGAAATAGAGTCCCATCCGAGATTGGTCGCGCTCAATATGTCCGGTGCGGTAATAATGTACCTGCATGACAATGTCAGCGCCTTTTGGCAACAGATACCCAACGCCTTCAGGGAGAACAGAAGGTGTAACACCGGGGGCCCATCCACCGAGTGTGCCAACAACGTCTATGCCAGGGCCTGTGCCTCCTGTTACATAACCGGGTTTCGGGTCTTGTGCGGCAAGTAGCCGTCCCTGTCCCTCTATATCCAGATATGCGATGACGTGATGTACTGTTCTGCGGTTGCCCGGTTGCACATCCACTGTCTGAACATATATGTCTGTTTCAAAGTTTGTGGGGATGATGAAGTGCCGATATTCGTCTTCACCTTCCGGCTCGATCTCGTATTCTACAGGCATTTCAACGATATAGTCGGGTTCACCGAGTGCCCACCCTTCATGGAATTTTGGGTTCGGCGGTACCGCGTCAAGATCGCCTGCGGGAGCACCTGATTCTGCCCAGTCGGTTATCATTTGGATTTCTTTGTCTGTCAGTCGGCGTTCGTGTTTGAAAGTGCCGAATCCGGGTGCGGGTTTCCAAGGCGGCATCAGTCGGGCTTTGGTGTACTCAGCGATCTCGGTTGCCCACGCTTTTGCTTCTCGGTAGTCGGTGAGTGCAAAGGGAGCGACTTCGCCTTGTCGATGGCAGGCTTGGCACTGCTTCTGTAGAATCGGTGCAATATGTTCGCTATAGGTAATTGTCTTTGCTTGCCAACTGGATGTCAATAGTATCAGTATAATAGGTATTGTCAATAGTATCAGTATAATAGATATGATTAAGAGATTTCTCATCAAGTCAAATTATCCTCCAATGTTATTGTTTCTTTTATATTGTAGTATGATTTGTAAGAGATGTCAAGTAAAAATCCTTATTGGGAATCGTACAGCGCTGTTCAGTTTTGGGTTTCTCAATATTAGACACGGTCGCTCGGAGAGGAAAACCTTTGAAGAAGTTAGAAATTATTGAAGAATTGAATAGTTATGAGAATCGTGGAATTTACTTAATCAAAAGGTGAAGATTTGATAAAATAGTTGGTAACTCTGAACTTCAACAACACTTCGCTTCACAAGGAATGATAATAGAAAATGAAACAACGTCCAAATATCTTGTGGTACTGTACAGATCAGCAACGTTTTGATACTATCGGAGCGTTAGGAAATCCACATATCCACACACCCAGACTCAATGAATTTGTCCAGCAATCTGTCTCATTCACGCATGCCTATTGCCAATCTCCGATTTGTACACCGTCTCGTGCGAGTTTTATGACGGGCATGTATCCCTCTGCCATAAGCGTTACTGGGAACGGCAACCCTGTTTTTCCCCAATATTACGAAGATCGACTAATCTCTCATGTTCTTGCGCAAGAAGGCTATGACTGCGGCTTAATCGGCAAACTCCATCTCGCAAGTGCGTTTGATGGACAAGAACATCGCGTTAATGATGGCTACCGCTACTTTCAATATAGCCACGACCACGGAAAACCGAACGCATTCGGACACGAATATGCCGATTGGCTACGTGAACAAGGTGAAGACCTCGGTGAGCTCTTGAGGCAACGAGTAGTCGTTCAAAAACCGAAGAAAAATACCGGACAATTTCCAGAACCAACACCGGATTGCGATAATATTCCACCTCACCTACATCAGACGTACTGGTGCACCGAAAAGACAATCGAATTTATCAACAAAAATCGACGAAAAGATCAACCGTGGATGTTAAATGTCAATCCATTTGATCCGCATCCAGGGTTTGACGCACCTTGGGAGTATTATCGGCGATATGACTCAGAAACGTTGCCCGGTCCGAACTTTCAAGAAAGTGACATCGATTTTCAGGCAAAATTAACTGACGCAGGTATCGATTTTCAGTCAAAGGCGAAACACCCTTCAGAATTCGACGCTAAACAGGTCCAAGCGTCTTATTATGCCATGATTGAACAGGTTGACCATGAATTCGGACGTATACTTGACTATCTTGAGACTGAGGGACTTCGTGATAATACTATCGTCATCTTCACTTCCGACCATGGGGAATCACTCGGAGACCACGGATTATTATACAAAGGATGTCGTTTTTACGAGGGTTTGACACGGGTGCCGCTTTTTATCTCATGCCCAACACGCTTCCTACAGTGCGTTTATAGCCATGAACTTGTTGAACTGGTTGATATTGTGCCTACACTATATGATATATTAGATATAGACATCCCTTACTATGTTCAAGGTAAATCGCTTATCCAACTATTACGCGGTGGTGTTTATGCTTACGAACATAGAGAAGCAGCCCGATGTGAATTTTTCGGTGCACTCGCAACCGCTGATCAGACACATGCTACAATGTATCGGGACAGACGTTGGAAGCTTGTTGTTTACCATCAAAAGAATATTTGCGAACTGTATGACCTCTACAATGACCCATGGGAACACAACGATCTCTCCGAACATGCTGATTTTCAAGATACTAAGTGGGAACTCATGCAAAAGAGTTTCGATGCTACCGTCTATGCCCACCCGCAAATGGTCCCCAGGGTTGCTTCACATTAGTGCGTTGTTTGTTCCCAATTTTAATCACTTCTTAAGAATCATGTGCTAAAGCGAGGTGGAAAATAGATGACTGTAAGAGCACTTCTACTCGGTTTAGCACTCGTCATTGTACAAACAGCAATTACGCCTTACAATGACTACTACCTACAAGGGACAGACATCTCTGGAAATCACTTTCCTTTAGGGGCAGTCTTTACACTGATTTTCCTTACGTTTGTCATCAATCCCATTTTAAAGAGGGGCCTTCCTCGATCAATGCTAAATCCGGCGGAGCTCATAGTAATATGGGTAATGATGGGAGTTAGCTCAGCGATTCCATCAAAAGGAATGATGGGATTTTTATTGCCCTATTTAGCTGCACCGGTCTATTTTGCTACCTCTGAAAACGAATGGGCAGAAACACTTCACCCCCATTTTCCCGAATGGTTAATAGTGTGGGATAAACACGCTGTTACTAATTTTTATGAGGGAGAATCGTTTGTTCCGTGGGCACTTTGGTTAAAACCGATTTTCGTCTGGGCAGTTTTCATCCTCCTGCTTTATTGTGTAACAATCTGTGTGTCGATTATCTTACGGAAACAGTGGGTTGAACGAGAAAGGTTCATATTTCCGCTCGTTACTGTTCCAGTAGAAATAGTTCAACAAACTTCGACACACAGCGGTGTGAGTAGTTTTTTCAGGAATCGACTCGTCTGGGTAGGTTTTGGTATCGCCGCTGCATTTCATCTGCTCAACGGCCTACACGAGTATTTTCCTGCTCTCCCGTCCATTCCAAATCGGTATGACCTTTCCGCGCCATTTACGGAACGTCCATGGATCGTGATGAGATGGTGGCCTCAATTTCGGTTCTTCCTCTATTTCTCCGTTATCGGTATAACCTATTTTCTTGCAATGGAGGTGTCGTTTAGCTGCTGGTTTTTCTTTCTGTTTTTCAAGCTACAGTACATTATTATCAATGCCTTTGCTATCCCAATCAGTCCGTGGATTTGTGCCAGAGGGCAAACAATGGCTGCATATTGTGTGATGGTTCTCGCTTTTCTACTTAACAGTCGCTTGCATATCATAGACCTCTTCAAGAAAACATTCCTGCAGTCTGCCTCCACAACGATAGACGACTCAGATGAAGTGTTGCCGTATAGATGGGCTGTTCTGGGAGCAATTTTCAGTTTTCTACTACTTGCGGGTCTCTGTTCCTATGCTGGGATGTCGTTTTGGGTTGCCTGTAGCATTATCGCGCTGTTTTTGATTACCTCTACTGCGCTGTCGTGGATGGTGGTCAATGGTGGAATGTTATTGATTCAAGCGCCTATGTATCCAATAGAATATTTTGAGATTGTTACAGGTTCAAGAATCATCAATGCCAACAGTCTGGCACTTTTAGGATTTCAGCGGGTAATGATGCGCGACTGGGGAGGGATTTTAATGCCGAGCGTCCTGCACGGGTTCAAAGCAGCAGACCCACTCCGATTAAAACGAAGAAGCGTATTGGGGGCGATGGCACTTGCGATTGTTGCCGCTATCGGTGTTTCATACGCCGCATCACTACCCTTGATTTATGAAAAAGGCGGACTAAATATGCAAGGCGGTCCCTTCGTCGGCGCACCAAGATATTTTAATCATATCGTCTCACTGATTCAGTATCCGAGAGATGCGAAATTGGGAGAAGCATACAGCATGATTTTAGGAGTCGGAATCACATCTTTTCTACTCATCATGCAACGTCAGTTTATGTGGTGGCAACTTCACCCGATTGGGTATGTGATGGGAGCAGTTTATTCATCCTATTTTCTCTGGTCATGTATATTTATCGGTTGGTTTTTGAAGTTTTTGGTGCTGAAATCGGGCGGTATCGGATATTATAGGAGGTTTCGCCCGTTGTTCCTGGGATTGATCGTTGGTGAATTCGGTATCGTAGGAGCATGGATGGTGCTCGGAATATTTACCGGCGTAAATTATCAGGGCGCTTTACCTGGGTAATACGGTTGTTTAACAGAATTCACCATGCGTTGTTTAGATTATCGCGTTTGTAGTTGTGAAATTTATTGTGCTTCTTACATTCACCTGAGACTGTTTGAATTTTAAGACTTATGCACTTCCTCTTAAAGTCCCCTTGGTAAGAGGATTTAGGGGTTAAAACACCAAAATAACGCTTTTTTCAGTCCAAAATTAGAACTTTTATAAAAAAATTGTTTTTTTCTTGACAATCTTCGTACAATATCGTATAATATATATGATGTTAAGAAATTCGCGTGTTCTGGATGTTTTTAACGTCGTAGGAGTGCTTAATAAACGCACCGACAGTGTATAGATCAGACACACCGTCGATGCTAAGCGCTGCCGTATATTCAGAAGGTTTACGACAGAGCTGGTTTCTATTGTAGCATGAAAAACCCGTTTTTATCTATGCATAATAGAGACCAGCAGCTCCTGCAAGGATAGAAAAACTTTCTCATTTTCACCTACCCTTGTAGGCCTGTCCAAACATTTAATCTGCTTCATAATATGAATAAAGGAGCGCAAGATGAGACAGTACTACAACCCACTTCTCACTTCAATTATTATTGTTACATTTATGATAACAAGCGGTTTGCTGCTGCTTGGCACTTATGATGCCGTGCAGGCAAACACGCAAGATTGTGAACGGATCAGGCCGGACTGTTTCCCGCGTGGCGAAAGACCGACTTGTCCGAATATGGACCTAACCCCACGCTGCCCGCTGGACACAGCGAGAGAACAGGGGCAACTTAATAAGGAGTATGATCATGCATAAACGCATCGCAATAGGACTGATTGTCCTGATTTTTGTTCTCGGTGTTGCGATTGTCTTTTATCATCAATACACCGATATTCAGCAGCTCAAAAAAGAGGCTGCCGAGGCAGAGAAACTTCTTGAAGAAAAGAATATGCCGATTGTGGAAAACAACCAGCAATCCGCGCGACCGGGCTTCAAATTGGTGCCACATGATGACCACTTCCATGAGGTGCCGATTGACGCACCGGATACGTGGCAAGGGGAACAGCATGAGCCTGTAGCGCAACCCGTGCAAGTGAAGCAGCCAGTAAAGCCAACCTATACTGGCCCGTTGACTTATCACGCGGAACTGCTAAAAGCCAACCCTGCGGAGGCACTCTATAAGCAATCCCTTGAACGTGGACATTGGAGTGCCAAATGGATACCGCCATTCCCGCCGGAGGATACAGAGGCACAGGAATTCGCACGGAATCTCTATCTCCGCGAATACTATGAAAGTATTGATGATAAAAAGAATCCGATATATGTGCAGGCAGGAAATGAGATTTGGTTTAAACTCGATGATATCCATGATATGCCAGCTGATGCGCGTAGTTCTGATTTATTAAAACTAACGTGGGCGAGGGTTCCTGCTGGGTCAGTTGTTGTGGATTGGTCTGACCCCTCGAACTTTTCCCTACCCCGCACCGATAGATAAGGAGGCAAACATGTTTTTTAGAAAATGTTTAAGTATCACCCTATTTTTTGGGTGTGTATCATTTTTCCTATTTCCGCATATATCTTATGCGGATTATACGGGCGAGATGGAGACGAAGAAAACCCTATTTGGAAATGCTGCGCAGAGAATGACAAAAGCAGTGGGGCACTACAACCATATCAAGGGTGCTATGGAGAGTTTGTTAGGAGAGTGGAACGACAACATTGATGAGATTGAAAGTGGTGCCAATGTAACGCTTAAGATCTTTGTTGGGGGCATCATCAGTGCTGCCGTTGCTGCATCCTCTGGCGGTTCTTTGGCACCTGCAGCGTATGCAGGTGTCCTTACGGGGCTTTCAGGCAGTAAAACCCTAAAAGATATATACGATCTATCAGAGTATTTGCTGGCAATAAGCACGACGCGATCTATTTTGGATACAGCGTTGTCCAACGTAAAAGCATACTATTCTGGTGGGAAGGTGTTAGTTGAGGGCGAATCTGGGGATGATGAATATCAAGACACGGAAGGTGGCTACACCGCGAGGTATTCGGACTACCTGGAGGAGTGTAGGGATCATGCGCCCTGGCACATCCCGGAGCAGGGCGTGTCTACAAAAATGGACTATGACGCTGTGTATCGTAGGCTCACAACGAATGTGAATGGCGATAAAGACTACTTTCACGAAGATGGAAGTCGTTCTCGTTTTAATCATGCGTGGTCTATACCGTCTACCTATAAGCATTGGGACGGGCCCTACACGTCCGGTCTGTATGATTGGAATACGGAAGCACTTCCGAGTACCTACAGGTGTAGTGGGGGTTGTGGTGATTCCTTTGACACACCGCTGGGTGACCCGAGTCACCAGACAACCTGTCATGAAAGTCATATATACTCACAGAGCGGGCGAAAAGTAGATTTGGGAAATTCTTATTCTTATTGGATTTGTAATACAGATGATCATACGTGCCCTATGAAAACGTATCATCTACAGCTTTGCCCTGGTACTTGTAATAAAAAGAATGGGTACTTGGCTGTAAGTGCTGGTGTGTCAGGCTATGTTTACCCCCACCTGGTGGGTTGTAAAAAGAAAGAACGTCGGACTATCGGGAATTTATTCATTTTCAACGAGTGTGACGGCACCTATTATAGTTGTGCGGGCGTAAGTACTTGTACTAATGCCGAAAATCACGTAGAGGACGATGAAGACACCTCTGAAGTTGTAGACAACAGCCCGAATTGTGACTATTGCACCGGTTCATGTTCTGCGTGTACGCAGCCCTCAACACCGTCTTACCATGCGTGTGGTGTTCACGAGACGTCTGTTTCGGGAGATCACTCTATGCAAGCGAGTTGTTTGGAGACAAACGGCTGGGGACACACTTGCACGGTCTCGGCGTTTTATGCGTGTCAGACGCATACGTGCGTGTTCCCGACTTTCAGTTGTGGACGGGCAGCTTGCACGGAGCAGGTAGCCGACTCAGAGGAACATCGCCGCACGTGTATCAACGGCCACAAGTATTGGTCTTGTAGTGAGAAAAAGACAAAAGATCACAAGACGCGCACCTGCGTACGCACAAAGTGGGTTTGGGGCATAAACCCAGACACAGGTCAGCCTGAAGTTGTTAAGGGTGTTTGTGGTGAGCAGTGGGCACGCTGTGATACGAGGTGTCGCGATGCGCTTGGTAACACGCGAGACCACAGAGGTAATTGACAATCGCCACACATCTAAACCGAATCAGGCAGGTCACCTTTTGGGTGCCTGCCTGTTTCTTTATGTGCGCTGGGTGTGGCATCTCTTCGTACCGCAAACTTTTAGTTTGCGTTTTGTGGTGTCAGAATCTCGGATGAGCGCGGATTTCACAGATACTCAAACCACGGTAGGTTCGGTTTCCTAACCGAACCTGTGCAAATCGTGCTGTTAGAAACCGCACCTACCAGGTGAGTATAAACATATTTTTGGATTTCACTATAAATAGGGCATGGCGCAAATTCCGTGCCAATTGCAAATCAGCATTAACAGTAGGAATTATCGCAATTTCTGTTTGCTATAGAGGGTTCTCTTGTTCAAATTGTGAACACTACTGCCCGTAATTGGACACTTAAATCAAGATACAAAAAAGGATTTGACACTTCTCGTCCCATAATGTTAAAATTTTTAAATAAATTTCCCGACGAATTCATTTCGTTTCTAAACAAAATAAGGAGCATCATGAAACATATTCTTCAAAAAGCATCTATCCTCTTATTACTCTTCACACTCATTACAGCGGGCGCCAACGCAGCGCACAACTGGACAGAACAGATTGCCAGTTTTAAACCGATGGTAGTAAATGTAGAAACTGCCTCTGAGGTCGTTTTTGAAACGGAATCAAAAGGCACAAGTTTCGCCACCGGTTTTGTTGTTGATGCAGAACGTGGGATCATTGCAACGAATAGACATGTTACCGGCAGCAGCCCCGCCTATGTTAAAATCAACTTTCACGATGGCAGCTTTACGGAAGCAAATATTCTTTACTACGATCCGACACACGATTTTGGGTTTTACAAGATTGACCCTGCTGAAGTTGATTTTGAACTGAAAGCCGTTGAACTTGGTGAATGGGGTAAACTTTCTCTCGGTGATGAACTGCTGTTGATCGGCAATAACGAAAAAGAGGAATATTCCATCAAATTTGGAACGATTGCGAACCTTAATGTCAACAAAGGTGATAGACATTCAAGCTACATCCATACCACGTTCGACAGAACAGGCGGGTCGAGTGGTAGTCCTGTGTGGAACACCGCAGGGGAGGTTATTGCTATCCATGCACGCGGAACAGATACCTCCAGTTTTGAACTGCCTGTTGACTATCTCATTGATGCGTTGGAATTAATTCGGAACAAGATGCCTATTCAACGTGGCGAAATCGGTGTTGATCTCGAACTCATCTCTATTGGAGAGGCGATAAAACACTTCAATTTTCCCGAGGCCCTACGCAAAGAGATCGGTCCTTCCAAAGCCGGAACACCTAAGGTTATTCAAATTGAATCCATGGTGCCGAGGACAACAGGCGAAACCGCCCTCCGGGCATCTGATATTATCTATCGTATCAATGATAAACTCATCCGCGATGATTTATACACTTTTGACGCTATTCTGAATCAAAACGTCGGCAAGGAGGTAACCTTGGACATCTACCGTAATGGTGAAAATCTTATTCTACAGGTGCCTGTAGAAAATTTAGAGAAAAAGAAGGTCCGGAGATTCGTGCGGTTTGGTGGTGCTGTGTTTCATGATATTACGCCCCAGTTACGTCGCCTACTTTACCTTGAAGCCGACGGTGTTTATCTGCCCCATGCTGCAGCGGGTAGTAGTTTCTCGCGGGTCGGTGTACAAGAACGAAATGGAAACTCAAAAGTGGTTATCCTTAATATAAATGGGAAGCAAATTAGAAATTTAGACGATTTTATTGAGGCGTGCCAAACTATCACCGACGGTCAACACACCTACGTTGTTATCCGAGATTTTAATTTGTTTGACAGTTCCCCCACTCCGAAAAGCTTAACGGTCAACCTTAAATTTGGGCCATTGCAGCAATTTGAATGGGATTCTGATAAGTTAGATTGGGAGAAAGTGGTTGAGTAAGCAGGTTTGATGGACATCAGAAGGTTTTCTTCTGTTCGTTTGCCTTTAAAACCACAATTCGGCAGAGATAAAATCCGATACAAAACGTTTTTCATAAATGCGGGCGTAATTTATATATACATCGATAATCCGGAGACCAACGCCGCCTGTTAACGCACCATTGGAATTGCCGACTCGTATAAAAAAAAACGGTGACGGAGTCCATTCAGCACCGAAGTAAAACTCTGTTGGTGCTCCCTCGGTAGATAGCGCAATGTCTGCGGAGAATTGATATGACGCGTAACGGTAGGCGGTTCCAAGCGTTATCCACTGAATATTCTGCCTGTCAAGGTTTTGTAACAAACACCCGAATTTGAGTTCTGGACGCGGTTTGAAAAGTAGTCCGATGTCATAAGAAGTGTGGTAACCGAAGAATTGGTAATAATCGGAGGGGTGACGTCGTTTGAATTTAAGACTTAATCCTGCAGCAAAATACGCGCCGAGTTGGCGTGCAAAACTGTAGTAATTAAAGTCAGGAACACCACTTCCCACGTCAAGAGCGATCTTGTTTCCCCAATAAAGACTGTAGCCGCGCCAACTATAGCCAATGCCTTTCGGGTCGAACCGATAATAGTGCTGATCATGAAATTTGGTAAGACCAAAAAGCTTAACACCTTGCCACTGAATTAATCCAGCAGGATTCCAAAAACCTGCAGTCGCATCGTCAGCGACAGCAGTAAAAGCATTTCCCATCGATAAGGCACGGGCTCCTACATAAAGCGGCCGCGCTGTTTCAAACGGAAATCTTGTCTGTCCCAATGCTGACGTTGTAAGCAAGAGGAAACAGGCAGTAAAAAAGCAGGTAACAGGTTTCCGAACACAACGTCCTAAAAACCCTATTTCAATCATCGTTATCTCGGCAATCGATTTTGAGCATCTGCATGCATTTATCCCAGGTTGAGATGGAAATCCTATTCCGTCATGGGTTTGCTGTCCGATGTTGGCACGGACTATATTTCTCCGCATCATTTCATTCTCAACACCAAATCCATAACCCGTTTTAGTATACTATAAATGTGTGTTGGCGTCAAGAACATGTCAGTACAGACTTTCTCAGAACCATTCAGTTTCGTGTTTTCTCAATATCTTGGACAAGGTCGCTTCTATAGGAAGAGACCTTTGAAGAAGTTATAAACTATTGAAAATTGAATGATTATGAGGGTAGACATCCTCACCATCCTTGCAAAAATCCACAACTTCTGCTAAAATTCCTTATCAATAACAGAAGCGATATATCTGAATACTTAATATTTGATAAAACAATGCATAACATTGTCCCAGGGCACCTTTATCTTGTAAGCACACCGATCGGAAATTTAGAGGATATTACCTTCCGTGCACTACGTATTCTCAAAGAAGTAGACCTCATCGCTGCTGAAGACACACGACAGACCCGCCGATTATTAGCACATTACGAAATTAAAACCCCTCTCACAAGTTATTTTGAAGGAAACCAACAGGCAAAATCCGAAAAACTGATTGCACGGTTAAAGGCAGGAGAATCAATTGCACTTGTATCAGATGCTGGCACCCCTACAATCTCTGATCCGGGCTATCCGCTTCTACAAGCGTGTATTGCTGAAGCCGTTCCGATCATGCCGATACCTGGTCCATCGGCAATCCTCGCAGCGGCGGCGGTTTCAGGTTTACCGCTACATAATTTTACCTTTGAAGGTTTTCTCTCTCCCAAATCGGGAAAACGGAAACGCCAATTAACACTACTTGCGGATGAAAAACGAACGTTAATTTTTTTTGAATCACCGCATCGGATTTGCCGTTTTCTTGAGGATGCACTTGATGTGATGGGAGAACGCAATATTGTCATCGCCCGTGAATTGACCAAACGGTTTGAAGAGATTTTTCGCGGAAATATCAGCCAAGCACTGGAAAAATTCCGATCTACCGAACCACGCGGAGAATTTACTATTGTTATTGGAGCATGAAATTGTCAGACAACAAAATCGAAAACATTGCCGTCATCGGTGCAGGATTGATGGGACACGGTATTGCACAAGAATTCGCATGTGCAGGCTACCGTGTCCATCTCCACGACATCACCGAAGAAAAACTGAATAATGCGCGCGTACAAATTGACAAAAACCTAACGCTTCTTGCCGAAAACGGTGTTATTGAAAAGGCAAGAATTCCCGAAACGATGCAGCGCATTCAGACCACTACCGAACTTGCTGCATCTGGAGAAACTGCTGATTTTGTCGTTGAGGCTGTCTCCGAAAATCTACCGCTAAAACAACAGATTTTTGAAAAGTTAGATTCTCTATGCCAACCGCATACAATCTTGGCAAGCAACACAACAGCACTAATGCCCAGCCAGATCGGTGCAAACACAAAACGCACCGATAAGGTACTCAATACCCATTACTTTAATCCACCTTATCTGATTCCGCTCGTTGAACTGATCCGTAGTCCAGATACATCAGATGAAACCGTGTCCGTGACGTGTGATCTCCTTACTTCTATTGGCAAAACACCTGCGATCATTAAAAAAGAGGCACTCGGTTTTGTGGGACCGAGGCTGCAAGCTGCACTTATCCGTGAAGCGTTTGCCATTGTGGAGCAGGGCATTGCGAGCGCTGAGACGGTTGACCTTGTTGTACGCAACAGTTTCGGTAGGAGACTCAGCGTAGCAGGACCATTTGAAGTGTTTGAACTTGCGGGTTGGGATTTGGTACTTGATGCTTTTGAAGAACTCTACAAAGACTTGAACAGTTCCCCCGAAATCAATCCGCTTCTCAGAGAAATGGTTGAATCTGGTAGACTCGGGGTAAAATCAGGAGAAGGGTTTTATGAATGGTCTGAGGAGCGACAGCAAGCACTTCGCGACCGAATGAGTCAGGCATTGATTCGTGCTATTCAGCAAGATGGGTAATTGATAGAGTTTCTATCGGCTAAGTGGTTACCTTCTGTAAACAAGTTTAGCAACCCTGATATGTGACATTTCTGGACTATCAATAAATGCCAAAAAAACTCCTCCGTAACATACTAACATATCTCGTAGCCGGAATTGCAATTCTTTGCCTGATACTATTCTTTAGGCAGATTCAAGAATTTCTGCTTGAACTTATCGCAGCGTTTCAGAGCATTGAAACGGCACGTGAATACATCGCAGGTTACGGTTTGTTTGCTCCGTTCATTTCGGCAGCTCTCATGATCTTTCAGAGTGTTATCGCGCCGTTGCCCGCGTTCCTAATCACAATAGCGAACGGTGCGCTCTTCGGATTCTGGTGGGGTATGTTGCTATCGTGGGGCAGCGCGATGCTTGGTGCTGCTCTCTGCTTCTACATTGCCCGTTTTCTCGGTGCTAAACACATAGCTCGAATCGTCAGTCAACCCGTTGTTGACAAAACCGATCAGTTCATTCAAAAATACGGCAACTATGCGATTTTGATTGCTCGCCTTATCCCGTATATCCCATTTGATGTTGTCAGTTATGGCGCAGGTTTGACGCGGATACGATTCATCGGTTTCTGGCTTGCTACTGGCATCGGACAACTTCCCGCTACCGCTGTTTACACCTATCTCGGTAACAGAATTTCTACTAACACAAATTTAATGCTTTTCGGTTTCGGTGTTGTAATATCTGTTTCAATTGTGATATGGTTAGTGAAGAACCAGAAAGCCTCTAATTAACACAAGAGCAAGACTCTATGACTATCCTTTGTTTGATATATTATGGTAAATTTTAGAATTAATTGAGCACTTTACACCAACGAGGTTAGGAAACCTCCAAATCAAGAAATCAACGGTATGAACGCCATTTAGGCGTTCCCCGGGTATGAATCATGGAGCATCATGTAGAATACCATACGCGTATTCTACCACGCGCATGCTTCTTTAGGCACTCCCCGCCTACCGTGGGAAGAAAGTGTTTATTTATTTTCTAATTCACCATAAACACAACGAAATACCAATAGTCATAAACCAATTGACACCAACCTCAATTTATAGTAAAATCCACAATTACTTCACATTAGCGAGGTTAGGAAACCTCGCCAGCAATGGGTAGTGAGATAGGTTGTACATTCAAGTATGGACATATTTTTAGATTTTACTATAAAGTAAATTCTCTACACAACAACATATTAACCTTATTTAAAAAGGAAATAGAATTATGATTCGGATAGGTGTTATCGGAGTAGGTGGCATGGGCAATGGCCACTGTAATGCCCTCCCCAATATGGAAAATTGTGAATTTGTAGGTGTAGCGGATCTGCGACTCGACGCAGCAAAAGCTGTCGCCGAAAGACATGACATCCGTGCATTCCAAGACTATCAAGAACTCTTTCCACTCGTTGACGGTGTTGTCGTTGCCACACCGCCTGTGGCACATACCAAAGTTGTCGTTGACGCGGCAGAAGCAGGCGTCCACGCCTTTTGCGAAAAACCGCTCTCTTTAACGCTTGAAGAGGCGGACGAAATGATCGAAGCATCGGACAAAGCTGGGACACACCTGATGGTTGGACAAGTTCTCCGCTTCTACCCTGTGCACGAACTCGGTAGAAAGATGGTGGATAATGGCGACATTGGTGATGTTGTTTATATTGAAACTGATTATACTGGTCCCTATAATGCACCACGTGGCAGACCGGATAGTTGGTACGGCACTGTTGGTGGATTGTTAGAAAACGGCATCCATAAATCCGATCTGATAAATTGGTTCGGTGGCACCGCGCTCACCGTCGCAGCGGAAGTCGGTAGTTTCTCTGGGCATGACGATTGGGAAGACTATACCGTCTCGCTCATCCGCTACGATACCGGCACTGTAGGCATTTTGCGCTGGGGTGGTTTTCTTGGCGCTCGTGGCACAAACGAAACAATTATTGACGGCACCGAAGGATCGCTCCGTCTTGATATGGCAGCGGATCTTGCATATCTCAAAAAACGTGGTGGAGATTGGGAAGAGATTGTTCCTGACCGTTCTGGTCCGAGTCATGTCGTTGGTGAACTGACGCATTTTGTCGAATGTATCCGAGACAACAAAACCCCTATGATTGATGGCAGAGGCGGCAAGCATGCAGTTGCAATTGTCTTAGCTACTTACGAATCGGCGAAAGAGAAGACGAAGGTGTCTATTGAGTAGTTAGCTTTGAAGGACTGTAGGGGCGAGGTATCGTCCCTACAGTTTATAGGTGTTAGAAGGAGAGTTTTATGATGAAAAAAGTGTTGTTTTTCATCTTTTCGTTCTTAATTGCTATTTCAATACTCTATTCACCTTGCAGTTTTGCACAAAATTGGACACAACGGAAGTTGCCCGAAGGTGCTAAAGTAGGTATCTTTCTCAGCCATGATGTAATCAAACATAGAACAGAGAAACCCTTTTATGAATCTGTAAATGCTGTTGAAGGTGTGGTATTCAGTCCAGATGGTCAAACACTTGCAACAACGAGTGATCGCTCACCTATTCATCTATGGAATGCAACTACAGGTGAGTACAAACAAACCCTCAGAAAACATACAGCAGATATTGTTAACTTATATTCGAAAAGAAGCTGGGCGTGGAGCACACGAACATCTTTTGATGATAAACCTTACGGTTCAAACTTGGCATTCAACCCCAACGGAGAAAAATTTGCTAATGGCGGTAAGGATAAAACTATCCGTCTGTGGGATACCGCTACAGGAATGCCTAAGTATTTTACGGGTCATACAGATTATGTCTCAAGCGTAGCCTTCAGTCCGGATGGAAAAACACTCGCAAGTGGAAGCGGAGATAAAACTATCCGTCTGTGGAATGCTACAACAGGGAAACACAAGAAAACGCTTACGGGGCATACGGATTATGTTTCAAGTGTAGATTTCAGTCCGGATGGTGAGACTCTTGTGAGCGGTAGCGGTGATGGTACCATTCGTCTGTGGCATATTACAACGAGTGAGCACCAAAAAACACTCACAGGACATACCGGTGGAATCTTTACAATAGTATTTAGTCGAGATGGAACTATGCTTGCGAGTGCTGGTATAGACGGTACTGTCCGTGTGTGGGACATAACATCAGGTAAGCAAAAAAGCATACTTGCAGGACGTAAAGGCACTAATTGGGCTGTATCCTTCAATGCCGCTGGGAAAATCTTTGCGTGTGATAATGACCACTTTATGATCCGAATCTGGGATGTCGTCACAGGGCAGCGCGTTCAAACTTTTATGAGAAAAGGAAATAGTACCTATAGTTTGGCATTCAGCCCGGATGGTTTGACGCTCGCAACTGGGTTTAGTGATAGACAAGTATTCTTGTGGGACCTCAGTCCTATAGTAGAAGTCAAGACATTGAGAAAATAAAGTTTTTACGTGTGAGCGCTGTTATCAGAAGGAGTCTCATCTAATGAAAGTCAAGTTAATTTTCATATTTTTAATTCTCAGCATTATTTCAATCATATTGATTTTTAGTCTTGTTTTGATGCGAAATCAACCAGATACCATTTCTTACGACTCTCCGCAGTGGCACTTGCCCGGAGGAGCGAAGGCACGTATCGGCAAAGGTCAAATCAAGAAGATAAAGTTTTCTCCAGATGGCACATTGTTAGCAGGTATTAGTTCCATCGGGGTTTGGCTCTATGATGTAAGTAGTGGTGAAGAGCGCGCTTTGCTTGCAGGGCATACAGATGTCATTTATAATATAGCGTTTAGTCCAGATGGAAAAACACTCGCAAGTGCAAGTGAAGATGGGAGCATTCGCTTATGGGATGTTGCCACTGGTGAGCACAAGCAAACGTTTATAGGAGATAGATGGGGATTCGACAGTGTATCGTTTAGTCCGGATGGAAAAACAATCGTAAGTGCGGGTTTTTGGGAGATTAACCTATGGGATGTAAAGACGGGGATGAACAAGAAAAGAATCTGGGAACAATATCATGCCAATGATGGCAACAGCGCGTTCAGTTCGGATGGTAAAACCTTTGCGAGTCCGCGCGGAGGTGAAACTATCCTGCTATGGGATGTTGCAACGGGTGAGAAGAAACAAACACTTACGGGACATAAGAGGGCTGTTAGAAGTATATCGTTTAGCCCAGATGGACAAACGCTCGCAAGTGGCGGGTTAGGAGATACTATCCACTTATGGGATATTAATTCTGGGAAACAAAAGAAAACACTTATAGGACATAAAAAATCTATCTTTAGTTTGGCGTTTAGTCCGGATGGGAAAACACTCGCAAGTGGAAGTGGTGATAAAACCATCTGTCTGTGGGATACAGAAACAAGCAAACGTAAGAAAACAATCAAAGGGCATAAGTTGAATATTTCAGGCGTGGCATTCAGCCCAGACGGGAAAACCTTAGCAGGGGTTGGTTGGAACTATTCGGTAGGCAATGCTATCCACTTTTGGGATGTTGCCACAGGAAAACAGAAGAAAACGTCTATAAAACATTATGTTATTCCTACGGCCATGTCATTTAGTACAGATGGGTCAACCCTTGCAAGCGGGAATGAAAATGGCACAATCCATCTATGGGATGCGGTTTCAGGCAAACACAAACAGCCCCTCAAAAGGCATAAGGGTATTGTCTCAAGTGTATCATTCAGTCCGGATGGGAAAACACTGGCAAGTGGAAGTTGGGACAAAACGGTTTGTTTATGGGATGTAGCCACTGGCAAGCGGAGGAAAACGCTCAGAGGGCATAAGTCTTCAGTCGATAGTATCTCGTTTAGTTCAGATGGTAAAATACTCGCAAGTGGAGACACTACCATTCGTCTCTGGGATGTTGCCACAGGAAAACACAAGCGAACCTTCACAGGACATACAGATTATATCGAGCATGTGGTGTTTAGTCCGGATGGACGCACCCTTGCCAGTGTTGGTGGATCGCAGAATAGCAATATCCGCTTATGGAATGTCGCAACAGGCAGACATAGACAAATCCTTACGAATCAAGACGTTACGCGTGTTATCCGTAAACTCGCGTTTAGTTCGGATGGAAAAACACTCGCCAGCGCGGAGGGGTTGAAACCAAAATTTTCAGTGGAGAGGGGAGTAGTCCGTTTATGGGATGTTGCAACTGGTAAACACAAGAGAACTATCAATGTCCAAAATTGGGTTTTGTGTGTATCGTTTAGTCCAGATGGACAAATACTTGCAAGTGGTGGTATAGATAAAAAGATCCATCTATGGGATGTTGTTACAGGAAAGCAAAAGCGAGTTCTTGTCGGACATACACATATTATTGAAAACATATCGTTCAGCCCAGATGGAGCAACGCTTGCAAGTTTGGGCGGTGACAATACGATACTTCTATGGAATATCACTTCCACCGTAAACACTACAAACACACCAAAATAGCGTGAGTATTCGGAACAATAGATTTCAATAAGCCCAAGGTTCCCCACAGTATCATAGGCAGATACTGACCGAATGCGCCTATGATATTCGGTATTAATTCGTAAATCCTTATCAAAGGCATTTAAGAAAAGATGACTCTTAATTGCACTTGTGGTAAAATAACGAACAGTTGCCAAGAATAAGTCAGTTGCCTCTCAATTTACAACATTTTCGCATAATAAAAGGAGATTATAAACGATGAAGATCATGATGACGAATCTAATGCTCGTGTGCATCAGTTTAATTGTCCTGAGCCTGATGTTTGTCGGCATCAGTAATGCCGAATTTGATCCAAAAACCTTTGTCGGAATGTGGTTCTTTGATGAGGGCAAAGGTGATACAGCGAAGGATTCCTCTGAAAATGCCAATGACGGAAAACTTATAAACAGTCCGAAATGGACAAAGGACGGTAAGTTTGGATCCGCGCTGGCATTTGATGGAAATGAGAGTAAAGGGTTTGTAGATATAGGGAATTTGGGCTTGTCTGGAACGGTTACATTAACTTTGTGGGCAAATCCGAGCGGCGCCGTCAATGATGATCGGTTGATATCAAATATCAGCGGACCGACAAATCCTGCCTTCGCAATTCGGTTCCAAAATGGTGGGGTTGAAATCTGGGGTACCGCTTGGAAATCCGTCATCACAGAATTTGATAACAATAAATGGGGACACTATGCGTTTGTATTGGATGGCGAGGGAAACGCTACAGGTTATTACAATGGTAAGGAAGAGGACACGGTTGTTGATACCTATATTTTTACGGATATCGGCCTCGGAGCAACTTTTTTGCATCAATGGGGACAATATTATTCTGGTGTCTTTGACGAGGTTGCGTTTTTCAATGTCGCGTTGGCTGAGGTTGATATAAAAATTCTCATGACAAAAGGGCTCAAATCCGCATGGGCAGTTTACCCCGCAGGTAAATTAGCCGCTATGTGGGGAAATATAAAAGCCAGTCGGTAAGGGGCAAGCTAAGTGCAAAGCAATCTCCATCAGCGTTTCCCATTGCAGAAAGGATCCGGCTTACTTAAGACAATCCTCGTAGTCATTGCAATATTGGTGAGATTCTCGGTTTCTTACGCGGAGGATCGTGTCGCCGGTCACTGGGAGGGAAAAATCAATACGCCGATCCAACCTTTAATCATAAAGGTTGACCTTTCCATCAAAGATAATAATTGGAGCGGTACTATTGATATTCCAACCCAAGGTGCTAAAGGTTTACCGTTATCCAACATCCATATCAAAGAAACTGATAATAAAATTAACGTCAAATTCGTAATCCGTGGGGTGCTGGGAACTCCCACCTTTGACGGACACCTACACGACGACACTATTACTGGCAAATTCACCCAAGGTGGTGTCACACTTGATTTCACACTTTCTCGTAACACTATTTCCGATCCTGCAAGACCTCAGGAACCGAAGCCCCCATTTCCCTACAAAATAGAAGAAGTTGCGTTTAAAAACGGCACAGTCAATCTTGCTGGTACTTTGACGTTACCAGAAGGTAGTGGGCCATTTCCTGCGGTGCTGCTTATCTCCGGTAGCGGTTTGCAGGACCGGGATCAGACGTTGTTTGGGCACAAACCGTTTTGGGTGATTGCTGATTATTTGAATCGTTCTGGTATCGCCGTGCTACGCGTTGATGACCCAGGTATCGGTAAGTCAACACCATATCCGAAACCGCCAACGACAGCGGATTTCGCAACCGATGTGGAAGCAGGCGTTGATTTTCTCAAGAAGGATGACAGAATTGGTTCTATTGGATTAATTGGACATAGTGAAGGTGGTGCGATTGCGACAATCGTTGCAAGCCGCAGTGATGATGTCCGCTTTGTTGTCTTGATGGCTGCCCCTGGAGTCCTCGGTGCAGAACTGTTGCGTAAACAAAACGAACGCATCTTTGATGCCATGGGAATCGTGGAAGACCGTAAGCAGACCTTACTAACGCTTCTTGATCAGTTGTTTACAACATTAGCCTCGGATATGACAGATGATAAACTACGACAGCAGGTTGGTGAAATTGTCCGAAAGCAGTTTGAGGCAAACGGTATTCCCATTGACCAGCAAGACGAAACGCAAGTGCAAGCAGCGGTTGAACAAGTGCTTAACCCATGGATGCGATATTTTCTTGCATTCAATCCACAACCTATTCTCAAAAAAGTGAAAGTGCCTGTGCTTGCGCTTAACGGTGAACTTGATGTGCAGGTCGACGCAGAACAAAATCTTACTGGTATCGCTACTGCTCTTGAGCAAGGTGGAAACCGCAATGTCACGATACATCGACTACCAAAACATAATCATCTGTTTCAACGGGCGACTACAGGGTTGGTCAATGAGTACGCCGCTATTGAAGAAACAATCTCACCAGAAGTTTTGAGCTTGATTCGGGATTGGATTTTGCCAGTAACGCAGTAAAATGGATTTAGAAAAAGTCAAATCCGTTTGATACACCGTCCGAATCACCAGTGTCCAATTCTGCATATTTTTTAAGGGTTCGCCAATCAATACCTAATGAAGCGGCTGCTTTAGTTATATTTGGATACTTCTCAATGCGCGCCTGGGCAATTTGATGTAGAATTTGTTGCAAACTCATATCCGATGTCCAGAATATTTCTCTTTTTTGAAGATTCGGCAGGTGTTTTAATATTTTATGGACGATTTCGTGTTGTGTTTCCTCAGGAAGTGCTTTTAATTCTGAAATTAAATCTGGGACAGACATTGAATAGGATGTCCCCTGTTTTATGTCAAAGGGTAAGTCAGGTTTTTCCAAATCTGGAGCAATTAGTAAATTATCTGGAAAATCTTCAAGTTCAAGATGGTCTGTTTTAGCAAGCGCGATGGCTGCATGAATAGTGTTTCTAAGCTGTCGGATATTGCCGGGCCACGCTGTTTGTTCAAGGTGGGTGAGCGCGGCTGGCGTAATCCCTGTAACATTTTTATCGTGTTTAGGAGCGAGTTCGGTAATAAAAAATCGAACTAAAGGCTCAATATCTTCAGGCCGGTCCCGGAGTGGCGGCACCCGAAGCACCACACCATCAAGACGGTAATAGAGGTCCTCTCTAAATTCTTTCTGGGCAACCGCCATACCAATGCTTTTGTTTGTCGATGCGATCAGTTGGACATCCGTTGTCAAGACCTCATTTCCACCGAGCCGCGTGAATGCTCCTGTGTCCAGAAAACGGAGGAACATCTTTTGGGCATCAAGACACATTTCGGTAACCTCATCTAAAAAAAGAACACCTTCATTTGCTGTTTCAAATGCGCCGCGGCGTTGGCTTTCTGCCCCGGTAAAAGCCCCTCTTTCATGTCCAAACAGTTCACTTTGCAGCATATCAGTGGAGAATCTACCACAATTGATAGCTACGAATGGCTTGTCGCGTTTCGAACCTATGTCGTGAATGTATCTTGCAATTCCTTCCTTACCAACGCCTGTTTCACCAATAATGATAACCGGAATATCCGACATTACAACCTGTCGAATTATGTCGTAAATCGTTTGCATCGCTGCTGATGGTAATTCCGTGAACGCTGTATTCCAATTCATAATTCTCTCCTTCAAGAATAAAATAACGGAATAGGCCTTTAAAGATGATACTATAACGCGTAATTCCACGCAAGAAAAAATGTAACTGTTTAAACTTACAAGAGATGTTCCCTTAAACATTGTAAATAACAAATTTTGTCTATCAAACAGATTCCATTTTTTTCCCAAGCCTCGCTCAGACAAGTGCCAAAGTGTGCAAGTAATTATGAATTTTACTATAGTAGACATCTCAAGCGAAAGAAGTCTCTCCATTGACTTTTCCATCTTCATACCTTTCATAATACAGACAACTTTTGTTTTCCCAACATGAAGCATGTTTACACTTTCATTTTTAGTTGCGAGATCGTTTTCTATTCTGATATACTGTTACATCACGTGTTCTTGAAATAGAAATCTTCAAACTGACACCTTCCGATTTCCTCAATAGGGTACTTGTCTACGATGAATCGTTATCAGAAAGTTCTCCTTCTGCTTTTAGGTGGCATCACATTAGCCATACTCACGAGTTGCTACACCGAGCCCCCGCCAATCCCTCAATCAAAAAAACCCGTAAACCGTCAAAACTACGTAAACCGTCAAAGTTATGTAAACATCCCCTGGCCACACACTTCAAACTTACCCATTGTGGTTATTGATACTAATGGTAGATGGATTCCTGACGAACCCAAGATTCCCGCGCACATGAAGATTATTTATGATGAATCCGGGGGCAGAAACAGTTTGGATAACCCCCGTATTCATTTTGAGGGAAAAATCGGCATAGAGATTAGAGGACAGACTTCACAGATGTTTCCGAAAAAACAGTACGGTTTTGAATTTCAGGACGATAAGGGTAACGACAAAGATGTATCTATATTCCAATTGCCAGCTGAATCGGATTGGGTGCTGAATGGTCCCTATTCGGATAAAACACTCATGCGGAACTACTTGGCTTTTGAATTTAGCAATCGAATCGGCAGATACGCGACCAGAACAAAGTTTGTTGAGGTGTTTCTCAATACGAATAGTGATAAGGCAATTACAGCACAACATTATGTCGGTGTCTATCTACTCATAGAAAAGATTAAACGTGGAAAAGAACGGATCGCTATCCAATCTTTGAAGCCAACGCACAACAAGTCCCCTGAAATCACTGGGGGATATATTATAAAAATTGATAAGATGGATAGGAATGAAACTTTCTTCTATACCCGGCGCGGCACACATCTTGCACATGTTTATCCGAAAGGGCGCGAAATCTCTCATGCACAGAAAGTGTGGATACAAAACTATATGAGCGAATTTGAAGCAGCCTTAGCCAGCCCGAACTTCAAAGACCCAAAGCACGGATATGCCAAGTATATTGATGTAGATTCTTTCATTGACCATTTCATCATCAATGAACTTTTCAAAAACACGGACGGATTCCGTTTCAGCGCATATATGTACAAAGATAGAGATGGAAAACTAACGGCGGGACCGGTCTGGGATTTTAATTTATCAATGGGTAATACTGTTTTCCATAACGGTTGGGAAACCGATAGTTGGCTTGTTTATACAAACCCTGTCCCTTTCTGGTGGGATCGGCTGCTATCGGACAGAAATTTCAAACAGAAACTTGTGAAGAAGTGGAAAACGCTTCGCAGAAATGAACTCGCTACATCAGCAATCCTTGGCGAAATTAATCGAACAGTAGATTACCTATCAGAATCACAAAAACGTAATTTCCAGAAATGGCGTGTGCTTGGACATTCGCTTTTTGGTAACCCCGGACCAGGACGCCGGACCTATCAAGGCGAAGTGGACGAAATGAAAAAATGGTTGCAGACCCGACTGAAGTGGATGGATAAAAATATTGAATTATTGCCGCAAAAGTATCAATATTCTCGCAGGTATAGACGATTCTAAGGAATAGTTTTAACCAATCGTAGATAGTGAATAACCAATAACCGAAAACTCGCCTGAAATATATTGCTTAACAATCCTAATAAGTTCTTTTCATGATAAGCTAAATCTTGACAATCGGTCAAATCAGTCCCATTTTGTGCAGGTCTTTCTGGACATTTTGCAAAGAGTCCTACTATCGCGGTGTTGCCCAAACTGACACAGAATTTGCGTTTGAACGATCAGACTGTGCCAACGAGGTTAGGAAACCTCAGCTATCGCATGGACTACAGCAGTGTCCAAGTAATTATAGGTTTTACTATAGAAAACAATGTTACAATCCTCGTAAGAGCTTAATCCACCGTTCCCATGCTTCCTTGGTAGCAGTTTTCTGAGATTCATTTGCATTTTCTGCCATGCCTCGCCTCAAAAATGCATGTCCAACACCTTTATAAATAACAGGCTGATATGTAACTTTTGCGGCATCTGCTGCTGCTTTGGTTGCATCAATTGTCGCGTTGATACGGTTATCGCTTTCACCGTAAAATCCATATACCGGCGCGGAAATCTTGGATATATCTTCAACAGGTGGTGCAGAACCGTAAAACACAAACGCACCAGCAATCTCATCAGAATGAACAGCATAACCAAACGTCTGCTTGCCACCCCAACAGAATCCGGAGACTGCCACCTTATTGTTTGTTGAGGGTAGGTTTTGGACATATTTACGTACAGCATCTAAATCTGTCGTCACGCGTTCGGTTGTAAGTCCACGGATCGCACGCCGCACATCATCACCAGAGTCAAAACTCTCTGTGCCTCCGCCATCGGGCCCCATACCCGAAAGCAGGTCTGGACAAATCGCGACAAACCCATCAGCGGCAAGTCTATCTGCGACAAGCCGAATCCAATCGGTTAGTCCAAAAATCTCGTGAATGACGATGATCGCGGTTGCGGGTTGTTTCACTTCCGGGAAAACAATAAAGGCATTGAGTTCGTGCTTATCGGCGGCGGTGATTTTAACCCATTCTCCGTGACGCGGTGATTTCTCAAGTTCGTTTTTTATGGGGTCAGTATGATTGTCGGCATCTGCACTGCTTGCAAGAAATGGACCGGTTAAGAGGATAGTTAACATTAGGACATAATAAATTTTCATGATTTCTCCTTGATTAGTAATAAAAAACATCAGCGCGCTTGCAAAGCGCGCCTACCAGTGGGCTACATCTTTTTATATTTTACAATGAGACTACTTCTGCCCAGTTTTGCGGATAATAGACTCTATGACTTCCTCTATTTCAGGCGCGGGTATTTCACAGAGTACGAAGAAATTGATACCCGCACTTGACCAACCGTATGTATAGGTCGGTCCACGCTGGTTTTTACGCACTGAAACGCCACCAATTTGGATCACAGTTTCACCTCTATTTCTATCTTCACGTCTTTTTATTTTATCCGTTGTTTCAAATATACTGAAATCCAACAATCCATCTGTATATTTCAATTGAACGTGATTACCTCCAAATTGGCGTTTATGCATACTTTGCAGTTGGAAGCCGGGGGGTAAGTATTGCGGTTGGATCGGTTTTTTCTTAAGTATTTTTTCGGCATCAGCAAGTGAAATAGTAGGGCGGGGATGCCACGGTTCGAGTTTAATCTTTTCTCTGAAACTTTCCCATTTCTTTTTTACAGCTTCAGGTTCAAAACTAATGCGAGTATAAACGAACATTCTCCTGAGAACCCCAGCAGCGTCTAAATCTTCCACCCGTAAGATAACGCCGTTTTTGCGAGCGAAATAGATATGTTTTGTCGGTCTACCAGCGTGTTTGGGATTGATGATTAGCAGATCGGTCTCGTGGCCAGCGATTTTTTCTCCCCAATGTCTCCGTTCTAATTCATAGTTTTGTGCTATGAATTTAATTTGTTTCTGAGAAATTTGACTCCTTTGCCGTTCCCATCTAAATTCTCTGGGTCTTCTCCGGTCATTTCTATCTCCGTTTCTATCGCCACGTCTTCTTTCATTATTGTTTTCTTCATTAATTGACCGCTGTTCTCCGACCACTGATTCAACCTTACTATACGAGTCTTTTACTGTTTTATGAATGACGATCTCTTCCATTGTCCGAGCACCGCGAGCCGAGCTGTATGTTCTGAGGCGGAGACCGACGTAACTTACATCCTGTTCCGCTTTCGCGATGCGTTTAAGCGTAGCAACATCATCACAAAAGGAGTTGGCTGCCAGTAGTAAAATGGCTACCTTTAATAAACAGAATACATAAAGAAGTTTCGTTCGCATGTTCACCTTTATCTTGCTTGGGGGCACAAAGGATTAATCATCAAAATACAGATTGAGTAGTGATTCCGCATCTTCATCAATATATTCAGTGTCCGTTGTGGGATTACTAAGTGGCGTTGCTACGTTAGATTTCAAGGGGTTATTCGCTACCTCTTCTGTATGAACACCAAAATAAAAATCGAGGAGTTCGTCATATTGAGGAGCAGGCGAATATGTAAAGATGAAAAAGGCAACGACGAGACAGGCCGTTGAAAAAGCGGTTGCACCAACAGTGAAAGGACGAAAAACCCAACGTCTAAATATAGAAAGCCATTTTTTCTTCGGTGCTGATTCGCTTTCGTGAATCATTGCTAAGACCGCATTCTTCATAGATGGTGCGGGGTGTACAAGTTCCGCAATTTGTTGTCGGTTTTGCTTGAAATCTGCCAGCATGTTCGCACATTCTTGGCAGTCGAGCAGGTGGTCATCCACCTTTTTGTGCATAGCCGGTGCTAATTCATTATCTAAATATGCCGATAGTTGTTTCTGGATACGTTGGTGTTTCATTTTTTCGACTTCAATTAGTTAGAGGTTACATGACAATGGAACGGGTTTTCAACTTTAGGGTTACGGCACGGCGGCGTGTGCCTATTACTTTACCAGTCAATACGTTCAAGTTCATCTCTCAAAGCCTTTCGTGCTTCATGTAAACGGGACTTGACGCGTCCAAGTGTGCAATTGAGAACTTCCGCTATCTCTTCATAAGAGAGTTCGCGCAATTCGCGAAGGATTAAGATTGTTCGGTAACTATCTTTAAGTTTGCTGAGAGCTGTGTGGAGTATCTCACTTTGTTCGGTGCGGATCGCTTCCTGTTCAGGTGTCACAGTATCAAGCGGCACCCAAGGTTGCGAATCATCAATCTCCATCGGGTCCGTTTTTCGGCGCTTCCGTTGGTCAATAAGATTATAACATTTATTTTTAACGATTTGGTACAGCCATGTAGAAAATCGGGAACGGAATTTAAATTGACCAATATTCTGCCACACAGAGAGAAATGCGTCTTGTGCAATATCTTGTGCATCTTCATGGTGCCCAAGTATACCGTAAGCGATATTGTAAACCCAGTGTTGGTATTGCACAACTAAGGTTCCCATTGCGGCAGTCTCTCTCTCTTGGCATCGCAAGATGAGTTCGCGTTCCTGTTGGCTATCAAAATCTTCCACTTGAACTATATCCGAATAGGTTTCCATATCAGCGGTGAGGGTCGTAACGGACATTTATCTCCTCCAAAGACCATAAATATTGCTAAGTCTTGCTGTATTTAGGTTTTAAGTTTCGCTTTTAACCTATTAAGACATAACTCAAACCGAAAAGTTCGTTCTCTTTTGGAGATCCGTTATTTTGCTTTCTTTTGGCTGTTTTGTGTTCCAGGTGTCATCTGCACAGTTTGGAAAGCACCGGTCGCATTCGGCAACCTACCGATAGCGGTATCTTTTTCCTGCTGCCCAAATGTAATTGTATCTATCACCTGATTTCCATGCGTATCCGTATCCACGAGCAAGACAGTTTCGCCATTAGCAGATAATTTGAAATTCGCATGAAGTCCTTTAGACGCTTTTCCATCTTCATCTAACCATACAATTAAATACCCACGCGGCGGAATCGTAGTGTTCTCGGGAAATTCCCATTTCTTGGGATTGTCAATTTTATCAGTAAGATACATCCCCGTAAGCAGCACGGGCTTATCTGTGATGTTGTGTAGTTCAAGCCAGTCTTCGTGATCTCCCTGTGGATCAACAATACTATTGGTATTGACTGCCATAAGTTCATTAATTACAACCAATACCTCTTTTGCTTGCGGCAATGTAACCTTGTAATGGGCTGCGCCAAACGCTGCTCTTGCTGGTGAAAAAACTGTCGTGCCGTGTGTTTTTACTGCACTTGCTTCGACGTAATAATAGACAGTAGTCTCTGCGGGAAAAGCGGGAATGCTACCGACAAATTTATCTCCGTTCTTTGCCATCTCTGTGTGTTTAAAAACTGCGTGACGGTCAGTACTATAATACAATAGAACTGAATCCGCTGCAACAGTGTTATCTAATTTCGCTGTAATTTCAACGGGTTGGTTTGACGTGGGATTTTCAGGTGTGGAAACGGAAACAATCTTCGGTGTCGGCTTGCTCAATTCTGGGTGATTGAGTAAAATCTCTCGCCTTTGGGTTACATATCGTTTGAAACTCGGTGTACGTCCGCCACGGTCACCATCAACGCTTTCCTCAAAACGGCTGTAGTCGTAAAGTTTTTTATTATCTTTTTGCACTTCTGCATCAATGAGTGCGTGGTATTCTTTGATGACCGGTTCCAACACCTCCCAATCAAGCCACTCATCTACGACTGTACGTACGTGTGCGATATACCGCGCTTTCCATTTTGGAATGCCAAGCAAACGACTAATAACGGGACGCATTGGGTTTTCAGCGTGTGTCGTTGGAGATACCGTCCCTACTATTAATTCTCCCCATGACCAACCACCAGGACCTCCTCTACCACCGGGTCCACCGCCGCCACGACGTTCGCCTGCAAATCTGAAAGTTTCATTGTTATCGTGCGAAATGAGGTGAAATCTCTCATTGACATCCTGATAAATGGAAAAATCTCCACCTTTATGGATGTAACTATCGTCATCCATAAAGACGTTTGAAACAGCAAGCTGCCACAAGGCACGGTCAACGTTAAATACTGATGGTAAATCCGTTTCTAATTTCGCATCAGGCGTTTTTGGCGCAAGCATTTCACAGAGCGCAATTAAATTTTTCCATGGATTTTCGACATTCGCAGTTTTAAGTTGGTAGGTGTTTTGATACACTTCTATATCATCTCCAGGATAGGTCAATGCACCACCGCCCGGTCCTACTTTCCAACGCACCCCATCTCTTGTGCCAAACCACTCATCCAGAAAATCTTTGTTATATTGCTGCAGATTGATATACACACCCCAACTTTCACCGTTGATCACTAACTTCACAAAATTTGTTTTCATGGCAGGGATGTAGTCACGTGCAATTCGATTGTAAAGCACTTCTCGAAGGAAAGACGGATCGACGTGTCCGTTGAGTAGATTGAGTGTCTTATAGCCGTAAAGGCGTTGACTGTCGTCGCCATAGTCAATAGCAACGTTGAACGACTTCTTCGCAGATTCAACGGTAAAGTAGGACGAGGTTCCGCGGCATCGAACACCGACCTCTGGGTAAACCTTCCCGTCAACGACTAATTCCGCTGGCACTTCAACGTCTGTGCGATAAAATGCGTTTAGTTGCGCATACCAATCTTCATCGTGGAAACGGAGGTACAGCGTACGAAGTGTCCCAGCATCATAAAATGCGGGTGAGTCTTTTGGTGAAGCAGCCAGACTCGCTTTCACGTCGTTTTCAATATTGCCAGTTGGGGTTCCTGCGCGTTGTTCAGGTGAATATGCGTCTCCACGCGCTTCAAGCGCCGCTTTCCGTTCGTCTCCCGTTAATTTTCCATCCTTATTTATATCAAAACGTGCGACCAGCTTTTCCGGGGGACGAGGGCCACGTCTACCACCAAAACCGGGTGGTCTCCCGCTTTGTCGAGGGTCTCTGTCAGGGACACGGTTGCCCGCAATTTTCTCAATTTCTTCTTTACTCAGTTTACTATCTGCAAACGCCTCTAAACTTGTAACTCGAAGCATGAGTTGGCTTTCTTCGGGACTAAGCGTACCGTTTCCATCCAGATCAAACCTTTTCTCGTCTTCTGAAAGTTGTGTCGATTCCCTATTTTGTTGGGTGTATGCGTACGTTACGAGACCAAATATTAGTCCAATGATTACTATTAATTTTATATATTTCATGATATTCTCCTTCTTGCTATTTTGAATTTAGACAGACCAGGAACAGAAGGGTTCGGACTCTATTTTTTATCTAATTTAACTTCAGTGATGTTTTCATGCCCTGAGAGTTCATTATAAAATGTGAGCCACTCATCGGGATTTGCCAATTTTACCCGAAAATTCAACTCAACTATCTTTGACTTTTTAATCCGTCTATCAATTAAGCGTTCGTAAATGAGATGCTTATCAAAAATGAGGCGATAAACGGTTTCAGATTGCTGGTCGGGGGGTAGACAAATTTCAAGGGTAAACTCGTTATTTTTTACAAAGTACTGATGCCAGTAGTACATGCAGAGGATTATGAGCCCGATGAGGAATGTGGCAACAACTGCAATTGCTGATTTTTTAGCACCAACAGCCATGCCCGCTGCTAACGCGAAAAAGACAAATCCGATATCGCGCGGGTCTTGGATTGCTGTGCGAAAACGGATAATTGAGAGTGCCCCGACTAAACTGAATGCTCTTGCAATGCTATCCTCAATAATGACCATCACCACTGAAATTAACATGCACAGAATGATGAGGGTATCGGTAAATGATTTTTGTGGCGCTTTGGCATGTGTCCACTGATAGATAAGCACAACAAATACACCCAACACAAAAGAAAGAAGTATTCTGAGTGCATTTTCACCAAGTTCGATAAACGGCGGTAGTGTGATTAAATCTAACAAAATATGTATTCCATAGTGTATGCATGTATAACTAAAGTTTGGACAATTTATGCCAGTTATATCTTGAGTTATCAAGTCTTTTTCTATTTTTCTGTAAGTTTTCCATATCAGTGGAACCTCACGAAAAATGCTGCACTCCAGCGGAGTGCTATGTTTATAGAAAACATTATGGGCGTATTCTCGCACTCCAGCGGAGTGCTATGCGTCAGTTCACTAACATACCGCTCCGCTGGAGCGGGAAATGTCGGTTCGGACTGTGGCTATAAACATATTGCTCCGCTGGAGCAAAGAGGGTTCCGTTTTGTGTGTTGCGTTAGGATTTCGTAACAGATGAAGTCCAACAATTTCTTATATTGAACTCGCGTATGAAAAATTGTCCAAACTATAG
>JAJDWA010000071.1 GCA_022825825.1 Candidatus Poribacteria bacterium
TCAATTAAAGAGTCATGTTTCAAATCTACACGACTAATTCTCATCCTGTCTTCCTAATGTATTACTGCATATTTCAAGTATTTCAAGATTCTCAGCAGTAGCAACTGCTTCTATATCTAAATCATCGCTTAATCCTACTAGATGATAATATAATAATCCTATTTGCAATGGAGTTCCAGTTAGTTCCACACCATCTAAACTGCAATGCAACTCTGAATCAGAATAATTATTAAATATTGTTCCTGAGAGTTTCAATGTTACTTTTTCCATACTTATGACCTCCTGGTTGATTATTTTTAACCTTATTTCGGGACATTATCTACAAGTCCGTTATCCCTAAGATGATATAGGCACCTTTAACAAGTGTGTTATTGTCAGCGTAGTCCTGAGGCACATTTGATATACCCAAACACTCCCGAATTGCACCTGCATGCAAACGTCCTTCATTTTGAGTCTCATGCAATACCTTCAATATCGCTTCTTCAAAAAAATGTAAGCCGAGTTTAGCTTTTTCTAATTTTGTGAGCATATGTAATTGTTTCAGGTTATAGATTTAAGAGAGTATACTACAGTAAAATTACAAAGTCAAGTAATTCTGATTGATATTATACTTGTCGTAAATCAAGTTGCTACATCCGTTTGATGATTGACTTTTGCAAGAGTCCAGTAAATCAAGAATATTTGCCCAGCGCAGTTTAAAGTGTAATATAGAATAAACCATATATCATTATCAATATTGGCAGAGGTTTATTTTATATGTAAGAAGGATGCCTATAATCTAACATAAGTTCAACAATTGAATCCGAATATAAATATAGACGTAAGGAATCAACACCGAATGCGCTTATGGTATCCATCTGGATAGAGCTTTCTCTACCCAACTTACGAGCTATCTAATCCACTGGTTCAGACGTTAGTTCCCACAGCAGCAAAGTGCCGTCACGACTCCCGCTTGCGAGGGTCTTGCCGTCCGGACTGAAGACAACTGTATAAACCATCCTTGAATGTCCTTTCAACGTTCTAAGGTGTGTGCCTGTTTGCACATCCCATAATCGCACATCAGTGTCTCTACTTGTACTGGCGAGTGTTTTACCATCTGGACTGAATACAACGCACCATACACCATCTGTATGTCCTGTAAGTGTGCGAATATATTCTCCAGTCTGCACATCCCAAAAACGTATCGTTTTGTCATCACTCGAATATGCGAGAATCTTGCCATCCGGGCTGAACACAGCACTAAATACCGACTTTGTATGCTCATCCAATGTCCGCATAAGTGTGCCAGTCTGTACATCCCAAAAACGTATCGTTTTGTCATCACTTGAACTCACAAGAGTCTTGCCATCCGGACTGAAAACTACGTTATTTATATTTTCCCTATGATCTGTCAATGTCAATAGAAGTTTTCCCGTCGCTACATCCCACAAACGCACATCAGTGTCTGCACTTCCAGTTACAAGAGTCTTGCCATCCGGACTGAATGCTACACACCTGACCAAGTCACGATGCTCTGTCAGTATGTGTAGAGATGTGCCTGTCTTCACATCCCATAAGCGCGCTGTTCTATCCCAACTTGCAGTTGCGAGGGTCTTGCCATCCTGACTAAACACGAGGTCTACGACATCAGCCTTATGCTCTTTAAGTCGATGAAGTACTTCATCGGTTTGTGTATCCCACAAAGGTACAGTTTCATCCCAACCAGAACACGCCAACAAAGATCCATCCGGACTGAACTCAATACTCCTAACACAGAAGGCATGATCTGCGATTGTCTGACGACATGTCCCTGTTTGCACATCCCACAAACGCACGGTGCTGTCACCACTCCCAGTTACCAATTTAGACCCATCCGGACTAAACACAAGACTGGTAACTTTCCTCGTATGCCCCTTTAGTAACTGAAGCGGTGCCCCTGTCCGTGCGTCCCACAAACGCAGGTCTGTGTCAAAGTCCATTGCAGTACTGACAAGAATTTCGCCATCTGGACTAAATAGGACGTTTGTAACCCTTCCCGTATGTCCTGTAAGTGTGTTAAGAGATTCGCCTGTTTGTACATTCCACAGACGAATGGTTTTGTCCATACTCGAACTTGCAAGTGTCTTTCCATCTGGACTAAACGATACTCTACTAACAGCAGCTGTGTGTTCTGTAAGCGTCCGAAGGAGTGCCCCGGTTTGCATATCCCACAAACGCACGGTAGCGTCCCAACTAGAACTTGCCAATGTAAACTCATCTGGACTGAACACAACATAATTAACCCTATCCGTATGACCTGTAAGCGTACGAATAATTTCATTTGTTTGCACATCCCACAGACAGATAGCATTGTCATCACCTGCACTTGCCAATAAAGACCCACTCGGACTGAAGGCAACATTATTGATACGACATGCATGCGCTTCCAACGTCTGGATATGTGTTCCAGTTTGCACATCCCACAAACGTATGGTCCTGTCACCACTTGCACTTGCCAATATAGCCCCGTCTGGACTGAAAGATGCGGTAGTGACATCAAGTGTATGTCCTGTGAGTAGGTTAAGTTCTTTTGTCGTCTGTGCGTCGTATAACCAAATCCCAATGGCACTTGCTACCGCAAAACATTTTCCATCAGGGGAGTACGCTATTTCAGGTGGATCTAATACATCACTTACCCTGCCTTTCCCGAGGCGTGCTTTCACACCTTTGGGCAGATTCCATTGTGTGTAATCTTGGGAAACGGGGTCTGAGTCTAAAGTATGTAATGCAATAGACAAATCAACGGTCCGAATGTCTTTTTGGCATTCCCCCAAATCAACGGTATGAATGCCATTAAGGCATTCCCCCAAATCAACGGTATGAATGCCTTTTTGGCATTCCCCGGGCAGTGTTTTTTTCATTATGAAGTTTATCCTTAAATTGACGCAAATTTCTAATGCATATCTACAGAAAAAATATAACTGAGAATTGTGACCAAAATATATGTTCCAACCAACACCACACCAAACGGACGTTTCAATTGACTCCCCGACACGAAAATCCCAATTCGAAAAACAATTAAAATAAATACCATTGCTGGAAACAGGAATTGGAAAAATTTACCAGATGCTTGTAAACCGGATGGCGTGGCAGCCGCCGATACACCCGCAACAAATAGCACATTTAGTATATCCGCACCGATTATATTGCCAACTGCTAACTCACCATGTCCGCGCCGAACTGCTGTTAACGCTGTTACAAGCTCTGGTAGCGATGTGCCAAAAGCGACGAGCGTTGCTGCAATGATTTCCTCTGGCACGTTAAATCTAATTGCAAGCGTCTTTACAGTTGGGATGAGGATTTGTGCGGAAATAACAACAATTGCAATTGCCCCAATGAGTGTAAGCAGTGTAACAAATGTCCTAGATCCTTCCGGTTCTGTTTCTTCATCGTGTTCGGAGGTAGGTGTAATTGAACCTGCCCACCGAATAGACTGCCACACATACAATCCTAATAGAATCACGAAAATAATGCCTATGTATTGTTGGAGCGTGCCGCCTTCACTAAAGACTTTTGCTGGAGATGACCATGGAAAACAAGCTAGGACCATGAGTATTCCAGCACTGACCTGAACATTGGACAACCGCGATGCCAATTGACGGTTAAAAGATAGTGGTGCAATTAACGATGCTAAACCGAGAATAAGTCCTGTGTCACAAATAATTGAACCGACTGCGTTTCCGAGTGCGAGTCCCGGTTCTCCTTGGACTGCAGACAACACAGAGACCGCTGCTTCGGGCGTAGTTGTGCCGATGCTCACGATTGTTGCCCCGATAACCGCTTTCCCTAAACCCCATCGAGTTGAAAGTGTTACCGCGTCATCTACCAGCCGATCTGCTCCTTTGCTAAGCGTGTAAAGCATCACTGCAATAATAAGAAAAAGGGCTACACTCGGTAACCCTTCAATAAGATGTTCAATCCACTGTTCCATAAACTATTACTGTACCTTCCAATTTGATATTTTTGTAGACATAGATTATCATATACTTTCAGCAAAGTCAAACAAATTGGTATTTGACCAAGATATTTACTTGATATTGTGGAGGCGAACATGGTATCCTTATATGCAAATATGGGGGTGAATGGATTCGACGATGGGCGAAAGCGTGGTTGCTTTCATTTTCCATCGGAAGTGGGTTCAATTCCCACCACCTCCATTTAGGCTATTTCTCACACTTCAACTGATCGCTTCCCTCGCTTCCAGGACCTTCGCAACAACTGTTTTCACATCTTCTTCATCAACAAACGGGGATAGGATAAACGATTTTAAAGCGACAATCGGTTCTCCATAAGCGGTTTTACGGTAACAGTCAGTAGTAGAGATAAAGACACCTCGACCTTCCATCGCTTCAGAATTCACGTATTCAAAAATTTCTCGGTTATAGGCGTTGTGCACAATCAAACTGTCCCGATAGGTGACATCCTCGAATTCCTGACGTTTGATTTCAAAGGTGTCCACACCAACTGGATAAGCGCGAAATAGGGTAACGGTGCCGAAATTTCCTCGGTTTAGGACAGTTGTTCCTTCATGCCCTTCCAGATGTTCGCGTAGAAGTTGCGTCATTTCAACGATATGTCCAAGAATAGCGCGCAATCCTTCCTCTCCGAACAATTTCAGATTGGCAAGTGCAGCAAGTGGTCCTGTTCCCGCTCTTGAAGTTTCAAGCGTGAACATACCGGGACGATACTGTCCAAAGTGATAGAGATAAGGCATCTGTTCAGGAGTCCGTTTCAACAAATCCAAATCAGTCTGATTTTTTACGAGGATGAGACTTGAAATATAAGGCGCGAAACCCGTTTTGTGGAAGTCAATACCAACCGAATCCGCAAGGGAAAGGTGTCGGATTCGCCTACAGGCGCCTGCAATAGCACGGATAGTGCGCGGACGGAAACCTAAAGGATTCTGCTCAAAATCGTAGTCGTTAAAAACAGACCATGCCCATCCGATGACTGCATCAGCGTGAATATGTGGTTGATAGTCAAGTTCAAATTCATCAACAAGCGTGTCCCGTAAATCTACGATGGACTTTAAATTATCTAAACCGAACGCGTCTGTAGTCCCCAACGTAGCAATTATGCAGGCAATCCTTTTGCCATTTGTGAGTGCATTGCGTAGTTTTTCCTCAAGTTGCTTGAGGTCAATTTCATTTTCCGGTGTTGTCGGAATAGTAATTAGATTGTTCGTGCCTATTCCGAGCCATCCCGTAATGTTTGCAGCACAGTAATGACCAGTGTCTGACACAAAAACGACAGCGTCTTCGGATGTCCCTTTTTGCATTGTTTCTGGACATGCTTTTTCTAATCCGATTTTTACCCCATAGAGTGTCGTTCCTGTACCACCAAAGGTGAACACACCACTCGCCTGTTCCGTATCATATCCGATCAATTGTGATGTCATCGCAACAACTTCAACTTCAGCTAACGCAACGAGCCGACTAAATTCATCCCAGGCAAGGTTAGGGTTGTGTAAAGAAGTAAGAAGGACTCCTATCAGACTCGGAATTGTCGTTGGTGCTATAACATTCTGCTGCGTGCGAGGATGTCCGAAGATGGTCATACCTTCAAGATAACTGACAAGGTCCTTAGTTACTGCCTCTACCGATGACATGGTATCCGGTAACTTTGTCTGTTTTGCTGCATCAAAATCACCATGAATGATAGAACCGAGGAACGGCAGATGTGTTTTGAGTGCGTCTACCTGGTCCAAGGCGCGCATCATAGAATGCACAAAGTAGGAGTCATGTATGGTATCAGATACTGGTTGCGGGAAAGCAAGTCTTATTTTTTCTAAAATGTTTCGGTATGTCATTTTTACTCTAAAGTGAAGTGTATTTCTACAGATACTTGGTTAACAAAATATGTTTTGTGGATAGGATTGGGGTTTATAGATATGCAAAGACGTATCTGTGTTTTATGTTAAATATGATAACACTTACTTCACGGATTTTCAATGTGATTTGAGAATGAGATATTGTAATCAATAGACTTTTGATTTGATTCTTAGAAATGATCTTGATAGGATATCGCACAAGAAGTGTGGTTACCTCAGAGTAGTGACAAGGAGGGTGCTCTATCATGCCTACGTCGCATCAGTCCTATGCTGAATCACCAACGTCCGCGTCTAGTAATTCGCGACATTCTTTCAGGTGGGAACTTGCTGCCGTATGTAAAGTAAAAAAATTTCGCTTAAAAACACCGTTCGACTTGAACATATCAAAACCTCGCTCCACATTGATTATGCCATGTTGTGTCTCTAAATGTCTCGCGTGAAAAATATCATCAGGATCACTCTTTACAAACAACTCTATCGGCCAAGGAAATTGGTTTTCCAACGGCTCTATGAGTTCCCGCTTGATTTTTCGGTACTTCTCTTTATTTAGCTCTAACTTGCTTTCTTTTGCATGATCTGTCTCATCATCCCGGATCCGTTCAGCGCTACAAGTGTATATTTTTACATCTCCAAATCCTTGTTGAGAAGCAAAAAATCCGCGATCTTTCCAAAGAGATAAAATATACTCAATGCCTTTTCGGAAACGACTTGTATTGTTTCCCTTTCCAATCTGTGGATCATAAAATCGTAACCATTTTGAGAAACGGATCGAGTGAATGATGAGATTATCTACATCAGTTTTTGGCAACGTGTCTATTGGTCCAATTCGGTTCTCGTACCTCTGTCGGGCTTTCTCAAAATCGCTATTGCGGTAGTCGGATAATAGGATGATACTTGCATCGAACTTTTGTGCAGATTTTAGTGTTTTCAGACTATTGTCACCAACGATCAATGCATCGGTTTGGGTATCTATTTTCAATTGATATGCTAAATCTAAAAGGTTGGACGGTGACGTAACATTTGACGAGGTTGTAATTGCTATGATTCGTTTTGTTTTCTTTTTTAGTAAGATTTCTTCAATCTTGATTTGCAATTGTTGTCTGTATTTGATTGGAAGGGATGTAATCCGATCAATTATGGCATTTTGTATTCTTTTTCCTGAGTCAACAATAAGTAAACCGTTTCTTTCAATACCCCTTAAGAAATCTTCTGCTTGTATCCTATAAACCGTATCAAAATAACTTACATCAAACGCGGAAGGATCAGGGACTGCACTAATCAACATTTATGCAACTCCTTACACTATCTAAGTTCACGAAGGCGCTCTGGGAAAAATCCGTTTGGCCATTCATCAATAAAATCACCTTCTTCGTCAAGATGTAAACGCTGCGATTTTGCCCCTTCAGGTCCACGACTGACATAGACAACCGAAACATCTTCTGGCTTGATTTTCTTTTCATAGACAAGGCGTTGCAAACGTAAGATTAAGTGTTCACTATGGGTTTCAACAATAAATTGGTTTTCACGGGGTTCCTTAATGGCTTCGGCTAATAGATCTCCAAGATCGGCTTGTAGTCTCGGATGTACGTGAACCTCTGGTTGTTCTATAGAGATAATTTGTTTTTCTGAAACCAAACTCTGAACTACGAAAGGAAGAAGTTGGCTGATACCAAAACCCACATCTGGTAGTGCTACATTTACACGTTCTTGGTTTGTTCCTTCTTTTCGCCGTGTATCTTTGAGTCTTACCTCAAAAAGATCACCTGAATCAATTCCTACTGGTTCTACAGTAAGTTCATAGCCAATTTCAAGTTTCTCTAACCATTTGTTTGTTTTCTTAACTAATTTCTTGCTGCGGAAGAGCAAATCTGGAAGCAGGTCTCCTCGATAACCGACATCTTCAGGACTTGTGCCCGTGAAGATATACCATCTTTCTGGTGGTCTACGAAAAGGACCCATTGGGAAAAGAGCGTCCAAAGTTCGTTCCAATGCATGGGATGCTGCCATTGTAAGTTCTGCAACATCAAATGCCATAACATCAGATCTAGGACCCGATAAAGATCCAGGGCCTGTTAACAATGAAGTTTTTTCTCCATGTAATACTCCAACAGGAAGGAATCCTTGGGCTGCTATAACGGTATTCATCTCTTCACTACGTCTTTTAGATATGTAGGATTCTAGTTCTAATTCTGATGAGAAAAACTTGGAATCTGCATCTAAAGAATCTTGTTCTCGTTGAAGTCTTTTCATATATCCTTGAAATCCTTCGTCAGCATTTTTTTGTCCATTATTGTCTTCATCTGTATGCTGTTTTAGATCCTCTTCTAGGTCAAGTTTTCTCTCTTTGATACGTCTAGCAATTTCCTCTCTATTCTCATTACACCAATCAAATTCTGGTTTCCAGAACTCTGGTTCATCCGTTACCCAAACACACTCTACTGCGGCTAATTTTGAAGGTGAAAGACCACGCGAATCATGGAAAAAACCCATCATCATCCAAAATTCATGACGTTCTACAGTTTTACCCGATGGCTGAAATCTTGCAATACATTTAGAAGATTCCCCATAATAAATTTCAAATTGATCTAACAAAACTTCCTCTTTAAGAGAAGGTCTTTTAAAGTTAAATTCAATAGCTATTTTCTCTTTTTCATCTGGTAATGAAAATAGACTTCTCTTATCCATTTTGATTTCAACACGAATAGAGAGTGTTCGTTCAAGGTCATGGTCGAAAAGTAGTTCCTTAAAACTACCAAGATCAACTATCCCATTCTCAGCTCGTGGAAGCAGCAAAGCTCCTGTCTCTCGACTTTCCCGTGTCTGTTTAAGTAGATTGAGTGCTTGCAGAATTGAACTCTTTCCCGCGCTGTTTTCACCAAAAATAAGTGTTATAGGCGCAAACGGAACATGTGCACGGTCCCCGAACGCTTTGAAATTTTCTAATTCAAGTGCGTGAAGCATCAGATTCTCCTAATTGACTTTTGTTCCTCAATTTCTCTAGTATTCTGGTAGTCGTCTGTCTAAGGCACCGCCAACCCAGTTTGAGGGATGTATTCAAGAATAGTATAAGAGTTTTAAACAGATTTGTCAATATTACTTTAAAGCCTCAGCAAAGCAATTTAGAGTCAATTTTATCAATTGAATGCTGAGTTTCATGACTTGCGAGAGACCCAAAACTTAAGTCGTATCCGAATGTTCAAGCACAGCATCAAGCTGATCCATTACCTTGTCAAATGCTTCAACATAATAGGACATCAACTCAAGATCATTGGGCGGATTGACATCAAAGATATAGCAATGAGAGTCAATGAACGCAACGGCTTTAGGATAGTCCTCAGTCTTATACTCAACAGTCGATTGGTTGCATCGCCACGGGCAACCTGTGCCATAACCGATCCGGTTCTGGAAGATTTCTTGAGATGGAACGGGAAGTCGCTGCCACTGTCCGGTCGGTACGCCCTCAGCGCGTAGTGCCGCTTGTACCTTCTCACGCAAGGTTCGTGCAGGAATATCTAACCCTAACGCCTCTGGATCAAAACCGATGACGTAGTTGTAATAAACAGGTTCACACGCCTTGGGCGTAACAGGCGTTTCAATGCCCTTAATTTCACTCAGATGGTTCGTAAGATACTGGCAATTTCTGATTCGCATCGCGTTGTTCACGTCAAGCCGTTTGAGTTGACTACGGATAAACGCCTGGCTGAACATATCCCCCCGATACATCCATCCGAGTCCATACGCGTTGTATTCCTGCTCCTCGCGTTCCCTGCCCGGCACGACGATTTCCCCAAAATACTGCAACAGTGCTGCATGCTTATAAATTTGCTCATCGTCCGTTGTGAACAATCCGCCTTGACAACCGCTACTCAACGTTTTTGATGCCTGCGTGCTATACCCTGCGGCATCACCAAACGCGCCACAAAGCCTACCTTTATAGCGTGCGCCATGTGCCTGCGCGACATCCTCAATCACTTTCAGATTATGCTTTTTCGCAATCGCTAAAATAGGATCCATATCGGCGGGCATACCGTGAATATGAACCGGCAGAATCGCGCGAGTTCGCTCGGTGATTTTCGCCTCAATCTCATTGGGATCAATACAGTAGGTTACGGGGTCAATATCAACAAAGACAGGAATAGCGTTGTGATGGAGAACGGCCGCCGCTGTTGCCCAGAAAGTGAAGGCGGGAATAATGACTTCATCGCCCGGCTCAATACCAACACCTGCGACACACAGATGCAACGCAGCAGTCCCACTGTTAACAGGGATGCAATACCGAACCCCCATGTATTCCGCCCACTCCTTCGCGAGACCTTCGGATTGAATCCGTTGCTGTTCGGTAATTCTTTCGGAGGCGATAACCTCGGCAATCGCGTCCCTGTCAGATTGGGTAACCTCTGGCCACGGTTGAATTAACCCATCAGGAACAGTCTTCTTACCACCAGATATAGCAAGTTTTGCTGCCATGAACAACTTCCTTCACTCCATAGAGGTTTACTGCGCCGCGGGGCAGTAGGCTCATAGATACGCTACTGCTTTTGGGATCCGTTTCAAAACCTCGTCTCTACCAAGCAGCACAACAATATCAAAGAGACTTGGTCCGAACGACGTCCCCGTCAACGCGATCCGCAACGCCTGCATCGCCGCGACACGTTTGATGTCGTTCTCATCCGTGTATTTCCAAATAGCAGTTTCTACTGTTTCAAGGTCAAACGCAGGGATTTCTTCCAAAATCTGTGAGATATTCGTCAGAATCTCACAAGTTTTCTGCTTTTTCTCGTCCGAACCTCCCCACCATTTTTTAACCGCTTTCGATTCATATTCATAATCATCGGTAAAGAAATAACGGGTTTGTGGGACAATATCTTGAAACGTTGTAAGACGTTCACCCACCGCTTCCACGATGTTTTCCAGCCAGTCACGGTTTGTAGTGGAATCCGCCAAACCTTCTTGTTCCCAGAACGGCATTACCGCGTCTGTTCGTGCCGATACATCAAGCTGGTTAATATAATGAGAGTTGAGCCATTCCAGCTTCTTAATATCAAACACACTACCGCTCTTGCCAACCCGTGCAAGGTCAAATTTCTCAATCAATTCGTCAACAGAGAAGATTTCCTGTTTATCGTCGTAGGACCAGCCGAGTCTCGCAACGAAATTGAGCATTGCTTCGGGTAGATACCCCTGCTCACGGTAACGGTTGACTGCGACAAGGTCCCCGTGGTGGCGTTTGCTGAGTTTCCTGCCGGTATCATCAAGCACCAACGGTATGTGTGCGAATTGGGGCAGTTGCAGACCCAGTGCATTCGCAATTGCAATCTGTTTCGGAGTGTTGTTGAGATGTTCCGTGCCTCTGATGACATGCGTTATCCGCATATCAGCATCGTCAATGATAGAGGTAAGATTGTAGTTCGGCATCCCGTTTGAACGGACAATCACTTCGTCTTCAAGAGTAGCTGGATCAATGTTAAGTGAACCGAGAATAAGGTCGTTGACATGGATTGGTGTGTCGGGCATTTTTATGCGCACGGTTGGCTTTCTGCCCTCGGCAATAAAGCGGTCTACGTCTTCATGAGTCAAGTTTCGGTGCCTTCTATCGTAGGAACGGGTCTGTTTATCGGCACGCGCCTGTGCGCGGATATCTTCAAGTTCTTCGGGTGTGCAGTAGCAATGGTAGGCATTGCCACTCTCAAGCAATTGCATAACGGACTTGTCATAGATGTTTCTCCGTTCTGACTGGACATAGTGTTCGTCCCAATTGATGCCCAACCACTTCAACGCATCGTAAATCGCGTGCATGGATTCATCAGTGGAACGCGCCGTGTCCGTATCGTCAATCCGAAGTATGAATTTGCCGTTGTGGTGTTTCGCAAACAGCCAATTGAAGAGAGCTGTCCTCGCACCCCCAATATGTAAGAAACCTGTAGGAGAGGGCGCCATACGTACTCTAACTTGGTCAATTGGAACCGATGTTTTGTTCATTTCTGTCCTTTCTGAATTTTTGCCCAAGAGTCCCGCAGCGGTACTGTGCGATTGAATACCAATTTTTCTGGTGTTGTGTCTGGATCTACGCAAAAGTATCCCATCCGTAGAAACTGAAATCGGCTTTCAGACGGTGCATCGACAAGACTCGGTTCAACTTTGCAGTTATCCAAAATTTCTAAAGAGTTCGGATTGAGGAATTGTATCCAGTCCGCCCCATCTGCAGCATTTTCAGGTTCGCGTTCAGTAAAGAGCGAGTCGTATAGGCGTACCTCAGCATCAACAGCATGTTCAGCAGAAACCCAGTGCAGAGTGCCTCGTACTCGACGTCCATCATCTGACCAACCACCCCGCGTTTCGGGATCATAGGTGCAGTGAATCTCAACGATTTCACCTGTGTTCTCATCTCTAACAACGTTTTCGCAGGTGATATAGTATGCATGTTTTAGCCGAACTTCTCGTCCGGGTGCTAATCTATAGAATTTTCGTGGCGGATCTTCCATAAAATCTTCACGTTCAATGTAGATTTCTCGTGAGAATGGAATTTCTCTTGTTCCTGCATTTTCATCTTCCGGATTATTATCAGCATCAAACATTTCAACTTGTCCTTTAGGATAGTTGTCAATAATCACTTTGACCGGATTGAGAACAGCCATGACACGGGGTGCCCGTTTATTCAGATCATCGCGGATAGAGTATTCAAGTTGTCCTATTTCAATGAGGTTATCGGCTTTTGACACGCCGATGCGGTTACAAAAATCTCGGATAGATTCAGCAGTATAGCCGCGACGACGCATGCCTGCAAGTGTGGGTAACCTCGGATCGTCCCATCCGTTGACATGTCCTTCCTCAACGAGAACTTTAAGCTTTCGTTTGCCGAGTACAGTGTATGTGAGATTCAGGCGTGCAAATTCAATCTGTCGAGGTTGGTAAATTTCCAACGTTTCCAAAAACCAATCGTATAACGGACGATGATCTTCAAACTGAACATCGCACAATGAGTGCGTAACACCCTCAATGGAATCTGATTGACCGTGTGTGAAATCGTAAGTGGGATAGATGCACCAATCGTTTCCGTACCGGTAGTGATGTGCACGAAGGATACGATACATCACAGGATCGCGCATATTCAAATTCGGGTTGGACATATCAATTTTTGCGCGGAGGGTGCGGGAACCGTCTGGAAATTCGCCATTTCGCATCCCGCTGAATAACGTTAGATTATCTTCAATAGAACGGTTGCGATAGGGACTATCTTTGCCAGGAGTCACTAAAGTGCCACGATAGGTACGCATTTCATCCGGCGCCAAATCGCAGACATAAGCCTTCTCTTTTTTTATCAGTTTGACTGCATATTCATAGAGTGTCTCAAAATAGTCGGAGGCATAAAATTCGCGTTCCTTCCAATCAAATCCGAGCCAATGAACATCGCGTTTGATTGCCTCAACGTATTCGTGTTCTTCAGTGATGGGATTGCTGTCGTCAAAGCGGAGATTGTAAAGTCCATTATAATCTTCAGCAATACCGAAACTGATACAGATCGCTTTGGCGTGCCCGATGTGGAGGTATCCACTCGGTTCTGGCGGGAATCGAGTATGCACCCTACCGTCAAATCTATTTGATGCTATATCTTCTTCAATTGCTTGTCGGATAAAGTTTGTATCAGATGTACTGTTGCTGTTTTCTTGTGTACTTGTTTTACTTTTAGTTTTTTTTGAGTCGGATTTTGGATGATTCATGAACACCTCCTGATATTAATAAATTATACTTTCAAAATACGTCAAAGTCAAAATTTTTGCGTTGGATGCAAGGGCAATTAGTGTTTAGCCATAAAAAAAATGAAACCCCTCTTTTAAGGATAACGTTAAAAAGTTTAGAGGGGATAATCTGAAATCATTAGGGGGTACAGAATGTATAAAGATTCAAAACAATATACCGTTGACCAGCAACCGTTAGACGAAAGAAAATTGGATTATTACGAATTAGCGGTGTATTGTGCAGCTGCAAAAGCACAAGAGGAAGAGTTTCGTTGGGATAATTTTATTGATAACCTTTCTTTTATTTGCGACAAATTTGCGTCTCACATTAAGTCTAACAGCACATCTCATTCAGGATTGTAATGTTTTTATAGTAAACGTTTGTAAAATGCCAAGGGTAGCGTTCTTGAAACCTACCCTTAAATTTTTTAAATTAAAATGCTTCGCTTAATTTCGGGTGATTTTTGAAGATATTTACGAGATTCATCACTAACTTTTCAGGATCATGGCGAATAACGTTCATCTGAGCCCCACCCAACCAAGTTCCAATTTCCGTAACAACCATATCTCTTATTAAATCTGCTTCAACAACGGTAATGCCTTCATCTTCAAGTCTTTCCTGCTCCCGCTTATAAGAAACTTGTACTTTTGAAGCGTCCGCAACCTGCACGGTTTCAGCAGAAAGTGTTGAAATATCCTTTGCAAGGTCAAGCACCTCCATCAGATGTTCGGTATTTTCAGCAAGCATAGAAAGCCCTTCGTCAGACAAAGAACGAATTCGGGTAAGTTGTGATACCAATTCATTCCGAACATATCCTTGCATGATTTCTTGCGGCGCGGGTTGGTTATTAACTAAGACATAATCTATGGGAATTTTGGCGTGGTCAAGAATGGCATTGACGTGGTCAGTGACTGCGTATCCGTCGGTTTCTCCGGGTTGTGTCATTACATTGCAAACATAGATTTTCACAGCGTTAGAACGTTGAATTGTTTCAACGATCCCTTTTATCACAAGATTCGGCATAATGCTGGTGTAAAGACTTCCTGGCCCAATGATAACTACGTCAGCGTTAACAAGTGCATCTATTGCTGTTTCGTGCGCTTGGCATTCATATATTTCGTCCGGCGTATGATAGGTTTTGCCGTTTTCACGGGGTTCAAAAAATACGCGTTTAATCGGTTCTCGGTTCTCACGTACCGGTATTGTCGATTCACCTCGTACGATCTCACCATCTGTGAGCTCAGCGCATAGAACAGTGTAGTCTAAGGTAACAGGGATAATTTGTCCACGGACTGAGAGAAGGCGCGATGCGGCTTGAATCGCCCTTGGGAAGTTGCCCTGGATTTCCGTCAGTGCTGTTAATAAAAGGTTTCCAATAGTATGTCCGCCAAGGTCGCCATTACTGGAAAATCGGTACTCAAAAAGTCCAGCGAGTTCATCTGCATCGGACAACGTATACAGTAGCCTGCGAATATCACCCGGTGGAAGCATATCAAATTCTTCCACGAGACGCCCCGAACTTCCCCCGTCGTCAGAAACAGTAACGATCGCTGCTAAACTATCCAGATCAATGATTTTCTTGTTGTCTGTTTCAAGATCGGCATAGTACTTAATCCCGCTGAGCAGTGCGGATAATCCACTTCCACCGCCAATGCAGGCAATTTTCAAAGACATAATTTCTCCAAACCACCAATAGTAGTCTTTATTTTTATAGGAAACTTGACCACAAAAAAATAACTGTCGTACGCTGTAAAAAAAACAGGAAATGCGCTAACTTACAAGGACAAGTTTTGTAATAAATAACGGAGTTATCAGTTTATCTGTTTCATTAACATCTTCAAGCTTTCAACCGTGTCATCACAAAGTGTTTCTGCCTCAGATGCCGTAGGCGCTTCACTGAAAACACGAATTACAGGCTCCGTTCCTGATTTACGGATATTCACCCATCGATCATCCCAAACGCGTTTGATGCCATCCGTTAACTCAAGAAATGGTCCGGATTGGGCAGTTGATGTACTCTCTTTCTCATACATTTTCAAAGCAAGTTCAACAAGTTGTGTTGCGACCTCTTGTGATGGAATCTCCAATTTTTTCCTACACATTTCGTAATGTGGTATGGCTTCTACATGTGCTGTCACTGTGGCCCTGGATTCAGCAAGGTATTGAACAATTGCTGCGATAGAAGCGATACCGTCTGTAGTCCAGTTGATAGAGGGATAGATAACGCCCCCTGTGCCTTCACCCCCGATAACAGCATTGACCTTATGCATTTTCTCAACCACCCATCCCACACCAACTTTCGTTCGATGCAGCGTTACACCGTGCTTTGCAGCAATATCATCCATCATTCGGCTTGTTGATACTGTGACGACTATATCTCCTTTTGTTTTACTTAAAATAAAATCTGCTACAAAAGCGAGGGTCCATTCTCCGCTCAATGCTATGCCGCCATCCGTAACAATCACAACTCGATCCGCATCACCATCATGGGCAAATCCTATATCTGCGCGTGTTTCACGTACCTTTTCACATAGTTCACCTAAGACATCAGGAGTAGGTTCAGCAGGACGGCGAAAGTTTCCATCCGGCACACAATTAACTTCAATCACCTGACATCCGAGTTCTTGTAAGAGAGATGGACTAATTACGCAGCCAGCACCGTTACCGCAATCGAGTGCTACCTTTAATTTAGCATTTCGGATTAAATCCACGTCGAGCCACTGTGAACAGAGAATTTGCTTAAGGTGATGTTTGGCAGCATCCTTGAATTCTTCAAACGTTCCTTGCTTGTCCCACGGTGCTAAGGCAAAATCCTCAGTTTCATAGATTCGTACCAATTCGTCCCGTTCGGCCTGTGTTAGCAGTTTTCCAGACTCTGACGCAAATTCTATGCCATTCCACTCTGCCGGGTTATGGCTTGCTGTGATAGTAATACTACCTTGCGCACCGAGCGTTTTCGCCATCAAAAGGACAGTCGGTGTAGGGCACAAACCCACGTCAATAACGTGACACCCTGTAGCAAAAAGTCCAGCAAGTACTGCATGCCGAATCATCGGGCTTGAGGTGCGAGTATCTCGTCCTACTACCACGGTTTTTCCACCAACAAACGTGCCGAATGCAAGCGCAAAACGTGTAATTGTACACACATCAAGCGAAATGCCAACTTGCCCGCGCACTCCTGAAACACTTATGATAGGGTCTTTTGTTTTAGCCATAAAGCCTCTTTGCAGTAATCGTCGTGAACTTAAAATATATTGATACAAACTTTGTGGATTCTACATATTAGCCATGTCCATAAAAAACAACACCCGCCTATCAAAAATTGCCAGAAAGCGATAACATACCATGACGGATACGAAAAATCGTAAGATGTAATAGGTGTTCGTTCATAGAGCAAAGGTGTTCTAAAAATGTCCATCCCATCAAAGATATTGCACACGGTAATCAACGGGTTTAGATGAAGAATAGGTTGTATCATCGGTTGTATATTATCAATATATCTCCCTAAAGGTTTTAGTAAAAACGCACTCCCGATTAAAACACACGATAAAAAACAGGCACACTCTGTTCCAAAGATAGCATCCTTGAAAACCTGTGTGCCCCACATGCCAACTGCCCCTGTCGAAAAACTATAAAGCCCTAACACAATCAACATTTTCATTGCTTTTCCGATCGGCATGTCAGTGACAAAAAGCGCGAAACTTGTTGATAAAAATATCCAACAGAAGAGAGGGATCAGACTGATAGCAAGCCGCATCAACAGGGACTTACCAAAAGAGATAGCGGAAAGTGATAGCAACTGTGTGGAAGGATCATCTCTGATTTCAGACTGCACATGACAAGCCGCCAAATAAGGTGCTACCAAAAGTACAGTGAACACTTGTGCAAGCGCGAAACATTCCGCAGGTGAACCAAGTTTCGCATGTGTCAACAATTGGTATGTCAACCACTGCAGAAAACTCGCAATACCGATACAAATGAAGAATGTTTTTATACTGTCCAGCTTAGCCTTAATAACAGCGTTCATTGTTGCTATCCATAACAGAATTTATTCTTCTTCTTCCAACGCGCGCCGTAGCTGCATAAGCGCCTCGGCAATTGAGACAAGATTTGGATTAATAATCAATGCCTGTTTGTAAGCGTCAACTGCTTTATCAATTTTACCTAATCTGAGATAAACGTGTCCCATGCCAGCGAGTGCTCCGAAATGATGTGGATTAAGTTTAATTGCCTGTTTACAATCTTCGAGTGCTTTTCCCCAGGCTTCCACCATAAAATATGCAATCGCACGTTGGTTATACCCTTCAGCGAAGTTTGGTGATGCTTCAATTACTGCGGTAAATCTTTCAACTGCCTCTGAAAAGTTTTCATTTTTTAAGGATCTTTTTCCAGATACAAGCATTTTGTCGACAGATTCATTGCCTGAGCGGGACCATACGTTCCACAACGCTATTTCGGTGTTAAGGCAGGCGCGAAGGTCATCATTTTTAAGGTTTTCCACTAATGCAGGCACGACGTCCATACTACCTATCAATCCGAGCGCAGTCGCTGCAGCACGGCCTACCAATGGATCAGCGTTTTGAAGATAGTCCACCAGATCGTTTTCAGAATATTTTGATGTGAGAAGTTCTTTAAGACTTTCCTCATCCGCTGCGTTTTTGAACATCTGTGTCGCTAATTCTGAAAATCCGTTACGTGTTGGCATGGGATACGCTCCTTACTTCTTTATCTGAATAGATTATAGCATACCTTTGTTGAAAATGACAATTCAAATTTACGGTTATACATTCACAACACTTGCCAAAAAGTGTTTTTTCAACTACAATGTGTGTGTGTACACCTTGGAACCGCTTACACCTCAAAATTATGACGATTGGGATTCAGTCATCCAGCAGTGCCCGAACAGCACTGCTTTTCAGAGTACTACATGGCGAGATGCACTTGCCAATTCCTTCAAGCAGCTTGATCCTGTCTATCTACTTATCAAACAAGAAGGGACTGTGATAGGTGGAATACCCGCTTTTGTATTTACACCGATACCGGGTATCCGATTGTGGCATTCAATGCCATGGAACCTGTTTGGTGGTCCACAGATAATTGACTCCGCGCAAGTGAACCCAGCAAATTTATTTTCAACCATTGAAACCTATCTTGAAACCACATCAACTGAAAAAGGATGGTGTGAACTGTGTTGGACACTTTCATCTGAGGATACGAAAAAATATGGCGACTTGCTAACAGATATAGGGTATGAACAAACAGAAAGGTTTACACATATTCTTAAGACAAACTGTGATGTCGATTCCCTCTGGCGTGCTTACAATAAACGGGTCAGAGGTGCTGTCAGGAAAGCACAAAAATCGGGTGTAGAGGTTACGGACACCGAAAGTGATGCGGATCTATCCACATTTTACGACATGTATCTTATGACCGTGAAACGTTTAGGAGGGACACCGAAACCTCGCGCACTTATGAAGACGCTTTTGCAGCAGGGCGTTGCCAAACTTGCCATCGCTACATATCAAGGCACTATCATTGCTGGATTGCTCTATCTCTGTTTCAATCGTACTGTGACGTTGTGGTGTGAGGCATCTGTGCCTGCGTATTTACAATACCGTCCGAACAATGCAATTTTTCACCATATTATCACTTGGGCATGTAAGGAAGGATATGAATGGGTAGATTTTGGCGCATCGCCACCAGAAAATCAAGGATTGATTGCACACAAGGAACAATATCGCGCCCAAAAAACTGATTTCTGCAGTTGGACAAAAATAGTTTCACCACTCAAAAGATCGTTGTGGACACGGAGTGAATCTGCACTTAGGAAAATTTATACATGGATGCAGTGAAAATAACTTTGAAGCAAAATTTCTACAATTAGAGGAATAGGAGAAAAAATGGAACGAAAACCTAATTTAATCTTTGTTTTTGGTGATCAACACCGTCAATGTGATGTCGGATGTGCAGGCAACCCGCAAGTACAAACGCCTGCAATGGATAAACTTGCACAGGAAGGAATGTTCTTCCCGAACACCTTTACCAATGTCCCGATCTGTGTCCCCGCGCGTGGATGCCTGATGACAGGCAAACACCCGTTGAGTCATAAGGCAGTTTCAAACGATTTGCCGCTGCCGTTGTCTGAAACAGGTGTTGCGGAAGTCTTCAGAGACGCTGGATACGCAACTGGATATATCGGCAAATGGCATCTCGGCGGTATGCCGAGAGATAAGTTTATTACGCATGAGATGCGGTTCGGTTTTGACCATTGGGTCGGATGGAATTGTCATCATAACTATTTCAATGCACCGTATCACGATTCCGATGGAAACCGAATGCAGATTGAAGGCTACGAACCGGAATTCCAAACCGATCAGGCGATTCAATACTGCCGAGATCACGCTGAGGAACCTTTCTGTCTCTATGTGAGTTGGGGGCCGCCACATAATCCGTATGAACATGTGCCTGACCGTTATAAAGAGATGTATCCACCAGAGGAGATTCAGTTACGTCCAAACACGGTAGATACACCTGCAATCCGAAAGGATATATCTGGTTACTACGCGCATATCACAGCTTTAGATGAGAACCTTGGGCGTTTGATGGCAGCATTAGACGAAATCGGCATTGCTGAAGACACTATCCTTGTCTATACATCTGACCATGGGGATATGCTCGGCAGCCATGGACACAACAGAAAAGAACGTCCGTGGGAAGAATCAAGCCGTATTCCTTTTATGATTCGCTGGCCTCGCCAAATTCCATCTGGCATTACTCGCGATACTTTACTCAGCCTTGTAGATTTTATGCCATCAATGCTGTCTCTGTGTGACCTGCCAATTCCAGAGGGTGTTGAAGGCATTGATCTTTCAGATGCAATGCTCGGTAAGACAATAGAGGAACCACAATCTGTTCTGCTTGAAATTCCATTACACGGCAGTGAAGGGTTCAATTTCGGTCTCCGCGAATGGCGCGGTGTTCGGACACATCGCTACACGTATGCACGCCATTACGATGGAACAGGCTGGTTGCTTTACGATAACGATAATGACCCATACCAGATGAACAATCTTATTGATGATGCAGATTCACAATCGCTTCGAGAAGAATTAGAGGCGGAACTTCAGCAGTGGCTAACCCGAATTAACGATCCATGCCTCGCGGGTTTAGATCACATCCGACAACTCGGATTGGCAGAATTGTGGAACATCAGCGAACAACGTTTCGGTGGCAGAAATCCACGTTGGGCATAAGGGGTTTCATCGATGAGAAAACGGGTACTTGTTATCGGTTGGGATTGCGCTGCACCGGAACTGGTTTTTGAGGCATTCAAAGACGACATGCCCAATACACATCGCTTGATGCAAGAGGGTATCTACGGGCAATTAGAAAGCACGGTCCCACCTATCACCGTGCCTGCATGGATGTGCATGATGACAAGCCGTGATCCGGGTGAACTCGGTATCTACGGATTCCGTAACCGTTCAGATTATTCATACAATGCGCTCACCATTGCTAACGCACACGCTGTGCAAGTGCGGACACTCTGGGACTTACTTGGACAAGCGCAAAAACGTTCTGTTGTTTTGGGGGTGCCGCTTACCTATCCCGCAAAGCCGTTTCCGGGTTGGATGGTTACCAGTTTCCTCACCCCATGCGATCTCAATTCTCCGTTGACGCAATCTAACTTACAGTGGACATTTCCGCCAAGGTTGACGCGTGAAATCGCGCAAGTTGCCCCTGACTATATGATTGATATTCCAAATTTCCGCACCGATAAACGTGCAGAGTTAGAACAGCAGCTCCTCAAAATGACACGGGAACGTTTCAAATTTGCACGTTATCTGCTTGAGAAAAAAGCATGGGATTTCTTCATGATGGTGGAAATGGGCTCAGATCGGCTACATCACGCATTCTGGCGGTTTTGGGATAAAACGCATCCTAAATATGAACCGAATTCACCGTTTGCTGACACAATGCGGAACTACTATCGCACACTTGATGAAGAACTTGGAGAGATGTTGACGTATGTTAATGATGATACCACCGTCATGGTTGTCTCAGACCACGGTGCGAAAAGAATGGTTGGTGGTATCTGTGTGAATGAATGGCTACAAAAACACGGTTATCTGACGCTTAAAACTGAACCTAAAGGTATTACCCGATTTACAACGGATATGGTAGATTGGCAGCACACGAAGGCGTGGGGTGAAGGCGGATATTATGCCCGCATCTTTATCAATGTTGCAGGAAGAGAACCTCATGGGATTGTCAAAACACAGGATTATGAAAGTGTACGTGATGAATTAAAAACACAACTTGAGGGAATCGTAGACGAATCGGGAAATAACATCAGTACCCGCGTTTTTAAACCTGAAGAGGTGTATCGGGAGTGCCGCAACATCGCCCCTGACCTCATCGTTTACTTTGGCGATCTTTTTTGGCGTTCGGTCGGGAGTGTTGGATATAACAGCATCTATACAGACGAAAATGACACCGGGCCTGATGATTGCAATCACGCTGAGATGGGAATGTTTATTTTCAAAGACAGGAAGCAAACTGATGGACATGTTTCCACTAAAAGTATATATGACATTGCACCGACAGTGCTAAATGAATTCGGCATTGACATTCCAGATGCTATGCGGGGCAAGCCGATTTAAGAAGTTACCGCAGCAACAATCGCCTCAGCCACTACTTCTGCAGCAAGGATGCCGATAGTATTCACACTGCTGCTGGCATGTGCACCTGTGGCAAGCGTAAAAAGTGTATCACCATCAAACATAGTATGCGATGGACGAATCGCACGCGCCATGCCATCGTGTGCCATCTCTGCAACCCGTGTCGCTTCTGCAACAGAAAGCGCGGCATTTGTGGCAACAACACCGATGGTTGTATTGGTTCCGGGAACAATACTTGCATCTAAGAGTCGTTCCGTGATGTCCACGAAACTACCGTTCTCTTTACCGCCTGCAACGATCTCACCCGTTGCAGGACTCACAACGTTCCCCAAGGCATTCACAACCACAAGGGCTGCAACGATTAAACCGTTATCAAGATGATCACACGCTGAACCCACCCCACCTGGAGAAGGTGTAACACCGGGCGCTTTGCCAACAGTAGCTCCTGTTCCCGCACCAACAACCCCCACCGCCACCGGTCCATCTGTAGCGTTGAGGCATGCCTGATATCCCATTTCTCTGTTAGGACGTACCCTTGCGTCACCAACATGCAAGTCGAAGATAACAGCCGCAGGCACAATCGGCACGCGAACAGTACCAGCCGAAAATCCTACTCCCTTTTCTTCAAGGTATTGGACAACACCCCCCGCAGCATCTAACCCGAAAGCGCTGCCACCTGTCAGTAGAACTGCATGTACTTTTTGGATTAAGCGTCCGGGGCGAATCGCTTCTGTTTCGCGTGAACCTGGAGCAGCCCCGCGCACGTCAATGCCTGCTGTTGCTCCTGTTGGACAGAGGATAACGGTACATCCTGTCCGCGCAGTTGTGTCAGTGGCGTGACCTACCTGTATTCCGTCTATTGCAGTGAGTGTTTGGTTTGTTAATGTCATATAACAACTATAGCGGAATCAGATATAATCTGCAAGAGATATTGCATAGACTGCATCTGAATATGCTGCTATAATGCAATCGATCATTGTACCAAACCTGAACCACGCTTAGAAACAGAGACGATAGATAGGGTGACTATCCGATACTATGTCATTCCTGTGGTACAGGAAATCCCTTCACAGCGGACATAGGGTTTATGCAAATATACGGATGACATAATCTTCTCTACAACTTACCGGTATATTATGCGATTGGAAGATTCTGCTTGAAATTTTGAGTGGGTTAAGGTATTATGTTATGTTGAATAAATAACACATTTATGTAATTCAATGATTAATGAAATATTTTTGATGTTAACATATATATTTGGAATATCTTGATTACACCTTGGCATAATATTATACACTGCAAACATCCAGATCAGAGGATCTTAATGAAAGAAATTGATGGTCAAGCAAAAACTATCCAAGAATTACTTGCTAACAAAAAGTACTCACTTGATTACTACCAACGCGAGTATAGTTGGCAAACCAAGCATGTAATTGAGCTTATTGATGACCTGGTAAGCAAATTTTTTGATAGTTATGAAGATGAACATGAACGATCTCAAGTGGGTAATTACAGCCATTACTTTTTAGGTTCAATTATTATATGTGAAAAACGTAGTCAACGATTCATCATTGACGGTCAGCAAAGACTTACAACATTGACACTGCTTTTAATGAGACTTCACCGTTTGATAGAAGATGAAGATCAGAAGAGCCAAATCGCGCTTCTTATTTTTTCGCTAAGACGTGGAAAAAAGTCGTTCAATCTAGATATTTCGGACCGTGAAACTATAATGGAGTCCCTATATTCAGGCACTTTTTTTGAACCGATCGATCAACCAGAATCAATTCGCAATATTGCAGATCGTTACATAGACATAGAAAACCAATTAAGAATTCCAAAAAAAGCTCTTCCATATTTTGTTGATTGGTTGCTTGAAAGAGTTTTCTTAGTTGAAATCACTGCTTACGCCGATGACGATGCCTATACGATTTTTGAAACAATGAATGATCGTGGATTGTCCCTTTCTCCCGCGGATATGCTTAGAGGATACCTTCTTTCAAACATCAAAGATATTGAGACAAGAGATATTGCAAGCAAGATTTGGAGTGAACGTGTCCAAATACTCAAACAATTTGGTAAAGAAGATGAATCAGATGCTATAAAAGCTTGGCTGCGAAGTCAATATGCAGAAGAAAATAAGGAATTTGATAGAATCGGTTCAGAATTTCACCGTTGGGTTCGTGACAAGGAAGATGTTCTGAATTTGAAGTCGACTGAAAACTTTGCCAATTTTATACAAAATGATTTTTCCTTTTATAGCCGTTGGTATCTCCATTTGCGAAATGCTACTAAGGAACTTGTACCTGGACTTGAGTGTGTTTACTACAATGCACAGTATAATTTTACGCTCCAATACCCAGTTTTACTTGCCCCATTATGTTTAAATGACTCTGAAGACGAAATTAATCGTAAAATACAAGTAGTTGCCACATATTTAGATATTTCACTCCTTCGACGGATTTGGAATTCAAACTCTATTGCTCAGAGAGATCTTACGACAACAATGTTCTCAATTATGAGTGACATCCGAGGGAAAAGCGTCAATGAATTAAGGAATATATTATACGAGAAATTAGACGAAAACCCTTTTGTTTTATCAAGTCATAGTCAGTTGTTCGATTTATTTGGAGGATCCGATATTGATCCCGAAACCACACTTTTTAATACATATCAATTTCGCTTACACAGTGGAAACTCCAAAGCTATTCGCCTTATTCTTGCGCGAATGACTGATTATGTGGAAGTTCAATCTGGTCAATTTTCTCGCTATCTTGAATACGTCAAAACTGGTAAAAATAGTTATGAAGTGGAACATATCTGGTCTAATCACCATGAACGCCACCAAGATGAATTCTCCCACAAAATTGATTTTCAGGGTTATCGCAATTGTATAGGCGGATTGTTACTTCTTCCTAAGAAATCCAACGCAAGTTACGGTGACTCCCCCTACGAAAAAAAACGGGAGCACTACCTAAGGGAAAATTTACTTGCTCAAAGTCTCCATGAAAAAGCTTATGAAAACAATCCAGGGTTTAAGCAATTCATTGAAAGAAGTCAATTGCCTTTCCGTCCACATTCCGAATTTAAAAAAGTTGATCTTGATGCACGTCAAGAGTTGTATCAAAAACTCGCTGAGCAGATATGGAGTCCTGAGCGGTTGCTTGAGGACACGTAAAAATTTGAAATATTTTGTAGAAAGATAAAATGCGACACATAAAACTCCTCGTTTGGCTCATTTTTATCCTATCAGGCGCAAGTGCCCTCATCTATGAAGTGATATGGATGCGGCAACTCACGCTTGTCTTTGGCAGCACTGTTTTTGCCACCAGCACCGTGCTAACGGCATTCATGGCAGGACTCGCACTCGGCAGCTACTACTTCGGCAGAAAGATAGATGAAAGCAAAATATCGCCTTTAAAACTTTACGCCCTCCTTGAAGCAGGTATCGGTGGATTTTGTATTATCTGGCCGCTGTTGTTAACTGTGCTCACGGGTCTCTATGTGCTTATCTATCGCAACATTACATCCGAATTCTATACCCTCTCACTGATTCGTTTTGTCCTGACCTTCGGTATACTGCTAATTCCCTCTACATTGATGGGTGGCACGTTACCTGTCCTGACACGGTTTTTTGTCAAAAGACTGGAACAACTTGGCACGAACATCGGCATTTTGTATGCGTTGAATACGTTTGGTGCAGTCATCGGCACTGTGGCAGCAGGATTTTTCTTGATTGAGGCATTAGGGATAAAATGGTCACTCGGTGTAGCAGTTGCAATTAACTTCGGTGTGGCGTTAGTTGCATTGCTATTAGCACGGCATGCACACAAAATAGAAGAAGGAGATGAAGAAGAAGAATTAACAGAACAGATAAAATCCGAGTCGGATGGACAGGAAGCCGCAGTCCCTGAAGTTGGCAAACGAGAACAGCAATTGGTTCTATGGGCGATAGGCATATCCGGTTTCTGTGCTTTGGCGTATGAAGTGTTGTGGACCCGTATTCTCGTATTCTTTCTTGGGAGTACCACTTATGCGTTTGCCACAATGCTCGCTGCATTTCTGTTCGGTATTGCACTTGGGAGTATGATTTTAGCAAGATGGGTAGATCGGATAAAGCAACCGATTAGCACCTTCGGCATTATCCAACTCGGCATTGGACTCTTTGCGCTTGTCTTGATGCCCGCGTTTGAGAGATTATATGGGATGACTTACGCGCTCCAGTCAACATTCGGTGGGAGTAGGTTTTGGGCATTCTTTTCCTGCTTCCTCGTGATGTGTCTGCCAACATTTCTGATGGGTGCAAGTTTTCCACTTGTTACCAAAATCTATACCGGTAACGCGCGTCAACTCGGTAGAAGTATTGGCAATGTCTATGCTATCAATACAGTCGGGAGCATTTTAGGAGCGTTTTGTGCTGGCTTTGTGTTAATTCCGCTATTGGGCATTCGTCCAAGCATTGTGTTGACAGTAGCATTGAACACAGGTATCGGATGTCTGCTTGTTTTGAAAGGATTACGTGCGTCTGCAAGTGAAACAGAATCAGGAAGCGGTGCCAAGTCTGTTTTTCAAGGGATGGGCATTGGCGTGCCAATACTCAATGTTGGGTTAGCAGTTATTCTACTACTGACCTTGAGCCAACCGCTTTTTCTAAAAAGCACAATTTACAAAACGCAACGTCCGGGCGATGAAGTTGTTGATTACAAGGAGGAGATAGACGCGACCGTAACAACGTTAAAAGATGATGAGGGGGTTTATAGACTCTATGTAGATGCAAACCAGGCCGCTGACGCATCGCGATGGGACTCCCCTTCGCATCGTGTCATAGCACACCTGCCGTTGCTATTGCACCCAAATCCGAAACGCGCGCTGGTCGTGGGGTTTGGCATGGGACTTACCTCACATTCAATTACGCAACACGGTGTGCAAGTTGACGCCATAGAATTATCAAAAGGGGTAATTTCTGCAGCACAAAAACATTTTAAGCATGTGAATGGCAACATTTTTGAAAACCGACTATTTAACTGGACGATAAATGATGGACGTAACCATATCCTCATGACACAAAAAAAGTATGATATGATTTCAACAGGTATTATCCATCCGCTTGTCAGTGCAGGTAGTTCTAATATCTACACCGAAGACTTTTACAAACTGTGCAAAAGAATTCTTACTGAGGATGGGGTGATGTGTCAATGGGTGCCGTTGCATCGTTTACCAGAAACGCACTATAAGATGATTATCCGCACATTTAGAGAAGTCTTTCCAGAAACGACCCTCTGGTACAAATACACACCCGATTTTGTGATCCTTATCGGCACACTTAAACCGCTTTCTATAGATTACGAAAACTTTATAGCACGCAGTCAGCTACCGGATATTCGTGAAGGGCTCGCTGCAGATGATTTGGATGGTCCGTCGCTGTTGGACTCATTTATGATGGGGCCGGAGGCAGTGCGAGAATATGCTGGTGATGTGCCTATCCATACAGATGACCGTCCACGATTAGAATTCTTCAAACACGCTGATTTAGTGAGTTCTACGGTACAAAATATAGAAGGAATGAAAGAATTCCGGCAAGACGTTACACCTTTCCTGAGAAACTACGGTGCAACATTAAAAGAAAAAAGAGCGGTTCAAGATAAAATTAACACTTATTTTAATGCGACACAGAAATTAATCGAGGGACAGATCGCCTATGCCAATTATCTTGATGCGACACAGAAAGTGATTTCCGGGCAAATTGCCAATCCTAATGCACGACTTCAAAGTGCAATTGCCTTGATGAACGAGGCAATAAGAACTAATCCACAAGACGAAACAATTCGCTATAATTTCGGGATCGTCTCAGGCTTAATTCACGAAGACACACAAGAAGAACTCCGTCAACTTGAAAAAGCGGCGCGACAGAACATGCGACAAAATCCTGACGATATTCAAGCCCGCCTTCAATTGGCAATAGTTTATGGAAGTTATGCGTCAGAGTATGAGAATTTGGCAATGCAGTACGAGAGAAAAGGAGAGCCTGAAAAAGCTACAAAAGAACTTGAAAAAGCTATAAAAGAACTTGAAAAAGCTACAAAAGAACTTGAAAAATTGATCAGGCGCGCTCCGAATAGCCCCGAAATTGGTGCCATTATTAGCGGGTATTACGTCATTCTTGGCAAGTATTATGAACGTCAAGAACGCTATAAGGATGCACTTCGTACCTACAAACGATTAGAACAGCTTGATTCTAACTTACCCGCTGTAATTTTTGCCGCGATGGCACGACTCCATCTGTTATTAGAAAATGTTGATGAAGCAGAAAAATATGCTCAAAAAGGGGTGGACACAGATGCCAATTCTTGGCGTTCACACTATATGCTCGGTAGGGTATACCACGTTATGAATCAACCGGAAAAACAGCAGGAACACTATACAAACGCCTTGAAAGTAATTGATGCGGAAATCCCTCGTTCCTTAGATCCAAGTAATTTACTCAGCTACAAAGAACAGATACAAAACGAACTTAAAGAGATACAAAAATAGGAGGAAAATACAGACCCATTATGTCTCAAGAATCTTCTCTAAAACGGACACACTATTGTGGTGACCTACGTTTGACCGATGCGGGTACATCTGCACGACTCAACGGTTGGGTTAGACGTCGCCGCGACCATGGCGGTGTGATTTTCGTGGATTTACGCGATAGAACGGGGATCACGCAAGTGGTCTTTGACCCACAAATTGACGAAAAAGCGCATGCACTTGCCGATGCTGTCAGAAGTGAGTTTGTCCTAAACGTTAGCGGAACAGTCCGTGAACGTGCACCGGGCGACTTACTCTTCAAAGCAGATACAGCATTTGAAGATGAACTGACAGATAACACATCGTTGTCTGCCGAATTTCATTCCCTTTTTACCGACTTAGACACTAAATATAAATTGTCAGATAACATCAAAATTGATGTTCGCGAACCTGATAAACGATGGCTTCTTACCGATATAGAAAACAATAGGACTTATGAAATAGTGCGTGGAGCGGACAGCCTCGATATTTATCAGGGTACTGTCAATCCAGAACTTGCTACAGGTGAGATTGAGGTGGCAGTAGATTCACTTGACATACTTAATACTGCCAAGACACCACCGTTTCCAGTTGAAGACGATATTGAAGTGGCAGAAGATATTCGCATGCGTTATCGGTTCGTTGATTTACGGCGGCCAGAGATGCAGAAAACACTTGAAATGCGTCATAAAGCTGCACTTGTAGCCCGCAACTATATGAATGAACAGGGATTCCTTGAAATTGAGACACCTATCTTGATGAATAGCACGCCAGAAGGGGCACGCGACGTTCTTGTCCCGAGTCGGCACTACCCCGGTAGATTCTATGCCTTGCCACAATCACCGCAACAGTTCAAACAGATTCTGATGATGAGTGGTGTTGACCGTTATTTTCAGATTGCACGCTGTTTTAGAGATGAGGATACTCGCGCTGATAGACAACTTGAGTTCACACAACTTGATATTGAGATGTCCTTTGCAGGTGTTGATGATGTGCTTGAGGTAACCGAAGGTCTCATGAAGCGGATATTTGAAGAAGCTGGAGAAATTCCTATTGAAACACCTTTTCTAAGGTTACCATACCATGAATCGATGGCGCGGTTCGGCAATGACAAACCCGACACGCGGTTCGGCATGGAACTGACGGACCTTTCCGATGTGATGGCAGAGTGCGATTTTCAGGTGTTCACCCGTGCCCTATCTTCCGGTGGACAGGTAAAAGGCATTGCTGTTCCGGGTGGGGCAGATTTTTCAAGAAAAGACATTGATGATTTAACGGAATTCGTTGCTACTTACCGTGCAAAAGGGTTGGCTTGGGTTAAAATTACATCAGAAGAATTTTCATCGGGTATTGTCAAATTTTTCAAAACCGAGCAGCTTGAGACAGCACAAGAGAGAATGGGTGCAAAACCGGGCGACATCATGTTTTTTGTCGCTGACCGCCCCAAAGTTGTTGCTGATGCACTCGGCAACCTTCGTTTACATCTTGGTCGCAAATTGAACATGATCGACGAAAATCGGTACAACTTCTTGTGGATTGTCGATTACCCGTTGTTTGAGTGGAACGAAGAGGCGAATAGATACGAACCACTTCATCATCTTTTCACAGGTGCGACTGAAGAGACACTACCTCTATTAGATACAGACCCTGGTAAAGTTCAAGGCCAACACTACGATCTGGTATGTAACGGATACGAAATCTGTAGCGGGAGTGTCAGAATTCATCAATGGGATGTTCAGCAAAAGATTTTTGATATTCTGAAAATCAAACCCGAGGACGTTAAAAATCGGTTCGGCTATTTCATTGATGCGCTGGAATATGGGACACCCCCACATGCGGGGATCGCACCAGGGCTTGACCGTATTGTGATGTTAATGCGGAATGAGGAAAATATCCGCGAAGTAATAGCGTTTCCGAAATCTCAACAAGGACTTTGTCCACTTACCCATGCACCTTCTACTGTAACAGAGGCACAACTTGAAGAATTGTCAATTCGCGTGGATGTTGATGAATAAGAATAGAAATAATAATACAATGTAGGTTGAATACCACCTACAAAAGGAAATAAACTATGAATCAAAACGGCAATACTGAAAGCAACTTTGGACTTCTTATTGGCATAGTCATCGCTATTATTGTCGGTGCGCTTGTCGGGGGGTTCTTTCCAGGGTTTGCGAAACATACCGAAATATTAGGTGACATATTCTTGACCTTACTGAAGATGGTCGTAGTACCTCTTGTGATATTCTCAATGGTCGTAGGAATTACAAACTTGGGTGATATCCGCAACCTCGGTTCCATTGGGGGACGCACCGTCCTTTATTATATGGCAACCACTGCAATCTCAGTTATCATTGGCATGATCCTTGTCAACATCATTGCTCCAGGAAAAGGGATCGAGTTATCAAAAGAGGGAGATAATTATCCTCAACTCTCTTATGCATTGAGTGGTGAGAATAATCTCACGGTAACATTACCAGAGGAGCAAATTAAAGAAGATTATTCTGATAAATTTATAATCACACTTGTTGACCAAAATTTGGTAGGGAAAATCGAATCTATTGAAGGCAATCAAGTGACTGTAGCAAATTGGCAAGACCTGTCCGGTGAAATTGACTACATCATAACAGAGAGCGGTAAGACTTTGATGATCGCAGAAAACCAATTTACTGATCTGAAAGTTGACCAATCTGGTACTGGTGTTGCAATTTCACTACCAATTGCTTCAGAGGTTGAAGGCAAACAAGAACGTACTATGGGGCAGACCATTATGGAAGTCTTCTTAGGTAACAAAGAAACTGATAAACAAGGCATGATTCCATCAAATATCTTTAAGGCGATGGCGAATATGGATATTTTGCCGCTTATCTTTTTCTCACTAATAATTGGTGCTGCTTTATCGGTTATTGGGGATGTAGGAAAACCCGCAATTGCTATCTTTAACGCCTTTAATGAAGCTGTGATGCAGGTTGTTAACTGGATTATGATCCTGGCACCGATAGGTATTTTCGGGTTAATCGCAGGCAGAATAGGCGAAGCAGGTGGTTTCGCTGAATTCTTACCAGAATTAGCAGCTGTCGGTAAATACAGTATGACGGTGATATTAGCACTCGGTTTCCACGGTTTTGTTGTCCTACCAACATTACTATTCCTATTAGGACGACGGAATCCGATTGGATATGCCCAAGGAATGGGAACAGCCTTGTTAAATGCTTTCTCTACCGCAAGTTCAAGTGCCACACTGCCGTTAACGATGGAAAATGTTGAAGAACAAAACGGAATCTCTAACCGCACAGCAAGTTTCGTGTTACCGTTAGGGGCTACCATCAATATGGATGGCACAGCACTTTATGAAGCTGTTGCTGTTATGTTTATTGCACAAGTATATGGAATAACAATGGGGCCAGCAGAACAACTCATTATTGTGTTGACTGCGACACTCGCGGCAATAGGTGCTGCGGGGATACCTGAAGCAGGCCTCGTTACGATGGTAATTGTCCTAAAGGCCGTTGGGCTGCCAATAGAAGGGGTTGCATTGATACTATCAATAGATTGGCTTCTTGATAGATTCCGCACCACCGTCAACGTTTGGGGTGACAGTGTCGGTGCAGGCATCATTGAAACTTATGAATCTGGTGATTCTGCTGAAGTCGCAGCGGCATCATAGTTCCTTTTCAATCTGCTACTTCTATGTATATACTCCACCTTCCTTGTACGGTGTGTTTTGGAATAATATTCCTCATAAAACGCATCTACAAGGAAATTTAGATCGTTACATAATCAAATGAACAACAAAGACGAAACAACTCAACAACAACCCGGCATTTCTGGTGAGACAGCGCTGGCAATCATTAGTGTTACACTCGCTGCCTTATGGATAGCATTTGCCTTTTACCACGGCACGAGTCCTGATGCAAATGGAAATCGGATAATGTTATTGCATCCGCTTGTTCCGATCGCGCTTATTGCGCTGCTCATCCGTATTTATCGATGGATTGACATAAAATTTGTCATTCATCTTGAAATCATTATGATCGGTCTCTGGCTCTTTGTTAAATTGCTGGGCATCTTGATGCCTTTCATCCTCGGTTTCGGATTTGCTTATCTCTTTAGGTTTCTGTGGCGTGCACTTCCATTCAAGAAGTATTACCAACGCGCGATCGCAACTGTCTTAATCGTTCTTGTTTGTAGTGGCGTGTTAATTTTCACTGGCATAGGCGTTGGCAATCAAGTCAGCCAAATGACGAAAGGGTTACAGAAATTCTATCATGAATCTTTGCTACCGTTAGTCGTAGGGGAAGTGTTCACAGCATTAGCATTGGATACATCTGCAGAAACACAAACACTCTATCTTGCAACAGATCACGGTATCTATATTTATCAATTTGACAAGGATCCAGTTTCGGGTGATGAACCAGAAAGAAAAGGAATAACGAATGGTGATATAGTTGGAAAGAAAATCCGGACAATCTCCGTGAATAATGACTATATTTATGCTGGGACAGATTCTGGAGTATTTAGATGTGATAAAAGAATTGTACAGGTAGTGACAGGAAAGACAGATCAATCAGCCTCGCGTATAGGATTTCTACGAAAACTTTGGCATTTAGTAATAGGAAAGAAAGAAGAATCAGTAGATTTGGAATGGACCAAAATTATAACAAATGTATTTGACGATCTTGTCGTTCAAACTATCAACGCACCAGCTTGGAATCCCAATTTATTATATGTCGGAACAAATAAAGGGCTATTTATTAGCGAAGATTCTGGGGAAACATGGGTTGAGGAAAAAAGTAATAAAATTGAGGAACGGTCTGTTGTTCACATCACTTCTATTGAAAAATATGAAGGGGCTCGTGATGACATTCCGAAGTATTTCGAGCGTAAAGACATACCGATGTATGTTGCAAGTATCGCAAATAGTAATCAGACTACTTCCCAGCCGAAAGAAAAAGGAGAGATAAACACCGATGATGACCAAGATGCTGCAGATGAGGAAAGTCAGCAACAACTTTCTACTACATCTGAAGAAAATCCCAAAAAATCTGAAAATAAAAATAAAACAGTTGTGCATTGGCGGAAAAATCCTTCCATGGAGTGGCAGGAAGTGAAACTTGACATAGATTCTGATGCTGTGCCACAAATTAATCTGCTTGCAGCAATAGACAATGAAGCAGAAGAACTCTATGCGGGTACAGTAAATGGGATATACCGTTGGTACGAACATAAAACGGGGAAAAGAGTGGATTCTTCTGACCAATTGCCACAATCAATCTCTCTGTTAGCTTCCGCCCCTTTTGGATTATTTGCTGGTAATAAGGACGTAATCCATTACAGTAAAGACCTAAAAGACCTAAAAACTTGGAAAAGTTTTATTCTAAAAGAAAATGGGATATTAGCGTACAGAGATGAAGAAATTGTCAAACAGTTTCAGGCATATCTAACGGAGAGGATCCCTGGCTGGACAGCCAGTGGCGGTGCTTTTGTTAAGTGGTTGTCCGGATTAGCCGGTTCCATCGCTTTTCAGTTTGGTGGGCTCCTCGCGACAGTGTTCCTTGCGTTCATCGTTTTTGTCTATGCAAGCCAAGGATTTGACAAATATTTCCGTGGTTTCATCGGCTTAGTTCCTGAAAAGCATCGCGAAATTGCTATGGCATACCTAAGAGAGATTGATAGAAATATGCATCAGTTTCTCAAAGGGCAATTTATTGTGATTGTAATTATTTCGATTATCTCCTGTATCGTCTATCGTATTATTGGCGTGCCTTTTGCCCTACTTGTTGGCATATTAGCGGGGCTCTGCAACGCGATACCGACGTTCGGTCCCTTCATTGGAGGTGGATTCGCATATATTGCCATGCTGATAGGACTTGCAGCTGACGAATTTAGTAGTACTACCGGTTTTCTCATCCGCTGTGTGTTTGTGTTAGGGGCAATCCTCGGTATTCAGACAATTGACAATTCTCTCATCTCACCCAAAGTTATGAGTAATGCAGTTGATGTTGATCCACTGCTCATTATGTTCTCCGTTATCGTTGGAGCTTCTATTCTCGGATTTTGGGGTGTTTTGCTGGCAATTCCGATTATTGTTGTGATAAAATCTATCGTTGCCGTTTCACGAGCCGCTGCAAATGATGTGGACACGCCCGCTGTAGAGGAGCAAACCTGATGCAAAATCAACTTCCGATTGTCGCTATTGTCGGCAGACCCAATGTGGGGAAATCATCCCTCTTTAATCGGATTACGGCAGACGCACGCCCAAGTTCGGCACATAGAAAACAAGTTGCTGTTGTCAATAATAAACCCGGTGTAACGCGCGATCGTAACTATGCAAATGTAAGGTGGGGCAAAACACCGTTTACGATTGTGGATACAGGAGGTATGGATGTTGACCCCGATGATCCACTTATTGATAACGTTCAGTTGCAAGTTGACCATGCCTTAGCGGAGGCAACACTTGTTCTGTTTGTCGTTGATGTCCGTACGGGCATTATGCCGCACGACATCATTGTTGCAGATAAACTCCGTTCCTCTGGAAAGCCTATTCTCCTTGTTGCCAATAAGGCGGATAGTGTCAGTCTTGAAATGGACACGGCAGAATTTTATAGACTCGGGTTGGAAGAACCTGTTTTGACATCCTGCGTCCAAAACATAGGTATCCAACAACTCCTTGACCAAGTGGTGGAAGTTCTCCCCAAAGCTGATGACACGTCGGAAGATTCTTCCAAACCTATCAAAATTTCAATTGTGGGTCGTCCAAACGTTGGAAAATCATCAATTCTTAACTCGCTTCTCGGTGAAGAACGTATGATTGTAGACAACCGCCCCGGCACAACTCGTGATGCTGTCAATATCCGCTTTGTCTACCAAAATATACCTTTTGAACTTGTTGATACTGCCGGAATGCGGCGAAAATCTTCAATTAAAGATGAATTGGAATCTGAAACAGTCCGGCGTGCAATTCACAGTATCCGTCAAAGTGACATCGCTGCGTTGATATTAGATGTTACACAGGAATTGGCGCAGCAAGACAAAACGATTGGGAATTTTATTGCACGTAACGGAAAAGCATCTGTGCTGGTTTTAAATAAGTGGGACCTTGTTGAGAAGGATGAAACAACCCATGGTAAATTTATGTCGCAAATTGAGGCACAAGTACCACAATTAGATTATGTGCCGAAAATCTTTGTCTCCGCTTTAACAGGGCAGCGCGTTTCAAAAATCCTTGATGTTGCGCTTGAGGTACACCGAGAGTATTGCACCCGGATACCAACGCCAGCACTCAACGAGCTACTGTTAGAATTACGGACAGCACATCCGCCGCCGCGTGTAAAAGGCACACGGCCAGCGCTAAAATATATCACACAGGTTGAGACACAACCACCAACCTTTCTGATTTTTGGCAGAAATACGCACAGAGTCCGTCCCCCCTATACATCGTATTTAATCAACAATATCCGTAGTGCTTTTGGATTCCACGGTACACCGATCCGCATTTTTTATCGGAGGAATTAATTCAAAATTGTTAGCATATTTATGTGAGGTATCCGCGCCTCACAATTGCAAATTTAATTTAAAAAATCCTAACCTACGAGGCATTTCATGGCAGTCCCAAAAGTCTTTATCACTCGCCCTATTCCCGAACCTGTCCTCGTCCAAATACAAGCCGAATGTGACGTTGACATGTGGCACACCAGTGCTATTTTACCTCCGATTGCTGAAAAAATCCCGCCGCTTGACGGATTGATGACTTACGGACATGAACCGGTCACTGCAGAGATGTTTGACACCTCGCCCAATCTCAAGGTTGTCTCTGTTGTCGGTGTTGGTTATGACCATGTTGATGAAGATGCAGCCAGAGAACGTGGCATTGCGCTTGGACATACCCCTGGTGTGCTCAGCGATACAACTGCTGATATGACATGGGCACTCCTGCTTGCCGCTGCACGGAACGTTGTACCAGCGTATAATCATGTTCAAGTTAACAAGCAGTGGCACTACTACGACCCGAACATCCTTTGGGGATATGATGTGCATCATGCAACAATCGGGATTGTCGGCATGGGGCGTATCGGATATGCTGTCGCAAAACGCGCTGTAGCATTTGACATGAACGTGCTTTATTACAAACGCGAACGTAGACCCGATTGGGAAGAAGAACTCGGCATTGAATACGTTGAACTGGAACATCTGCTTAAAGTTTCTGATTTTGTAACGCTCCATGTCCCTTTAACGAAAGAGACAACACACATGATCAGCAAAGCGGAATTTGAATTGATGAAACCGACCGCGATCCTTGTCAATATCGCCAGAGGCCCCGTTGTTGATCACGATGCGTTGTATGAAGCACTTTCGGAAGGGCAAATTGCGGGTGCTGCAGTTGACGTAACTGAACCTGAGCCAATTAACACTGACCATCCGCTTCTTGATTTAGACAATCTACTCATAGCCCCACACCTCGGTAGTGCCACCATTCAAACGCGTACGAAAATGGCGACGATGGCGATGGAGAATTTATTTGCTGGGTTGAAGGGTGAACGGTTACCTTACGGTGTGCTGCATCCGCGTGGAGTCTCGTAATACAAATCAATAAACAAAAAATAAAACTCAATTATTGTTGGATAAATAACTACGATAAGGAGTCGCGCACATGCCAAGAGGAAGAGGTGAAGGCATCACCAAGATAGCTGTAAAGGGTTTCAAGTCAATAGCGGAGGAATGTGAAATTGATATCCGCCCATTGACAATCCTTGCTGGCGCGAACAGCTCTGGGAAATCCAGCATCATGCAGCCACTCCTGATGCTGAAACAGACTCTGGAGGCACCTTATGACCCAGGAGCTTTGCTGATTCATGGACCGAATGTACAATTTACTGAAGCATCACAGTTTCTATCCACGTTAATTGGCAAAAAAGGGACAAATCATTTTCAGATTCAGGTTGAGAGTCGTGAACATGGCTATTTTGACTCAGCACAGACAATTTTCAAACCAGGAAATAGCGGGATTGAAATTGTCGAAATGGTAAAAGAAAAAAGATCCGCGTTCAATCCACCCTTATTTTCTCCTGAACGTTCTATCTTATCACCCGACATGCCAAAAGTGATACGTTCCAGATGCACCTTAAAATTGTTACCTGATAGTTATCAATCTAGTGGCTCAGACACTCCAAATACGATCACCGAAAGTGTTAACCGTGAAATTACCAAGAGCATTCACCTTCCCGGTTTACGAGGCAACCCGGAACGCAGCTACAAATTGACAGGAACCGATTCGAGGTATCCTGGTACATTTGAAAATTACGTCGCAACTCTCATTCATTCGTGGCAGGAGAAAACAGATAAGCCCTCAGAAACATTAGGCAATCCGTTTGACAAATATAACCTCGGAGAAGAATTCCAAGATTACCAAAATTACAGTAATCCTGCGGCTATCCTTGTTGAAACCCTTCATATATTAGAGTTGGCAGGAAAAGTGAGTACTCGAAAAATCAGTGATATCGGCATTGAAGTTAAGGTTGGACGTCTGCCTTATACGAGCACTGACGAGACAGATATGGTCAATATTGCCGACGTGGGAATAGGTGTTTCCCAAGTCTTGCCTGTTTTAGTAGCACTGATTGCTGCGCGCCCGTCCCAGCTGGTCTATCTTGAACAACCGGAACTTCACCTCCACCCCAACGCACAAGTCAAGTTGGCGCAAATCTTAGCTGATGCAGCGGAACGTGGTGTCCGTGTTGTGGCAGAAACACACAGTTCACTTTTGCTTTTGGGTATACAAACGCTTGTTGCAGAAGGAAAACTTTCGCCAGATTTGGTCAAACTTCACTGGTTTTCACGAAACGAAGACGGTGTAACGGAAGTTGACAGTGTTGATTTAGATGAGACAGGAGCTTATGGCGATTGGCCAGTTGATTTTGCTGATGTCAATCTTCGCACACAAAGCGATTACATAAAAGCAGCACAATCGCGTTTTATTGAAGGGACATAATATGCGTTCAAGCGGTTTGAAACGGATCGTTGTGAACGCCTCTGTCGCACGCGCAGCCGGTGGTAAAGACGCAACCGCTTCTGTATCAGTTAACTGTACCGAATTTCTTGAAACTTTCCGAGACAATACTTTACACCACGTTGTGATGACGTTGGAGTTATCTGAGGAATGGAATAAACACCAATCAAATTTTGCAGCTGCATGGTTAGCAAACATGATTGCAACAAAGAGATTCCATTACGTAGTCCTGCCTCAAAACAGAACTTTGCACGACAAAGTTGAAGCGACAGCAAGCCAAGAAAAAGACATCAACGCGATGCTAAAAGATTTTCACCTTTTGGGAGCTGCACTCGAAACTGATAAAACTGTGATTTCACTTGATGAAACTATTCGGACACTTTTTGCACAAGCATCGCAACAAGTTGATGGAATCCGGGGCATCATCTGGGTAAATCCGGATCGGACAGTAGAAGAACAACCTATCGTTTGGCTCAATAACGGCGCGCCGCCTGAACCGCACCGTCAACTTGCCGCGTATCCGATAGAATAAAATTCTATCCTCGCCAAGCCGTATCAATGCTGGTATATCCGTGTGTGTATTGATGCAGATGCGGTGGCAAGTCTGCTAAGAACTGCTTGCCCACGTCTGGAATTTCCCACGGAATATCGATGTGATGGTCTCTGCTACGAAACCCAATAGCACACGACAACCGTATCTCGTCAATCTGGTTTGGAAATGCTGCGTGATATGTCCTGTGCGAAAAAACAATCATATCACCAGGATTCGTGAAAAGCGGTACACACCCTGGAACATCAAAATCGGCATAAGCTCTCTCTTCTCCACCAACTTTATAAAAAGAACGTTTATCTGCTGTCATGTTAAATCCTTCCGGGCCTTCCCAATTCTCCACGTGAGAATCTGCAATCACACATAATCCACCGTGTTCCGGACGCGAACCGGTGATGTAAAACCATTTACCGGATGGCCACATTCCACGGTTCAGCACATCGCCAGAATTTTTCGGTGCATCCGTCGAAAACCCACACCAATCAGTATGCCATGCAACAGGATGAGAGCCTGGCATCCGAATGATTGAAGCGGAGCGATGCACGGTTAATTCATCAGTTCCGATCAGATGTCGGTGAATTTTCATAAACGGTTCATAGTCCAAGAGTTGCCACGCCCCCGCACCAGATTCAATCCAAGCATGTCGAGTGCGACTCTGTCCATGCTCCAATTCTCTGTTCGGGTCTGTCCCATCAAAAACGGCTTGTTTCAAACTATCAACCAACTCATCAGGTAGCACGTCTTTGATAATTGCAAAACCGTGTGCTTCTAAGCATTCGGACATTTGGGCAAGCTGATCTATTTCAAACTCGTAAGTGTATCCCAGTTCAGGCTTTTGGATCTTCAGATAGTGTTCCATAGCGAATATCCCTAAAGTATTTATGCGGTATTCTATTGTACGTCCACTATCTTGTCAACGCAATTTCCCTATTGGTCTCCGACAATCACTCCCTTGACACTGTAAACTCATTATGCTAAAATTCCGCAAATGAAAGTCGAAAAGCCATTTCCAGAGATTATCTTTGAACAGATGCAACAAAAAGACCTTGAACAGGTGATGGCGATAGAAAAGGCAGCCTTCCCCGATGATCCGTGGCATGTATCATTTTTTAAACGCGAACTCCACAAACGAAAAACATATACACACTTATATGTTGCTCGATTAAATAATAGAGTTATCGGATATATTGTATTTTACATCTTCTGCGGTGAAGGGCAAATTATGAATATCGCCGTAGCGTCGGAGTATAGGCGACGTGGTGTTGCAACATATCTACTTGCCTCTGCCTTGGAAATTGCTCAGAAAAACAGGGGCAGAGAAATTTTTCTTGAAGTTGCTGTTAATAATACAGCAGCGCGGGGACTCTACAAACAATTCGGATTTGAAGTTTACGGTACCCGTAAAAGGTACTATCATAACGGTGAAGATGCATACATCTTGCGAAAAGAGATATAGTGTTAATCTTCGCAAACTTTTGTCAAGACACTCAAGGTCATAAATTTTCTTACATGAGGTATTATTATGAAATTTGATATAGCACGTTCTACTTTTTCTGCAACACCTTCCGAAGACACGCTGTCGCTTTCAATTCGAAGACAAGAAGCGCGTACTGCTGGTCGGAACGGATGGCGAATCATTGAGGAGGAGGTCAACTGGCAGGCAAATGAAACTGCTATTATTGTCGTTGATATGTGGAACAAACATTGGTCATGGGGCGCAACTGAACGCGTCAACGTAATGGCACCGAGAATGAACATTGTACTGCAACGCTCAAGACAACGCGGTGTGCAGATAATTCACGCACCTTCTGATACCATGGATTTCTATAAGGACCATCCTGCACGTACCGCTATACTTGAGATTCCAGAGGCAGAACCTCCACAGGAACGTGAAATGCCAGACCCGCCTCAGCCTATAGACGCATCCGATGGCGGCTCAGACACAGGTGAAACAAACATGTATGGCGCATGGCACCGCCAGCATCCAGCAATTGAAATTGATGACGCTGATGCCATCAGTGACAACGGGCAAGAGGTGTACAACCTGTTCGCTCACAAAGGGATTCAGAACGTTATTATTATGGGTGTGCATACCAATATGTGTGTACTGGGGCGTTCCTTTGCTATTAAACAGATGGTCCGATGGGGATTCAACGTTGTATTAGTTCGCGATTTAACTGATGCAATGTATAATCCCTTCAAACCACCTTATGTAAGCCATGAAGAAGGAACGCAGTTAGTCGTCCAATATATTGAGAAATTCTGGTGCCCTTCAATTTTGAGCGGCGATCTAACCACACCCGAACCAGCAGAATAGCGTCAACTCCTCAACTGATACAGCAGGAAAATAGGGCTTTATTATCACCCATATTCCTTCCTTGAACTGCTGAGGCACAGCTATCTCGCTCTATATGGAAGGGTGTCACAAAAAATGCCCGCGGTACAAAAATACAACGGGCATTTTCTTGAATATAAATTGATTATTGACGGTTATTTTTCAACGCACCCCATGTGGTTGTCAACTTAGCTTTGGCATCTACAGCTGTGCTGGCGCTTGGCACTGCTTCCAAAGCACTGAACATTGCGTTAAGGTCACCTTTACCTGTTTCCCTATTGCCAGCAAAGTTGAAATCAAGCGTCCCATCAGTGACTTCAATTGCGTCATACTTCTTGATATCTATCTCGTCTTTACCGGGTGTTACATAGAGCGGTTCAACAATCTCATCCTCAATGATAATGTCAAAGCCACGATTGTTTGGGGACCAGTGTTCCCCCACGAGATAGGTCACATCAAAAGAACCGTTGCCGGTTTTGAACTGATATTTAACGGTAGCTGGAAATTGTGCCCAACTGACAGCGTAGAAAAGCTCGATATCGTAACCAGCTTCTTGTGCTTGTGCTTTGGCACCGTCAGTCAAATTAGCGACTTCAGCGATACGCGGAGCGGCTTCAATCCATCCACCCCAAGCTTGGTCGTTCTGTTGCGCACCGCGCCACACACGCCCTTTAGAATCGGTGAAGTCGTCTGCCTTACCACCTCTCACGCGGTATTCCTCTGCAGAGAGCAGACACGGCACCGCGAAAACCGCGAGAAAAATCGTTAATGTTAAAATACTGAGTAATTTCATATTTACCTCCATAATATTAGTCTTGTCGGTGTCCTTTAAGGGCACCCCATGTTGTGGTTAGTTTCTGTTTTGGATCAACTGCTAATTGTGAGGGAACTACTTCTATCCCGCTAAACATAGCGTTGAGATCACCTTTGCCAGTCTTTGCATTACCTGCAAACACAAGACTCATCACTTTGTCTTTAACCTCAATGCCTTCATATCGTTTGATGTCTATCTCGTCTTTACCGGGTGTTACATAGAGCGGTTCAACAATCTCATCTTCAATGATAATATCATAACCACGGTTATTCGGAGACCAATGTTCACCTACGAGGTAGGTCACATCAAAAAGACCTTTACCTGTATTCAAATCAACTTTGACAACATCAGGAAATTGTGCCCAACTCACAGCATGGAAGATTACTTCATCGTACCCTTCCTGCTTCGCTAATTTTTTCGCATCAGCGGTGAGAGTGGCGACCACTGCTGTCCGAGGTAGTTTCTCAATCCAACCGCCCCAGTCCTGTTTTTCTTTCTGCCCACCGTACCAGACGCGTCCATCGGAATCGGTAAAATCATTTGCTACACCACCAATTACCCGAATCTCTTTTTTCGCAGGCATCCCATCAAGGACAAGCCCTGCTACAAATACGGCACACAAAAGTATTAAAAATAATTTTCGTTGCATTATTTCCTCCGTGAAAATATCACTGCACAATGCTCCTGAATTTAATCAAGGGAGAATTATCTCTTGTTGAATTCAGGACTTATGCACTTTATCAAATTTTAATTCCTGTCCCAGCTTAAGTTTACGGTTAGAATTCCTAAAATGACATTATGAACTCTAACGGGTTGTGTTAATAAATATTGGTGGAAATATCCCACCTTCTGCAAATAAAATAGCCCGCAACAAAACTCTCCAAGGAAGATAGAGAGCGCACGGGCGCGATGATAGATCGACGGTTACTTGCAATATTCGCCTGTTCGTTAACCGACATGTTATTACAAATGTTAAATATGTGGAAGGGGGGGGTAAACTTGTAGTTAATAAAGCGGATAATAGACAAAGGCGCAGAAGGGGTAGGAATAGACCAAATGTAATGTTGACTTATTCTCATTGAGATCGTTTTTTGTACATTATGGTTGCTATTAGCATTTTGCATTTTGTCATCACTTTGTAAGGTTTGAGCATTTATTCCGATACTGACCGGATAACAATTACCCCTCATGTTGCCTAAAATAGACAGAGCATTTGTTTTTACAGAACAAATTATATCTATAATTTCCATCACACAAATTTCTGAACTCATTTATAATTATACACAAATTTAAAAAAATGTCAAGAAAACAACTTTAAAAATAAATTATATTTAGGATTTAAGCATTCTACTTGTTCAGGACTTACGCATTCCCCCTTAAATGAAGATTATAGTAACGTGAGTTTGATAATTAGATTGAGTATAGTAGTTAGGTAGAGCGCAGCGAAACCTTTATGCGTCAATTTAGCGGTACCACATCCTGGTAGGTGCGTTTTCATGAAGATTAAGCATTTAATTCGGTAATATTTATTTTACCCAAACCCGGTAGGTTCGGTTTCCTAACCGAACCGGATATGATTATAGAATTACCGAAATATTTTATTTATCTTCATCTAAACGCACCTTTAGATAATCTTCAGCACAGGGACAGGCGCGTTTCCAAAACGCGCCTACCTTGGGGTCCTAAATCGGCATTAGAAAGTCTACGGGATTTATCAAACTCACGTTATAGTAGATTTTAGAATTATTTGGACGCTTTGTGCCAGCGAGGTTAGGAAACCTCCAAATCAACGGTATGAATCATGGAGCATGCCACACGCGCATGCTTCTTTAAGCATTCCCCGCCTACCGCTTGTGTTACAGGAGTGTCCAAGTAATTATAGGCTTTACTATAATTTATTAATTCGGTCCTTTTCCATCTGCACAAGTCAGGTATCCACCTCTGCTGGCAAGGTTTCCTAACCTTGCCAAAGTACCGAAATATTTTCTTAATCTTCATATAAGGAGGTTAAAAGTCCTTATTTTGGTGTTTTTAACTCTCTAAATCCGCTTATTATTAGGACTTTAAGAGGAATGCGTAAGTCAAGTCCTAATGATTTTACAAAGGTAGACTCTCACTCTGTTTTCTCAGTGACAACCAATTTTTGATTCACAGCGATATTATTCAACGTCTGAACAATACCGCTGGGCCACTGAATAATAATTTTATCAACCTTGTTATAGTTTGCGAGTCCAAATTCCACTTCGGGACTGTTCTGTGATAGGTAACTGCTGCCTGCAGCAACTTCACGAATCTGATGGATGTCCCCAGTGATGATTTTGATGCGCGCGCCAATTCCATCACGATTGCTCTCTACACCAACAGTACGGATATGGATCCAATTTTGCTTATTTCCACTATCATTGCGGAGTAGCCTCGGCTTTTCTCCACTGTTGACTATCAGAAGGTCTAAATCTCCGTCTGCATCATAATCTGCAGCAGCAACGCCTCTGCCAACACCCGGTGATTCAAATTGTCGAAGTCCTGCCTGTTCGGATATATCTGTGAAAGTGCCATCTCCGTTGTTACGCAGCAAAACATCCGGCTGACCATGGGGTTCCCATGAAGCGGGATCAATATGTCCCGCCGAGAAGAACAGATCAAGGTCTGTGTCGTTATCCATATCAAAAAACACCGTTCCCCAACATGTCTTTCCAAGTCCTGACTCAAAGACACCACTTTGCGCGGAAACATCTGTGAAAGTCCCATCTCCATTATTTCGGTAGAGCACGTTGTTTTCATCAAGCCAATTTGTAACGAAAAGGTCTAACGCGCCGTCGTTGTCGTAATCTCCCCAAGCGATACCCATTCCGCTGCGAATGTCTCCTGTGCGACTTCTTGCATCAGGTTGGTTTGTATTCATAAACGTCATTTCTCCATCGTTTCGGTAGAGAATGTTTTGGTCTGTATCATTAGCGAGGTAAATATCTAAATCTCCATCAGCGTCATAGTCCGCTGCGGCAACACCAAGTGTTAAATGGAATCCTCCGTTGACCTTAGACGCGTCGGTGACATCTGCGAAACCGCCATCCCCTTTGTTCAAATAGAGGATGTTAGCTTGTCCAAAAAAATCGTAAGGAAAGAAAACCTCATCCCCTTGTGGAACTTTGGTATATTCAATATAGTTGCCTACGTAAAGCTCAAGGTAACCATCGGCATCGTAATCGCCCCAAGCAATCCCTGCCCCAAATCCTGTATGTCCAATTCCTCCAGCACCTGATGTAAACCGTTTGAATGTTCCATCGCCTCTGTTTAAATAGAATACATTCGCTTTATAGTTTGTAACGTAAAGGTCAGCATCCCCATCGTTATCGTAATCAGCAAAGGCACATCCCATACCCCAACCTGTGTCACCAACACCCGCAGTTTCTGTTACATCTGTAAATGTGCCATCCCCATTATTTCGGTAAAGCACGTTTTTGGGAAGAATTGCTCCGGGTTCTGGCCTGACTGCAGTGCTATTAACAATGTATAGATCGAGTGTCCCGTTATTATCATAATCTCGCCACGCTGCACCAGAACCAACCAGTGCAGGCACCACACGATGATCTATACCACCAGCATGTATGAAATGGATTCCTGCTTCTTCGGTAACATCCACAAACTGGATTTCAGCGGTATATCCGTTCCAGCTAAGCCCTATACTTAAAAGTGTTAAAATTGCGAAAATGGGCGCATCTCTGTTCAGCATCTGAATAACATTTTAGCCAGGATTATTTTCTAATTTTGTTTAGCGTACCATATTTCAGTTTTAATTCCAATTGGATTTTAGAAGAAATTTCTATGAAAAACTTTTCTCCTTGTCTATCACTCGTGTTAATGCTATTATAATCGCTAAATAGTATCTATTGGAGAACGTTTATGAAACTAACAGAGGAACAGAAAGAAACTTACCGTACAAAGGGAGTCTTGGTAGTTAAAAATGCATTGACAGATGAAGATACTCAACCGGTTATAGACGAAATTGAGGATTGGATTTCAGAACGCGCTAACGCATTACATCAGGAAGGGAAGGTTGAAACCCTTTTTGAAGATGAACCTTTTGACAAGCGATTCGGAAAACTCCTTGCACAGTCCGGTGAAATCGGAAGCGGCATGGACATTATGCACTATCGGGGCAAAGCTATCTTTGACTTCATGAGAAACGACAATCTGCTTGATGTCATTGAAGGAATTGTCGGTTCTGAGATAACATGTAACCCGATTCAGCATGTACGTGCTAAACCACCAGTGGTTGATGGCAACGCAAGTTGGGCAGGTGGCGTGCCGTGGCATCAAGATGCTGGCGTTATGATGGAAGAGGCAGAAGGTTCAAATATTGTCACCTGTTGGCTACCATTAGGCGATAGCACAATTGAAATGGGATGCCTTGAAGCGTTGCCCGGTATTACTGAAGATATCGGATACCTCACACATCAGAAAGAGGGTGGCACCATGATTGTGCCAGACCTGATGCCAGATGTTGAACCGATGATGTTGGAATGTTATCGCGGCGACATTATCTTACTGAGTCGTTTTACACCGCATCGCTCACAACCGAACAAATCAGATCGATGCCGTTGGTCATTAGATTTGCGTTTTCAGACAACAGGACACCATACAGGCAGAACCGCACACCCCGATTTTATTGTCCGTAGCCGTAAGAATCCTGAAACTGTCCTAACAGACCATGCCGAATGGTGTCACCTGTGGATAGATGCATTTGAAAACCCACGCGGTATTGCTAAACATAGATCGATATAGCACAGTCCATAAATTCGCGCACCTAAAGACACAATTCTGTTGTATTTAATTCATCTTCGTGATAAAATCAGTCAAAAGTCTATATTAATTGGACGGTGTAGGACAAAGATCGGAGAACACCAACAGTTCTCTTTCTTTTTATTAACACATAGGAGGTCTATTTTGTTGAGAGTTACTATATTTACGCTAAGTCTACTACTCATCTTAGGTTTCAACATGCTCGGTTCGGCAGAGATCACAAATGACATGATTGTCGCGCCGTGGCTTTTTGATGGTGATGCCAAAGATATTTCTGGAAACGGGTTCGACGGTGAACCTCAAGGTGGAAAATATGTTGATGGTCAGATCGGTAAAGCGATTGAGTTGAACGGTTCAAGCGAATGGGTTACTATTAGCAAACGAATGGGTTCATTTGAGGAGATTACTTTCGCGCACTGGGTTAAATCCACTGGACGAGAAAACGATTGGCGAACCTTCTTCAACAACGCTGGCTGGAAAGGTGGCGATATTCACTATCAGCTGCATCCGAACAATAAAGTGGAATTTTCCATTAACGGTAACGCTGGTGGGAATAATGACACATTCGCGAATTATACCATGGCAGGTGGTGAAATGAATAAGTGGGTCCATATCGCAACCGCTTACAGTGCGAAAGAAAAGAAGATCCGTTTTTACATCAACGGTGAACTTGATGTTGAAAACAACTGGGGCGGCGGTAGTCCTGGCGTGCTTGACCCGGGCAAAATTGGTTCATGGGATAACCAACGACACTGGCAAGGCCTTTTCGACGAATTTATCATCTTCAACACTGTGTTAAGCGAGGATGATATTAAATCTGTCATGAACGACGGTCTGGAAAGCGGTCTCGCCGTTGATCCAAAAGCAAAACTGGCTGTCACATGGGGCAGTCTGAAAAAATAGGTGTAACGTTCAAGCATTCTCTATTGACGCTGCAGAGAGAATCACCATGTCTGTTAAACTCAAATCTGCATGCTAATTCTCAAACTTAGTTATGAGCGGACTCTACATCTGCTCATAACACTGGAAGATACCAATAAATTGTGTTATAGACTCGTAAGGGATTTCATGCCCTTCGGACTGATTTATGAATAAAATTCTACTGATCATTTTAGGAATTATCATTGTTGCTGTCAGTGTTGTAATCCTTGCTGAAATTGTGAAGACACTTTTAGGTATTGTAATTTACCTCTCATTTTTCATCATTATTGTTGGCGGTGCGTTTTTAATCCTCAGGCAAATTTTTAAAAAATAGAGAATGCTAAACTATTTTGGTGGAAAACCGCCACATTTTAGACAACGGAGAACTACCATGGAAAAATATTTCAAATCTTTAATCGTCACTAAAAATTTAGTTGCAATTCTAATAGGACTTGCGCTGATAGTCTGTTCATCAAGTCCAATTTTCGCCGCGAAACGTGATAAGGAGTACGTCGCTAAACAAATTTCTAACTTAAAAATTGACGGAGACATTAGTGAATGGGAACGCGCTGAAATCGTTGCCTTTGATCAACTAAAAGATGCTGGCGGGGCTCTTCCCAAAGCAAGTGACTTTACAGGAAAGGGACGTGTCGCATGGAGTGCCAAAGACCCTACCCGTATCTATTTTCTTGTTGAAATCACAGATGATGAACTCCAAGACATCCACCCGCCAGATAATAAGTGGTGGGAGGATGATAGCGTCGAATTTATGTTTGATTTTGACAACGAAGTGGTAAGAGCTGCGCTCGTTCAGTGGACTCTCGGTGCCAATGGGGAAGACCTCTCCGCAGCAGCCTCGCCAGACAATACGGAATGGGCACTTTCTAAAGACGGAAACAATTATATTTATGAAGTCGCTCTTGACCCAACGAAACCACGCGGTCCAAACCCAGGGAATCCAGATAGTGGAAAAGATTTTAAAGCAAAGAATGGATTAACTATCGGATTCAGTTTTCACATGAATGATTGTGAGAACGGAGTCCGGGAACATCAGATCGGATGGATAGCCGGTAATGCATGGGATGCACTCGCCTTTGGAGATCTCACTTTTGATAAAGAATTCTTGGATGTGGAACCGTTAGGCAAACTTGCATTAACATGGGCAGCTATTAAACAGTAATTCCCTACCGTGTCCGGTTCCATGGCATGGTCTTTCCAGTCATTCTGCTAAAAATAACGTAATTAGAGCGTATCTCATAAATCTGGTTTTGTTAGATTTCGCACTATCTTATCCAACCCTCACTCCTATTGTAGGGGCGGGTCCCTGTGCCCGCCTGCTATTTCATATCTGAGAAATGGCGAGGCACAGGGACCTCGCCCTACAAGTGATTTATGAGACAGGCTGTAGTAGTTTTGGGAAATAACAGGAGGGAATTCATGCGTATCATATTGACACTCTTACTAACCAGTATTATATTTTTAGGTTGTGATGATGCTGATATAGCGAGCCGCAACCTATCTAAAGCAGCAGACAATTTTGAGATCATTCGTCGGATTGTGTTTTACAACGGTATCACCGACACATATATTCTGACTATAGAAGGTAGGTGTAGTGTGTATGACGATGGGCTTGGTCAACTTGAAGTCGTATGCAAAACGGGTGATAACACTTACAAGAAACATTTTCTTGGGCTATCCGATAATGTAACATATTTCGCAGAGCAGCTGGAAAGTGCGAATGTAAGCAAAAATCATTATCGGGTGACATTCAAACCACGGGCGATTATACCTGACGTTGATATTCGTAACTAATTAGTTAATATCTAAACAATCCCAAAACTACTAATTGCGAAAAATAATCCTATACTTCCCACTTGTTCATTGATGCCGACATGCTTTGTTGTGTATCAACAAATCTGTGATCAAGGAAATTCCCTAAATGTATAATCTAAATGGAAAAGTCGCTTTGGTGACAGGTGCGGGAGGTAGAAAAGGTATAGGACGTGCTATTGCTACGCGTTTAGCGAAAGAGGGAGCAGATGTTGCTGTCAACGATATAATTGAACACCCTTACGCCGCTGACGATACAGAGTGGCGCGGGTTACCAGACGTTGTTCGCGAAATTGAAGCGATGGGACGACGATCTGTTAGCGTGGTTGCGGATGTATCTGATGCAAAGCAGGTTAGCGAAATGGTAGACAAAACTGTCTCTCATTTTGGAAAGATCGACATTCTCGTTAACAATGCGGGGACAAAAGCTGGGAAAGATCGTGTACCTGTCGTTGACCTCACTGAAGAGGATTGGGATAGGGTGCAGCGTGTCAACGTGAAAGGGGTGTTTCTCTGCTGCCAAGTAGTGGCACGCCATCTTATTGCACAGGGGGCCGGTGGGAAAATCATCAACATCTCCTCCATAACAGGCAAACGCGGTTCGGCACGTTATGCAGCATACTGTGCCTCAAAATTCGCTGTCCTCGGTTTAACGCAATCCCTTGCACACGAACTTGCACCGTACCAGGTTAATGTCAATGCTATCTGTCCAAGCCTTGTGAATACAGAGCGGGTTGAGCATTTAGCCACTGCCATGATGCCTGCAGACCTCTCTGCTGATGAGCAACGGGCGGAATTTGTTAGTCGTGCTGAGTCATCCGTACCGTTAGGACGGCTTGCCGAGGGTAGCGATATAGCAAGTATGGCAGCATTTCTTGCCTCAGACGAAGCTGCATATCTGACAGGGTTGTCTATTACTGTATCAGGTGGTGCAGTGATGGATTAGTTTAGAATTCACAGGATTTGCAGATATTTCCCGTTCTTATAGGAATTTGTGATCTGCTGAGTGTACTACCATCGAAAATTAGGACCGCTGTCTAAACCAAAATTATGGTGTAATAACAATCTAATTGTAAGAAGTATCCGATGGCAGTACACATCTTATACCAAATTAACTTGATCAAACGTTTTCTGATAGAGTTAGCATCGCGAGGCACAGAGACCTCGCGCTACAAATCGGTTAATTGGGTATTATTTGGACACTTTTATTGTTCCCCAAGTGAGTGCCAATTTCTGAGTCGGTTCAACAGCAAGCCCTACCGAGTCGAGGTTCTTTTTAATCTCATCGTGACTTAGACTGCGGTTGTAAATGCGTAATTCGTCAAGAAGACCATTGAAAGGAAGTCCTCCCACTTTCCTTGCACCCATCCAAAAATTCTCTCCATTGTGTTTGAGAGTGCCATTGAATTCTTTCTTACTATCCAATTCACCATTGATATATATTATGGCTTCGGCACCGTCGTAAACGCCAGCAACGTGATGCCATTTATCCAAGGCTAGCTGTGCTATGCTGTGAAAAGGCCACGTCTCTACAGCACCATTCCAGATATTAAAATCAAGTCGAGTTTGGTCTGACCACCCAAACACATAAGTATTACTTCCTGACTTTGATATGCCTGCGATAATCGCCCAACCATTTTTTTCAGGTTTTATCCAGGCCTCCATTGTCATCTGATCACCAATATCTATTAAACTCTTATCCGCGCCACAATCAACATGACCACCACTAAACTTGAGTGCTTCACCGACTTTACCTTCAACTACCTCAACATTTCCGTTCATAGTTCCATCGTTGGCACCAAAAATGTCTTTAATCGTTTTGTCTGCGATCGAAGCCTTATTAAAGGACCAGTAACTCACCAACCCGTCGATAGTCGCCTGGCGGGTTTGTGCTACGTTTGTAACCATTAAAATAGTTGCCATAATGGCAAGAACAAATATTAGTCTCGGAATTTTGTTAATCATTTGATCCTCCGTTTCGGAATATTTGATGCCTTTCGGCAAGATTAAGTTTCTTAATTTCCTTAAAGTTACTGCCTATTCCAGAGAAACCGAGCTATCAGTCTGCATGTGCTTTGAGGGTGCGTAATCATTTTTACACGATAAACTATATTTGTCAAGGTATATTTCGGATCCATTCAATTGTCGCATAGGACTTTGTCCGTCCGACTTAACAGCAAAGACGTTTAATCGCAATTCATTGCGCCTCGGACATTCAACATAAGATGAATTCAAAATCTTCGTAATGACATTTTATTTCTCATAATTGGTATTATCCAGAAGAAAAATCCTTATATCAACTCGCGTTAGACAGCTTGCTCCATAAAAGACACCTTGAAAAAAAGGTCAAAGCATGGCATACTTACAGATATACCAAAATCAAACATTTGATTGAACAAATGCGAATCGATTGCCAAAGCCATATATTCCCAAACACCTATACTGAAATTCTCGCGCAAAACCCGCATCCACCACAGGTAATTCGCCACGGCAGTGAGGCTATCGTTACTTATGGCAATGTGCAAACATTTAGGCTGCAAGATGATGCTTACGACCCAAAACGCAAACTCAAGGACATGGACGCAGCAGGTGTGGACATGGCACTGCTCAGCACAAATATACCACCGCCGTGCATGCTCGCTCCTGAACTTGGAAATAAGGGGGCACAAACAATTAACAATGCTATTGCAGAGCTTGTGGATACCCACCCACACCGATTTGCAGGATTAGCATGCCTGCCGTGGCAAAATCCTGATGAAGCAACAATGGAGATGGATCGGGTTAAGAAACTTGGATTTCGCGGGATAATGCTCTATTCGCATATCGGAGGTAAACCTGTTGATGCCCCACAGTTTGAACCAGTTTATGCACATGCCGAATCACTGCAAATGCCGATTGTGATGCATCCTACGGTGCCACCTTGGGGAGAGTCAATCAAAGACCATTGGATGATTGGTATGATGGGGTTACAGGTTGATAACAGTTTTGCCCTGTTGCGATTGATTTTAAGTGGCATTCTTGAACGCTATCCAAACTTACAACTTGTGATGCCACACGTTGGAGGGATTCTGCCCTATATGAGTGGACGTATAGATCATCAGACCGAAGTATTGGGAAGAGCGCGGGAGCATATTACGCAACCGCCAAGCGCGTATTTAAGTCGGATTTATTTGGATACTGTGTCGCCGTCATTACAAGCGCTGCATTATGCCTATCAATTTGCTGGCGAGCATCGCTTGTTATTTGGGACAGACCACCCATGGGTTGATATGCCGCGGTTTGTGGGTTTGATTGAGGAGATGGACATTCCTAAAGCTGCTCGGGCACGCATCTTTGGAGATAATGCGGTAAAATTGTTTGATTTAATCTAAACCTCCAAGCTACGGTAAGTACGGTTTCAAACCACGCCGATTTGTAGAGACAATAGGAGAATTGCAACATGAGGCATGAATTAACTGATGCACAACGATTCTTTTTTGAAAATAACGGTTATTTAGTGTTAGAACATTTTCTTGAGCGCTCACATATTGCTGCTCTCAGAAACGCACTGGCTGAATCCGTTAAGAAACGCCGGGAATGTGAAGAGAAGGGCATATCGCACACAGGAATGACGCATATTCACGGCGAAAAAAGCACTCGTATCTTCTATATTCTTGACGATCATCCTTTGTTCTTAGAACTGTTAGACTGGCAACCGATACTCCCTTACGTTACGGGCCTGCTCAATGAGATGCCACACCACCATGCATCCGATGCGATTATTGAGCACGGAGCGGAACTTATGAATCGTCCGATGGGATGGCACATTGATGGGCATGATAACGGCTATCGTAACCTACGTCCGATCCCTCTATTACAACTCAAAATCGGCTACTATCTCACAGATATGACAGAGGGTGGGCAAGGCAACCTATGGCTTATACCGGGCAGCCATAAAGCCATGCATGATCCCAACCATGAAGACCTTCGATATCCATATCAATACCCGGGGACTTTAGAGATATGTGCACCAGCGGGCAGTGTGATTCTGTTCCATAATGCCCTCTGGCATTCTGCTGGTATCTTTACAAAGCCAAAGGGATGTCGTGAAATGCTCTACTACGCCTATGAACATCCGTGGATGATTGCTTCGCAGGAACATTGGGGGTATCCAAAAGCATTCTATAACTCTCAACTCTCGCCAGAGCAACGGAAGTTTTTTCATGGATTTGTTTTCGATCCACCTGAACAAAGATGGGGATAAAGTAAATTGTAAAATCTAAAATTACCTCACAGTTTTCTATAGGTTTGAGGCGTTTGTAGTCGCGAAATTCATTGCGCCTCTTACATTCAGATGAATCCTTTTTATAATACAAGGAGAACACAACTATGCGTTTAACCGAATCTGAAGTTTCGTTTTTCCATGACAACGGATATCTACTGCTTGAAGATGTGTTAGATGAGAACGACTTGGGTCCTGTTATATCGGAGTACTCAGAAATTATCGCTGAACACGCTGAAACATTGCACAAGGAAAGAAAAGTTACTTCTACTTATGCCGATAAACCTTTCACTGAGCGATTGATGCATCTGGCTGCTGAGGCACCAGAGATAACAGCAAATTTAGATATTATGCGTGCGCGCGGTGAAGCAACGTTTAACTTTCTCAAAAACCCGAAAATCCTTGACCTTGCTGAATCTTTTGTCGGTTCGGAGATAGTCTGTAATCCTATTCAACACATCCGCGCGGTCTTGCCAAAACGGGAATCCCAACGTCATCCGACACCTTGGCAACGTCATCCGACACCTTGGCATCAGGATGCAGGCGTTTGTTGGCCCGATATTGACCCATATTTTATGTTAACTATCTGGATACCGATTGTGGATGCAACTTTGGAAAATGGTTGTCTACAAGTGTTACCCGGCAGCCATAAGATGGGGTTATTTACACACGTTTGGAACGATGCAGGATTGGTGGTTCCCTCTGAGCATCAACCACCGAACCTCACACCCAAAGCATTGCCAATACGTGCTGGCGGCGTTATTCTATTCCACAATTACACACTCCACAGCGCAAGACCAAATGAATCCGGGACTGTCCGATGGAGTTTCGACCTCCGTTATCACGATGTTTATCAACCAACAGGCAGACCTTATTATCCTGCGTTTCTGATGCGGAGTCGTTTGCGTCCAGAGGCTTGCCAAACTGACTATGAAACGTGGTGTAAACGGTGGGAGTTTGCTTTGGAAAATTCCAGAGGCGTGCAGGCATATCGGTGGCCCCGATAGAAAAGGAGTAAACGTGCTTGAGATTTCAGATTTGCCAACTGTCAATGCGACTTTAAATACAATCAGTGCTATCCTATTGACAATTGGATATGTGCTAATTCGACAGCGAAAAATAGAGGCGCATAAGAAGTGTATGCTCGCTGCTTTTGCAGTGTCTGTGCTTTTTCTAATAAGTTATTGTATATACCATGCAAATGCGGGTTCAACCAAGTTTACACAGCAGGGTTGGATTCGTCCTGTCTACTTTACGATTCTGATTTCACACATTATTTTAGCATTTGCAATCGTGCCGTTGGCGTTACGTACCCTCTACTTAGCGTGGCGCGAAAAGTTTGATAAACACCGCCGCATCGCAAAAATCACCTTTCCGATTTGGCTATATGTTTCCGTTACAGGTGTGCTTATCTATCTGATGCTGTATCAGATGGGTTAAAGTGGAGATTTAATTATGAGACCTACACGCGTTTTTATTTTTACAATTCTGTTTATCAGCACACTTTTTCTTTTACAAACCTTCGCGGACGACTATACACGATGGGAATTGCCTGAAGGTGCAAAGTTCAGACTTGGAAAAGGAAAAATGAGCAACCATGAGGCACATCTCACCACTATCGGAAAAAGAAGTTCATATCAGTTTTCACCTGACAGTACGCAGCTGGCAGTCATGACTTCAAACGGAATCTGGGTATACGATGTCATAACAGGCAAAGAACTTAATTTGTTAACTGCAAACGGGATAGGAATGGGTTATGATGTAGTTCTAAGTCCCGATTCCCAGACATGCGCAATCCCGCGAAATCATAGGATTGAAATATGGGATTTAAATACCAATAAACTCAAAACTACGTTTGAGGGTTCAACGGAAAGTATCCTTTCTGTTACGTTTAGTCCAGATGGGGAAACTCTTGCAAGTACAGATTTTTCCAACATTATTCGATTATGGGACGTAGACAGCGGGAAGTATAGGGAGATTCCAACACCACATAAAATTGTAAGTAGAGTGATGTTTAGTCCTGATGGCAGGACGTTAGTGAGTAGTAGAAGAGAAGAGGTTCAGTTATGGAATATCACAAAAGAGAAGTGGTTGCGGGGTATCATAACGGAGAAGTTTAAGGCTAACTTAGAGGATACAACTGGAGTTGATAACATTATCTTCAATTCTGATGGAAGTGCTCTCTACGGCTTAAGTGGAAACGGAGACGAGGTGCGATTTTGGGATGCTGATACAGGTAAAGTAAAATTGAGGTTGGGACTTGAACGGACTTATAGGCGTCCATTTGCATTATCACCCGATGGACAAACCTTTGCCACTGCGAGTCGGAATGATTATAAGGTTCAGTTATGGGATACAAAGACAGGCAAACTGAAAAATACACTTACCGCAGATGCACGGTATGTAAAAATGCTGGCAATTGCTAACGGCAAGCCACAGTTGGTGAATTACGCCACAAAAAGTGCAGGATCTATGGCGTTCAGTCCAGATGGGCAAACCCTTGCAGTCGCAAGTAATGGTGAAATCGCTCTTTGGGATCCTGAAGCAGCACAACCCAAATTAATACTAACTGAAAATGGACATTTCTATTATCTAATGTTTAGTCCAGATGGACGTACGCTCGCTGCGCGAAGGTCTGTGTCTCTTGAAGGAACCCGTATCTATTTATGGAATATAGATACGACAAATATCCAGAATTCGGGATTACGACACATCATCACGGACCATAACGATAAAGTGAGTTCTGTCACATTTAACCATGACGGAAAGATACTGGCAAGTGGACATCATTTGGAAAAGATTAAGCTTTGGGATGTCGTTAATGGGCAACTCAAAACGACCTGTGATGGATATCCTTATCAATTATGGGTTCAATCTGTTGCTTTTGCACCAAACGGAGAAACACTTACGAGTTTAAATATCTATTCACAGAGTTCCGCCGGAAAAGCCGAGATACTTCTTTGGGATGCGATAACTGGTAAGTACCAAAAATCCATCAAAGGGCATGGCAAAGCAATAAGTAATACCCGACGAATCGCGCATGGTGGTGGAATTGCTTTTAGCCCAAACAGTAAGTTGTTTGTGACGGGTAGTTTGGATGGAACGGTACGGTTATGGGATGCGAGCGCAGCATTGAAGGGATCAGTTGCTCAACGGTTGGGAGGTAGATTCTTCGGTCCACAGAAAGCAAAACTCAAAGGACATACACACCAAATCCTTTCCGTTGCTTTGAGCCCAGACGGTCACATTATCGCAAGCGGGAGTATGGATAAAACCATCCGTCTATGGGATGTGCACAACCGAAAACTCATAGCGACACTTGAGGGACATACAGACGAGATTCTGACTGTTGTTTTCAGTCCCGATGGAGCAACGCTTGCCAGTGGATGTCGTAATGGTTCTATTCATCTATGGGATCCAACCACAGGCAACCACAAGACTTCTCTTATTGGAAATGATCTTTTTACAGATCCTTCAGGTCTACCACGTAAAAAAGATGACCCGCCTAACATTACTTCATGGGGACGTAGTGCAGTCACTTCACTCATTTTCAGTCTGGATGGAAAAACACTTGTAAATGGAAATAGTGACGGAACAATCCATTTCTGGGACATGAATAAACTACAAATAAAATCAACTTATTCAGGACACAGTGGCTTGAATTCTCTTGCTTTAAGTCCAGATGGGCGCACCCTTGCCAGTGGAAGTTCAGACGGGACAGTACTCATTTGGGATGTCAAACCGTAAAGCGTCTAAGAAAAAACCGCTCCAGCGGTGGAGCGGTTTTACACATTAATTTATTTTGTCTATGCAGAATAGGGACGGAAACCTCGCACCATTAAACCACGATCACTGTTGGCTTTTTTCGCTTCTTCTGCTGCCGCAGCGCGTTTTTCCGCTTCTGCCCGATTTGCTGTTGTTGTCCCGCCAATTATCACAAAGTCATCTGTTCGACGGTAACGATTGATGAAAACCGGACGCGGTTTGTCTGACATATTCTGTTTAGAACCGTGCACTGTCTTGACATTAAAGAAGATTGAATCACCGGCTTTGCCGATAACAGGAAGGGCACTCTCCCAGGGCCACTCATCTTCCTCCAAGCCAAGATGCGAAAATGTGTCAATATGTTTGAGTTGTCCCAGTTTATGTGATCCTGGCACAACATATAAAGCACCGTTCACAAGATCTGTGTCTACAACATAGTTCAAAATACCCACAGGTCCCTGATAACGATGCTCAAAGTACGCAGAGTCTTGATGTAGGTGCTTCGGATGTCCACCTACCGGTTCTTTATAGAGGCACTGCCCGTTACCAAAAATTTCAACGTTTGGTCCTAATATCGCCTCAACGATACTTATAGCATTTTCATCAAAAGCAGAGTGGAAAAATGCAGCACTTGTCTGATAATTCATTGCCAACACCATGATCTGCTTATCTCTATCATAACCCTGTGGCGCGGGAATGAAAAGCGTCCCGTTCGGTGTACGCCATCCCTCAACAATCTGTTGTGCCTCGTCAAGTAGCGATAAAGATTCAGCAGCGGCGGCTTCAGCATCTTGGTGAATTTCCTCAACATACGGTTTCATCAGACCGCGCACGACAAGACAGCCATGCTCCTCAAAGATGGCGGCAGCCTTTTCAGCATCTAGTGTATCTACCGACATTTCAATATCTTCAACTGTTATTTTTTGTTCCTGATTCACGAACTATTCTCCTTACAAGCCATTTTATAAATGATCTGTGAGACACAAAAGCATAGGGCGAAAAAGAAAGCAAAACTTACGAATTAGCCCCATGACGGACGGCGTCCAGTTAACTTCTCTAAATACGCTGCCGTTCGATGTACATCATCCTTAAGTTTTCTTGAAGCTTTCTGTCTCTGTACCTCTTCAGTCCTATATTGCACTCGATAAGTGCCTTTTTCCAGTCGCCGTAGAGCAAACTCACCAGGGACATTGTGATTCACATACCTGAGCATGTCATGCAACAACCAATAAACATCTGTGGGGGTGTACTGTAAATCGCAATGTTCGGATTCTTCTTTCACAGCGTCAAGTGTTTTCTGCACAAGCTCAACAACCTCTGCAAGTGTATAAGATTTATTTTTATCTAAATTAATACGTTCCATTTTTTAGACTCCTCACAATTTTATGGTAGGCATCCGAGCAGGTTGTGCTTCAAAAGAGTGCGGCTTTTCTGCCCCGTTCCGTACCTGGATTAACTGTGAAGCGATGCTTACTGCTATCTCTGGCACAGTTTTAGAATTTATATCTAACCCAATCGGTGCGTAAACACGTCGCAGGTTTTCAATCGGTATGCCAACCTCCATCAGGTCATCAAAAATCAATTTAATTTTCCTGCGGCTACCGATCAAACCGATGTACCGAGCGTCTGACTCAACAACACTATGAAGCGCTGACTCATCGTGCTGATGGCCACGTGTTACAATTACTACGTAAGTTAAATGGTCAATTGGATATTTTTGCAGTTCCTCTGCAATGTCTCCGATGATAATTTTGTCTGCTTCAGGTAACCGTTCTGTTGCGGCAAAATCTGCCCGGTCATCAATGATAGTGATGTCAAAATCTAACCAACTTCCAAGATGGCAGAGTGCTTGACCAACGTGTCCTGCTCCCGCAATAAGCAGAGTCGGTCTTGGCTGAAGCGGCTCAAGGAAGATTGATGTAGTTTCGTTTTGTTGGAATATGTCTGCACGGTTCCCTTCAAGGATAGTGGATATTTGGTTTTCAACATCCGCTTCTAAATCCGAATTGCCTAATGTGCCGATACGTTCACCATTATTCGCAAAGACCATCTTCATGCCGACATCTACACTTTGTTGTTCACTTTCCACAACTGTTGCACAAATGAGTGGCACCTTCTCTGCGTTCAGTTCCTGAAGGCGAGTAAACATCTCTGCTTCAGCGCGAGTTTGAGGCAAATCTATGAAAATTTTCATATTCCCACCGCAGATAAGGCCATCGTCCCAGCCGTAATCACTATCCAATTGAAACTGAAGCAACTGAGGCGTACCACCATGCATTAACCCTATCGCTTGTCGGCGCGCTTCCGCTTCTACACAACCACCACCGAGTGTACCGATATTGCGCAAATTCGGAAGGATCAGCAGTTTTGCACCAGGCTTTTGCGGTGTTGAACCTTTAGTCTCAACAACGGTGCAGTAGGCACCAACTTGATCCGATTCAATCAATTCTGGGATTTTTTGATAGATATCTCTCACATCATAATCTCCAAGTTCGGGGATGGAATAACATTATAAAAAACTACCTATAGCTAAGCTTTGTAAAATTCTACTGTTGTACCAGCCATGTCTGCAACGTTTTCTATCAATTTGTTCCGTTCAGTTTCGTTCATACCAGAGAAAGCCTTGGCGATGTTAATTTTCTCTTGCATCTGTGCTGCATCGTCAGGTCCAGTGACAAGCGTACTTACAGGAAAAGACCAGACAAAACGAATAGCTTCAGGAATACTTACCCGGTTCGGCACGACTCTTGGATTGGGACCGTGTTTGCCATGTCGAGAACCACCGAAAAACCCACCATTCGCCAATGATTTCATTCCAATTATGCCGATGTTACGTTCAACGAGGGTTGGAACAACCCTTTCAATAAAACTTTCGTAACTTATGTCGGCAATGTTGATTGGCAATTGACACGCATCAAAAATATCGGATTTTTCTAAAACGCGTTGATGAGCAGACGGACTTGTATGCCCAGTAAACCCAATAAAACGAGTTTTTCCGGATTTCTTTGCTTCTGCCATTACATCAAAAATGCCTTTATCAATCCTTGCATCTACGTCTTCAAGGTTTCTAACTGCGTGTACTTGCCAGAGATCAAGTTGTTCAGTATTGAGTCGTTTGAGTGAATCTTCAAGGTGTTGTTTTGCAGTTGCAGCGTCGCGTGCGGTTGTTTTGGTCATGAGAAAAATATCATCACGATATTTAGGAACGAGCAGTTTCCCCAAGCGCCGTTCACTTCCACCTGCTTGGTAAGATTCTGCTGAGTCAAAGAAACGGACGCCACCTGCCAGTGCCGTTTCAATTGTCTTTTGCGCTTCTGCTTCTGCCATTTCACCAATATGCCAACCACCGACTCCGAGTATTGTAACAGCTTCACCTGTTCTGCCAAACTTTCGCATCGGCAAGAGTGTACCTAAACGGTCGCTTGAAGGTTTCGCTTCCTGACCTTCTGCATTTGCTGAAGATAAGAGAATACCTGTTGTTAATCCTGCCAATGACTTTAGAAATGCACGTCGATCAATCATAGTTTTCACCTCCAAATTCTATCTTATAATAGCACTTCAATTTTGTCAAGAAAATTCTTGTCGTTGACAAGGTTTCGCTTGACTTTAGTAATTCTCTGATATATAATTACGCAATATTTGAGATAAAATTTACACATTAAACTTTCTGAACAGAAATTTTCCGACATGAAACATACTTTACACGAATCAATACCTGATAACCTTGTTGTTCTCACATTTGATGATGGATGTAAATCGCAAGCGTCTTTTGTGGCACCGATTCTGAAACAGTACGGTTTCGGGGCAACCTTCTATATTACTGAAGGACTCAACTTTCTCAGCAATAAAGAAGCGTATATGACATGGGAAGAAGTCCATGGTTTGCATGAAGCAGGTTTTGAAATTGGCAACCATACTCGCCATCACCGAAATGTCACACAACAGTCAGAACAGGAGCTAAAAGACGACCTGCAACATATTGACGCTCGTTGTGAGGAATACGCTATCTCCCGCCCGACTACCTTCTGCTATCCAGGTTATAGCCATAACGAAGCAGCTGTTAAGGTTGTGGCGGAGCACGGTTTTCATTTTGCTCGTCGCGGTGTTGCCCCAGAATTTCCCTACAATTCAGAAGGAGGGCGCGGTCCAGTTTATAACCCGAAAGTTCACCATCCGCTCCTTATTCCGACTACAGGTGCATCTGGCCCGAATTGGAACTTTGACGATTTCACATGGGCACTTGAGCAAGCAGCAGATGGAAATATCTCAGTCCTGACGTTTCACGGCGTGCCTGACCTTGAACATCCGTGGGTTCACACCGAACCTAAAGTATTTGAAACATATATGATATATCTTGCCGAGAACAATTATACAGTCATCGCACTCCGAGATCTAAGCGGCTATATCAATTCACAATAAATTGATATATTCAATAGTCCTTTCCTACTAAACACCTCATTTTACCAATTTTTCAAATTAAAGTTATATTTACGCAACATTTTTCAACTACAATTTGCATTGAAATCATGGTTACTCGACCTGGTGGTTTCAAACATAGTAATACGGGATTAATTTAAAATCGTATACGCAATAATTAATCCTATCCATAATGTTACCGCGTAAATGGAAACAGAAAAATACGTTTTATAGTGAAACCAATAATTATTTGGACACTACGGTAGGTGCGATTTCCTAATCGCACCCGATGGGTCTGGAAAATGGGTATGTCAGAATACGCGTCCGGTATTCTGAATTGGTTAGGAAACCGCACCTACCAGGAGAGTGTTCACATATTTTTAGATTGGACTATAAAGGGATTATAGTACTGACAGTGCAATTCGGTGTAGGCATGGATTCAGAAGGACACATTCTGTTGAAACCGCTAAATTGGTCGTGAGGTCATGATTACCCCTTGAAATATATCAATTTATGTTGTATACTTATTAAGCATTTTTTTGTATCACAATATGGAGTTTATTGTTAATAGGGATGGTCGTGGAACAATGAAGATTCTGATTGCAGGATTAGGTTCTATCGGTAGACGGCACTTGCGAAATTTTCAAGCGTTGAACGCGGGAGAATGTGTGTTGTTACGCACCCGTCGTTCTACACTTCCTGATGATGAATTGGCAGGTTTGCCCACAGAGCATAATTTAGCGGAAGCACTTCAGAAGCATAAACCTGATATTGTAGTCGTTTCAAATCCGACTTCGTTGCACCTTGATGTTGCCATCCCTGCCGCTGAAGCGGGCTGCCATCTTTTATTAGAAAAACCGATCTCCCATACGATGGATCGTGTGTCAACTTTAGCCGACACTGTGAAGCAGCAAGATGTGAGAGTGCTTGTGGGGTTTCAATTTCGGTTTCACCCTGGCTTACAACACATTAAACAATTGCTTGACGTAAACGCGATTGGGCCTGTGGCATCTGTTCACGTGCATTGGGGAGAATATCTTCCTGCGTGGCATCCTTGGGAAGATTATCGCATAGGATATGCAGCACGCAGCGACCTCGGTGGAGGGGTTTTGCTAACATTATGTCACCCGTTTGATTATCTGCGATGGCTGATTGGAGAGGTTGAAGTAGTCTCGGCAATGACAGCGCAAGAAGGTGGATTAGGTATTGAAGTTGAGGATACTGCAAATGTGATGCTCCGATTTGCGAATGGCGCCCTCGGAACTGTTCATCTTGACTATGTTCAACGGCCACCTACACATGTATTGCAAATTACAGGGCAACGCGGACATATTCTTTGGGATAATGCTCATGGCGCGGTCCAGTGTTATAGAACAGATACCGCAACATCGGAAACAGTAGAAATGGATTCAGACTTTGAACGTAATACGCTTTTTATTGAAGAAGTCCAACACTTCCTCAATTGCGTTGAAAATGACACAGAGCCATGTGTTAATCTTGCAGATGGAATTGCTGCACAAAGGATTGTGCTTGCAGCAAAGGAATCGAGTACAGAAGGAAAAGAAATAATTATTTCATAGGTGTGATGTTTGACACAATAAAGGCTTTCGGATGAAAAAAGATTTGTTTGACTTACACGGAAAAGTAGCTATTGTTACAGGCGGCGCAGGCATGTTAGGGAAAGAGTATTGCCGCGCATTTGCTGAAGCCTCTGCACATGCGGTCATCGCTGATTTGCGAGGCGGTGCTGCGAAGGATTACGCCAACCAAATCAGTACAGAAGGATACCCGAAGGCAATTGGTGTTGAAACTGATGTTACAGATAAGATGTCTGTGCAGTCGATGATTACCCGAACCCTTGACGAATTTGGTAGCGTTGATATTCTTGTTAATAATGCCGCCCTTGATCCAAAATTTGATACAGAACACGCATCTGAACACACAAATACTTTTGAAGACTATCCGCTGGAACTCTGGAATGAAAGCGTAGCAGTTGATTTGACCGGGATGTTCCTCTGTTCGCAAGCTGTGGCACGACCAATGCTTCAACAGAAAAGTGGCGTCATCATCAATATCTGTTCGACTTATGGAGTTGTTGGTCCCGATCAGAGGTTATATGAACGCGATGATCCGACACACCCTCAAACTTATAAACCCATAACGTACTCCGTAACAAAAAGTGCTGTGCTCGGTTTAACACGTTATCTCGCAACATATTGGGCAGGTAAAAACATTCGGGTCAACGCGTTGACACTCGGCGGTGTGTTTAATGAACACGATGACGAATTTGTAAGAAGGTATAGCTACCGTACTCCGTTGGGACGCATGGCAGAAAAATCGGAATATTGTGGTGCGCTCCTTTTTGTTGCCTCTGATGCTGCGTCTTATATGACAGGCGCAAATCTCGTGGTCGACGGGGGGTGGACGGCATGGTAGATATAAAGTCAACTTCACCTTTAGATACTAAAATGCCAGAGGTATTAGGCGTTGTTCAGGCGCGAGGGGGATCAAAAGGTATTCCAGGCAAAAACATACGAAACCTTGGCGGGTACCCGTTGATCGCATATAGCATCGCTTCCGCACTTGCATCAGAATCAGTCACGCGGCTCATAATTTCTACTGATGATAATGAAATCGCTGAAGTTGCCAGAGTTTATGGTGCTGAAGTGCCGTTTATGCGCCCAGATGAGTTGGCAACTGATGACGCTCAAGATTTTCCGCTGTTTGAACATGCGCTCACATGGCTTAAGAGTAATGAAAACTATGTGCCACAAATCATTGTTCAACTACGTCCGACATCGCCGCTGCGTCCGAAAGGTTCAATTGATACAGCAGTTAAATTGCTATCGGAGGATAGCCAGGCTGATTGTGTTCGTACTGTGATCCCATCTCAACAGAACCCTTACAAAATGTGGCGGGCAGACAAAAAATATCTCAACCCATTATTAGGGGATGAGTTTCCTGAACCCTATAATATGCCGCGCCAGAAATTACCGAAAACCTATTGGCAGACAGGGCACCTTGACGTGATTCGCTACGAAACTATCGCTGAAAAAAACTCACTCACAGGTGAGCGCGTTCTACCCCTAATAATTGAACCGAAATACTGCACTGATATTGATACCCTGGAAGATTGGGAACACGCAGAGTGGAAGTTATCCCGCAACAACCTTGATATAGATTTTCCAAAAGAGAGTGTTCAAAACAGACAATCAACAAACAGTCTAAAAAACATAATTCCATCTAAACCTGCTTTAGTTGTTCTGGATTTTGATGGCGTCCTAACTGACAATCGGGTTTGGGTATCAGAATCAGGCGAGGAATCCGTTGCATGTAATAGAAGTGATGGTATGGGATTATCCATGCTACGAAAAAGCGGTGTACAGGTCGTCGTCCTTTCCACTGAGCGGAATCCTGTTGTTGCCGCACGATGTAAAAAACTCAATCTTCCATGTGATCAGGGGATTGATGATAAACGCTCGGCACTATTGAGATTGACAAAAAAATATGATGTAAATATGGATGATGTTGTTTATATCGGAAACGATGTGAATGATTTAGAATGTATCCGAATAGTTGGATGTGGTATCGCTGTTGCCGATGCACACCCATCTGTTCTTAAAGCAGCGGATGTTATTCTTACCAATCGTGGTGGGTTTGGCGCGGTTCGCGAATTTTGTGATATATTATTAAAACCACATTCATCAACACTAAAATAGACATAAGGAGAAAAACATGCCTCGCGTTGTTCAAATAGGAGAAAAACTTGTCGGTATGGGACAACCTGTTTATATTGTAGCGGAGATCGGAATCAACCACAATGGTGATGTTGATACGGCAAAGTCCTTAATAGATGCTGCTGTCAAGTCAGGATGTGATGCTGTCAAGTTTCAAAAACGAACACCTGAGATATGCGTTCCTACCGAACAGCGAGACCAGATGCGTAAGACTCCCTGGGGATACATCAGCTACATGGATTATAGATACAAAGTGGAATTTGGCATCAACGAATATACAGAGATAGATAATTATTGTCGTGAGAAAAATATAACTTGGTTCGCTTCCTGTTGGGATGAGCCTTCTGTGGATTTTATTGAACAATTTAATCCACCATGCTATAAAATACCATCGGCAGCGTTAACTGATGCTGAATTGCTAAAATATCATCGATCGACGAACCGCATGTTGATTTTGTCTACAGGAATGTCTACACTTGACCAAATCAAAGCAGCTGTAGAACTCATTGGACAAGACGATTTAATTCTTCTACACTGTAATGGCACATATCCATGTCCCCCAGACCAATTAAATTTACGGACAATTACAACGCTTTCTAATATGTTCGACTGTCCAATAGGTTATTCAGGGCATGAGGTGGGGATCCCGACAACTCTCGCAGCAGTAACACTACACGCTTGTTTCGTTGAACGCCACATCACGTTAGATCGCGCAATGTGGGGAAGTGATCAAGGTGCATCGGTTGAACCGCAAGGTTTTGATAGATTAGTTAAATATATCCGCACCGTTGAATCCTCTCTTGGTGATGGTGTTAAGCGGGTTTATCCAGGTGAAAAAACTGCTATGGAAAGATTAAGGAGGAAAAATACATTAATGTCCTAACCATTTTTCTTGGTTCAATGGACAAAATGTAGTGTGTGCTCCACTTGCGCATACACAAATCAATTACCTATGCTAAGAGCATTTACAAACAGTGTTACCCGATGGGATACTTTATTGTTCCACCGAATTTTTGGTTGGGGTGATAAGCGATTTTTGAACCGTTCGTTCCGTTTAATCTCTTGGAGCGCAAACGGGTATCTGTATCCGTTTATTGCGATTTACGTTTTGTTCACATTTAATGCGACATTAAGTAAACCATTTTTGCTGTCAGCTGCTGTTGCGTTCCCAATAGAGAGAATACTTTATCATTTTCTTAAACAGTCGATGAAACGTGACCGTCCCTTTCAAAAAATTGATGATGTTCACTTTCGAGTACGACCGCCAGATGAGTTCAGTTTTCCATCTGGACATACGGCTTCGGCTTTTCTTGTAATGACACTACTATCCAGTTTCTTTCATATTCCAATGTTACAGATTGGAATTTTTGTTTGGGCGGCGATGGTCGGTGTAGCGCGCGTATATCTCGGAGTACACTATCCGACTGATGTTCTCGCAGGGGCATTGCTTGGAATTTGCACTGCTGAGATAGGAATGTGGTTCGCGGGGTGATTTTTTATGAAAAAGAAGATTCTGTTTATGTGCGGTTCAATGAATATTACAACCCAAATGCAACAAATCGCTCAAGAGTTACCTGAATATGTAAAATTTTTCACCCCGTTTTATGCAGATGGATTCATCAAATTATTAAATAAACTTAAACTTGTAGAATTTACAATTGTCGGGGATAAACGGGCGGGGGAATGCTACCGTTACCTTGAAGCACAAAAACTTCCTATAGACTATGGTGGCACGCAGCATGATTATGATTTAGTTGTCACTTGCAGTGACCTCGTAGTGCAAAAAAATATTAAAGACAAAAAACGTATTGTTGTCCAAGAAGGCATCACGGACCCAGAAAGATTTTCCTTCCATCTTGTAAAAACCTTTAAATTCCTTCCTAAATGGTTTGCTGGCACCTCTGCGAATGGCATTAGCAATGATTTCGACTACTACTGTGTCGCGGGTGAAGGCTATCGCGATCTATTCATTAAAAAAGGTGTGAAACCGGAAAAAATTCGTGTGACCGGTATACCGAATTTTGACAATTGTCAAAAATACTATGATAACGATTTCCCACATAAAGGGTTTGTCCTGGTTTGTACCTCTGATCTACGGGAAAAATTCCGTTACGAAAATCGAAAAAAGTTCATCAAAAAAGCACTTGAAATTGCCAATGGTCGCCAGTTAATTTTCAAACTTCATCCCAACGAAAAGTTTGAACGGCGTACTGCTGAAATTAAAAAATGGGCACCCGATGCTCTCGTTTACACTTCTGGCAGTGCTGAAGAGATGATAGCTAACTCTGAAGCGTTGATTACAAGTTATTCATCAACGATCTATGTAGGCTTAGCACTTGGCAAAGAGGTCTATTCTGTTCTTGATATGGATGAACTCCGACAATTGACGCCTGTGCAAAACGGGTGTGCCGCACGGCATATTGCTGATGTTTGTCGTGAGTTAATCGGTGATACGCAAAACTTGGAAAAAGCTACTTCTTCAACGAAAAAACAGATGCCGGCACATGCCTAATCTGTAAAATATGTTTCAAGTCTATCTTACATATTGTAACGTTAGTTCAGTCCAAGTCTAATTTATCTTTTATTGCCCGCTTTTCCTCTCAAATAATACCAAATTAACAGGATTTATCTTGTTTTATTGGTGTCCTCTGCATTATACATTAATTCTGTGTATTATCTCTCTTGTGAGAGGGTTTATAACCCTGATTACTTTTGTAGGATCGATCACGCCCAAATGTTGAGAAAAACTCGAAAACTGCATGGTTCTTGAAACGCTTCAAAAAGCATTGACTTTCACAGAAAAATTAGGTACACTTTAATAATAACCGTATAAAACTCAACTGAAAGGAATTACTTCAAATGAGAAATAATCGTTCAAATCAAAAAAAGTTGGCTTTATGTGTATGTTGTATTTTCATTCTTAGTTTGACGATTCTACCTGCACAAGCAGCTCGTCGTTCACACGGTCTTGCTATAACCCTATTAGTATCTGGTGTAGGTTTGCAAGTTGGCAGTACGCTGATGCATACCTCAGCAGAAAGTCGGTATGAAGAATATCTTTCCGCTACAATCCAAGCGGATATTCAAAGCCAAAAAAGCGACGTGGTTGCAAGAGAAAACGCCAGCGTTATTATGTCTCGTGTCGGATACGGATGTATAGGTCTTGCTGTCCTCCTCTCCATCTTTAACCAGTTCGGCAACGCTTCAATCGAAACTACGCCATTAACACAAACACATAATAATGCCAAATTCAACACACAATATCCAATTAACTTTACGGCATCATCAATATTATCAGGTAGCGGGTTTTTGGGTGAGTCGCAAATGTACAGTTTTCGACCACACTATGATTTCCAAAAACAACGAGCAAGCCTACAATTTATACACCGTTTCTAAAACATCTTATCTTATTGTCCAATAGGCATGTCGTATACGCCATATTCGGTAATATGAGATAGATAGTCATTTTCGGGGAGAAAATAGATGTATTCATTTCACAGTTTTTTTAGAACGCAATCACGCCGTTTTTTGTTAGGAACAGCATCAACGCTCTGTTTGCCACTGTTTCTAACAATTATACTATTTGCAGGATGTACTAACAGCGAGGATTTCGCAAACCCACTCGACTCAGAAAATTTGCGTACAGCCGGGTCTCCGAAAGGACTCACGCTTTACCCGGGGGACCAACAAGTCCGTGTAACATGGACAGATGCTGGACAAGAAGGTATCAAAACTTACCGAATCTATCGGCGTTCAACAGCCAATTCAGAGGAACCTTTTGAATTAGTTGGAACGGTCGACGCGCCAGCAAGTGAGTTTGTAGATACCCAAAATATCGAAAATGATCGCCGAGATGCACAAGGTAGACCTCTCGCTTACGAATACCGCATCTCATACATTGATATAAACGATGTTGAAACCCCAGACCCAGATAACCCGCCAAGTGTTACAGAAGACCCTGTCCGCGTCTGGCAAACAGTTACTGGCATACCAAGTGTTCCTCCGCCTGCTCCTGTTGTTACAATTGGTGCCCAAACAGACCTCACCGTCAAACTATTCTGGGAAAACTATGATTTCCCACACGATTTTTCTCTTTTTCGCGTTTACATAGCAAAAGATGATGGCACAGCCAAACAACTTGCTTTTAGACGTGTTGAAGAGGTAAAGCGAGATCAACTCTATTACTTTGACGTCGTTTTTCAGAAAGATGGAGAAGCCAAAGTTTATCGTGTTGCGGCTGTTGACGAGTTTGGCGTAGAAGCCATTACGACTATTAGTGCTACCTCTCCACATTTGCCACCCGCCCCACCCCAAAATGTTACGGTTATTTACGCACGTCGATCGTTTTTTAACTTAAAGTACGATGTCCAAATCTCTTGGGATGCTAATACCGAGAGGGACCTTGCAGGATACCAAATCTATACAAAAGATGCAGACGGAAATTTACTGCCGCGCCAGAAAGCTGGGCGAAGAGATACAGGTTTGATCATTCCTGGCGAAGACCCAGTCGTAATTGATCAGCAAGCATTTTTTAGAGATTACTTCATCACCGCATTTGACGATACGCCTGGACCCGATGGAAAGCGGGACGAAAGCGAGTTGGCTGAAGCAATGCCTCTACAATAACACTTTCATTAAACAAGAACCAAAAGGAAAAATTATGCACTTTAAAAACCGAATCACTATTGGAATCATTTTAGTTGTCTTCGGAATTAACTTTCCGAGTTTCGCACAAACGCCATCCATTTCACAACTTGTAACTGTTCAAACTGCTGAACCGATAGGTAAAGGCGGTTCTGTCACATCCTTCGGTTTGTTCCAACATGCCAAAAAGGAATTACTTCCTGAACACAGCCAGAATGTCGTCATCGGTGGATTTGAAGAATCCCACCGTGTCACACTCGAAATTGAAACATTCGTCATACCCGTCAGGTTTACTTACGGCTTAAGCGATCACCTCGATTTGCAGTTAGGGGCTACCCTCTCAACAGGCGGTGTCCACAAAGTCGTTCACGATTTCTACAACACTGGAGACCCAGAGCTCAACTCAAAACGAGTTTACGACCAACCGTTCTATGAAGGACTTATCGGACTCAAATATAACATCAAACCTGAAAAAAATGATGGGTTTCCAAGTATTTCAGTCGGAAGCGATTTCTATTCCGGGTTCACCGCAGATGACCGACTCAATTCTAATAACGATTTCCTTGATAACAGTCCTATTGATGGTTTTCCTTTTGTTGGTATCAACACCTATTTTGTTGGCACACAAAAATTTGGTAAGAGTTTTAAAGTTCACGCGGGTGCCGGCATCTTCCTATCTTCAAAATCACTCAGAACGACTGATTTTTTTACACTCAATTGGCAGGTTGGTGGTGAAGTTGCCATTTCAGATAGCATGTGGTTCGCAGCTGATTTCTCGCGTGAACTCCAGCATGTAGGAGTCAACTTTTCCAGTGTACTTGGACTCGCATTCCGGTATGAAGTTTCCAACACATTAGCATTCCAAATTGGAATTAACAACCTGCCTGGATTTCAGTTCAGTCTAACTTTAGGTGGCGAAAAAGCACAAGAAATGGAAGACAATAAATTGCTTTTTTAAGTTCTTCCTGAGTGTAGCAATCCAAACATCTAATTCGCTGTAAGGCGAGGTTCTGTGCCCAGCAGTGATGTAAAATAAGATTATAAATGAGAGCAGTAATCCAACGCGTCCAATCAGCAAGCGTCCGAGTTGACGGTGAACTCGTTTCTGAAATAGAAGCGGGATTGCTTGTATTTCTTGGTATTGCACACAACGATACTGAAACAGAATTGGAATATATCGCTAACAAGGTTGCCAATTTGCGTATCTTTGAAGACGCGGATGGCAAAATGAACTGTTCGCTACTTGACATCGGAGGCGAAGCCCTCGTTGTATCACAATTCACCCTCTACGGAGATTGCCGCAAAGGACGACGTCCAAGTTTTATTGATGCAGCACGTCCTGAAGTCGCAAACGCACTTTATGAGCAGTTTATCACAGCCTTAAAGCAACTGAATATTCCAACACAAGGCGGCACCTTCCAAGCCATGATGGACGTGCAACTCATAAATGACGGTCCCGTCACCATTCTATTGGATAGCGACAAACAATTTTGAATCAAAATGAAACATTCAGAATATATTGATACCATCAAACAAGGTGACTGCATTGAATTGATGTCTGAAATGTCATCTGAATGTGTTGATCTTGTCATAACGGATCCGCCCTTTGCTATTGATTTCAAAGCAACTCGGCACAACTACAACCGCGAAGGAAGCCGCGTTCTGAAAGGTTACAATGAAATTGAGGGGAGTGACTATCTCGCCTTTACGCTTCAATGGTTGTCGGAAGCAACAAGAGTTTTAAAAGATTCTGGCAGCATGTATATCTTTTCGGGTTGGAATTACCTAAAAGATATTTTGATAGCAATTGATGAATGCAAACTGACTACGGTTAATCATCTGATTTGGAAATATCAATTTGGGGTTGTTACCAAACGTAAGTATGTGACATCTCATTATCACTGCCTTTTCTTATGTAAAAATGACAAAAAACGCCAATTTTACCCATATTGCCGTTTTGATAAAGAAGCAAAGACAGAAAACGGTGGATCTGCACACTACAAAGACAAGGAAGATGTCTGGGAAATCAAGAGAGAATATTGGCAAGGTGCCATAAAAACACCAACAAAATTACCAGCTGAAATCATTGAAAAAATCCTTGATTATTCAAGCCAAAAAGGTGATGTTGTTTTAGATCCGTTTTTAGGTTCTGGGCAAGTTGCTGTTGTCAGCAAAATGAAGGATCGGCACTACATAGGGTTTGAAATTGTGCCAGCATATTATGAATTTGCACGTGACCGCCTCGAGTCGGGGAAATACCTAATCAAGAAAACGGCATGAACTGAAAGGGAGGGAATCAGCAAATATGAAGTAAACCGAATAAACAGAGAGGCAATGTCGCGAAGACGTAAAATGGAGTTTGTTTTATAGGTCTCCAGTACTTGCACGATTAGCAGAACACATATCTGAAAATGGTTTGAAATCCTATAGTGCATTGATCTTCTCTTGCAAAAATTTCACACAATAAGGCACCTGCTCTTCCGAAAGTCCATGCAGTACTACCGCCCCCTCATAGCCACAAGCCTTCAGCAAACCGAGATATTGATCGTAATCCAACAATCCTGTGCCTGCAGCGAGATGCCCAGCGTGTCCATCCCTATCTAAATCCTTCGCGTGTGCAAGGGCAATATCATCACCAAGCAACGCAAACGCCTCGTCAAGAATTTCACGCATCTTTGGCAACTCACCTTTGTGGAAGATATTCGCTCCGTCCATACATACCTTTAGGTAAGGGGATTGCATCTCATCAAGCAAACGGCGCGCTTTTTGTGCTGAGTCAATTACGTTTGACACTTCCGGTTCAAAAGCCAAAATCACCTTGTATTCCTCAGCAACCACTAACGTCTTTTCCATAGATTCAACAAGGTCTTTCCATGCAGACGCTGTATTATTATCAGGATGAGCACGCCACATACTATGTGGATCGCGAGAACCCGTGCAGAGGGTTATTACAGATGCGTTAAGGGTTTCACACTGCTCAGCAACAAAACGTAACATACGCAATCCAGCGTGACGTTTCTCAACATCAGGGTCAATCATATTGTAAGTGCCAGAAAGCGCTGAGATCATAATTTTTCGAGCCGCCAACTCCTTACGAATGTCTGCAAGTGATGGTGTACCAGCAGAAACATGGTATTGTAAGTAGCGGATACCGTGCGCTGCCACAGCATCAAGCGTCTCTGTTAACGTTCCCCGTCGAATTGTTCCCTCCATCAAACCTATTTGCATGAGTTGTTCCTATAATTATCAGGACTTACGCACAAATGGACTAACACAAACTTGGAAATTCGAAAATCTGGGTTCAGACAAATAAAGCGCGCCGATAAGAAAGAGGGGCGTATTCAGTGAATCAACGACCAACTTCCCATGCCAAATGTTGCAGTTCTGGTCCGATGAGTTTTTCCCATGCTAACCGCACAGCAGCATTTGAGCCCGGTGTAGAGATAACCACCTTTCCGCGATAGACTCCCGCTGTCGCGCGTGATAGCATTGCAGCAGCACCAACTTGATCGTAACTAAACATCCGAAAGAGTTCGCCAAACCCCGGTAACGTCTTTTCTAATTTGCGATTAAGCACGTCAAAAGTAGTATCTCGCGGTGCGATTCCAGTACCACCGTTGAATAAAATGATCTGTGCATCGGTTCCTGCCATCTTATCTAATAGATCAGAAACTTGGTCAGGTTCGTCTTTTATAATCTGATAGGCAATTACGCTGTTTCCTTCTGCCTCAAGTTGTTCGCGTAGAAACGCAGCATTTGTGTCTGTTTCTGGTGTGCGTGAATCACTTACTGTAACTATGGCAACCGACACGGGGCCCTCTTCTGCTGCAATCTCCCGATGTTGTTGCGTGCTTGTTGATGTCATTATAAATTACCTCTTTTGTCAAGTTATTGGTTAGGATACGCCTTCTCTAAGTGTTTTGGCATAGGAAAAAAGATTCCTCCGGTTTGTTTAGCCAGGGTGGTTTGGAAATCGTCTGGGTCTGGATAACCTACCACATAGACAGTAATGCCTAACGATTGACATAACGCCAGTGCTTGCTCCGCAGGATATTTTCCTGTAGTCGGTTCATCAGTCAAAACAAGCATGAATCGTCTTGCGTAAGGACTAAATTTTACCTCTGGTAATCCTTCAATAATAGCGTCAATCAGATGTTCATCTCCACCAAATGGGGCTTCCATAAGACTTTCTATCAAAACTTCATTGAGCGGCATTTGGGACACGACAGTCCCATCAACAGCCTTAATAGCATCTTTTGCTTCAGCAAAACGGATGAGTCCAATTCGGTATTTAATCGGTAAAATTGATAGTCGCCCAATTAACGTGCTTAATCCAAGCATGGTCGCTTGCGACTTTCCACCCATACTTCTGCTATAGTCTAACATCACCATAATATCTACAACTGGTTCCTCAGAATTATTGGAAGCCGTCCCTGGTTGTCCTCCAGTGTAAACATTAAGGCGGTTTTTATCTTTCAGAAATGTGTATATTTGGTTATTCCGAGAATGCGTTAGCGTCCATCTTTTGCCGAGTTGCTGGGGCCGCGCAGTGAGATTCTCGCCTAAGTCCCAGTTTTTTGGATAGATACCCGCATAAACGTTTAATCTATTTTCAATTCTGTGAATGGCATAGATTTGCTCGTTCTTTTGGTCGGTAATTACCCACAAATCTTTTTGTTGCTTTTCTAAAACCGTTGCATCCTCGGAGTGAAAAGCGTAATTTTTCAACGAAATGCTGTTTTCCTTGAATATTTGTTCTAATTTATTTATTGGAACTTCACCATCTTCAATAGGTATATCAAACTTCAACTCAAGGCTAAAGTACATTTTGATACCGCTCTTCCGAATATCAGTTGCAATATCTCGGAATACTTTGAGAAACTTTTGGTTTCCTGCACGGTTAGCAGGGAGAGCAGTCGGGTTATAGGCACTTCCGGGAATTTCTTGCCATACGCCGCCCGTAGTCGTAGCTAATTTCTGTTGAAAAGGTTCAGGGACTCCGAGGACGTTAACGTGAATCTCCTCTATTTGAGACTGATCAATTACTTTCGCTCGCATCGTTTCAGGAGCGCCCTTTTCTCTAAAACTTGTCGTTGCCACTTCATCTGTAACGAGAATTAAGTGTTTGTCAGCATCTGGGTGAAAATCCATATAGTTCAACGTGTCTAAAAGCGCGTCAAGCGCATTTTCATCTCCACTCAACTTTGCTATTTGCATACGGCGCCGAAGGACACCCACATCCGGTAAAAGCGCTCGCGTTTTCAGCTCTTGTCCATCTTCCCGAACGCTAAATTCCGACATGCCCAAATGATATTCCAGATTGACAAGGTCAAACGCATCAGTCATACTGTATAGGTTTTCAGCAACCTGTTGGATATTATCACTCATGCTTGCACTCGTATCAAGCACAAAGACTACGTTGACTTTATCAAGTGTCCGAGTACCGATAATATGGTCAGCAATCTGCTCAAGTGCTTCTGCAAACGGGTTAGAAGCATCCTTGTTGCCCATTCCTTTTCCACTTTCACCATCTCCACCGTGTCCAATTCCCTCACCGATAGTCCCAATTTCGGCAGTTCCCGTTGATTCAAGGCGGTTAAATCCGCTTTCGCCTTCGCCTTTGACCCGTTGCCGTAAACTTTCTTTCCCCGCACCAGCGGTAATTTCGAAGGGACTGGCTACATTTTTCGGCAGCTCGGCTGTTCGACTATTCAACTGTTTTGTCTGTGTTGTGAGTTCAGACAGGTTTGTCGCAGTTTTTGATACTGATTCTGTAGCACTATGCATAAGGATTTTCTCAGAAGGCCGAACGGTTTCATCAATTAAATTGGGAGAAGCAGTTAAGGCTACATGTTTCGGGCGTCCTGCGGTCAATGATTTTGTCTGTTTTGGCTTACGCAGCTGCTTAGGAGGAGATCGTTTTAGTCGGCGTTTCTGTATTGCGGGATCCTTCATATTTACGAATTCCACATCAACAACATCTTCAGAGTCATTTGCAGCTCGGGTGTAATAGAAAAATGTTAAAAATATGGCAAGGCAGAGATGGATAATCCCGGCAATCAGGCAGGCATTCAGTGAACGTTGTTTTGATTCAAAGCGATTCATGGTATTGTCTCCTGAGTTTTCTATTCCGATGATTGCTTTTCTATAATCTTTGGCAAGTACTTGATATGATTATATCAGATATTATTGTTAATTTCAAGGGAGTTGCATTTCCTGTCCAAAACTCTTCTTGACAATTTAATTCGGACAGAGTATAATTGAGAAAGTCTATAAACAGAATACTGAAAAGCAATTATATCTATGAATCGAATTGACAAAAAATTTCAGGAACTTCGACAGCAAGGACATGTACATTGAACCTCATAAGAAAGCACTTCTAATAACCAATGTCCTTTGAAATCATTGGCACAATAGAGAATATTGAAATCATTGCTATCGGCAGGCAAATCCGTGAGCTGCAGAGGCTTCGTAAACAATATGGTCATGGAAAATGGCGGAAGCTTAAGGGGATTGCTTATGTTCGTCTGGTTAATGATAATGTTCGTAGAGCAGAGATTCATTGGTATGAAGCCCATGGAATTGGAAGAAAAAAGATGAAAATCAAACGATTCTTGGACTAAAAACTATGAAAAAAAAACTATTAAAAACCCACTTTGTGCTTTGTATTGAAAACAACGGTTGTGAAGACTTAGAAAAGCGAAAGTTTTACCAAATTTTACCTGACGAAGAAGCAGCTAAAGAAGGATACCTACGAGTCATTGACGAATCGCAGGAAGACTACTTGTATCCCGAATCTTATTTCATTTTCGTTGAACTACCTCTCAAGGCCCAAGAAGCATTCGTAGCGGCAGGCTAAATCCTTGTAATTTGCCAAACTCCGCTTGACAATTCAATTCAGAAAGAGTATAATTCAGAAAACTAAGTTAACAGAAAGCTGAAACGCAATTATATCTATGAATCGAATTGACAAAAAATTTCAGGAACTCCGACAGCAAGGTAAAAGCGCATTTATGCCGTATGTCTGCGCTGGAGACCCAAACCCAGAACTAACCCTCAAACTTTTTCTTACTCTTGAAGAAGCTGGCGCTGACCTCATAGAACTCGGCGTCCCCTTCTCGGACCCGATAGCAGACGGGCCGACTATCCAACGTGCCAGTGAACGCGCCCTCAAACATCGTATCTCGCTCCAACAAATTCTTGAGATTGTGAAAACGCTCCGACAACAGACAGATATCCCGATCGCTTTGATGAGTTACTATAACCCGATCTTTCGGATGGGCGAAGAGTCGTTTTGCGAGGCTGCGCACGCTGTTGGTATTGACGGTGTTATCATTCCGGATCTGCCGCCTGAGCAGGCGGATTCACTTATTAGAGTTGCTACACAATATAATCTGGCGACTATTTTTCTCGTTGCACCGACCAGTCCACCAGAACGCATGCAAAGCATTGCATCGGTCAGCACAGGATTTATCTATTGCGTCTCGGTAACGGGTGTAACTGGGGCAAGGGGAACTCTATCGGATGAGGTTGCACCGATGATTGCAGAACTACGCAAGCACACAGACAAAGCGATTTGTGTCGGTTTCGGTATATCAACCCCTGAGCAAGCAACACAAGTCGCGCAACTTGCCGATGGTGTGATTGTCGCGAGTGCTATTATCAATGTCGCTGAAAAGAATATGGATGACGAAGCAAGGCTGCTTGCTGATGTGAAGCAGTTTGCATCAGAATTGGCGGCAGGCGTAAAGCAGTAAAGAATCTCGCGAAGAATTTAACAGATAGAGGATTCTATCACAATGGTGTATAGCAACTTTACATTAGAAACGGTAAGAGAAACGTTTCAACTTGAAACGTTCCAGTCCATAGGTATCTTCTCCGATTGGAAGGGAAGCGACTCCACATTGATATGTCTACCTACATGCTTGAACGATGTGACAAAATTCTGGGTATTCTTGCGAGCATGGTAGCACAAAAAGTATGAAGTTCACAACTTAGCTGTGAGACTTTTCCTTGTATCCGCGTTAATCTGTGTAATCTGGAATTCAAAAATTAACTACATCCTGCGTTTGATTCCAAATTCTGCTTCAAACGCTTCCCAAATTTCTTCGGATATGTCAGCGGTAGCAGCTTCATACCCATCTTCCACCTGTGCTTTGTCCGCTGGGCCGAACATCACAACACCATCTATAGGCGCAGCGAGGCAAAACTGCATCGCCAAGTGTCGGATATTAACATCGTGATCTTGACACCATTTCCACATCGCATAAGCTTTGGGTTCAGCATCAGGATTACGCCTACGTTCATCTTCAACATTCGGCTCTGCACCAGTGAGGCTTCCCATTCCCAAAGGACTTGCAAGGATAATGCCGACATCGTGTTCGCGCGCTAAAGGCAAAGTCGTCTGTGCGACAGATTGCGATAACAGCGTATAATCAAGGAAAGTAAGTATAATATCAATATGCCCTGTTTCGATCAGTTGTTTGTGAAAATCGTGAGAGCGCACCCCCGCACCGATATGTCGAATTAAGCCTTCATCTTTCATCTCCAAAAGTGTATCCAAAGCGCGCCCTTTATCTAAGACACTCTCCATGTTCTCAGGGTCGTGGATTAACACAGCATCTAAATAATCCGTGCGGAGATCTTTGAGGCTATTGGTAACACTCCACCTTGTTCCGTCCGCTGAAAAATCTTTCCGGCGCTCAGGATGCGTGCCAACTTTGGCTTGTAGATAGACCTTTTCTCTGAGACCGCCAGAAAGCGCTTCTCCCCAGAGATGTTCAGCGTGCCCCGGATAGGTGTCAATATAGTTGATACCAAGTTCAATTGCACGACGAATTGCACCTATGACTTCAACATCCGGTTTATGACATAACCATGCCGCACCGAGCGCTAAGGCATTCGGACGCATCTCAGTGCGTCCCATTCTACGGGTCTCCAATTTTTGTGCCATAATGAAACTCCTTAAAGAGAGCTGCTTCTACTGTTCCTCAAGTGTCTTTCGCAGCTTATGTGTTGACGTTGAAAGCGACTCCTGCAAATATGGGTATGGAAAACCACCCCACCTGTCAGGGGGCGGTTCATGAGCTGTCGCTATCTTTAGACTCACAAAAATTGGACCCTCTTGATTCCAAATTTTTGGTAGATGGGTTTCAAGTCCATCCCTATCATCAAATTCATAAACCTGCTCAAAACCTGTCCCCTTCGCAATTGTTGCCCAACTAAAGTTAGCGTTTCGTGGAACAGGTTGATTACCTGTTACCTCATACGTCTCGTTATCGCAAATAAAAAGGAGATAGTTTACAGGCGGTTTTTGCAAACCTGTAATCGTTGCGAGTGTTCCCAAACACATCAACATACTCCCATCGCCATTAAGCACAACAACCTTTTGGTCGGGTTTTGCCAGTGCAATGCCGAGGGCAAAATCTGCAGCGTGTCCCATAGCACTTCCAACAGAAGCGTAGTCCAGTGGATGTGTTGATATTTTTGCCCACGGCACACTCATTCCCATCGTGGTGATAACGATTTCGTCTGTTCGATGAGATGCGATAAGCCGTAGACAATCCTCTTTGATAAGCATAATCTTCGAGTAAAAGTCCTACTTTTTCCCTTCCTCTAACGGTAAAAAATTGATTATTGGTAAATTTTCCATCGCTGTTGTCATGATTTGGAGATGTTGCAAAAATTCTGATTGGGTTTCTATCCCATTAATGCCGCCTTCCCATATAGCCAATGTCCGATAATTGATCTGTCCTTCATCATCAGGATTTAGGACAATAGACAAACGAGATGCGTCTGTTTCGATCAAACTACCCGCTTGTGTTGTTGGATAAATTAATGCTATGCCGAGAGGATATGTGCCATTAGGGTCTGTTCCCCAACTCCATAACAAACCGTGTTCGTCACCGTGTTTTTCATCGGCCCTTGATGAGTCAGTCAGTTTGTGAATACCTACGACAATAGCGTAATCCTCAGGCAATTCTCTATCTAATTGAATATAGTGCTCAATCCACGGGTTTCCGCCGTAAATAAAAGTTGTTGACGTAAGTTGATATGTTTGCCCGTTAATGTTCCACCTCGGAAGTATTCGTTGAACGGCCGAACGCATACCGCCATCGGCGAGAATCCGAACGTAGTCCCCTTCATTTGGTAGGGCAATTAATTCCTTTTTTGCTTTATGCCACAGAGCAAATCCACCACATCCGATTAACCCCTCCTGAGACGTTAAAGCAACCATGATCGTATTTTCTGGGTCGAGAAGGGCATTTAGGGACAATCCGACTGATTTATAGAAATCAAGTTCGCCTTCAGATTTTCGAACAAAGTAATCCTCCTGATTCTCAAGGTCATGAATTACCCACCTTTGTTCAGGTTTTTCAACTTCTATTTTTAACGCCTGCGGATTTTGGGGCAGTGAAACCTTGCTCCTTTCAAAATGGAGTCTAAATTCTGGTGTAATCGGAATGTTATCCTCTAATTCCACCAAAAATATCTCATTAACACTGAAAAGCTCTTCCCGTTTTTTGCCATAAGCAACTACAGCACCGTTCGGTTTCAACAGATAGGCAATTAAGTCGGATTCCATCGCCGCCACAGCATTCAGTTCAGGGAAAATACCTGCACGCGTCTGTTTTTTCATATCAAGCGTAAACGTTACTTTGACATTTGGATCGTAAAGGATTGATATCTCTTTTGTCGCCTCCCGCTCAATATCCAAAAGAAACACTAATTGATCACGTTCACCGTCATAGTTTAAATCATCCGCTTGTGCCGGAATCATTGCCTCCCGTGGCGCTTTACCAGTAACAACAGAAAACGCTTTAAGGGAAAAATCTGGGCTGATCTTTCGTAGCTGGTCCAAAGTCATCACAATTGGAACGTTTTCCCTATCAATTGCAAGCGTATTTTGAATAGTAAACCGGATGCGGTTAGTCTTCTGCTTGCCTCCGGCGAACGCGCAACCAACAGAAATAACAAGAAATGCTAAAACAAGCCAGTACCAATATTTTACATCACGAATTTGAGGTCTCTTATCTCTGTATATCATCAATTTTTATTACCAATCGAAAGTCCTGGGAAAAGTATTGTTTCTAATGTTTACGGTAGCGCTTCAAGCAAATTTGCAATTTCTGATTCTGTATTATAGAAATGCGGTGAGACTCTAACGCCACTCCCACGTTCGGCAGTAATTATGTTCCTTTCATTCAGCATTGCATAGAGTTCAGCAGGTGTGTGTTGATCGCTTTCAAAAACCACGATCCCTGCCCGTTCAGAATCCGACTTAGGTGTGATGACACGATACCCTTTGGAGTCCAATCCCTTCATTAAGCCTGCTGTAAGTTCTAAAATATAGTTCTCAATGTTTAAAATACCGATTTCAAGTAATAGATCAATCGCTGCCTTCAGTCCATATAAACCGGCGGTATTATAGGAACCTTCTTCAAATCGGGTTGCATCAGGTTTCTGTGTGAGGTCATAATTGAGAAAATCACGCGGGTTCACAACACTCGCCCATCCAATATTCGTGTTGATAAGTCGTTCCCGTTTATCATTTGCACAGTAGAAGATCGCAGCGCCCTCTGGTGCCAGCAACCATTTGTGTCCATCCGCTGCGAGTATATCAACATGGCTTGATTTCACATCCACTTCAATTGCACCAAGACTCTGAATTGCATCTACGACAAACCAGATTTCGCGTTCTTGACATATCTCGCCAATCGCTTTAATGTCATTTCGAAAGCCAGAAGCGAATTCTACATGGCTAATTGTTACGACTCGTGTGCGTTTGTCAATTGCATCAACAATATCTTCAAGATGAATGCGGCCGTCCCGTTCAGGTACCATGCGTGTCTCAACTCCGTAGCGTTCCTTCAAACGCCACCACGGATAGACATTCGCAGGAAATTCAACCGCTGTTGTGACAACGTTATCGCCTTCTTGCCAATCAACGCCATTTGCCGCAATGAGTATCCCTTGCGTAGTGTTTTTCATAAATGCTATTTCTGTGGTATCGGCATTGATTAATTGTGCTGCAACCGAGCGACACACCTCAACCGTTTCCGTCCATGAATCTACATTTACAGCACCGTTCACAGTAGCATCTTCCACAAAACTTACCATAGCGTCTCTTACACGACGCGACAACGGCGCAACGCCCGCATGGTTCATATAAATGTATGATTCGGTAACCGGAAATTCGGTTCGCCACTTTTCAAAAAACGTTCTCAAAACGTTACCTCTTCCCTTGCATTCAAAACTATTTCAACTGTATAATCCTTAACTCGCTTTGCATTTGCAAAAACTATAGCTTCACCAAATAGTCCACAGCAGAAAATCAAAATTCCGGTATTTATCAAAATAGGACTTGCATTGGGAAATCCTATTGTCAAAATACCACCCAATGCGAACAACAAAGCACCGAAGGGACCAAAATACCGAATGGGACGTCTCGCACAACGATAGATAAAAAACGGAGCGAGTGGGCTTAAATCAGCAGCTTCCTGCTGTGCTTTAGCAATTGACCAACTTGTTATTAAACTAATTCCCATCAGCGATACTCCCATTCCAATGCAACTAAGGGCAGCAATCATGGCAACATTAATAAGAAGAAATCCGATAATGAAGAAAGGTAGACTTAGGAATGCAGCGATTCGATAAACATGAAATTTTGGGTTAATTTGGTTATCATAGGATTGTTGTGTAAGAGGAGAACCGTTTAAATTAGACCGATGCGCGAAAATTGAGAGAATCAACTTAAACGCTAAAATATCCAGGATAACGCGCCAAACCCTACCAAGACCGTATTTACTTGTACCAAAACGACGCGGATGATGTTTGACGACAATTTCTGTGATGCGCGCCCCTGCGACCGTGGACATGGCTGGAATGAACCGATGCATCTCTCCATAAAGCGGAACCTGTTTGATGACCTCAGATCGATATGCTTTGAGCGAACAACCGTTATCATGAATTGCAACACCCGTTACCTTACTAATTATCCAGTTGGCAACGACAGAGGGAACTCGTCTTGTCCAGAATTTGTCCTGCCGATCTCTCCGCCATCCACACACCAAATCATAATCCTCGTCAAGTTTCTCAAGCAATTGCGGAATATCGGTTGGGTCATTTTGTAGATCACCATCCATGCTGATAATACGTTCACCTCGGGCGAATTCAAAACCCGCTGCCATCGCAGCTGTCTGACCAGCATTCTGTTGAAATCGGATGACTGCTAAATGCGGTTCCTGTTCACGCAATTCCGAAAGCACTTCAAAGGTCTTATCTTGGCTACCATCATCAACAAACAGGACTTCAAAAGATTCGCCAATTGACTCACATACCGCCCGAATCTTTTCATACAGTGGTCGGACATTCTCCTCCTCGTTGTACACCGGAACAACAATTGATAGATATGGTTTTTGTGTAGCGTTCAATGCTACTCCTTCCGATTCAAAAGAATTTGATGTGCTTTGGTCAAGGAATCAAATGTTCCTGCATCAACCCATTCTCCTTGTAAAAAACTATGTTCAAGTTGTCCTCGTTCAATATAGACATTGTTAACCGTAGTAATTTCGTATTCCCCGCGTGGTGAAGGTTCAATCGTGCGGATAATCTCAAATACGGATGAATCGTAAAAATAGATACCTACTACCGCATAATTACTTTTGGGGTGCTTCGGTTTCTCTTCAATCGCCATAACTTGGTTTCCGTTCAAGGTAGCTACTCCGTAACGTTCAGGATCATCAACTTTTTTGAGTAGAACGCGAGCTCCTGTTTGTTGCGCGTGGAAATCAGAAACGGCTTGTTGAATTGACAACTCAAAAATATTGTCTCCCAATAAGACGGCTATTCTACCTCCCGCAGTGAACCCTTCAGCTAAGGCGAGTGCATTTGCAATACCCTTCGCCTCCTCCTGCACCCGATAAGTGAATTCACAACCGAAATCTTTTCCACTTCCTAACGCGTTTACAAAATCCCCTACGTAACTCGGATTTGTAACGATAAGAATATCAGTGATTCCTGCTTCTGTGAGTTGCCTGACACCGTGAAAAATCATCGGTTCATTGCCAACAGGCAGCAGGTGTTTGCTGGTAACCTTCGTAAGTGGGTGTAAGCGGGTGCCTAATCCTCCTGCAAGGATTACTCCTCGCAGTATTGCTTCTTTTGTAGTTTTCGGCATTAGTCAGTTTCAAACGCAACTCACTGCATGGAATCACGTTAGCACCTCATTATGCTTTCGTTATTATTCGCTCTTTCCACGCCCAGGGAACGTCAATTCAGCAACACCAGACTTATCTAAATCACCCAATCCCATTTCAATCATCCGATCATACTGATCTTTCGTAGCTTGCGCCAGTGGAAGTGCAATGCCTGCAGCGTTAGCAAGGTCAAGCGCGATACCCGAATCTTTTGAGGCATGGGCAGCTGAAAAATAACATTCATGATCGCGTATCTGCATGTCTTCGCCGTCTGTCTCTAAAACGCGAGAGTTTGCGCCAGTTTGTGAGAAAACTTCCTGCAACATTTCCAAATCCAAACCGAGCGCAGCACCTAATCCAAGTCCCTCCGCGAGTCCCGCAGTGTTAATGTTCATTACCATATTGACCAATGCTTTTACTTGCGCAGCTTTGCCTGCTTCACCGATATAACGGAGAGAAACACTCATTGAATCCAGAATAGCGCGCGCTTTATCAAAAGTCTCTTTTTTTCCACCACACATTAAATAAAGTGTGCCTTCGCGCGCTTGTGTAATGCTGCTCGCCATACATCCCTCAAGACTTTCTGCACCGTGTTTTTCCGCAAGACTCTCGATATCTACATGAACTTGTGGGCTAATCGTAGCACAGTTGATAAAAACTTTCCCTGATGCTCCTTTGAGCAGACTATCATCAGCATCATCGGAATAAATCTGCCGCATTGCATCATCATCTGTTACGACAGTAATGATGTAATCTGCAAGTTCGGTAACTTGTGCTAATTTGTCTGCAGCCGTTGCCCCAAGTTCTGTAGCCAATTCCTGCGCTCGTTCACTTGCCACATCGGATACAACAACCACTTTAAACCCTTCGTCATTAAGGTGGCGGGCGATGTTTGCCCCCATCCTTCCGACACCTACAACGCCTATTTTATAATCTGCGTTTGCCATATTCGCCTCCATCTCTATAATCAAGATTCAGGTAAGGAAATTTAATCCACCATAAGTTGCTATTAGATTATTGTATAAATTTTATGCTGATTTGTCAACAAGTTTGTTGAACAGCAAATAGCCTTCTATATTATTTCCTAAAATGTTAAAACAGAACGAGTGTCCAAAGTTTGTCAGCAGAGTAACCAACAAATGAACTTTATAGAATGATTAGACAATACTTATGGGTAATATAGTAGGATTGTCCGGGCGGGTCTCCGGGGACCCGCCCTACAGCATAAAACGTTACATGTTCTCCGCAATTTGAACCTTTGTGCCAAAATATTTACACACCCATTAAAATAAACTTGTTGACACCGTTCTACATATCTGATACAATAGTTTTACTAAAAAATTAAGGAGGCACAGAACATGTATAGAAATTTATTTTTGTTAGGACTTGCAGCGATGTTAATATTCGCTGTTAGCGTCACTTACGCAGTTGAACAGGAAGACATTTTAGTTTACTACTCTTTTGATAAACTTGACGGAGACACATTCAAAGACGACTCTGGCAATGGTAATGATGCAAAATTAACTGGCAACGGTAAACTCGTTGACGGTCAATTTGGCAAAGCGATCCATCTAAACGGCGGCGTTGTCCAACTGAGTCCTGCTAACGATTTTGTCGTTCCTATCGGTGAAAATGGTGAGGTTACAATGGAAGCATGGTTTTTCATGAATAATAGCTCAAGCCATAGTGGTATTATCTCAATTGAGACAATAGATGCTGGATGTTGTGTATTCCGTTTGATGGTGGACCCAAGTTTTAAACCGTTTTGGGATGCTGGTCATCACAAAGACAAAAGTCTTCCTGAATTCACATTTGAATTGAAGGAATGGTATCACTATGTTTTAGTCGCTAATGGAAAAGATGGAAAAATATACATTAACGGCGAATTCATCGGCTCAAAAGACGAAAACATTGTGTTTCAGAAGTGGAAACAAGCACAAATTTTCGTTGGTGCTGGTGAAGGTCCAAATACCCATCCTATTGAAGATGCGATTATTGATGAAGTTGTCATCTATTCAAAAGCATTAACTGAAGATGAGGTTAAAGCTTCTATGGAATTGGGAGTTGCCGGTGTCTTGGCTGTAGAAGCCAAAAACAAATTGGCAGTTACTTGGGGACAACTGAAAACATCTTTTTAATCTGATACCCTTATACTAACGAGACATGTTTTTATGAAATTTGGGTTTTTATCAAAAATCTTTGAAGGTGCTTTAAGCATTGAAAAAGCTTATAACCAATGCGATAAGGCTTTGGGTGCTTTGCGTGCCTATAATGAGAAACGAAAACAGGAAAACGTCCCTTTTTCAGCTTCAGAAAAGGCTGAACTTAACAATGTTGTTGCGACCGCAATAGAGAGTGCAACGCGCATTGTTGAAAAGGAAGGTGAACGAAATTGGCCCGGTGTTTTCCGGGAGATGCACAAGAACTTGGCGAACATCTATTTGGAACTTGACGAATACGATAAAGTGCGTGAAGCTTGTGAACGTCTGGAAAACTATGGCGAAGTAGGCAAATTGGATGCGGAGGAGGTTATCAAAAATCTCAACGAAAGAGAGAATGGGGAATCTCCACCGCCTCCAGCAGAATCATAGACGACACCTCCAAATCCTAACCCATAACAGTGTCTCTATATGCCGTAATATAACATAAAATCTGAATTGCGGTATATAGAGATGCAACGTTTTGTTATCCATCCAAAGTAGCATAAACCCTAATTACATTATGAAAAACTAAACTTCATGATGTTTCTTATCCCTTTTGTTCCCAACATTGAAAAATGAATTTTCTGAACCCTGCTGCGTTTTACCTATTAGGAATAATCCCTATCGTAATAGCGCTGCATTTTTTGAAGCTGCGCCGTCAACGTTACGTCGTACCGAGTATAATGCTTTGGCGCACCAGCGCTGAGGATCAAAAAGCGAACGTCCCATTTCAACGCTTGCGAAATCTACTCCTACCGATTTTACAAAGCCTGTTTTTACTTGTCATAATCGTTAGCGTAGCGCGTCCAGCGTTACAAATTCCCGGCATAGTCCATGGAAAAATAATCTTTATCGTTGACAACTCAGCAAGTATGCTGTCAAAGGAGATGGGAGAAACTCGACTGGCACTTGCTAAACAGGAAGTACTAAAACACATCAATCAGGTTTCGGCAAGTGGCGGCATGATGATTATGGCAACGCATGCCCCTAAACCTTATATTCAACAGGCATTTACCACAGATAAAGATAAACTTCAACATGCCGTGCAAAATATCGCGCCAACACATGCAGCTGGTGAGTTGACTTCTGTTTTTGATCACGCAACGCGTTATGCAGATTCGCCACAGGACCAAATCTTTTTTATTAGCGATTCGTATGAAATTTTGCCGGTTACGTCTGTGCCTATTAGCAAAATCGCAATAGGAGGAAAGGCTGAAAATATCGGTATTGTGCAATTCAGTATCGAAAGAATTGCCAATCAATACACGATTCTTGCAGGTATCCAAAATTGGACAGGGATAGAGAGAGAAATAAACATTGCGTTAGCACTTGAAGGTGGAGCGGCAATTGATGAAAAAACTTTGGTAATTCCTACTGGAGAGGTAAAATCTGTTCTATTTTTTATCAATGCAGAAAGATTAGATAATGTGGCAATTAGCCTCCACCTTGTTGATGTAGCGGATGACTTTGAGTTAGACGATAGAGCTTGGGCAATTCTTACGCCAATAAAACGATTCCAAATCCTGCTTGTTAGTGACAGAGATCAACCCCTATTGATAGAACTTTTGAGAAGTTACGGCGATCATGTTGAACTACAAAAAGTGTCAACAGATGAATATCACAGTACGGGTGATGCGGACATTGTCATTTTTGATGGTGGAATCTCATCGGCACAGCACTTATTGAATGTTCCCGGTACAGAAAGCATAATCTTTATCAACCCGCGAAGGGAATTACCGCTTATGGCAGAGACTTCTGTTGAAATCGTTACAACCCCTGTTTCCGTTATCAAAGAGGACAAAACCCACCCGATTATGCAAGACGTGTCTATTATGGGATTACAAGTGAAGGAATCTGTGCGTAGAGAATTGCCAATCTGGGGAAATTCGCTTATTGAATCCGAAAAAGGATCGTTGGTATGGCTTGGCACTGAGGCAAATAGACAATTCATGGTTTTTGAATTTGATGCATTCAATCCAAGAATTTCTTCTTTTTTCACTACTATTCCAGATGTGCCAATATTTATGTATCGATGTTTAGCGTGGCTTAAGGCAGGAAATGTGCCGATAAAGTCACTTACAGTTCAAACAGACAGGACAAGGCAAATATTTCGGACAGGAGAACATTTGAAAATTGATTTACCGACCGTGGAGAACCCCAATATTCAGGTGAAAAAACCTGATGGTAAGAGGATAGCATTAAACAGTGAAGTATTCACAGAAACGGACCAAATCGGGGTTTACTCCATCTTTGTTGGAGACACCCTATTTGAGCGATTCGCTGTCAATTTACTTAATGCAACAGAATCTGCACTTTCATTTCCTACAATAGAAGCAAGTCCACAAAAACTGGTAAATGGGAAAAATCTATTACAACCTCTCACGCGGGAAGTGTGGCAATGGACAGCACTATTCGCCGTCTGTCTGCTCCTGTGCGAGTGGTGGTTCTATCACCGTAGCTAACCCGTCGAGAATCTGATGTACCAATCTCTCCTTCGGCATCGCACCGATGATTGTTTTTACAACGTTTCCTTCATAGAATAAAATGTATGTCGGTGTTCCACGGATATGATACGCTGCTGTTTTTTCTCGATTGTCGTTCACATCTAATTTTGATACGACGAAAACGTCACGATATTCTAAGGCAATTTCAGACACCACCGGTGCCATCAATAGACAGTAGATTCAGCTATCGGACTTAAATTCGACTAAGATAGGCAATTTTACATTAGTCACAACGTTGTCAAATGTTTTATCGGTTAATTTAAGCGGAATACCGGAATACTTCCCGAAGTGACTTGCAACCAGTGTAAGATCAAGGATGTCGACAGTTCCGTCCCTGTTTACATCTGGACTGGGATATTGATTTTCTGTAGGCGTTTCACCAAAGTGAGAGGCAACGAACGTCAAATCAAGGATATTGACTATACCATCTGCATTGGCATCAGAGGCAAGCAAGTCATCTAAATCTGTTTCTTGGGCGTACCCAACTGTAAATAGAAATAATGAGACGAGTAAGCAGATCCATTTTTTCATAAATATTTTTTCCTATACAAGCAATAGATACGGATTTTGAATATATTGAGACACTGTCTGAAGAAACTGTGCAGCAGGCGCACCGTCTACAACACGATGGTCAAAAGTTAGGCTCAACGCCAGCATGCTCCGAATCGTGATTTCATCGTTGTAGACGACTGGCTTTTTAGCAATGCGTCCTACGCCAAGGATAGCACACTCAGGTGGATTGATGATGGGCGTAAACGCATCAACACCAAAATTGCCAAGATTCGTTAAGGTAAAGGTGCCGCCTTGCATTTCACCGGGTGTAAGTTGATTGTTACGAGCCTTTTCTGCTAAGGTTTTTACCTGCTCAGAGATAGCCGCTAAACCGATCTGATCGGCATTGCGGACAACCGGTACAACAAGCCCCTCTTCCAATGCTACTGCAACCCCGATGTTAATATCTGCTAACAGGTGAATCCCTTCGTCTGTGAGAGTAGCGTTAAGTAGTCGATGTTCTCGTAAAGTATTTGCAACAATCTTCACAAGCAGGTCGGTATAGGTAAGACTCACTTCTCTTTTCTGTAATTCTTCATTGAACATTCCACGCAATTCGACGAGGGTTGTCGCATCAACTTCCGTATGAAGTGTTACACTGGCGTTCGTTTGAACGCTCATTGTCATACGTTCAGCAATAATCTTACGGATACCGCTAAGTTCAATAACTTCAGAAGCAGCTTCAGTACGGAATACATGTGCAGGTATCTCATCGGTGGCTTGTAATACGTCATCACGTACTATTCTGCCATCGGGACCTGAACCTGAAATTGAAGCGAGGTCAAGTCCAAATTCCTTCGCTAATCGGCGTGCAAGTGGTGAGGCTTTGAGACGTGTCGATTCAGTTGAAGTCGGTCCTCTCATTTCAATGTAGCGATGTATATCGCTTTCAAGAATACGACCACCAGGACCAGAGGCTTTCACTTGCGTGAGATCAATAGTGAGTTTTTCGGCAAGTTGTTTGGCTGCAGGTGATGCTTTAATGTTTTTTGATGTCGGTGTAGTCGGTTGTGTTTTAATTGGTGCTGAAGATGTGGTAGTAGTAGCCTGCTCTGGTTCATCGGACTCCTGTGGTTCTGGCACATTATCCGCTTCAACCCGTTCAACCTCTTCCCCTGGTGCAGCGATAACCGCTAACAGCGCATTAACGGGCACATCGCTCCCTTCTTCTGGGAGTATTTGTGCAATAATACCGTCAGTAGGCGATTCCTGTTCGTGGACAACCTTATCCGTTTCAATTTCTAACAGCGGTTGTCCCTCTGTCACGGTATCACCTTCCTTCACAAGCCATTTTCCGATTTTTCCCTTCGTCATTGTCTGATCCATTTGGAGCATTCTCAGTTCAACAGCCATCAAGTTTCTCCTATTTCATTTCATGTATCATCCTTCGGATTGTTCAATAAGTTGTATAAGTAATTCAACGTTTTCGTCTTTTTCGAGGATAAGAGCGATTTTATGGTATTGATCTCCCTTGAAAAACGCCTGCACAAAAGGACTAAAAGCGATCAACAATTGAGACCCTAAAAAATTGAGCGGTTTGCCGGTCTCAAGAAAAAGGATAGCTGGCGCGGTCAGACTTCGGCGGACGATCCATTGTGCCAGCTTTTCAAGCAGCGCGTGCTGCTCAGATTCTGGAATGTCTTCAAGAACAGTTGGTATTTCTGGGTTTGGATCGAACATAAATTAGCCCCCAATACATAGTCTTTGTGAGGCGAAATCTCATACTTTACAGGTCCAAATCACTCAGATAATCTGCAATCTGCTTGGGTTGCCCATCAACTGTTGTTTCCATCGCAGCGATGACAAGAACAAAACTTTTGATATTGTCTTCAATCCGCGTATCTGAAGGTTCTCCACCTTCAAGCCAATTTAGAAACTCATCAAATAAATGGTGATGATGTTCATAGCGGACTGGGGGTGCTGCATAGACTTCCATTTCACTACCAACACGATGAATAACTATCTGGTTTCCACCTGCGATTTCGACCGTGCCTTGCTCAAATTCGGCTCGGTAATACTCGTGGTTCCAGCAGTATTCCATGCCAGCTGCCGAACTGTTCCCTTCATAAGAGGAATGAACACCGTTGTCCATCCGCATGAGATAGAAACCGCTGGAGTAGTGCTTAAAACTTGACCATTCCGGATTCCAGCCGAACCCGATCAGGATTTCGCAATCGCCGCCAGAGAGAAACCGAAGCATGTCCAAGTGATGAACAGAACCTTCAATGAGGAGTCCGAAATCCATATTGTGCCGCCACTCTCCCCACGCTGTATAACGACGAAAGTCACATCCATATCTACCGACAACGTATTGGAGCCCTCCCAATCTACCTTCATCACGGATACGAATCAATTCTTGTTTATTATCCGCGTAACGATAGTTCTGGATAATAGCACACGGTAATCCGGTTTTCTGTGCTGTTCGTACCATTGCTTTCGCGGCACCCCAGGTATCAGCGATCGGTTTTTCGCAGATAACCGGCATGCCGTTTTCCATAGCAGCAATTGCAGCGGGATTATGGAATTTAGGTGGGATGGCAATCCCGCAAAAATCTGCTTTGACCGATGCGCACGCCTCGTTGAAGTCTATGAAACGTTGTGAGGTGCTGAGGCCCAATGCATCTCCTTGCGTCTTGAGAACATCTGTATTCACGTCAGCTAAACCGACGATTTCAATTCGATCACTAAAATCGTTTGTGAAGATGCGGATCCAGTTCGCTGCCATACCACCTCCACCAATCATTAAACATGTGTGTTTTGCCATATTTTCTCCTTTTATAACCTAAGTTGCTACCTATAAGATTTTAGACCTGCATTGACCATTTTAATAGAGAATAATTCATTTTTCGCAAAATATCGTAGCGTAAACTGTCAGTTTGCGCCCTCACAGGCACAATCTAAATGAAAATTAACTATTAGATTGGGTAATTATATTTTATTACAAACTCGGTAGGTGCGGTTTCCTAACCAATTCAGAATACCAAACGCGTATTCTGACATACCCATAGGCGTCAATTTAAGGAAAATGCAAGATTTTTTCTTGTAGGAGCGAGCTTTGCTCGCGACCTTTCGTCCGATGTCGCGAGCAAAGCTCGCTCGGACAGAAGAAAATCGGGCTTTGAAAACCCTCCCACAAGAAACAATCTGGTAATTATGTGCTTAAATTGACGCCTATGGTGCGGTTTCCTAACCGCACCAGCCTTCGATCCTTATTACCTAATTTATTTATTAATCTTCATACAGATTGTGCTACATAGTGGCAACTTGGGTTTTTGTAGTCCAACCTAAAAATATGTGTGCATTTCCTGGTAGGTTCGGTTTCTTAACCTACCTTGTTGTATAAATAATTGTTGGTTTTACTATAGAATTCTAACGGTGTTCAACCTAACCTATGTGCTATAGTCATGAGAATTCAAACAAGAAATTCAGGATTAAAGGGACAGGTCACTCAAATATTCCGCGATGTGTTTAGGTTGCCCATCAACTGTTGTCTCCATTGCAGCGATAACGAGAACAAAACTCTTGATATTGTCTTCAATCCGCGTATCTGATGGTTCTCCACCTTCAAGCCAATTTAGAAACTCATCAAACAGATGTTGATGTGCATAATACGGAATACCGGGAGCTTCATAAACCTCTTTCTCACCGCCAACACGATGGATCGTCATCTGGTTTCCACCTGCGATTTCAACTGCTCCTTGCTCAAATTCTGCGCGATAGTGTTCACCATTCCAACAATTGATGATACCTGCTGCAGAACTGTTTCCTTCATAAGAGGTGTGAACCCCGTTATCCATCCGCATCAAATAGTATCCGCTTGAAAAATGCTTGAAACTTGACCATTCTGGATTCCAACCGAATCCGACTAAGGTTTCACAATCGCCCCCAGAGAGGAAGCGGAGCATATCAAGGTGATGCACAGATGCTTCAAAAAGAAGGCTGAAATCCATATCGTGACGCCAGTCCACACCCCACGAAAGATAGCGTCGATAATCACACGCGTATCTGCCAACAATGTGTTGTAGCCGTCCTAATCTGCCTTCCTCACGGATACGGACCAATTCCTGTTTATTATTCGCATAGCGATAGTTTTGGATAATCGCACATGGTAACCCTGTTTTCTGTGATGTGCGTACCATTGCTTTCGCTGCGTCTAAGGTATCTGCGATCGGTTTTTCGCAGATGACCGGCATTCCATTTTCCATCGCTGCAACTGCTGCTGGGCTATGAAATTTAGGTGGGGTCGCCACACCACAAAAATCTGCCTTGACCGATGCACACGCTTCGTTAAAATCTGTGAAAAGTTGTGAAGAACTCAGTCCTAATGCTTCACCTTGATTTTTAAGGACATCTTCCTTTACATCTGCTAAACCGACAATCTCAACGCGGTCACTGAAATTACTTCTGAAGTTGTGAATCCAACCGCCAGCCATACCGCTGCCACCAATCATCAAACATGTGTGTTTTGCCATAATATCTCCTTTTTAAATGTCCGAGGCGCAATGAATTGCGCGACTACAAACGAGAAAAATGTAAGACATATAAGTTTTTAGATTTTACTACAACAAAATCTATAAGTTATTTTTCATCAATCTGCCACGTAAGACGTAATCATCTTTACCGTCTCGGACACGTTCAAGTTCTGCTTCAGTAGCCTCCCGCCGTACTTTTGCTGGCACACCCATAGCAACGGTCCCAGGCGGAATTTCCTGTCCTTCCCGCACAAGCGTGCCTGCGGCAATGATCGCACGTTCCCCAATTTCGCAACCTGTCAGAAGAATCGCCCCCATCCCAATCAATGCCTCATTGCCGATAGTGCAACTGTGCAGAATTGCCCCATGTCCAACAGTAACATCATCACCGATAAGACATGGTATCTCTTTGTCCATGTGTATTACCGTGCCATCTTGAATATTAGTGCGGCATCCGATGTAAATCGGTTCCAAGTCCCCCCGTAACACGCAGTTAAACCAGATACTTGATTCTTCACCGATTGATACGTCTCCAATTACCATTGCCCCAGGGGCAACGAAGACTGAAGAATGTATATTTGTTGGTGTTATGCCTTCGTATTCTATTAACATTTTCCTTCCTTTCATGCACATTTGCTGATGAGGTTTAAACCACGCAACAAGTTTTGAAAGTTTATACTTGTGCAACTAACAACTTGCGAAGATTTCCTATTCCGGACCTGTAAGACATCACAAACACCCCCACAAGCAAAATGAGTAGGACGAAAAATACCGTAATATTCTTCGTATGCCATGCAATTACTGGTGCGATGACACATACTACGTCAATAAAAAGTGTCACGGTGAAGGTTAAGACTCTTAAAATCGGTTTTGGTTGATGTGTAAGCTCTGCCATCCACGGCAGTGTTCCGATCATCGTATTCAATGCACATGCAACTGGAAGCGTTATGATCGGTGTGAGCAGCACCAACCCCCAGTTGTCTGTTGGAATTCGGAGCAGATAAACAGCAGTGAGTGACCAAAATTCTGCATAAAACAATGCACATAGCAGAGAAGTCAGAAATTTACTGGTGAATACCAATCGCGGTGTAACAGGTGCGGATTTCAACATCCACCACGTTTTCGCTTCATCTCGCAGTCCGTTACAGCTAATACCGAAGGTGATAAGTAAACTATAAAGTAGGACTTGGACGGTGAGAATCTCGGCTGCGTTTTCATTCACGCCGCTTCCATCCGCAAATAGGACAGCGATATGGACTATTAAAAAGAACGTGAGCATGACGATTGCAATCACGCGTCCACTGTGCCTGATGAAGATCAGAAAATCTTTTAACATCATAGATTGGATTTTGCCACGTCCGAGTGTAGCAAATGTGCTGCTAAGGTTTGGGGTCGTAGGATGGCTATTGTTCCGTGCAGGTTTTCGTTTTGTTTTTATTTGGCGAATTTTTTCCCATCCGCGTTGATATATACCTTGTGCTGTAAGCATTGCTAAGCTGACTGAAACAAGGCTTATTCCGAACCCGCCAAGTATCCATTGCAGCCTATCCCATAGTGTAGATTCGGTTGTCCAACTTAATAGAAATTTTCCGATCCATTCGTGTGGGGACCACGTTGCGGATGCGTTGGCAGTTCTTTCGGAAGCCCAATCCAGAAAAATACGTTTTATCGGTACTGCATCAGCCCCGGAGAAAAGCGAAAATGATAATAGGAAACCGACTGCAACACCTATCGCTGTTCCGATAACCTTAAGTGTAGCAAGCAGCCCCACAGATGAAAAAAAACGAATTATCACCATCACGCTAATGGTAACAAAACTTGAGAGCGTTGCCAGGAGACACAGAGATATAGGAAATAGCACAACATAAAAAGGCAAAGGTAATTCAAATATAATACCAAATGCTACCCACGGTGGTGCTAAGAAACAGAGCATACTCAAAAATCGGGTGGTAGTAATATGAATAAATTTATATCCAAAGATTGCTACCGGTTTTATTGGCGCAGCGTGTAACAAAGTGATGCCGGGAGCTTCATATAATATTTTCAATGAACTCTCCATTAATTCTTTGGCAACTATTATAATTCCGAACAGCATGAAGCCGTTAATCACACTCAAAAGAAGCGGCGGAGGAGCGTCAGTAGATCGCAAGTGCATGAAAAGGGAATAGCCCAAGATAGACAAGGCAACGATAAAAATGAGGTAGCCGATACCTTTTAAAACACTTTTCCGCAATGTTTGCCTATCGTGTTTAAAACTGTTCAGCCATCCAAGGCAGTCTGCTTTGAGGAGTATTTTGATACTTTTTAACATTAGTTTCCGAATGCAATATTGATAGATTTTAGGATCATTTAGACACTCTGCACCTGTGAGGTTAGGAAACCTCGCCCACCGGGGAGGAAAGCGTCTATTTATTTTTCTAATTCACCAATATTTTTCAGTTTATAGCACATTTCTGAATTGATATGTCCCTTCAACCTTAACTTTTAAGCATCTGCAGTAAGGTCAAGAAAAATATCTTCTAACGTCTCCATCCGATGCGGGTCAATGTCTGTGGGTTGTGCGCGCAATTCTCGTTTCTTTTCCTGTAATTCCGCCAAAGTCCCAACAGCAATAAGTTGGCCTTTACTGATAATGCCGACTCTGTCGCAAATCCGTTCTGCAATTTCAAGTATGTGTGTTGTCATAAAAACTGTACAGCCTTGTTCACATCGTTCGCGCAAAATTTCCCTGACGGTACGTGCACTTCTCGGGTCTAATCCACTCGTAGGTTCATCGAGAAAAAGAATTTTTGGGTGATGTATGAGGACAGAGATGAGCAAAATTTTCTTCTGCATGCCGTAGGAATAGCCTTTAATCTGGTCATTCGCTGCATCAGCGAGTTCAAGTTGTTCAAGCAGCACCCCCATTTCATTTTCAGCTTGTTGCGGCGGCACCTCATACAAATCGGCAATCATACGCACAAACTGCCTACCGCTTAACGCCTCGTAAAGTTGCGGTGTATCTGGCATAAGACCAAGAATTGCCTTTGCCTGTAAACTCTGCTTTTGTATATCGTATCCGCCAAGTGTTGCTGTGCCCGATGTAGGACGGAGTAAGCCAGTGAGCATATTGATTGTGGTTGTTTTACCCGCACCATTGGGGCCGAGAAATCCGAATATTTCGCCAGAATCAACACGCAGGATGAGTGAATCTACAGCACACAATTTACCGAAATATTTTGTTAGGTTTGAGGTTTCAATCATTTTGACTACTGCCAAGAATATCACTTTTAAGTGCTGCAAGCGTTTCATCAAGATCGGAATCCTTTTCAGGTATTTCCATTTGATCTGTGGCGCGGCGGGATCGTTCTTCCCACATTTCTGCTTTTGCCTCTGTCTTTTTCAATTCCTGTTCTGCCTGTTGAAATACAATATTATCATCTGGCAGATCAAATTCAGCCAATAATTTATAGAATTCTGCACGCGTTTCTGCCTGTTTTCGGCGTTGGGACAACGTTTCCGCCCGTTTTGCTGCGTCTCGGAATTGTTGATAAAATTCATACAAGGCAGTTTTTAAGTCTGCTACAACTGCTTCCTGGGCATGAATTTGCTGTTTTAAATCATTTGCCTGTTGCAGGTACTGTTGTTCACGCTGTTGGATTTCATTTGCGCGTTCTTTATTATTATTGTGCAAAGCAGCATCTACTTTTTTACGCCACATCTTTGCCTCATCAACGGCTTCCCGGTATGCCTGTTTGAGTCTTTGCTCTTCCGCAATCGCTGCAGCAACAAGTTCTTTCGCCTCCGCGATCCGCCTTTTCATATCAACAATAGTTTTTTCAAGTGGAGATTTGTTGTTTTCTGCTGCCTCTACAAATTGGTCTATGTTCTCTTTAATCTGTGCTGAAATTTGCTTTAGTCTTTTCACTGTTTATGCCTCCGGCATCTATTTCAAATTTAACGATGGTACTTATGTTGACTATTTATTTTAACAGAGACATTTTGCTTTAAAAAGATAGGAAAACATCTTGATTTTCGTATAAACTTAACTCAATTTGGAACAAAATATCTTTACAATGTTTCGTAATCAGCATTGACAAGTTCAACACCAAAAATTGCCAATCTGGTCATGATACTCCTGATAGCAGGAATATTGTTATCAATCAAAATTGAGGAACGGTGATGCAGCGCAGCAGCTTCACCGAATGAACCGCTACCCGCAAAAAAATCTAAAAGTAAATCTCCTGGGGATGAATGTACTTTTACGATACGATTAAGGATTCCAAGAGGTTTTTGTGTTGGATAACCGGTTTTTTCACTACCATTCGTGGTAACAATTGTATGCCACCAAACATCGGTTGGTGTTTTCCCTAACGATGCCTTCTCTTTGCCAACTAAACCGGGTGCCATATACGGAATCCGGTCCATCTCATCAAAATTGAAGGTATAATGTTTTGGCGTTTTAGCGTACCACAAGATATTATCGTGTTTGGCGGGCCATCGTGACTTGGAACGTCCGCCGTAATCATAAGCCCAGATAATCTCATTGACAAAAGAATCCCGTCCAAATATTTCATCAAGTATCACTTTAGAGTAATGCACCTCTCGGTAATCAATATGCAGGAAAAAGCTGCCGTGTGGGTGCAGTACTCGGTATGCTTCTTCAAAACGGAGACGCAAAAACGCGAGATAGGCATCCGAACTTTTGAACTTATCAGAGTAGCGTCTGGTTTTTCCTCTGTGCGTTTTATATGTCTTGCCTTGGAATCCTATCCGATCGCCTTGATCATCCTGTTCGACCTGCATTTCAGTCCGTAACTGATATTTACCGGTATTAAAGGGCGGATCAATGTATATTAAGTTGATACTCTCATCAGAAACATATTTCTGTAGAATTGTGAGGTTGTCCCCGTAATAGAGATGGTGTTTAGACATGCGGTTCTTTTCTTATGCGTGCTTCAAACGCACTATTAGATTTGATTTTTTGTGGAAAAATTATATCAGAATATGTATAATTTATCAACTATGTTGTCTAAAAGTCTAAAAGTCATTTCCTGCCACATCGAAGTAGGCCCGCAAATTGTCATAAGTAGGGTATCTTTATATGGTTAGTGCTTTTCTCGAACGATAGATATTTATCTTGACGATATGTGTTTTTTCGTGTAAAATTGTAAAATATGTGAAATTAGAAATCTGAACGGGTTTTCCGCAGGAGGAGTTAACATGGCTGTTTTACTTGGATTAGACGTCGGTGACGTAAGGATCGGTGTAGCCGTTAGCGATGCGCTTGGTAGTGGCGCACATCCATTATGTACCCTAACCCGCACAAATCGACAACGTGATATAACAGCAATAGGTGATCTCGCCTCCATACATAAGGTAGAACGGATCATCATTGGATTGCCTGTCTCACTTGACGGAACCCTTGGCACACAAGCAGAGAAGGTGCAAAAATTTGGAGACCGATTGTCCAAAGGGCTTAATATACCTGTTGAGTTCTGTGACGAAAGATTTACAACATCAGAAGCAGAAGAAATTTTGGATAAAGTTGACGTAAACCCTAAAGACCGCAAAAAAGTTATCGATCAAGTTTCCGCTGTGCTTATTTTAGATGAGTACCTACGTGAAAACACAGGAGAATAGGAAGGGCAAGATTCTCATCATTTTCGCTGATCCGTTGTTGCAGATTAGATTATTAGGCAGCGTTGATTTGGAGGCAGCCCATGTTCCTGCGAAATATAGGCTCAATATTGACGCAAAAACGATTTCCGAGATTTGCATTATACACACTCGGTTGCCTTGGAATCATCTGCTTTAGCATGGTTTTGATTGGGGCATACTACTTATCCCCAATCGCTTCGTCAGAAGAGATTGTGACTATAAAAATCTCTCCTGGTAGCAGTACAACAACAATTGCAGAACGTCTTGCGACCAATAATTTGATTCGAAGTCCTCTTGTCTTCAAAATCGCAGCTCGGTATCGTGGGATAGGCACTCAACTTCGTGCCGGTACTTATCAACTAAGTCGTGACATGTCGCTCCCGCGGATTCTTGATGAGCTCAAGAAAGGACAAATTGAGTTTCAAACTTTTACTGTGCCAGAAGGCATTACGGCAAAAGCAATTGCAGAGTTATGGGAATCTTCTGGGTTTGGTACTGCGAAAGCGTTTGTAGAGGCAACGCAGGCACCAAAATTACTAAAAAAATACGTGCCTGAGGGCGTTACAGCGGAAGGATACCTTTTTCCAAATACTTATAAATTCGCTAAGGGGAGCACAACAAAAACAATTGTTCAGATGATGTTGGCAGAAGCAGATAAAAGATGGGACGAAACATTAGCTAAAGAAGCAGAAGCATTAGGGTTAACACGTCATCAAGTCATTACGTTGGCTTCTATTATACAAAGGGAGGCTGGTTCCGAGTCGGAAATACCACAGATTTCAAGTGTTTTTCACAATCGCCTAAAACATAACTGGCGATTACAAGCGGACCCGACTGTGCTTTATGCATTAGGTGATCCGAAACGTTTGTTGACAAGAAAAGACCTGAAATTTGTGTCACCATACAATACGTATCTGCATAAAGGTTTGCCACCTGGCCCTATCGGTAATCCGGGAATGGCTTCTATTTTAGGGGCGCTAAGACCCGAAAAGACATCTTATTACTATTTCGTTGCTATCGGTAAAGGAAAACATCATTTCTCAAAGACACTTGCTGAACATAATAGGATGATTCGCCAAATTAAACGAAAAAAAGCTGCCGCGAAAAACTGATAGGTAATGAAATACATAAAATAAATATATAATCGTGAACGGAGTTAAACATATTATATGGGAAATGTTGAATATCAGCAAACACTTCAGTCTGAAATCACAATTTCTGGAAAAGGGCTAATGCTGGGGGAAGCTGTTGAACTGACTATTAAACCTGCTCCAGCTGATTCCGGTATTGTCTTTCAACGGACTGACCAATCAGGATCATCAGAGGTGAAAGTCTGTCCGGAAAATTGGACAGAAGTATTGCCGCGTTGCACAAGTTTACAGCAGGATGGGACAACAATTAGTAGCGTTGAACATCTTCTATCTGCCCTTGCGGGACTTAAGATTGATAATGCAAAAGTAGAACTCAATGCACAAGAACCTCCTGCCCTTGACGGTAGTGCGCTACCGTACATCACAAAAATCCAGGAAATTGGATTGGCAAAGCAAGATGTCCCGCGTCGTTTTATTGAAGTTTCCGAGCCGTTCACTATCAGTGATGGTAACAAACAACTTATTTTTCTACCATCCGATACTTTTGAAGTTACGTTTGCTTACGATCATCCGAATGCTGAACCACAGTTTGCTACATGGGAGATAACAGCGGATAACTATATCACCGAAATCGCACCTGCTCGTAGTTTCTGTTTTGAGGCAGAAATTGAGGCATTGCAATCACTCGGAATCGGTAAAGGGGCAAGTTATGACAACGTCGTGGTTGTCAAAGCGGATGGACAGACAAGTCCTGAATTAAGGTTTAAAGATGAATTTGTTCGTCATAAAACGCTTGACCTCATCGGTGACCTTTATCTTGCTGGACACCTGCCGAAAGCACAGGTCATAGCAATGCGCACGGGACATACGTTCCACGCCCAATTTGTCCAGGCACTGGCAGAAAAAGGGATCCTTGATTTCGCAGATGCAGAAAACGATAAGGTTGATCAAACTGTTGAGGCGAAGGATATATACCGAATTCTGCCACATCGGCACCCGATGTGTTTGATTGATAGGGTCATTGAATTTGAAAACGGAAAACGCGCTGTCGGCATCAAAAATTTAACGTATAACGAACCTATATTTGAGGGGCATTTTCCAGCACAACCAGTGATGCCAGGCGTTTTACAAGTGGAGGCACTTGCACAACTCGGCGCATGGTTGCTGCTTCAAGAAATCGGAAAAGAGGATCAACTCGGTTATTTTAGGTCTATTAGTAAAGCAACTTTTCGGAAAACTGTTATACCGGGCGATCAACTTCGATTGGAAATTGAAATTGTTCAGCGGCGTAGCAACTTGGCACGAATCGCAGGGAAAGCATACATAGATGACGCTCTTGCAACAGAAGCAGAACTGTCTATTGCACTTGCCGCTACAGAAAACGAATAGACTCAACATGCTGATATTCTTGTGAATATATTTTAAAAGTGCAAAAACAATCAGAAAGTAGAGGCAACTTTTGACATCGACAAACATTCATCCAACAGCAATTATTTCACCTAAGTCCGAATTGGGAGAAGGTGTCCGCATTGATCCTTATACCATTGTTGAAGACCATGCTCAAATTGGTGCAAATACTGTTATAGGTCCGCATGTCCAGATCGGAAAATGGACGACAATTGGTGAAGATTGCCAAGTCTTTTTCGGTGCTACTATTGGGAATCCCTCAAAGGATCTCAAATATAATGGCGAACGGAGTTACGTTCGCATTGGCAACCGAAACGTACTGCGTGAGTATGTCTCTATCTCTCGTTCAACTTTTGAAGATGGCGAAACTGTTATTGGCGATGATAATCTTTTAATGAATTGGGTGAATATTGCCCATGACTGTATTATCGGCAGTAGAACGATTATGGCGAATTTTGCCACACTTGCCGGTCATGTAACAATTGAAGATGATGTGCGCCTCGGTGCTTACGCAGCGCTTCACCAATTTGTTCGCGTTGGTAAAATGGCGATGGCAGGTGGTTGTTCAAAGATCGTTCAAGATATCCCTCCGTTCGCGCTTTCGGCTGGTCAACCTGCCCGTGTTCGCGATCTAAATCGCATCGGTATTAGAACATCGCGGATCAATCCGTTAGCGAAACTCTCCCCTGAAACATTTACCCTCCTAAAGAAAGCTTTCCGTATTCTGTTCCGTTCTGGTTTGCCGTTGCGGCATGCTGTTACTAAGGCAAGAGAGGACTTACCGTCGGATACAGAACTTGAATATCTACTCCAGTTTATAGAATCATCCAAACGCGGTATCGGTTTTAGCCAACCGAATCGTCCTGTGAAGGGGGATGGGTGATTTACTACCTATACACACAGGAGAAAATCATGGATACCGTCCACGACTTTACACTCAAACAAAAAAAATATATGCCGGTCTTTCCAAAAGCGAGTGGTAAACCGACTATCTATATTGAAGGTTATCCGTGTGAGGACGATGAACCGATGCCAGCGACTGAATTTCACGGTTTACAGATAAACATATTTTTTGACCAACTTTTCCGATATTTTAGGATTAATGATTACGTTCACATCGGTAATGACAACTTTATCTATTATGAAGAAGGGGACATCACGAAGGTAGTCGCGCCTGATATTTTCGTTGTGTTTGGCGTTAAGAAGTATCCGTTGCGGCGTTCATTTTATACGTGGTCTGAAGGTGCAGCACCGGTAGCAGTTTTTGAGTTTCTATCAGATGCGACAGCGGATCAGGATCGGCATGAAAAGGTGGAAGTATATCTGCAAGAGATGGGGGTTCAAGAGTTCTTTATCCATCAACCTGAGATGGATAAACCTGCGGAGTTTTTTGGATGGCGGCGGAGTGCATCGGGTAATATCGTTGAGATGGAGCCAGATGCAGAAGGTGGCTTGTTCAGTGAAGCATTAAATCTTTGGTTTCGGTGGGAGGAAGATCAAACGACGCGCGTGCGATTATTGCGTCCATCTCTGCCTGACGGCACACCGATAAACACATCTGTGGAAGAAGAACGCCTTCGGCTGCAAGAAAAACATCTTCGAGAGGAAGCAGAAGCAATGGCAGCAGAAGAAGCAGAGCGTAGACAAAAAGCGGAAGCGATGGTGGCAGAAGAGGCAGAACGCAGACGCGAGCTGGAAATTGAGTTAGAACAACTTCGTGCCCAACTTGCTAACGGACAAAACGAAACGCCTTAAGAAAGGATTCACGAATGACAGATATAGACAAACTTAAGTTTAGCAAACTGCGAAAAATTCCCTTGCGTGACTACTTCCCTGATGAAGCAAGAGACTTTACCCCCTGGTTAGAAAGAAACCTTGATGAGTTAGGAGACGCACTTGGTCTTAATCTTGAACCGATTCAGAGAGAAGCCCCCGTAGGCGATTTAAAACTTGATCTGCTTGCCAGAGATATTGCTGGTGCCAAAACAGTTATTATTGAAAACCAATTGGAAAAAGCCGAACATAAGCATTTGGGACAACTCCTTGCCTATGCTGCCGGACGCGAAGCACAGATCATCATCTGGATTTCGGATGAGTTTAAGGATGAATACCGTCAAGTAATAGAATGGCTCAATCAGCAAACGCATACAGAAATTCATTTTTTTGCGATCGTTGTGGAAATTTTGAAAATAGATGATTCAGCCCCAGCACTCAACTTCAAACTCGTTGTCTCGCCCAATGAATGGAAAAGGTCTATCCTTCAAACTGTTGAATCAGAGAGAAGGCAACGCTATAGAACCTTTTTTCAACAACTCATAGATGAATTGCGGGAAGATCATCAGTTTACTAACGCCAGAGCCGCTCAGCCGGATACTTGGCATTACTTTACATCAGGACATCGAGGGTTTACCTATTGTGTTCGGTTTCACCAAGGGACTCAAGTGCGTGTATACATAAGAATATATGAAGGGGATAATGAAAACAGACTTGCACTTTTTGACGCACTGATGAATCAAAAGGATGCGATTACCGAAACCTTTGGGGGTTCATTTGAATGGCATCGTAACCCTGAAAAACAAGAGTCACAGATTGTGTTTGTCCGCGATGGATACATCTCGTGGGACACCGAGGACATGAAGGAAATCCACGAATGGTGTATTGAACATCTACTGAAACTTAAAGAGGTATTTGACCCTAAAATTAGACAAGTTTTGGATGCCTTTTAACTGGTTTATAGGAGAATAAGTCGGTTGGGTAAACGCAGCGGAACCCAATTGTGATTCTGTTGTTCAAATCAACGCCAATATGTTTGTTAGGAAATTTAAAACCACGGAATGCTAATTATGAACGGAGAATGTCTTTCTCACTTATTAACAGAAGAAGAACGAAATCATTTTGAAGAACAGGGATACCTTTACGTGCCGAACGCGCTCTCATCAGAGATGGTAGAGCATCTTACGAATGCTGTAGATAAAATTCACAACGATGCACTCTCTGCTGGTAGAGCAAAGCCTGGCACTCACTGGGGTTTTTCCAATTTCTTAGGCGTAGACGAAGCATTTTTAGACCTTGTTGATTTACCAACAACGCTACCCAAAGTTTGGGGTATTTTGGGATGGAATATCTATCTTTATCATGCACACATGCACGTCAAACCACCTGCCGCGCCGAATGCACAAGATGGTGACGGATGGTTGGAATGGCATCAAGACAGTGGTCGCGTCAATATTGAGATGGAGACACACCCGCGTCCGCGCTTATCCTTGAAAGTTGCGTTTTTCCTTACAGATGTTTCTGAACCTGGTCGCGGTAATTTTTACATTCGTCCCGGTAGCCACTTCTCGGATGTGCCGCTCCTTGAATCTGAAATCAGTCGTGACCCACGCGAAAAAACAGCGTCAGGTCCTCCCGATGATGCGATGCCTGTGTGTGTAGAGCCCGGCACAGCAGTTCTGTTCGATAGGCGACTTTGGCACTCGCGCAGCCCAAATACCTCCCAGATGACTCGCAAGGCACTTTTCTACGGGTATGGATACCGCTGGATTCGTCCGAAAGACGATATGACGGTGGAGCATCTCTATGAACGCTGCGATCCGATTCGCCGTCAATTGCTTGGTGATGCCGTTAGAAACAATGGTCGCTATGTGCCGACTGATGCGGATGTGCCGTTGCGCGGGTGGTTGATTGAGCAGTTTGGTGAAGATGCTGTGTATTCGCAGGGGCCGCTTGGTGCGTAGACTACTTGTCCAGTGTTACATTTATCACACAGACTTTTCATACTTAACAGTTATTTCTAACCATTTACTTCCTTTATACCTTCAAGTCGCTTTGATACATAAAAACATATAAGCACAGAGATAGGAAATAGAATTAATCCTCCACTCGGTTTAATTTGTGCCCCTCCATGTAAACTTCTAATTGCCAGGATGAGTATAGCAACGATATAAACATTTAAAAGAGCACTTGAATTACGTTTTTATTTATGCCTACTCACGCACCTGACCATCTCCATAGATAATATACTTATAACTTGTCAACCCCTCAAGCCCCATCGGTCCGCGCGAATGAAGTTTCTGCGTGCTAATGCCGACCTCTGCACCTAACCCAAATTCATAGCCATCGGTAAAGACGGTACTGGCATTGACGTAGACTGCTGCAGAATCTACCTCTTTGAGAAACCGTTCGGCAGCGCTGTAACTTTCTGTAATAATTGCATCAGAATGATGTGAGCCGTACGTCTCAATATGGTCAATCGCTGTGTCCATGCTATCAACGACCCGAACCGATAAAATGTAATCAAGGTATTCTGTGCGCCAATCTTCTTCGGTTGCAGGTTTCGCATCGGGATATACCTGGCGGGTGTGTTTGCATCCTCGTATTTCAACCTCAGCATCTCGCAACTTGTCACAGATAATAGGCAAATATTTTTCAGCAAGTGCCTCGTGAACTAATAGGGTTTCCACAGCATTACATACACCGACTTTATACCCGACTTTTGCATTCATGCAAAGTTTTGTTGCCATCTCAAGATCAGCGGCTTTGTCCACATAGATATGACAGATGCCATCTGCATGTCCGAGCACTGGAATATCGGATTCCCGCATCAAAAACTGGACAAATTCATTACTACCACGTGGGATAACGAGGTCAATGTATTCTGGGAGACGGATAAGTTCATAGACCGCTTGTCTGTCAGTGGTGTCAACAAACTGAATGGCATTTGGCACACCTTCTGCGGCGGCGGTATCACTGAGGATGCGCGCAAGTATCGTGTTAGAGTGGATCGCTTCAGAACCGCCTCGCAAAATAACCCCATTTCCAGATTTGATGCAAAGTGCCGATACCTCAACGGTTACGTCTGGACGCGACTCGTAGACAACGCCGACGACACCGATAGGGACTCGGACTGTGCCAATTTTGAGCCCGTTAGGACGTTCTCCCATATTTATAACTTCACCGATGGGATCTGGGAGTGCTGCGACCTGTCGAAGGTTGTCCGCCATCCGCTCAATTTTTTGGTCGTCAATTAGGAGACGCTGCATGAGTGGCGCAGCAAGTTCTGTTTTTTTGCCGTTTTCAAGATCAAAGCGGTTTACTTCCTGAATATCATCTTTCGCTTTGAGGATATTTTCTGCCATCGCTAAAAGCGCGTTGTTTCGGATATCGGCTGAGCTGCGAGACAAAACGCGCATAGCAGCTTTTGCCTTTTTGGCTTTTGATTGGATCATGTGCTGAATGTTTTCACTCATAGTGTTCCTTTTTCCTCAGTGTGGCGGGGCACAGAGCCCTTCCCTACAATTACTATAGTTTGGACAATTTTTTGTGACAAAAAGCAGAAAAGAGGTTATCCTTTCAGAATAAACATTTCCATTTTTTGAAAGGATATTTAGAAATGGACCCTCTTTTCCACTTAGAACTTATGTTATCAGATTTTAGAC
>JAJDWA010000049.1 GCA_022825825.1 Candidatus Poribacteria bacterium
TTCAATAACTTCCCATTCCTTATCATTTAACTCCATTCAAATCATCTCCTTACTTGTAGTAGAAATAGATATAGTTTAGCAGAAATGATGAGTAATTAAAAGAAAAATTCAAACCATTTAATATTTATGAGATACACTGTAGTTTTTAGGTAGAAAGGGGATATAGCAAGTCTGCTTAGATCGTTTCTGAAAAATAGGGCAGTGACTCAACCACAGAATAGGATGGATAACTATTTTATCTTCAATTCACCCCAGACGGTTGACAACTTCTGGGTAGGTTCAACACTTAGACCGATACCAGATTGAAAATTCTGTAATACCTCTTCATCAGTAAGCATACGATCATAAACACGCACTTCATCCAACATACCACGAAAACCTCTTTTTGCCTTACCGTTATCGTTGATAGCACCAAGATAGACAGGTTCTGTATAAGGGAGAAAACGCTCAGGATTTGAATAATGAGACTTTCCCAATGGCCTCCGCACGCTGTCTAAATAGAGAACATTTTCTTTCCACTCCTTACCATTTTCATCTATAAACGGTATTCTAGTTACATAAACAAAGTGATGCCATTTTCCATCCGCTATTGGAAATGGAAAACTTGTGGTGCCAGAACTACATCCAGTTGCTCCAACTTTATTACTTTGTTGGATATGAATGGAATCCTCATTGAATATTATATCATCATTATTATTTGGGGGAATTGGAGGTAATTTAGGTATACCCAGCGACGCGTTGAGAAGTATCCCCCATCCCCGATTTCTTCTATCACAAGGTGGTTCAAGTACTCTGAAGAGGGGATGCCAACCTTTTTTATAACTGGTGTTAATCCAAAATTCAATAGTCGATGGACCAAGTTGATTTTGAAAATTTCCCAGGTCATCTAAAATTACATAATCTCCAAGACCATCAAACTTGAGTCCTTGCCTTAAATACCCATCGGCTATTTTTGGATTTCCCATAATTGTCGCATCATTTTCACCCCACACATCTTCAGCAATTCCATCTTTAATATTGTGTAAATCAAAAGTCCAATAACTTACCAAACCATCTGTCACAATAGTTGCAGCATGTGTATGGATCAACAAGGTAATGCTAAACACCGTGAGTGTTAAAAGAAACATTAGTCTTTTCATTGTGATTCTCCTTAACTTGCTGTGTTGGGATGATTTTTTACAGGCTAACGTCTCGCCTTCAGTGCGCCCCAGACTGTAGGCAACTTCTGAGCAGGTTCAACACTGAGTCCGACATCAGATTCAAAATTGTGGGTCACTTCAGCTGGTCTTAGTGGACGATTGTAAATACGAACCTCATCAATTGTCCCCTCAAAAAGATGTGTTGGAATGCCTCTATTGCTTGCTGCACCGAGGAAAACAGGAGCGGTGAACGGCAAATAAATATTACCTTCACTCGGATAACTACCTTCAGTCCATAGTTCACCGTCTACGAATAATCGAGATTCTCTCACTGTCCTTGTTGCTCTATTCGTGTAAACGATATGATGCCATTTTCCATCAGGACTAAGACTTTCCGTTGCTAACGTGTCTCTTCCACACACCATCCGATTCTCTATAAATTTCAGCTGTCTGTTAAAATAGTAAGAAATTGCATTTAGATCTCCATCTGGAAACTCATCAAGTGGTTTCTCCGCCAACTGATGGTCTAATCCTCTATTGAAATCAATTCCCCATCCCATGCACTGATCATCAACGACTTTGAAAAGAACGCTCCATTTCAGCTTAGGGTCCATTTTGATCCACGCTTCAAATGTAGATGAACCAAATTGACTACCAAAATCACCCAGGTTTGTCAAATTCACGTAATCCGTGATACCGTCATATTCAAGAGCTTCGTTCAGATATCCATCAACAATTGTCGGATTTCCAGAGATTGTTGCGTCGTTTTCACCCCATACATCTTTGACCGTCCCATTGATCATGTCATCCCGATCAAAGGTCCAATAACTTACAAGTCCATCTGTGACGATTGTTTTCGCATGTGCAACGAAAGTCAGCGTAATACTAACCACCGTGAATATAAAAAGAAACATTAATTTTTTCATAGCAATTCACTCCTGGCAAATATAGAAAAAGGTTTAAATGTTCATATTCTGTCCGAGCGATCTCCAAATCTCGATTTCTTCTGTAGGCGCGATCTCCGAATCGCGAACCGTTCTATTTGAACTAACGTGTAAGGACGTTTTCGTGTTTATAATTTTTTCTTCAGCGCGCCCAAGACTGTTGTTAACTTCTGGGTAGGTTCAACACTTAGACTGATACCAAATTTAAAGTTGCGAGTGACTTCACTTTTAGTGAGCGGACGATTGTAAATACGAACCTCATCAATTGCCCCCTCAAAAAAGTGTCTCGGATCTCCTTCAACGCTTGTCGCGCCAAGGTAGACTGGATCCGTAAACGGAATATAAACTCCACGTTCAGTAATGACCTTCTCAACACTTGTTTGTTCGCCGTCTATATAGAACCGCGTTTCTCTCACATCGTCTTTTACTTCTATCAGAAAAACGATGTGACGCCATTTTTCATCGCGTTTCAGACGTCCACCACCATAGCCTATTGAATAACATCCTTCTCCCCACTTTAGATGAACATACTGATTTCTGACATTGTACAACATGTGCATGTTCTCTTTAATATCTTTAAATAATCGTTCAACCGGCTTGTTTTCATCATTTAGGTAGGAAAGTATATGACTATTAAAAACAATTCCCCAACCCATACATTCTGAGTCTATGACCTTAAAGAGAGTTTGCCATTCTTCCTTGAAACCAACTTTGATCCACGCTTCAAACGTAGATGCACCGAGTTGAGTCCCAAAATCACCGAGAGTCGTCAGGTTCACAAAATCATCAATACCGTCAAATTTAAGTGCTTGGTTTACAAGCCCTCCGACAATTTCTGGGTTTCCCATTATCGTAGCATCGTTTTCACCCCACACATCTTTGACCGTTCCATCAATGATGTCATCTCGATCAAAGGTCCAATAACTTACAAGTCCATCGGTAACAATAGATGCAGCATGTGCGATGACAGGCAGAGTAACACTAACCGCCGCGAATATTAAAAGAAACGTAAGTCTTTTCATTACAATTTCCTCCTTGTTAAATGTAGAAGAAAGTTTAATACCAAAAAACTTGATAAGACAATAATAACATTTTGGACGTTTTAACACAATATAAATTGGAAAAAAGGTAATTAATCCCTGCTTTCACGCCATTTCATTTAATTCTCATCCACAATAATTGATTTGCAATGAAAATAGGTGTATGCTAAAATAATTTCAATTATAAGCATGCAGATAATACCTTCGTCAAAAATATAGGCTGCGCTATATTTATCACCGACAACATCTTGCGCTGGAAAGGGACGCCCCGCATCTGCGGAGAGCGTCTCAACCCCCGACAGGTTGCCCCTAAATACTGTGCCTCTACTGACATACAGGGAAATATGAGAACCGAAGTGTATCAAATGCAAGGACGTCACAAAAAGTTTGCGAACCTTCTAAATGTAGTTTGCGTTCTCAAAACGAACTTGGCTACGAAACAACACTGATTCGCATTAAGGCGAACGGATTTTGCGTGTGGAATATCTGGTTAATACAGACACATCGGTGGCCGCTGCTTTCTTGTTAATTATAGTGAAACCTATAATTATTTGGACACTACGGTAGGTGCGATTTCCTATATTTGGACACTACGGTAGGTGCGATTTCCTAATCGCACCCGATGGGTCTGGGAAATGGGTATGTCAGAATACGCGTCCGGTATTCTGAATTGGTTAGGAAACCGCACCTACCAGGAGAGTGTTCACATATTTTTAGATTGAACTATAATACCTTTATGATGCATGCAAATGCATTACGAAAGGAACCTGATGCTGTAGCCACAATGGAATTAACACGGAAATAGTTACTGACAGAACGTAACCCTCTAAAAACATTAACATATACACAGCAGGAAAATATGCAAACCCCACAAAAAACGCTTTGGGGCGGACGTTTTAGCGCAAACCTCACCACAGAAACAGTAGCCTTCACACACTCCATTGAAGCAGATACCCGCCTTATCGGATACGATATCTGGGGAAGCCAAGCACATGCGATTATGCTTGAACGGCAGGGGATTATCTCCGATGCTGATCTACGAGAGATTTTACGTTGGCTATGCAAAGCAGACGAGAATTTTCAAAACGAGGACTTCTCCCTTGATCCGAATAAAGAAGATGTGCACATGAACGTCGAATCCTATCTGATTGAGAATGCTGGACGTGAATTTGGTGGGAAACTGCACACAGCCCGTTCTCGTAACGATCAGGTGCTTGTTGACGCGCACCTCTATATTCGCGAAGAGATTCTGAATATCCAGCGCGGTGTTTCCACATTGTGTGATGCGTTCCTAAGTATCGCAAAAGAACATGTTGATACCGTTATGCCCGGTTACACGCATACGCAGCATGCACAACCGATTAGTCTCGGTTTCTGGGCAACTGCTTACGTGAGTATGTTTCTAAGAGACCAGAAACGACTGCAGGCTGCATACACACTTGCCAATACGAATCCGCTTGGTGCGTGTGCCTTAGCTGGCACAACCTTCCCAATTGACCGACAGCTGACAACAGAATTACTCGGTTTTGACAACCTACACGAACATGCGCTTGATGTGATCAGCAGTCGGGATTTTATCGCGGAAACTCTCTTTGCATTGTCGCTTGTGATGGCAAATCTATCACGGATTAGCGAGGAACTGATCTATTGGACAACTTACGAATTTGGGATTGCAGTGCTTGACGATGCGTATAGTTCAGGAAGTTCCATCATGCCGCAGAAAAAGAATGCAGATATTGCGGAACTCACACGAGGTCGCACAGGGCGCGTCTATGGCGCACTGTTGGACTTATTGACAAATCTCAAAGGTTTACCGATGGGGTATAACCGCGATTTTCAGGAGGATAAACCGCCCTTATGGGAAGCGTTTGATATTGTAAAGGCATGCCTCGGTATTCTGCCAGAACTGCTCAAAACGACAGAATTTAAGACAGAACGGATGGTTGAATTGGTAAATGCAAACTTCGCCACAGCCACAGAGTTAGCGAATTATCTGGTGAAGGAACATCAAGTCAGTTTTCGGGAGTCTCACGAGATAGTCGGTTGGCTTGTGGGAGAATTAGTGCGGCAAGAAAAGACGTTCACTAATTGGGAATTAACCCAAGCACTTTTGAAACAGAAAGATATTGACATACCGATTTCACAACTGAAACAGATTTTGGATGCAGAATTGGCACTACAGAATAACCGGAGTCTCGGTGGCACCTCGCCTGCAGAGGTAAGTCGAATGATAGAGCGTTTTGAAAAGCAATTAAATGAGATTGCAAGGCATATCTATACCTGTCAGACACAAATTGAGGACGCACATAAAGAAACACTACGTATTATTGATGAAGTTTTGGGAGAATCGATTGAGACGATAATGTAGAACCATAATAGTAGATGTCCATCGGATAGTTGCGATAAGACTTGAAAAACACGAATAGACTGCTGTATAATATATCAAGTTTGTAGGTAGCGTTAATATAAGAACGTTCCGATGTGCCATTGATTCTATTGGAGCAAGGAGGAGCAGTCATGTCAGCCCACGATGTCCCCGGACAATTGAGCGTAGAACATTTGCTTAAGGGCGTTAAACAGTTATCATCAACAGAACTATGGGAATTTACGGAGAAGCTCACCGAGTGGCAGGAACAGAGAAAAGCCGTAGAGGAAGCTGGTTTGTTAGCGGCCATCCAAGAAAATTCGCGGTTGCCAGAAAAGGAGCATCAACGTTATCTCGAACTGTGGCGCAAATGTGAGGACGAAACTATAAATGCTGCAGAACTGAACGAGTATCAAACTCTACTGAGTCAACTGGAAGTCCGTAACGTTAAACGCATTGAAGCTCTCATCGCTTTAGCGAAGCTCCGCGGGAAAACGCTGCGTGAGGTTATCGCTGAATTGGACGTAAAAGAAGAAAATGATGCGTTCTGAACATATTCTTGCATCCTTGCGTGATCGTGTACGGAAACGCGCCAAAGGACGTTGTGAATACTGCCGAGACCCCGATGATTTCACCACCGCCTCTTTTCACTGCGATCACATTATCCCACGAAAGGCAAAAGGCAAAACCGAATTAGATAATTTAGCGTGGGCATGTCCTTGGTGCAACACACATAAACACACGAAAATGTATGCGCATGATCCGCAAACTGGCCGCCGGGTTCCGCTTTTCAACCCACGCCTTAAAAAATGGAAAAGGCATTTCAAGTGGAATGAAAATCAGCTCACCATTGTTGGACGCACACAGACAGGCAGGGCAACTATTGAGGCACTGAATATGAATCGTTCTGAACACATTAATTTGAGACGACTGTTAAAAATGGCAGGAGAACATCCACCCGAATAAAGTTTTTGAAGATGGCAAACGTACATCGGATATGCCCAGGTAAACACTTCAAGCAATGCTGCGGAAGTTAGCAAACATAGGTTAAAAGCAGCACAACTATTACACATGAGGTGAAAAATTGAAAAATAGATTAATTGTTGCTTTAGATACAGACGACGGTGAGGATATTGACTGGCTATCTGGAACGCTTATGGATATAGTCGGTTGGTTTAAGATGGGCTTTCAAGCGTTCAGCGCGCTTGGAATGGAAGCTTTTCCATGGTTCGAGCAGAACGGATATAAAGTCTTTGTTGACCTAAAATTCCACGATATACCGAATACAGTGGCGCGCGATGTTGGCACAATGACAAAACATGGCGCACACATGATTAACATGCATGCATCCGGTGGAATTGAGATGATGCAAACTGCCAGGAACAGCGCAGGTGATGCCGCATACAAAGCGAATATTCCGAGACCTATCCTGCTCGGTGTGACTATTCTGACAAGCATTGATGAGCCCGGATTTCAGCAAAATTTCGGTTCAGAACGGCAACTTACAGACCAAGTAGTCTACCTTGCACAATTAGCACAGGCAGCAGGATTGGACGGTGTTGTCGCATCACCATTAGAAATTGAACCGATTCGGAAGGCATGCGGCGATAACTTTCTGATTGTCACACCAGGTATCCGTCCAAAATGGGCAGACCCAGGTGACCAACGGCGTATCACAACACCTGCAGAGGCAATTGATCGTGGTGCAGATTTTATCGTTGTCGGTAGACCGATTATTGAAGCGGAAGATCCGCTGGAGGCTGCGGGCAAAATTCTGGACGAAATGAGAGGCATGTAAATTATGAACATTGTTTGTATCTGTTTAGACACTTTTCGAGCCGACATTATCGGGGAAGGCAAAAAATTTAGTCACGTGCAGACGCCGAATCTTGATGCGTTCGCATCGGAAAGCGTCCGTTTTACAAATGCTTATGGTGAAGGACAACCAACACTTCAAATTCGCCGTGGCAACTTTACAGGAATGCGGAGTTTTCCGTGGAAATATAACTTTGATCGGCGTGGACACTGGCATCATGCCCCCGGTTGGCATAAGATTCCGCCGGAACAGGATACAATTGCTGAGGTGCTGTTGGAACGAGGTTATTTGACGGCTCTCATAGCAGACACGTACCACATGTTCAAACCGACAATGAATTTCTCACGCGGATTTGCACATTTCGATTTCATTCGTGGGCAAGAATCGGATAACTGGCACAGTGGCGATCCGAGACTGATTGAGGACATACTCCGCAACCATGTCCGTGAACCGATCAATTGGCAACGCCATGCAGGTCTTGTGAACTATTTACTATCGCAACGTCACCGTCAGTCGGAGGATGACTATAGTTGTGCGCGCGTCTTCCGTGCAGCAGCCGATTGGCTTCAGGACAATCACACCGTCGGCCCGTTCTTCTTATGGGTGGATAGTTTTGATCCGCATGAACCGTGGGATCCACCTAAATCCTATGCAGACATCTATATGCCGGATTATTCAGGAAAAGATTTTATCACACCAGGCAGTGCAAATGAAGGTGGTGGACCTACTGAGGAGGAGCGCGACAGAATTGAGGCACTCTACCTTGGTGAAGTAACGTTCGTTGATAAGTGGGTTGGCGTAGTATTGGATAAAATTGAGCAGCTAAATATCCGTGATGAAACACTTATTGTGGTGATGTCTGACCACGGCACGCAGCTTCGTGACCATGGGAGCTTTGGAAAAGGCGCGAACAAACTACATCCATTCAATACGCAGCTAAACTTAATGATTCGTCATCCAGAGGGACCGCATGACAAAGATATTTCAGCGTTTGTGCAGAACCACGATCTGATGCCGACACTATTAAATTTTGCTGGCATCCCTTGTGGTTGGACTGACGGTGAAAATATGTGGCAACTTGTTACACAGGAAAAAGCATATCTCCGTGAACGAATTATCAATGGGTGGGCAGGTTTTACAACGGGCAATGCTGTGGGACGCGTCAGTGTGCGCGATAATCGTTGGAACTTCTGCACTTCGGTAGGCTATAGAGATGAAAAGGGTGATGAACTCTTTGATATGCGGAATGATCCTGAGGAGAAGCAGAACGTGGCGAGTGATCACCCGGAAGTTGTAACAGATCGACGGCGCGATGTTGAGGCGTTAATCGGACAACCGTTGCCAGGACATTTCATTGAGGTATGCGATCCTGGGAATGCACCGATGCGGGTATGGCTGCAGAAGAAGTTGGCTGAGATGTAAAAAATATTGTAGTGCCAGGTCTCTGTGCTCTGCAATTGCGTTTAACCAAAGACCAAAGTTGGTGGTAATTACTTGCGGCCTATTTGCGATATTTCCTCCCAATCCCATAGCAGAATTGTGCCATCCCAACTGCCAGTTGCGAGAGTTTTCCCATCTTCAGAGAAGGCAAATGCTTTTACACGGTTCGTATGTCCGGCATGTGTAGACAATAACTCACCAGTTCTACTATCCCACAATTGGAATATGCCACCGTCATCTGTACTAGCAGTTGCAGTAATCCAGCCACCACTTGGCATCATTACTTCACGATCTGCAAATTTGAGGACTCTTGCACCGCAGGTACTCACGAGGGTTTTGCTATCCGGAGAAAAAACTAACGTCATACTTGTGGTAATACGCTCCGGAATACATACGCTGATCTCTTTTCCGGTTGCAGTATTCCACAAATAGATTGCCTCCCTACTTCCACCTGCAAGTGTTTTTCCATCAGGTGAAAATGCTATTGCTTCAACAGTATTCAACTGTGGTGTGAACGAAAAAAGAATTTCACCAGACTCTAAGTTCCAGAGATGGATTATTTTATTTTCACCACTTGCCAACATTTTTTCATCAGGTGAAAATGCCAATACCTTAATCCATTTTGTATGTCCTTCCAGTGTTTTCCAAGGTTTACTTGCATGAGAGGAGTCCGTAATCTGCCACAAATGGATGACATAATCTTTGCCACTTGCAGCAGTTTTACCATCTAACGAGAATACGAATTTGCCACTTAATGCATCTTTTTCTTCCTCTGTGATGGTGAACAGCGTATTTTTCGTTTCAATATCAAGCATCTCAAATTTACCATCTTTATCTTTTATGATAACATTTTTACAATCGGGTGTTATCGTCTCAACTCCTTCAAACTCCAAAAAGTCTGTTGATAACATATTATTCGTACTTATATCCCAATGTTGTAGGTACGTGTCGTCTGTAAGCCATCTCGAAGCAAGTAAATTGGCAGTAGTAAGGGTTTTTCCATTTTCAGAAATTGCCAAATGAAATATTTCCCCAACATGTCCTATTATCTTAAAGTGCTGACTACCAGTCTCTATATCCCATCCTTGTATTGTCCCATTTTGAGTTGATGTAAGAAGTGTTTTTTCATCTGGAGAAAATATCATTGTAGAAATATTCTCTTCAAGTCCTTTAAAAACTTGGCTTTGTAACGGTTGTCCTTCATCATGGGAAATTTCCCAAAATCGTATTGTATTATCAATGTCAGCAGTAGCAAGCAGCTTTTTATGCGGCATGAATGCTAAAGTTCGAATTACTTTTTTGTTCTCTTTGATAGTAAACCAATTTGCGCCTGTGTCCACAGTCCAAAACTTAATTTCTCCGTTGTGATCTGCAGTTATCAATGTTTTTCCATCTGCTGAAAATTTGAGTGTATTGATGCGAGGTTCTTCACCATATAGTTTGAACAACATTTGTTGAGTCACCGTATTCCAAACCTGAAGTCGGAAATTTTCTATGTGTCTACCAGAATGTGAATGATATGGTATCTTAGTCGCTGCGATTATTTTCGCATCATGTGATATTTCAATATTATTAACACTTTGTTCTGTATCGTCTACAAGTATTGGTTCGTCCTCAATGTTGTTTAGGTTCCATATACGAAACTTACTATCAAGGTTCACAGTGACAAGTTTTGCGCCATCCGCAGAGAGAATAACTTTCTCTACGATATCATTGCCCTCTGTTAGTATGGACAGTTGTTCGCCAGTAGCTGCGTTCCACCTACGGCTTTCACCGTTGGAGTCAACACTAATGAGAGTATGTCCGTCAGGTGAGAATACCGTCGACATTACCTCTACTTCATGTCCAGCAAGCAACGAAAGTTCTTTACCACTGTCCGCACTATAAATCCAAATACCGATAGAGGTCGCAACAGCAAATTTTGTGCCATCAGACGAAAAGACAATATTGTTTATTTTACCTTTGCCAAGACGAGCAGTGGCACCTACAGGCAGGCTCCATTGGGTATAGTCCTGAGCGTATCCGTTTGACAGAAACTGACTTGCAATTAACAAGATTGAGATAGAAAGAAGAAACGTTTTTTTCATTTACATGCTTCCTTTGATAAGATTCATCTATGGAACGGTTTATTATTTTGCGATTAGTTTAGCACGTGAACCCCTAAAAAAACAAGCAGTATTTCATAACGATAAGAATTTATTTTCTGTTTGTAATAGATTCATAACTGATAAAAAATATTTGATAAAGATTTCAGTTTTAAGTATAATATAGGGTAGACAGTCAGAACTCCACTATTCTATATTGAAGGAAACGATTATGCAAAGAAAAAGCTCAAGATCGCGATACTGTATAGGTGAACTTATTGAACGTGAAGATTTTTCTGAAGATTTAGCTGCTTTTAAATTCAAAACTGATCAACAACTTCCATTCATTCCAGGACAATATGCTACAATCGGTTTTGAAGTTGGTGAAAAGATAGTCCAACGTCCCTACTCCATTGTCTCCTCTCCCCATGAACCGTTTATGGAGGTATTCGTGGAATTGGTGCCGGAAGGCGCAACAACGCCCCTGTTTTGGGAACTAAAACTTGGTGACACTGTATTTATCAGAGATCGCCTCGTTGGTAAATTTGTGATGGACACGGAGAGCGGCATGACACGGCACATCATGGCTGGCACTGTCACTGGCGCTGCGCCGTATATCAGCATTGCGCGCACACAGAAAATTGAGCAGGAACAAGGAAAATCAAGTCCGCATCAGATACTTGCGATTGTCGGGGCAAGCCGTTCGTGGGAACTTGGATATTACATGGATGAACTCAATGAGTTGGCCTCACAGGAAGAGTGGTTCTCATTCGTTCCGACAGTAAGTCGTCCGTGGGAAGATACAGAGTGGCAAGGCGAAAGTGGTCGGGCGGAAGATGTTATTCGCAAATACGGGGATCAGATGGGGTATGACCACACGAACTCAGTTGTGTATGCGTGTGGACATCCGCAGATGATTGAGAATGCTAAAGCGATCTGGGCGCGTGCACGTTTTCCTGAAGAACAGATTAAAGAGGAGAAATTCTTTGTGATTAAGGAATAGTGGAAAGTTTGGTAACCCACCTCGTCGTGGCAGCAACGGCATGTGTTCTATCAAGTCCGCTATAACCACGCCAAGCATCTGTATAGACACGCGCATTCGGAAGTAATACCATACCAGACTCAGCAAATTCTTTTGTCATAATGTCTTCGCGAGTTGTTTTAGCAAATCTTTCTGTTTGCGCGATAGTGATTTGGGGATTTCCACAACAATGCGTACTCGTAAATCCCCGCTGCGTCCAGATGGGTCTACTACACCTTGCCCACGCAGCCGTAATTGCTGCCCAGGTTGTGCGCCTGGTGGAATTTTAAATTCCACGTTCTCCGTTAGGGTTTGCACTCGAACGGTGCCACCTAACGCTGCGGTTGTCATTGGCACCTTCACATCTGTCACCAGATCAAGCCCGTCACGGGTCAAAGTTGGATGCGGCTGTACTGATATTTTGACCAACAGATCCCCTGATATCCCTGCGTTGATAGTCTCTCCATGCCCACGAACTCGCAATGTTTGACCATCTTTAATACCGGGAGGAATTTTAAGGTTTATACCTTTACCTTGGACACTGACCTCTTTCTGTGCGCCAAGCACTGCATCAACAAAGGGTATAGCGAGATTAATGCGGAGGTCACGTCCACGAAAGTTACGAGTTGTCTGTCGGTGCTGTCCAAACACATCACCGAAGGCATCACCAAACCCACCGTAAGCTGCACGTCCAAAAATGTCGTTGAGGTTGAGGTTCGCAAATATGTCGTCCATATTAGTAAAACCCTCAAATCCCATACCGTGAACACCCGCATGCCCATGTGTATCGTAGACTTTTCGCTTTTCAGGGTCAGACAATACTGAATAGGCATTGGATGCCTCTTTGAATTTTTCCTCGGCAGTTTTGTCTCCTGGATTCTTGTCCGGATGGTACTTGACTGCTAATTTGCGGTAGGCTTTTTTAATTTCTTCTGCGGTGGCGCTTCGCTTAACGCCAAGTATTTCGTAGTAGTCTCTCATATTTTTCCTAACGCATAATGATCATCTTGGTCTATCTTGTTTGCTACCTGTGAACACCACCTATAACGATTCTACCAATTCATAAACAGTAGTAATGTTATGTCGTTCTTTTACAAGAAAGATTCCAAATTTGAGTATAGCGGTTTCTATATGTAATTTTTTTTCTTTGTCCACAATACTTTCAATATCCCGAACATGTGCTGCCCCAATGACCCGTCGTAACATCTCCATTCCTGCAAATCCTATTGATTCATGGAAAATCTGTTGTAAGGTGCGAGATTTCTGAGACGCATTGACCATCTGAAATCCTGTTGTGTAAGTATCCCATGTTTGAGCAATAGCGGCTTTTAATTCTGATTGAATAGCAATATTGCCCGTATGTGAAAAATAGGACAAGAAATAATTTGCCCAGTACAATCCGATGTCAAATCCAACAGGGCCGTAGAAAGCAAACTCCGCATCAATAACTTTGGCAGAATTGTCTTTTACCATAATACTTCCAGTGTGGAGGTCCCCATGCGTTAAGCCTTGCTGTGCAGTAAGGAAAACTTTCTTGAGGTTTTGTGCTTGCTGGAAGAAGGCTTCATCCGCTTTTAATTGCTTGACATCAGGTTCCAAACCATCGGTATAGAAATTTGTTTCATGTTCAGTAAAAGGTAGTGTGAAAACGTAGTCCGCTGTGATCGATTGCATGACGGTGTTCGCAAAATCTTCTCGGTACCTATCTACTGAAACACTGTCAAGATTGTTCTTATGGGTTTGGCTATGTACACAACCCATAAACCTCCCTATTTGGTCAGGAACAGTTTGATTCACTTTTCCAGCGATCAGATCATCTCGCAGTAAACGGTACCCGCGAAGGTCCTCCATCACAATTACGGCTGCATCACTGTCAAAATAGTGTTGTGCTGGCACTGCTCCACTTGCAAACCGGTTGTACACTTCAAGCGCCCGGGATTCATAAGTTAAACGCTCGGATGGTAGTGGATAGTCAGGCCCTAATATCTTTATATAGGGTGGTGCCTGCTTCAATACAAGTGAACGTTTTGGCTGTGCTGTATCGGAAACTCGATAAACAAAGTTGAGATTCCCGTCTCCGATTTCCTCAGAATGCAGATCCGCATCCGGATCAAAAAAACTTATTTCAGACTGACGTTCACGTAGATATTGGATAATAGTTTCTTTGTTTAGTTCCATCTTTTGATAAGAACAACTGACAAGAAGTCTCTATCTACAGCAAGAGTTTTTCTGCAATCTGAATTGCATTCAACGCGGCACCTTTACGAAGGTTGTCAGCAACAACCCACATATTTAAGCCGTTCTGTATTGATGCATCCTCTCGGATTCGCCCGACGTAAACATCATCTTTTCCTGCAGCTTCTATAGCCATCGGATATTCATAATTGTCCGGATCATCGATTAGTTGCACACCGGATGCATCAGCGAGACATTTGCGCGCTTGTGCAGGTGTAAGTTTCTCATGCGTCTCTATGTTTATTGATTCAGAATGTGCAAAAAACACAGGTACACGGACAGTTGTTGCGGAAACTCCTATAGAATCATCTGAAAGGATTTTATGGGTTTCGTTTACCATCTTTAATTCTTCTTCGTTATCCCCGCTGTCAGTGAAAGGCCAATCAAAAGCAACGTTAAATGCCATTTGATGTGGAAATCGATCAAGGGTAATGGGTTTGCCTTCCAATGCTTCAGTTGTTTGTAAAATTAACTCGTTCACTGCTCGTCCACTTTTACCGGATACGCTCTGGTACGTGGATACGACGATTCGTTTGATGCCGGCAGCATCGTAAATCGGTTTGAGTGCGACCATCATCTGAATAGTTGAGCAGTTTGGATTTGCGATGAGCCCGTTGTGTTCTAAAGCGGCATCCATGTTGACTTCTGGTACAACTAAAGGGGTATCATCGTTCATGCGGAAAGCACTTGTATTATCAATTACCAATGCTCCCTTTTCTACCGCTGTAGGTATGAATTCTCTGCTCACGGACGCGCCTGCGGATGAAAAGACAAGGTCTATCTCTTCAAATGAATCATGTGTTAATTCTTCAATTACTATATGCGCGCCTTTGAAAGTTAAAATTTCACCTGCCGACCTATGCGATGCCAACAGTTTCAGGCTACCAACAGGAAAGGAGCGTTCTTCTAAAAGTTCCAACATAGTGTTGCCAACTGCGCCTGTTGCACCGACAATTGCAACACGATAACTCTCATTCATTTTCTTTTACCTCAAAGGATCAACTTTCTGTATTATGTTACCACAAATTTGGGAGTTAAGCAAACTTGTTTTACTATTAGGGTGTGTAAAGTTTTTGTTATGAAGCGCTCCAAGTTTACTTATACAACTATCGTGCTCAAATCAAGGTCAAATGCGCGTATTATAACCCAAGTTGCTACCTATAAGTTTTTAGACATGGAACACCGTCTTTAATAGACATTATCACGTTTTAATTGTGAGTTCGTCGTTAGGTTTCGCTTTGCTCTACTCTTATGCGTCAACTTATCGGTCCACACCCCTGGTAGGCACGTTTTCTAAACGCGCCGTTAGGTAATGGAAATCTTCGCACAAGGACAAGTGTGTTTCAAAAACGCGTCTACTTGGGGCCCTAAATCGGGCTTAGAAAGCGGACGGGATTTATCAAACTCACGTTATCATTACTATAGTTTGGACAATTTTTTGTGACAAAAAGCAGAAAAGAGGTTATCCTTTCAGAATAAACATTTCCATTTTTTGAAAGGATATTTAGAAATGGACCCTCTTTTCCACTTAGAACTTATGTTATCAGATTTTAGAC
>JAJDWA010000073.1 GCA_022825825.1 Candidatus Poribacteria bacterium
TGGTTATAGTTTTTTTATTAGGATGGCTTCTCATGCACTAAAAGTCAAGAAAAATCTGCGCAGCAAAAACGCATTTTCATGGTGTTATACCTTGTTTTTGTTGATTATTATTAGTTCGAGACCATTATGAGAAATATCAGAAGATTAATTTATTAATTCGGTCCTTCTAATTTCTTTTTCTTAACATTTTGGACATTGTCGCGACTAGGCGGTCGCTCGGACACGAAGGGGTTTATAGTCCAACCTAAAAATATGTGAACACTCCCCTGGTAGGTGCGGTTTCCTAACCAATTCAGAATACCAAACGCGTATTCTGACATACCCATTTCCCAGACCCATCGGGTGCGATTAGGAAATCGCACCTACCGTAGTGTCCAAATAATTATTGATTTCACTATAAAGATTTCACTATAAAGAGAAGAAAGAGATTATTGGGAAATTGAATGGTTCTGATAGACCTTACCATCTAAATTGTTTTCAGCAGCTTTGTGTGGTATACTCTAAACATATAGAAACATTAAACAGAAATTAGAAATTTACAAAGATAAATACTTCGCTAACGTAGCCAGTAGGACATCAATGGTGCGAAATAAAGGGATTGATAATATTGTATATTTGGCCGTTTTGGTTTTTAGTTGGGTTTGCCGCCTATTGCCAAAAAAATGGGCGATGTGTCTCGGTAGTGCTATTGGAAAACTTCTCTATCGGATTCTCAAAAAACGAAAACAGATTGCCCTTAACAATCTGCAGATAGCCTTTGGAGATAATTTTAAACCAACATGTCGCCAAGAAATATGTGTAGCGAGTTTCATTAATTTCAGTAAAACCGTAATTGAATTCCTGCGATTCCCAAAATTTAATGCGGAGAACATCTGGCGTGAAGTTACCGTGCATGGTAGAGAACATCTCAATGAGGCTTTAGAAAAAGGAAAAGGTGTAATTGTTTTTTTACCGCATTTCGGGAACTGGGAACTTCTTTCACTCGTTTATGGGGTGCTTATCCCAAATCGGGCGAAAGCGATTGCTTTTCCGCTGAAAAACAGACGGTTGAACGATTTAATTTGGCGACACCGCCAACTTCTAAGCTTAGAGTTAATTCCACGAAAAAATGCAGTTCGCTCGACCCTGCGTGCCTTAAGAAATAACGATGCTGTTGGTTTTTTTTCGGACCAAAACGCTGGGGATCAAGGTGTGTTCATAGATTTCTTCGGCAAACCTGCTTCTACCGTAAAAGGACCGGTGTCTCTTGCCTTGAAAACGGGTGCATCGCTCCTTTTTTCATTAGATATTCGCCAATCGGATGATCGACATCATGTCCATATTTCGCCACCTATCCATTTGGAACCCTCTGACAATTTTGAAAAAGATATAGAACTATATACGTCATATCTTATGAAACAGTTGGAAACATACATACGGAAATATCCAGGCCAATGGCTTTGGCTCCACAACCGATGGAAGACACAACCAGATCAGAAAGACGAAAGAAAACAGAGCTGATTAGAAGACCAAGTCACTTTTTGTGAAAATTGGATTGCAAAAAACTTGGAATCATGTTAAAATATCAAGGTATTGTAAATATTATACAATACGGGAACACAAAAAATTAACCGCAGTGGGGTACTGTCATGAAAAGATTTACATTGTCCTTCATCGTTTTAGTTATCGCTATTGGACTCCCGTTGTTGTTTATACACTCCAGTGAAAAAGACGCAACGAGCGGTGATCAACGAATCACGCTCAAGGATCTAAACAAAGCACTCGTGTTTGCTATTAAAACCGCCGAAGACAATTACTACAAACCGGTAGATAAAAACGCTATGTACCACGGGGCAATTAAAGGTGCACTCGCTGCAATCGGAGACCCTTATACCTACCTTCTCTCCGAACGCGATCATCAACGTTCTGTAGAAAACCTATACAATGCGGAATTCGGTGGGCTCGGTGTTAGTATTTACCCTGATCATCGCGGATTCATTAAGATCTCTAAACCGATGCCAGGAACTCCCGCAGAATCGGCTCAACTACAAGCTGGAGACTATATTACCAAAGTCAATGGAAAGCAAATTTATTTAGGTGAAAGAACGGGGATGACACTCCATGATGTTGTTGATTTACTCAGAGGTGCTGTCAATACAGATGTGACGCTTACTGTGCAGCGAAAATTTCTTCAGCCATTTGAAGTGAAATTGAAACGAGCAAAAATCTCGGTACCAAGTGTTACATCAACAATGCTGGAAAACAAAATCGGTTATATTCGGATTACCAAATTTATTGGTACAGACCGCTCAGGCGGAACAGAAGTAGAATTCAATAAGGCACTCGCAGCACATAAACAAGCCGCCATGCAAGCACTGATTTTAGATTTACGAAACAACCAAGGTGGACTCCTTGACGCTGCGTATCATATTGCGGATGCATTTATTAGTGAGGGGATTATTGTATCTACAAGAGGTAGAAGAAGCGAATTTGATGAGCGATATCCTGCTCATTCGGACATCTTGTGTGACCCTGAAATTCCGATTGTTGTACTCGTAGATGAATACAGCGCAAGTGCTTCCGAAATTGTCGCGGGCGCAATTAAGGATACAGGCCGAGGTATACTTGTCGGCACCAAAACGTACGGCAAGGGTGTTGTCCAAAAACGGTATCCTTTAACCCAGATCGGTGCAATCTCGCTGACTATCTCCTCATATTATACGCCTAATGGAACATCAATTGACAAATCGGGGATTACGCCACAGGTTCCTGTTGCTGAGGTTCAGCCCGAAAAAATTGAACAGATAATGCAAAGATTCGTATCAGAAAAAAATGCCGTTGAAAATTTTGTCACCAATTGGATTGAAGAAGAGATCAAACGCACAGGAGAAATACCTAAAGATTTCGGATTACTTGAAACAAAACTTCCACAGTTTAGGCAAAGCCTCGCGGACGATGGGTTACAGGTCAGTCTTCGCTGGTTGACACTGCGTGCAGAACAACTGTTTAACATTAACGTTGGTATTGAACGGGTTGTGAATTTAAGATATGACACACAACTACAAGAAGCAATTCGCATCATCAAAGCAGATGAGGTAGGAAAGACCATTCAATTGTATCGCACTTTTGATCATATAATGAAGTTGGTGGGACAAGAATTGCAAACCCTTACGCACGGTTCTGGATATTAAAACGGCAACTATAGTAAAACCTATAATTAATGGGACACTTCTGTAGCACAAACTTTTAGTTTGCGGGATAACTTCTATTATCCGTTATGTTCTCAAAACAGGTTTATCGTTTATCAAGTTGGTTGTTCAACCCTACGCTGAATGTGCTTACCCATAGATTTCTTCAATGTTTCGTCCCCTATAAAAGAAATTAATGAATCAGCAATCCTCGCACACTACCGAGGTTATCACCAAAAAAGCGATAATTGTAGGTTTAATCCTCGTTATTGCCAATGCATATTGGGTCGGAATAGCCAGTGAACTCTGGTACGCAGTCTACACGCTTGTTTCCCCTTTTTCTAATGCAGTTTTTACGTTGGTAGTGCTACTCGCGCTGAACGTTCTTCTCCGCAAAATCTCTCCGCGTACTGCTTTTACTCCCGCTGAACTCTTATTAATCTATATCATGGTGACGATGGTCTCCACTATCTCTGGGCATGCGATGATGGCAATCCTGATGGGGACTTTGGCGCATCCGTTCTGGTTTGCAACTGCTGAAAATGAGTGGGCACAACTCTTTTTGCACCATGTCCCTGAATGGCTAACGGCACATGAACCTGAGTGGTTAGCAGGTTATTATGAAGGTGAATCAAGTGTCTATTTGGCGGAACATCTTCGTGTGTGGACAAAACCCATCCTCATTTGGTCAGGTTTTATTTTTCTTCTCTACGGATCGCTGCTCTGTTTGGGATTACTGCTCCGAAAACAGTGGATGGAACGCGAAAAATTAAGCTTTCCATTAACGCAGCTGCCGTTGCAAATGACAACGAACCGCAGTTTTTTCAGTTCCCGTTCACTTTGGATAGGATTTGGGATTGCTGCGCTCCTGCGCGTCATGGCAGGCTTGCATGATCTGTTTCCTATAATTCCCGCTTTTCCCTCCAGTTACCGGCTTGATAGCCACATAACAGAAAGGCCTTGGAACGCTGTCGGTTATGTCTCTATGTCCTTCAATCTCGCGATTGTTGGATTGACCTATTTTATGCCGCTTGATCTTGCGTTTTCCACATGGTTTTTCTTTTGGCTAACACGTGCAGAACGGGTGATTGCAAGTGCAGTAGGTTTAACGAATATCAGTAAACTTCACCTTAATGACCGCGCCTCCGGTGCCTGGGTCGGCATTGCAGTGTTGACTTTGTGGATGGGTAGGAGGCATCTTATTCGGTTTTTCAAACATGTCGTTGGGCTTGAACGCGGCGACGATAGCACCGAGCCGTTATCTTACCGAACAACAGCAATTCTCTCTATTCTCAGCGTGGGTGCGGTGTTTGCTTTCTGTTATATCGCAGGAATGTCGTTATGGGTAATTGCTATCTTTTATATACTATTTGTCGCATTTGCATTAGCAATCGGACGTGTTCGCGCGGAATTAGGACCCCCCTATCACGAAGTAATAGGTATTAATCCACGCCAAATGATGGTAAACATATTTGGGACTCGCACTTTGGGTGCAGCAAACCTCACCGTGATGACATTTTTATATGCTTTTAACCGATGCAACCGTTCACATCCAATGCCAAATCAGATTGAATCATTGCGAATCGGCGATCAGGCACGGATTCCCGGCAAAACCTTGCTTTTAGGCATGGCACTTGCTATCGGTGTCGGTGCACTTGCCACGTTTTGGACATATTTGCAGGTTGCTTATCAATACGGTGTGCTGGCAAGGTGTCAAGGGCATGTTGGGCACTTCGGATGGGAAAGTTTCAACCCGCTCCAAAGTTGGTTACAGCATCCGAAGGCGGCAAATCTGGGTTCGATTGTATTTATGGGGGCAGGTTTCAGTTTTGTCTTTCTTCTCAATTTTTTGCGTACACGCTTACTCTGGTGGACACTACACCCGTCCGGATATGTCCTTTCTGGTGCTTCATGGGGAGGTTTGATATACTTCTGGTTTCCTGTTATGGTAAGCTGGTTCATTAAGTTCATGATCCTCAGGTTTTCAGGTTGGCAAACCTATCGCAGAGCCATACCATTTTTCCTCGGTTTGGTTTTAGGGGATTTTGTGCCGCGTAGTGTCCTGAGTTTAATCAGTTTTGTGATGAATCTCTATATGCCCTCTTCGGGTGCAGGGCATTCGCTTTAGCACTTGAAATAGTGACGACTTTTCCTGCCACATCAAACGCTTGGAGTATCTGTGTTGCCACAGGGATTTCGTTCATTTTCTCAGATACGGGGCGTTGTGCGAGGGGTATGCCAATCAAGTCCATGGCGATATTTTGTTTTCGTCATTATCCACTTCATAAGATTTTGGTTTTATCTTTAAGGTGAAGTCCATCAGATGTAGCGTGTAAAGTCACGCTACATCTGGTATAATCTAATTTTATTTCGACAATTGAATGTCTCTGGGTTTGTCTTAAGAGTCTGTACGTTTTTAACACTTTTAAACTGATGCAAATCAATAAATATGTTGTCAATCCATATCATTTATGATATACTTATAATTTATACTGGTTTGCAACATCTCATCAAAGGAGGAACTAAGAACATGATGGGAATAGGCCCAATGGAGGTTTTTATTTTCCTTGTGATTGCACTGGTAATTTTCGGACCGCAAAAGTTACCAGAGATGGGAAAGTCTTTGGGAAAAGCTATTCGAGAGTTTAAAAGTGTCGGGAGCGAGATACAAGATGAAATTACAAAGGTTACAGACGACATAGACATTGATCCGGATAAAACAATCAAACCCCCTAAATAAGCATAACTCTGTGGGAAACCACTACTATGGAATCTAAAGATGTTGCAATGAGTTTCTGGGAGCATCTTGAGGAACTCCGGCGGCGTATTATTATTTCTCTCGTTGCTTTAGGTGTTTTTACATTATTGGGTTTGTCATTTTTAAAGCCAATTCAATATGTTCTTGAACTCCCTCTGCAGAGCCCTGTGATGAATATAGTTGCCAACGCGATTGAAACGAGGGCAGGAACAGAAGGCTCAACCCTCGGTTTTTTGGCGATCGCCCTACGTAGTGGCACCTCAAGAATTGAGGCTGAACTCATAGTGATGGGGGCATTTCAAGGTATCATGGCATATCTAACAATAGGAATAACCGCAGGCGTCCTACTTTCATTACCGATAATTCTTTATCAGATTTGGATGTTTGTGTTTCCCGCGCTGAATAGGTCAGAGCAGCGATTGGCAGTGCCACTTTTTTTCACCATCATATTTTTCTTCGTTCTCGGCGCAGTTTTCGCCTACTTTATTGTAGTTCCAGTTATTCTGCAATTTGCAGCAGGTCTTTTTGAGTTTAAAAATCTTTGGGATTTGAAAACGTATATTACATCTGTAACGCAGTTAATTTTAGGGTTCGGAGTTGCTTTTGAATTACCGATTGTCATGGCATTTCTCGCGCGTATCGGAGTCATAGACTCGCAGGGTTTTCGCGGGAAACAACGTTATGCTCTATTAGGCATCTGTGTAATTTCTGCGTTGTTAACTCCTGCGGATCCAGGTTCGATGTTACTGATGGCAATTCCGCTCTTTATCTTGTATCAATTGGGTATTTTTTTCGCATTTCTCGTTGAACAGGAGGCAGAAACATAATGGCTAACGAATCTTTGCGGCAGCAGCTCGCTTTGCTTTATCAGTTGCAGGAGCATGATAGGGAGTTGCTGTCTTTCCACCAACAACTACAAATTATTCCCCATCGTATTAAACAATTAGAAGCAAGCGTTACAAAATACAGAGACGACATAACGGTGAAATCTAATGAACTTGCCGAAGTTGAGAAATTACAGCGCTCCAAGAACGCGGAATTAGAAATGAACGAGGTTCAACGCGAAAAATATAGGAATGAACAACGCGAAGTTACCTCAAATGACGCCTATACCGCACTTGAAAATCAGATTGAATTCCTCGAGCAAAAGGATGGAGAAACAGAGGAAGAAATCTTAGAGTTAATGGAAAAGAGTGATCAGTTAAAGGAAGAATTGGCAGCACTTGAAGCCGATGTTGTTCGTGAAGATAAAAAAACGACAGAGAAAATAACTAAATTTCGAGCAGAACAAAAAGATTTGGAAGCAAAGATAAATGAAAAATTGGAAAAACGGAATACATTTCTACCGAAAATTGACAAGAAACTCACTACACAGTACCGTCGGTGGATGGAACGGCACAAAACCGATTTTTTAGCGTTGGGCAAAAATGGGACTTGCGGAGGTTGTCGTCTCACAATTCAGCCGCAAAATCTCAAAGAAGCGCAAAAATATGAAAAATTGGTTTATTGTTCCAGTTGTAAACGGCTACTTTATGTTGAACCGGCTGATCCAGATATACCATTTCCATAACAAAGTTTTATAATGGTTTGAGCGTTTGGAAAATAGTAATGGAGTTGTTTCTATGCCATTTATTGATATAAATGTTCAACCTGAAAAACAGGTTTTTGAGGGGGTTACAATTCGGACAATCCATGGCGAAAAACTTATGATGTCCTATGTCCATCTGCAACCACATAGCATAGTTGCTGAACATAGCCACTTGCATGAACAGATGGGTATGGTTTTAGAAGGCACATTTGAATTGACTATTGGCGGAGAATCGCGAACGCTCAAAAAAGGTGATACTTATATTATTCCCTCTCATGTGAAACATAGTGCTAAAGCGTTTGACAAAATGGCGATAGCCCTTGATATTTTTAGCCCGCCCCGGGAAGATTATATATCTTGACAACAAATTTATATTACACAATTAATGAATTAGCAGATACTGGCTTAGTCAATGCAGGAATAAGTCTACGTTGTGGAGGCGTAAGCAAAGCACCTTACGTTTCTCTTAATTTAGCTTCCCATGTGGGTGACAATCCAGATGCAGTTTCTCAAAATCAGCGAATCTTCTCAACCGAAACTGGTATTAAAGCACTAAAATATTGCCATCAAATTCATAGCGATTCTGTTCAAAATGCTGATTCTATTGCAACTTCATTTTGGAATATAAAAGAACAAAACGTTCCAGAAAAAACAGGTGATGCCCTAATTTCAGCACAGCAGGGTGATGCTCTTAGTATCTTTACTGCGGATTGTGTTCCAATTTTCATTCTGGATGTAGCCACGCCAGCTATCGGGATTGCACATGCTGGATGGCGCGGCACTTTGGCACGGATTGCTGTCAAAACGCTTGCACAAATGAAAAATAGTTTCGGCACCCATGCAGAAAATTGCCTTATCCATTTAGGACCTTCTATTCAAGAGTGCTGTTATACCGTTAGTCCAGATTTAATTTATAAGTTTGTGCAACACTTCGGGAGTACTGTACATAATGAACAAAATCTGAGTTTGCAGACAGCCAGCTTCCGTCAATTAGTTGATATTGGCGTAACATCCGAGTCAGTTTCAATATCTCCATTTTGTACCGCTTGTCACACAGATAAGTTTTATTCACATCGAGCTGAAGGCGGAAAAACAGGTAGAATGCTTTCATTTATTCAACTCACATAAAGAAAATAAAGAGAAGCATCTAATTGTGTGGAAGTTCGTAGGTTAGGCAGAGTGGTAGCAAAGCCCAACCTCAAATAGTATAATAAAGTATTAACAGGTGTGATAAAATGCGTCAGAAATATAGAAAACTAAATAACCCTACCTGAAACAAATTTGCATTGCTGACAAAAAAATGGTATCATTTAAGTGACCGATTTTAGCCTTCGGCCTGGGATTAAAGTGAGAATTGGAATGCGTCCTTTCTTTTTATCGTTATCAACTTTAACGTGTATTCTTGGTCTCATCTTCATTATGCGGGGGTGTTTCCATCCTGCTAAATATCAAAAGGAGTTGTCTAAGAAAACAACGACCGCAGTTAGAGTAACCCAAGTTTACACAGAGGCTAATCATTTTGTTATAGTCGGTATCGGAATTGTTAGCTTAGGTATACTGATAACCTTTATTGGCACACTAATAGGCACTGATGAGGGGAAAACTCTATATTCGCGCTTAACTGGTAAAACCGAAAAGAGTTTAAAAGTTACGGATAAAATTGAGACACAACAGTGTGAGGAGAATAGGATTGAATCGGATTCCTGAAAACCTCGCAAACGTCAAGGAACGTTTAGCGGCAGCTGCAGAACGGAGTGGTCGAACCCCGGATTCAATAAAACTCATTACAGTTACAAAAGGACGTTCAGTAACAGAGATTCAGACAGCTCTTGCTGCGGGTGCAACCGATATTGGAGAAAACCGCGTACAGGAAGCGCAGCAAAAATACGAGCCAATTCATTCCTTTCTCACAGCATCAGGCTCGCAAATGTGTGAGTGGCATCTTGTAGGACATCTGCAGAGAAACAAAGTGAAACCCGCTTTAGAGATGTTTAGTTTGATCCATTCAGTAGATAGTTTACGGCTTTTAGCCGAGATAGCACGTAGGGCAGAAGTTCGCAAGGAACAAACGGATATTTTAATTCAAATTAATACAACTGGTGAAGCAAGCAAGTTCGGTTTAGATTCAAAGGATGTTCAGGATTTTGTTGAAAAGTCACTGACTTATTCAGGTGTACGCATTGTTGGGTTAATGACAATGGGAATGCTAAGTTCTTCCCCAGAAGTAAATCGCCCGGCTTTTGCATCGCTGAGAATGCTATCCGACAAGATAATGGCTGAGGAATTTCCCGGCATAACAATGCAGTATCTTTCCATGGGGATGACAAACGATTTTGAGGTTGCAATCGAAGAAGGAGCAAACCTTGTTAGAATTGGTAGGGCGATTTTCGAGAGCACTGTTTAACACCGTGTGATCTTGAGTTTGGGCGTGGATTCTAAAGTGTCTTTTTTTATAACTACCAAATTCAAATAGGACTTTCTTTTCTTAACCATTGCGGATCATTAGGAGTAAAATGGTGGTAGATAACCTAAATTTAGGTGTAATCGGCGTGGGGAAAATGGGCGGTATTATCGCAAGAAGTGTAGTTGACCGTCTACTTCCAGCACAACAGATTTGGATTACTGATCTGGACAAAAAACTGGTTACCCAACTTTGCAATGAGAAAGATGTAAACGCTGCATTAGACATTGACGCACTCATCAAAAAAACAGATGTTATCCTCTGTGCAGTTCCGCCCGTAGCGGTGCCGAAGATTCTCCCACAAGTAGCGAACTCCCTCTCATCACCAAAATGGATCATTAGTATTGCTGCTGGTGTTACGACACAGACGCTGGAATCCTATTTTGAAAACTCGCCCCCAGTTGTTCGTGTAATGCCAAATATTGCAGCTTCCGTTGAGGCAGCAATTTCTGTGTTGACAGCAGGAAGTGTTGCGGATGAAAATCATCTTGCTTTAGCACAGAAGATATTTAACACTTGCGGAACCACATTAGTTATGGAGGAACGTCATTTGAATGCGGTTACAGCAGTTAGCGGTAGCGGTCCTGCTTATGTTGCTCTTTTTATAGAGGCATTAGCAGATGCAGGCGTCCATGTCGGTTTACCTCGTGAAGATGCCCAAATACTTGCAACACATACTGTATTAGGTGCATCAACGATGTTAGCGCAGTCTCAAGAACACCCTGCTGTTCTCAAAAATAGAGTTACAACACCGGGTGGGACAACAGCTGCTGGGCTTCATGCGCTTGAACAAGGTGGTTTCCGTGCCACACTTGCCGAGGCTATACTTGCCGCAACTGAACGAGCAAAACAACTTGGCACAGAAAAATAGGAAGGTAATGAGCCTCAATGCCGGATATTGCATATATTCTCAGTAAAGTTTTAAACCTATACATGTTGATTGTGATTGTGAATGTCTTGCTTTCATGGATCGTGTTCGGAACGCAAAATTTAACCGTACGTCGAATTTATGTGATGACAGGTCAAATCGTTGATCCGGTGTTACAACCTATTAGAAAACTGCTCTATCCAATGACCCGGAATATGGGTATTGACTTTTCTCCAATAGTGTTAATCGTTCTCTTACAAATTCTCAATTCATGGTTGCGTTCGTAAACTATCTTGAGTCTGGCATATCTTAAACTATTTCGTAATTTCGTGCTATCTATTAGGAAACAACAGTTTGCTTTATGAAAAAGGTAAATTCTCCATCAAGAGGCGCTTCTATGCAGCATTCTCAGGGTGAATCTCTTCAAAAGAACTCAACATCTGCCCCAACCGAGAACGTTTTAAACGGACCCCATGAGGCGGAAATTCTCAAATTGTGGACAACTCAAAATGTCTACAAACTTGATGAAAAGACTACAGAATTACCGGCTTATGTGATCCGAGAAATGCCGACTCCTGTCAATACGTTGAGCGTAGACACACTTCGAAGAAAAATTTATCAAGATATTTTTCTGAAATACGAAATGATGCGGGGAAATACTGTAGCGTATTCTCCACTTTGGGAAACATTTCCTTTTAGCATTGAGGCAAGTGTAATAAAGGAAAATGTAAATTCTGCTTCAGGAAATATCATTAATTTCCGCAAACAGTGTCAACAATTATACAGCGATCAATTAAAAACGCAACAGCAGAAATTACAAAAACTCGGTATTTTTGCAGATTGGACTTCTGCTGAAAAGACATTAGAGACACGCCATGAAACAAAACTTTTTAGTTTTTTTGATAGACTACGAGAAGCTAAATATTTACGTGACGAAGTGAAACTAAGCCATTGGTGCCCAAAATGCGTTTCACCGTTGGAGGCAGGCAAAACAGTTACACCAGTTTCTAATAATGTTTTAGAAACTTATGTGAAGTTTCCATTCAACAGTGGTTTTGAAGAATACGGTAAAGAAGCCTTTTTCGCTGTACGTTTTCCAATATCTCAATTGTGGGAAATTGCCGGAACGATCGCAATAGGAATTTATGAAACTTCTACCTTTTTGCTTACTGAATTTGAAAACCAATATCTCATTTTTTCTGAACCGCAATTCAAGAAATTTGTTGATCCAAACACAAAACATAAGAAATATCCAAAACCTATCGGAAAATTAAAAGCAACACAATTTAATAATTGCACTGTTTCACACCCACTTTTTTCATTGACTGACCTATCCTTTTTTAAAATACCTGAGAAAATAGCTGAAAGCATTTCTGATTCATCGCAGAAAAAAGAATTGATAGGAGGTATTATTCCTTTAAACCCAGCACATCATTCACTGAGCTATAGTATCTTTAATACATTATCAGAGAATAACAACTCTATCACTGCAAAATTTATATCATTCTCACCTGCAAACCCCGTTTTTGATGAAACCGGTAGGTTCACAGAAGATGCAGATACACTGTGCGGTTTAAATTTGTCGAATGCAATTCAATTTATCACGGATGAATTGGAAAGTCGCGGCTGTTTAATTAAAGCGGGAAAACATAGAATTAAACAGCTTGAATGTCAACACTGCTATGGTCTATCGGTTTCGCGTCCCTATCGTCACTGGATGTTTTCCATCGCTTCCAGTGACATTAAACAACAAGTCTCAAATTCACTCGAATACTGGGAGCATTACGATGCGGAAATACGTGAGGATATTCATAGTGAAATGATGAATGTATCTGATATGCCCATTTCGTCACAACGTCAATGGGGAATACCACTCCCTATTTTGAGATGCGATAATTGCAATACTCTCATTACAGATAAAAAAATCCTTCGGGCAATTCGGAGTTCTATCCGACGCGGTTCTGAACACTGGTTTCGCTTGAGTGTAGAAGAACTTTTGCCCGCAGATACGGTTTGCATGAATTGTGATTCAAAGGACTTTCGAAAAGAATCTACCTACATTGAAAGCCATTTTGCTAATTTACTTCAAACACTTGATATTTCTGATTTTAAGAAACCAATTATTGATACTTCTAAGAATGTAGTTTTTGTGCCGCGTGCCGCTTTCTTAAAATGGTTAGGAGAGTTGAGTGTGCTTGCAGCGGCTCTTAAACTGAGCCGACCTACAAGAGAGAGTCAACCTTTTAAACATATAAAACTGAATGGAATTGCTGAAGAAGTTTGGGAAACTGAAGTGCAGGAAAAATTCTTACAAAAATACCCCGCGGATGTCCTAAGAATAATCTCAATAGTTCCAGATTTACATCAAGTTCAACTTGAAGAAGATGAAACCAAACAACTCGAAAAATTAATAGAGAAATATAATCGTAAATATGTGCAGCTTAGAGAGATATTATATCAGACAGCTAAATTGTTGGCAGATATTCAAAAAAAATGGAATGCTGATACAACTATTGCTTTTTTAAAAAATCAAGAAGCGGTTTTTGATGCACTGTTGGAACCAGATTTGCTCGCGGTTTCCTTAACCAACCAACTTCTGATAGATGTTGAAAAGGCTTACCAGGATAAAGATTTCTACAGAATGTGGCAATTATTGTTCGATTTTTGTCGGACGGATCTTCTATTTTATATTGAATTCTGTCGTGCCAAAGTTTCTAAAAATAACTCATCCTCTGCACAAATTGCCCTATTATTAATATCCAAGAGCATTTTACAACAGTTTGCCCCGATCCACCCTTTTTTAGCTGAAGAGATTTTTGCTCAAATAAATCCCTCTGCAGGTAGCATATTTCAAAATGAATGGGACCAGTTACCAAAAATCTCTCAGCAATTTGATACGAAGGCTGAATGGGAATCATTGAAGAAAATCTATCAATCAACAAACTAACATCAATAGGATAACTTAGATAGTGATTTCACCATTTCAATATTTAAAAAATATTTTACCACTTATAATGGTAGCTATTCCAGCGTTGTTACTTGATATTGTGACCAAATGGCTTGTGCGCATGCATATTCCTAAAGGGGATGGGTATTCAATTATTCCAGGTTTTTTTAATTTACGGCATGATAGAAACACAGGCGCTGCTTTCGGTATTTTATCAGATCAACGGACGTTATTAGTAGTAATAACAATCGCTGCGTTAATTTTTATTTTTGTTTATTCTTTCAGATTCAGAAATAGTCGGTGGATGCAAACCGCGTTAGGTTTCCTACTTGGTGGAGCAGTTGGGAATTTTATTGACCGTATCTACTTAGGTGAAGTTGTTGATTTTCTGCAGTTTGGTATAGAAAGTAAGAGGCTGTTTTGGCCAACTTTTAACGTAGCTGATGTATCTGTGTGTATAGGAGCAGGGATGCTCATTGTCTATCTTTTTCGTATTCAGAATCGAAGTACTAATTGAGATGGTAATTAAAGTACTATGTGAGATAGAAAAATCTGTCTCCTTTTTCATAAGAACCTCCACATAAAGTAAGGATTGAAACTATAACTATGTTAAAATTTAGAATTCACATTTTTGTGGTTACTTTAGCAACTATTTTCGCGTTAGGACCGCAATCAGAAGCACATAACCAGAGTGTTCCGCCAACACAACAAACTCAAGAAACACAACAAACTCAAGAAACACAACATGAAGAGTATAGTGAAAGCGCCCTACGTCGATTTGAGATTATTACGTTAAGCGCACTCCCATTTACTGCAGTACACAGTTATTTAGGGGTTCGTGGCATAAAAATGATACAGACGAGTAAAATTGCGCCAGAATTGACACCTACGAATTACCGTGTAATGGGCATAACAGCCGTTTCGTTATCATTATTCATCGGCATTTGGGATTGGCTGCATACACGTAATGTAGATCGCTCAGCACCGAGTGTACCTGGACGAAAACCGCCGCTACCACCTACTGATGAAGGAATTCCGCCTGATGGAAGTATTGCCGGTGCCCCCATTTTGGGGCCACACGCGAATACATACGGCATCTCAACATATTATTTAGGACAACCGCAACGGCATTTGATAAATACCGATTTGAATATGTGGTCCACGCAATCATCTGTCGGTATAGTTATCCCATTGATTGAAATACGATTCTGACCATATAGTGAATTATGAAAATAAGTTAACACTCCCATTGACCGGTAGGAGCGGTTTCCTAACCAATTCAGAATACCGGACGGGGAATGCCAAAAGACGAATGCGCGTGGTAGAATACGCGTGTGGTATTCTACATGATTCGCCATGATTCATACCGTTGATTTGGCGTATTCTGACATACTCGATGCAGAGTGTCCAAGTAATTCTAAAATCTACCATACTTTATCTTTTCATTTAAAAACTAACGGAAGATAGGGACTATACAAAAAATGCGTGTTCTTTTTATGGGCACCAGCGAATTCGCGATTCCAGCGCTGAAAGAACTGATTGCCCAACGTTTTGAAGTCATTGCGGTTGTAACTCAACCTGACCGTCCCAGTGGAAGAGGCAAAAAGCTGAGCCCGCCGCCGGTAAAGCAGGTCGCAACAGAACATAACATTCAGGTTTTTCAGTCTGAAAAAGTTAGAAAACCAGAATTTGTTGAAACCCTTAAACAACTTGCCCCAGATGTCATAATTGTTGCTGCCTTCGGTCAACTTTTGCCGCAAACGGTGTTAGATATTCCCCCATGCGGTGTTATTAACTTACACCCTTCTCTATTGCCAAAGTATAGAGGTGCAGCACCAATTCAATGGGCATTGATAAATGGAGAGAAGGAAACTGGTATAACCCTCATGTTGTTGGACGCTGGTGAAGATACGGGCGATATTATCTGCATGGAGCGAATACCTATTAGACTTGAAGATACAGCAGAGACATTACATAGCCAATTAGCAGATATGGGTGCACACCTTTTGGTGAAAGTATTGGCTGATTTGCCACATGGACAACCTCCGAAGGCAACACAGCAGAACCACGCTGATGCGACACATGCCCCGCGCTTGATGAAAGCAGTAGGGCAAATTAATTGGAACGAATCTGCAATCACAATTCATAATCTTATTAGAGGTACAGTAGGGTGGCCGGGTGCATTTACCTTTTTCCGAGAAGGAACGCTCCTTAAGGTTATTCAGTCTCTACCACATGGTGATGAACATAAAGCAACACAAAACGTCTCAAAAGAACTACCTGGCACTCTTAGAATCACCGCTGAACGACAATTGTTTGTGGGAACAGGGGATGGCGAAATTCAGCTACTGCGAGTCCAACCTGCAACAAAAAAGATTATGGATACGAAAGACTTTGTCAACGGGTACCAGATAAAAACAGGTGAAAGTTTTTTTACTTCATGATTTTATCACAGGTGATTTGCAGTGGGATACAGAGAAAAGATGAAAGAGTTTACTAACACTTTGTGGGGAATGGTCAAGATTTCTATCTATTGCTTGATTGTAATGGGAATAGTAGGGTTATTGATAGTTTTTATTATTATTCCACAGTGGATCAAGTCAACAGAGATTTTGGTTCCAAACGTAGAAGGTAAATCCTATCACCACGCAGTACTGGCACTTAATAAAGCAGGGTTGGAACCAGGAAAACCGATTCAGATAGAAAATAGTTCTAAACCAAAAGCGAGTGTCATCAAGCAAGATCCACCTGCTAATTTTAGTATAAAACCTCATCATACAGTTAAACTTACAGTCAGTGGTGGGGCTGACCTGACACCCGTTCCGTCGGTTGTTGGAAAATCTCGGGACGCGGCGTACGAAACGCTTAAATCAGCAGGTTTCCGTCCAATTTCGGCTGCCTCTGTTCATTCGACGAATTATTTACCCGAAACTGTAATTGCTCAAAGTCCTGCAGAAGGGAGTTTGTATAAACGTGGCACCACAGTTAACCTATTGGAAAGTCTTGGCAGAAAACCGCAAAACATTTCATTGCCAGACCTTCAAAATCAGCTTGTTAGTGAGGTTTTACCCGCACTTAAGGCAATCGGTCTAAATGTTGAAATTGAAAACAGTCCACATCCGAGAATCCAGACAGGTAGAATTATTAGACATGAAAAACTCGTGCAAAGCGGCGGCATAATTACGCTTTTAGTCAGCGGCAAACGCGATAAAACTGAAAACATTGGCAGATGGTTAACACACAAACACACTGTCAGTGAAGAAGGGGATAGATCACGAGAGATCAGAATCGTTATCAGTGATAGGTATGGTGAACGCGAGGTCGTGAAGGCATCATACGCTCCTGGAATCGTCATCGACTTAGAAAAGAGAAGAGTCAGGGTTTTTGGACCAACACTTGTGGTTGTGTTTGAAGATGGCAAAAAATTGTATGAACGGCATTATCAATAATCTTGTAGGATCGTAGAAATTATATTTTTTTTATTTGAAAATAGATGAAAACTCAAAGTTATAAAGTTCCCAAAATTTCGCCATCACTATTAGCCGCCGACTTCAGCCGTTTTGGTGAGGAGATTGAACGAGTTGTTGATGCAGGTGCTGATTTGCTGCATTTTGATGTAATGGACGGAGAATTTGTCCCAAACTTCGGTATAAGTCCTCCATTAATTGCTTCGGTTCGTGAAAAAACGGAGATACCGTTTGATGTTCATATTATGGTGACACACCCGCTCCGTTATATTGATGCCTTAGCTGATGCTGGCTCGGATATGATTACCTTCCATATTGAAAGCAACGATGCCCCTTATAAGGTAATCTCTGCGATTAAAGCACACAACATAAAAGCTGGTTTAGCGTTTTCACCAAATACACCGACTGAAGCAGTTATACCTTACTTGTCGGATATTGACCTTGTGTTGCCAATGAGCGTTGAGCCAGGATTTGGGGGACAAGCGTTTTTACCGAATACTTTGGATAAAATTGAAAATTTGCATAACAAGATTAAAAAAATAGATAATTCGCCTGACATTTCGGTTGATGGCGGTGTGACAGTAGATATAGGTCCAGACGCTGTTCGTCAAGGTGCAACAATTCTTGTCGCTGGTACAGCGATTTTTCGGAGTGAACATCCAGAAGCAGTAATAGAAAAATTACGCACCGTAGAATAGCCTTGAGAAAAGATGCATACGTTCTATGTTCGCTCAAATCAAATCAATGAAGATGTTGCTACGATTACCGGTTCAGAACAACACCACCTTCGAAATGTGCTACGTTTAGGGCTTGGCGATACAATCCGAATTGTTGATGGGAAGGGACGCATTTGTATCGGAGAAATATATCAAATTGATGCTGAGTCAGCGGAGGCAAAGATTTTAAGCCGCAACTATTATGAGAGAAGGACACCATCCCTGATTCTCTTCCAAGGCTTACCCAAAAACGATAAAATGGAGATGATCCTGCAGAAAACGACTGAACTTGGCGTAACACAGATTGTGCCTATGTCCACAGAACGTTCATTACAGAAACCGAGCGAAAATCGTTGTGAACGTTGGCATCGGGTTGTCCTCTCTGCAACAAAGCAGTGCAAACGCGCATGGCTACCTGAACTTCATGAGGTACAAGAATTCAATGAATGTCTGAACATGATCTCAAAATACGCACTTAGTCTAATCTTCTGGGAGAATGAGAAGCAACAACATATTAAAGTAGTGTTGAGAGAAAAAACAAAGATAGAATCTATTGCATTTTTAGTGGGTCCAGAAGGTGGTTTTACCGATAAGGAAGTGGACGCTGCAATTAAAAACGGATGTATTCCAGTGACAATTGGTTCAAATATCTTGAGAACAGAAACCGCCGCAATCGCGGGAATTACCATCGCCGCTTATGAATACCAACTTTGACCCAACATAAAAACCATGAAAACAGCAAAACTCATTACAATGGGATGTAAGGTTAATCAGTACGACACGCAATCAATGCGGGAGGCACTTGTCCGCAATGGATATGCGATTATAGACGAAAACCAGCCAGCAGACTTATATCTCATTAACACATGCACAGTAACGAACGCCGCTGATCAGAAAGCACGCCAAACAATTCGGCGGGCTATCCGACAAAACCCAAATGCGGATGTGTTAGTTACAGGATGTTATGCCGAAAGCGATAGAAAGGCAATTGAGCAAATACCGGGCGTGACGTTTGTCTTCGGAAATCGGGAGAAGGCAGATTTTCAAACCTATCTTGATAAGCTGCACGCTGAGACACCGCTCCAGATTCAACCTGTTCAGCATGATGCAATTCGCGAACATGCCCGTTTTAGCAGTGGTGTTAGCAATGCCGGAAAACGCACGCGCGCGCTTATTAAAGTGCAAGATGGTTGCAGTGCCTTTTGCACCTATTGCATTATCCCTTATGTACGCGGTAGAATGACGAGTCGTCCACTTACAGAGATTGTGGACGAAGCGCAGCGCATTGCTGACAGCGGCATAAAAGAAATAGTGATTACCGGCGTGCATCTTGGTGCTTATGGACAAGATACTGGCAGAGATAAGGATATTGCTGATATTTTAGAACGGATACACGGTATTGATGGGATTGAACGTATCCGCTTCAGCTCAATAGAACCGATGTATTTTCCCGATATTCTATCAGAACGGATGTCGGCATTACCGAAATGTATGCCGCACTTCCATATTCCTATTCAATCAGGATCAGATAATGTTTTACACCGAATGCGCCGCCGTTATACGACTGCTCAATTCGCGTACCTTGTTGATACCCTACGTTCCCGTTTTACCGATGATGTCGGTATTACGACTGATATAATGGTCGGATTTCCCGGCGAGACAGATATAGATTTCAAGGATTCACTGCAGTTCGTTGAAGATATTGGATTCAGTCAACTGCACGTATTTCGGTACTCTCCGCGTAAGGGGACACCTGCAGCGACTTATCCAGATCAAGTTCCCCCTCATGTTTCAGCAGAACGAAGCAGCGCAATGATTGAATTGGGAAACCAACTCAATAAATCGTTTCGCAAACGGATGCTGGGCAAACAAAAAAATGTGTTAGTTGAAGAAAGCAGGGAGGGACCAAAAAACTTCCTTGCAGGATTTACGGATAATTACCTCCGTGTGCTTTTAGATGCCCCCGATTCTACGATCAATCAAATTCTACGGGTTAAGTTAACAACTTTAGATGACGAATTCGTTTACGGAATGTGTTAACAACACCTGTTTTATAAAAAATTGGGCACAACCTTGCCCTATATCACCTTTTCCTTGGAGGAAACATTTTGTCAAAATTAAAAATTATTTTTGTATTATTTGTAGTCCTATTTGCCGTGTCAGGATGCGAAAAAATTACGGATAAAGTAATATTACCTCCCGATACGACACCAACGGATCCGCAACCTCTTACAGTGATGACTTATAACGTTTACGTTGGCAGCAGTGCCGACCCCCTTCTGTCCGTAGAAAACTTAGGACAAGTGCCGGGGGAAGTTTTTACGATGTACAATAACGTCATGGCATCTGATTTCGCAGGACGTGCCAAGGCAATCGCCAAAACTATACAAACGCATCAACCACATATTATCGGACTACAAGAGATTTCGTTAATTAGGCGTCAAAGTCCAGGGGACCTCCTCTCAGGTGGCACAGTTTCTGCTGAAGAGGTCGTCTTGGATTTTCTGCAAATCTTGATGGATGCGCTTCAAGCAGAAGGTTTAAGCTATCAAATTGCTGCTCAAGTTGAAAATATAGATGTTGAAATGCCACTGTTCACGGATGCCGGTATTGATGATGTTCGACTAACCGATTATGATGTGATACTTTCTCGCAGCGATGTTGAAATATCTCGTCCGATGAGTGCAAACTATGCAAACGCTCTTACAATAGAAACGCTTCGTCTTGTGGTAAAACGAGGCTATGCTGCTATAGATGCAACTGTTTCGGGTGTCACTTACCGTGTTGTCAATACGCACCTTGAGGCAGCCGCAAAAGAAAGCCGTGTTGCACAAACACAAGAACTTGTGGATATTCTTAGCGGCGAAACTTTGCCGATTATTCTGTTAGGTGATTTCAACACACCCGCGCCTGATGGCACCGCATACCAAATGCTACTATCAGCGGGTTATGTTGACGTTTGGCAGATGGACACCGAGGGCACAGGTTTTACCTGCTGCCAAGACAACGAACTTCAAAATGCGGAAAGTGCCCTTTATGAACGGATTGACCAGATTTTTCTCCGCAATCTGCAACTTCCTACCTTCGTTGTGACACACACCGTTGGGGATAAACCCGCAGATCGGTTAGCCTCTGGGTTGTGGCCGTCTGACCATGCTGGCGTTGTTGCACAGTTTACATTTGAGTAGTACAAAGCTGTCTGGCTATTTAACAAAAGGCGAGTTCTCACTACAGAGAACTCGCCTTTTGTTTTATGGTGGATATTGGAATTAATGAGACACTTTGCACCAGCACGGTTAGGAAACCGTGCCTACCGCGGGAGGGCGAAAGTGTGTATTTATTTATAAGCTTTACTATAAATAGGTTTGCGTTGTTCGCCTGTGGCTACTCAGGGGCCGCCTCAATTATCATATCCTGCGGCATGCCATTAAGAATTTGGCGCACACCAACACTTTTGACGGGATTTCGGTTATCATCAAAACTCGAAATACTTGTTGCCCCTTCATAGTTAGTTATTGCAGCAATTGCATCTCGGATCGCAGCCGAGTCATCGGTTGAACCCACTGCCGCGATTGCCATTGCCAAAATTTTCATGGCATCATAGCCTGCCGCTGCAATGCCATCAACAGAGCCATATTTCGTCGCATAAGCAGAATTAAAAGCTACGGCATCCGGGTCTAAGTTGGTACAATAGTAACCGTCAACAGGTTCATTATCCGCCAAAGTTGAAGACATTAGCGGATCGTCCCAACCATCACTACCGATAAAGGTAGATGTAATTTCCATGTCCCGTGCTTGTTTCATTATGAGCGGGTTTGCTGGCGGAAAACTGGCGAGAAGAAGAACATCAGGGGCTGCATCTTTAACTGCAGTAAGTTGCTCAGTAAACATTGTATCCTCTGCTTGATATGTTTCCTCCACAACTACACTTCCCCCAAGTTCTGTAAAACTCGCTTTAAATGATTGCACAAAACCCTCAGAATAAACATCTTTATCCTGCCAAATTATAGCGGCAGTATTCTTACTGAGTTGATTTACGACAACCTTAGCGAGAAGTTCCGCCTGCAACACATTGGAACCTGCAATGAGAAACATAAAATCGTTAGGATCTGTTGCATCTGCCGTCACCTCTGCCCTTGTTGCTCCCAAAAGCACAGGAACAGTTGCAACCGGACCAACTTTCACTGCATGGCTCGAAAATAAGGGCCCCAATATCGCAACAACTTTTTCCATTTCAACCAATTCTGTAGCAGATTGAACAACGGTATCTGTCGTTTCTTCCCTAAAGACAAGTTCAACCTGCATGCCGAGGACACCCCCAGCTGCGTTGATTTCAGCTTGGGCAAGCTGCGCTCCTTTGCCAAAACTGGTATAATTTGGATATGGATGAATCAAACCCACTTTAAGTGTCGTTTCGCCAGCTGGAGGAGGGGCCATATCCATCATTTTTTCACACCCAGAAAGCCATACGACTGAGAGTGCAAGTAGGACGCATAGCGTAAACCTAAAAAATTTCCTGTTCATAAATTCTCCTTTATAGTAAAGCTTAGAAATAAATAGACACTTTCAGCCGACTGCTGGCGCGGTTAGGATACCTCGCCAGCACAGAGTGTCCAATTAATTCTAAACTTTACTATATTTTGCCTATTCACTGGGACTTGAGCGCAGCAAATGTGCCCCCAAAGCACCATTCAACAACGGAAGTAGAGCATCAACAATAATCCATACCATTGACCGGGTTTCGGCTCCGACAGCGGTAAAACTATCGGCATTGCGAATGCCAAACCAGTTCCAGAAGAAAAGTATAGCCGCAAACATGAATCCGTAGAATAACGTGTTCGCTGCTATAAACTCCTGAACGCTCGAATTCTCCCCGATTCGACTCATACGAGCGTAACTAAATATCACCCCCAGCACGATTGAAATTGCAGAGAGGACATTAATGTAAGCCCAAACGGAATGATTATAAGGATTATCTTCAGTGGAAGTGTGGTATAAAGGTTCAATGACAGTGTGAATTGCGACTATTGCCGCAATTATGATGAGAACAACGCCGATAACTTTCTTGAGGGCATCCATGATATTTCTCCTTCCCTAATCGGGTTTATAAAATGTGCCTCATAGATATGATTCTATTAGCTATCACTAAATTTCATCAAACTACAAACTGGTCGGTTGATTATTTGGAGATCATTAACAGTTACATTTCAGAACGCACCCATAATGAAATTCTGTACATTTTCAGATTATAGTAAAGAAGTAGCTCAATGTCAACTACAAAACACAGTAACACAATCATTTTCAGTTTTTTGTTGACAATAATCTCTAACTATGAAAAAATGTGTTAAAATTAAGTTTTTACTAAACTTCATGTTTAAATGCTGCGCCTAAGTGGGTTGACTATCAAGAAAAACTTGATACAAAATTCGGTTTTAACAATAATTAATTCAAACTGAGGCGTAAACGTTTTGTTTTTAGTTATTCCAAAATTCATTTAAAAAAAGGAGATTCTACATGAATATAAGGAAAATCACAACATATACATTTGTATTGGGAATTTTTGCGTTAGTTATAGGGCTTTCTGGTTGTGAAAAGGCAATGGAGATGATGCCTGATGGTGATATGGGTACTCAAGAAATTACTATAGGTATCGCCGTAGCAGAGACAGGGGAATATGCCGAACCGTATGGACTTCCAATGAAGCGTGGGCTTGAATTGGCACAAGATGAGTTAAATCTGGCTGGTGCAAATATATCGTTCATCTATCAGGATGCTAAGAGTACTATAGAGGGTGCAAAGGCAGCCGTTCAGGCATTGGTTGATCAAGATGTACCTGCCATTGTCGGGATTGGTATCTCAACGCATCTCAAAGAGGCTTTTCCGATTGCACAGGAGGCTGGCGTAGTCGCTTTTAGTCCAATTTCTTCCGCTGCTGGTTTGAGTGGTGAGGTTGGGGATTATGCCTTCCGCGCAGGCATTGCTACAAATATACTGATTCCAGGTGGTGTGATGAAGACTCATGCAAAACTGGGATATAGCAACGTGGCACTGATATACGATGAGGCTGATGCCTACTCTACAAGTAGCAATAATGAGATAAAGAAAGCTCTTGAAGCTGCAGGGGTTACCATTCTGGCTGAAAAAACCTTTAAAACTAAAGATATGGATTTCCGCACGCAGTTAACTGAAATCATGAACATGGAGCAGCTTGATGCACTCTTTATCTCTGCTCTTGCAGGTGAGATGACTGAAATTATCAAGCAAGGACGTGAAGTCGGTATTCCCGACACCGTTCACTTTATTGTTCCGGATTTGACTGATGCGGAAGCTGAAGCAGCGGGGGCTGCCGCTGAGGGCGCGATAGCTTTTGCAGGATGGTCAAGCCTGACTGATACACCGGCAAATCAAGCCTTCGTCCAGAGTTACATGACGAAATACGGATTTTCCCCGGAACCTTGGGCTGCACAGGCGTATGCGACCCTCTATATTCTCGCCAATGCGGTTGTGAAGGCACAATCAACGGATTCATCCGCGATTCGAGATGCTCTGGCGCGGACTTCACATTTTCCAACGATTTTAGGTCCTTTCTCTTTTGATCCCAACGGAGAAGCGATCTATGAAAATATTGAAACGATTGTTCTCATCGTAAAAGATGGGAAACAGCAAGATTTTTAGTGATCCTCAACGTTGAAGAGATATAACTGAAAAGTCGTCATCAGACATTTGCTGATGACGACTTTTCAGTTATACTAAACTCCGTGGTTATATATCTTGGATTCATGGCACATTGAGAAACTATTTCCGTGCTTCAGGGGTGACTTTCAACTCTATCTCTTTCCCATCACGTATCACAGCAATCTCAATAGCTTCACCGATTTTCACCGCATCAAGCGCGTATGTTAAATCATAGATATTTTCTATCTTTTTCGTGCCAAGTTTGACGATAACATCCCCGCCTTTTAATCCTGCTTTTTCGGCAGGACCGCCAGCGACAACGCCAGAGAGTTTAACACCCGCGTCTTCGGTAGTATAATCAGGAATAGTACCTAAATATGCGCGTAACGTCCCACGACTACCCTGTTCAGGTTTGTTCCGTTCCACTTTTACGTATTCTGGTCGCGTGTCCGCGCTAATTAGGTCTGAAACAATCCCATAAGCGAGACTTGAGATACGTTCTAAACCGGCATAGTTCAGTGTTTCAGGATCATCTGATGGACGGTTATAGTTCTTGTGTAAACCGGTGAAGAAACTGAGGACAGGAACATTTTTCGGATAGAACGCTGTTACATCTGTTGGCATATACGGATCTTTTTGTAGTGTCAGATTAAAACCGACAAGCACATTCCGTTTTTCAATTAACTTTGTCCAAATAGGCGAGGATCCGATGCCTTGCAGGACAAGCTTGTTATTGCGGAGACGTCCCACCATATCAAAGTTGATGTAGGCTGCAACGTCCTTTAAAGGAAGTACAGGATCGTTCACAAAATGGGTGGACCCGATGAGTCCGAGTTCTTCACCTGACCATAACGCGAAGATAACACCTCTCTTAAATTTTTCCGGCTGAATTTTACGTTCTTCACTGAACATCTCTGCTAATTTTAGGACAACAGCAGAGCCAGAAGCGTTATCATCAGCTCCGTTATGGATTTGTGTTTTTTCTTCTCCTTTCGCGAGTGATCCGACCTCACCGTAACCGATATGATCGTAGTGTGCACCAACAATAATATATTCGCTTTCTTCAGTGCCACTACTTGGCGGAAGCATCGCGAGAACATTGTTATCTGTTTTCTTAATCTTTTCAATGGAGGCAGCTATCTTGATTTTAACATCGGGCAACGGAAATTGTCCGACAAAGTGCGGATTTTCATCGTCAAGTCCGGTCTGTACCGCTTTCAAGTCTTTGCCTGCTTGTGCTAAGAGAGCATTTGCGACAGTATGGGTAATAGAACCAGCGATAATGCCGGAATCAGCACTGCCGCTGTCAAAGTTAAGTGGGATTATCTTGCCAGCGTTTGGTGAATTCGGACCAGCAACAATAAGGAATGCTTTGGCACCGTTTTCTCGTGCCTGTACTGCCTTATAACGTATTCCCGCATACCGAATCAATTGCTGTCGGCGTTCAGCCTTCACGCCTTCTGGAACGTAACGTAGTGCAACAACAATCTTATCCTTTACATCTATACCAGCGTAAGAATTATAACCTTCGCCTGCTTCTCCGGGAGCTACTAACCCATATCCAACAAACACAACTTCACCCTCAACGACACCGTTACTTGAGAAAGAGAGGGGTAAAAAATCCTGCTCTACCATGAATTCAAGCTGCTCCTCAGTACCCTCTATTTTGCGTGTGAGATAGAAGCGATTCTCATTTGGTATAATCTTACTCCCAGCATTAAATTCAAAAGTTTGGAAATAACCGCCTTCCTCACCAGCAGGTTGTAGGTTAAATTTGGAAAATTGTTCAACAATGTAATCCGCAGCGCGTTTTGAACCTTTAGAACCGGTCATCCTGCCTTCTAAAGCGTCATCAGCAAGAAATTCAACATGTTGCTGAATAGTAGTTTTAATTTCATCCGCAAAATCGGTAAACGCTGAATCATCTTCAGTTTCCGCTTCTATAGGTTCTGGAATTCTTGAGATTTGCCGTCTTGGTGAAATCGAAATCGCTTCCAATGCTGCCTCGTGATTCCATGATGCAAGATAGAGTTGTGAAACCTTTTGATTATTGCGCGTAGAGGTCCAACACAAACGATTACCATCAGGTGAAAAGACAGGGAGTCCATCAAACCCATCAGTTGAAGTGACCTGAACAGGCTCATGTCTGCCCATTGAATCTACAAGATACAACTCAAAATTGGAAAAACCGAGTTTGTTGGAAGCAAAAACGACATAAGCACCACTCGGATGGAAATAGGGTGCCCACGACATACTATCAAAATCGGTCAAACGTTGAATCCCTGATCCGTCTATACGCATCGTGTAAATGTCAGCTGTGCTGCCATCTTTTGAAAAATGCCGCCAAACAATATGTTGTCCATCTGGCGTAAAGAAGGGGCCGCCATCGTATCCGGGCGAATCTGTCAAACGTTTCTGATTTGAACCGTCAGCATTCATGATGTAAATTTCACCAAAGTAGCTGGGATCAACTTCAAGCTGCTTTAGGTCCTTTGGAGAAAGCTCGCTTTTTGGATATGCATCCCGCAGTGAGCAAAACACAATATATTTGCCATCCGGTGAGTATGAACCTTCCGCATCATAGCCGTACGTATCTGTCAGCTGTGTTAAATTACTTCCATCGCGATTTGCAGAGAAGATGTCCATCGCTTCATCATAATCCCAGCTATAGCGGCGTTCTTTTCCAGATGCTCGGAATATCAGTTCCTCCTCCTGCTTCGCTTCCGCAAAAACATCATGATGCGTAGAAGCGTAAAGCACTTCATCGCTACCGGGGCGAAAGAAAGCACACGTTGTTTTTCCAACACCGGGCGAAACACGATGTGTATCTCCTGTCAATAGGTTTAGAAGAAAAATTTGATAAAACGGGTTGTCAGGCTCGCGTTCACTTTGGAAAATGAGCGAGTTTCCATCTTCAGAGAAATACCCTTCCCCAGCACGTTTCCCATCATAAGTAAGTTGACGAATATTACTAAGAAATCGTGCTTCTCCAGTAGATTCTATTTCATTTCCTTGAGCATTATTGGGTAGTTCGGCGTTACTCGTTAGAGAAATACACATAAATATCGCACATAATAGGCTGATCCATTTGATGCGGGGCATCTCAATCCCTCCAATTTAGCGTTACTTTACCATAGAATTTCTGTTGAGATATGGTGATTGCACATATTATAGGTACTCTGCCGCCTTCTGTTTGAGGAATGCGAGTCCATCTGTGGCGAGGCTTTCTGCACTGGGTGCAATGTCACGCCAGATACATGTAGCAGCAGCAATCTCTTCAACAGCAGGCGTAAATGACTCAATCACAAGCCATCTGTCGTAGTTCACCTTTGCGAGCGCACCAAACACGCCATCCCAATCAACAAGTCCGGTGCCAGGTGTTCCTCTGTCATTTTCGCAACAGTGCATGTGATGTAAGTAATCCCCAGTATTTATAATCGCATCCGCCTGATTTTTCTCTTCAATGTTCATGTGGAATGTGTCCAGATGCACTTTGAAATATGGACTATCCACCGATTTACAGAGTTTTACGGCATCTTCGGCGATGTTGACAAAATAGGTTTCAAAGCGATTGAGCGGTTCACTTGCAAGGGTGACACCGTGTTTTCCGCCGAATTCTGCGACATCTTGTAAACCTTCCACACACCATGCCCATTCCTGTTCGTTTCTACCACGTCCAACGAGTTTACCGACAGCACTGTACATCGGTCCAACGAGCGTATCAGCACCTAACTCCGCGATAACCTCAATTGTGCGTTTGAGATAATTTACGCCGTTTTCGCGAATAGCAGGGTCTTCGTCAATTGGGTTTCTATCGCCTGCCATGATGTTACACCCGACGGTTTCCAAACCCGTATCCTTTAATAATGCTTGCGTGTAGGGAATGTCCACCGTTTCGGGATCAAAAATTGGAATTTCAACACCGTCAAAACCCATTTCAGCAACTTGCGGAATCAGGTCTGCGGTTTCTCTATCAAATTTATCTGCCCAGAGTAATAAATTTACACCAAACTTTGGCATTTTTTGTTGTTCTCCTTATCGTATGTTTTTTGGTAGTTTAGCACAAATTGCAAAGCACTTCAACGTGTATGTGTCAAGTCGTTTAGTGTGAAAAAGTATTAATCTGCATTATACTCAGACGCCAACACGTAAAGAAAGTGACAAGTTAAATTAACAGCTTTTTTATTATTTTGATCTAATATATCCAGATTGTTCTGATTTTCTGAATCTTCCATGCCATTTAACTCTAACCTTGAACCTGCAGGTAAGAAAATTGGATCACGGTAATAGTAAATGTCTTGCCATTTAAAGTGAGATGCCTTAATCCAAAGCATTTTAATATGTTCACCTGTTGGGGTTTTGGCAACAATCCGCATATCTTGTTTATATGTATTGATAGATGGATACACAGCGAAAACATAAACGTCAGATTTAAACTGATATGAAGATATTGCAATGGATTGATTTAGACTTTTCGTTTTCCCTACCGCGCGGTTCGTCAATGTTGTCCTTCGCAACTGTGCTGTTTTCGGTGTTTTTGAAAAATAGAATCCTACCCGTAAACCGTTGTGTTCCCGATGATCAGTGTCGTGATATTCTACATTTAAGACTATATGCTTCTCTTTTGGCAACAGATACCCGACACCTTCAGGTAGAAGGACGGGAGCAAAACCCGGTGTACATACCCCATGTGCGTATGAATTACTTTCACTAATTCTGGGGCTTATTCCAATTGAAATTACATCAGGTCCATCAAGACTATCGGTTCGCATTGTAAACATTTTTGCACCAAAGGCTGCCGTAACGCCACGCACCATTTTATTTTTACCTAATTGAAAGTCGATTCCTCGTACATATATATCTTTTCCAAAATTATCTGTGATGACAATTGAGCTGTAGAAATTTCTATATTCCTCGTGGCTATCAATAACCCAATCAGGTTTTCCGAGTGCCCATGCGCCTGAAGATTGTGCAGTAGGTGAATCTTTGATTTTAGTTCCTTCTGGTGTGCCTGTTTTAACCCAGTTTGTTATCATCTCAATTTCGGTGTCTGTGAGTCTACGTTCGTTTTTGAACTCGCCGTAACCACGCACCGGTTTCCACGGTGGCATGAGGCGCGCCTGTGTGTATTCAGCTATTTTAGCTGCGTGTGCTTTCGCATTGTCGTAATTAGTAAGAACAATCGACGCAATTCCATTCTGATGATGGCAGGTTAGACAATTTTTTTGGAGTATGGGTGCGATGTGTTCACTATAGGTAGTCTGCTTTTCGGTGGGCAGATCGGGGAGATGGATTGTACATCCGAATGCTGCTGTCTCCTTCACAGGTACAGGTTTCGCATTCAAGAGTGCTACGAGTGCGTCTTTCAAATAGCGATGTTTTATCCGTGTTTCGTAGCGATTATCGTCAATTGAACCACGGTAGCGAAGAACACCAGACGTATCAATTAGATGTGCTTGCGGGGTCATCGTTGCACCGATATGGCGCGCCAAACTTCCATCGGTATCTTTCACAATTAAAAACGGATATTCTGCTCTCGCCAGATATGCCTTGACATCATCTACTGAATCGTTTTCGTTGGAATAGACACCGACAAAAGTAACATGTTTATTAGAAAATTCTGTGTGCATCCGCTTTAAGCGCATCGCGTATCTTTGTGCGACAGGACATTCTGTAGAGAGGAACACAAAAACAACTGGGCCCTGCTGTGAAAGTAAAGATAAGGTCTGCGTGTTCCCTTGCAGTGTCGTAAAAGTTATATCGGGGAATTTGGATCCGAGTGGTACGCTGTTAGATTGTGGCGATTTCTCTTGGATGACACGGTGTTTTTTTGGTATTGTATAGTTTTCTTGGGTGTGTCCTACTATTGGTAGAGCAAGTATGAATAAGATAATTGCAATTTTGTGTGTCATCGGTTCAGGTATTTACTATCGTTCGTGTAGATTGATGCCATAATCATAGTATATCGGTATTGTATATGAACGTCAACTGCTTTTTGGTGTTGTCAGTTAAAAACTGTTGTGGTTAGGGCAAACCTATGAAGTGCAATTTCTTCACCCGTGCACTTTCCTCAACTGTACGGATAAAGAAATACACTTAGGTAGTACTTTTAGATGCAGGTTGTGATTTTATATCTGCTCAACACTCAGCGTTGCCAGTTCACCGTTGAGTTTTGGGTCAAAGTTGAAGGCTTTTTCGCCAGACGATTCAACTACCTCCGTTGTTTATGTTTCCGTGAGGATATAATTCCAATGCGTATCAAACGCTTCTGCCACAAGCGCGGATGATGTGTTCAGGCTGAGCTTAATCCAATCAGGCAAGTTAAAATCTACGTCCTTCCGCATATTCTGGATTTTGTTAACAAGTTCGCGTGCCATCCCTTCAAGTCCAGGACTTACGCATTCCCCTCGCTTGCGGGGGATAAGGGGGATAAAATCTCGAAAAGGACAAAATTCTAAACAAAGATACCCAAATTTGCGTAAGTCCTGAAGTACTTACTCATGCGTTAGTTCCGTTGACAAAGCAACAAATTTCTTTGCGTCCACCTCCTGAACTCCTGTTAGTCGTTATTGTTTTGCAACCCAATTTCATCAATTGTTTCTGCGGTCAATGCTTTGTCAAAGATCAAATCGAGATGGGAGAGACTCTGTATCGAATCAATCTCGGTGGCAACAGACTCAGGGAGAACATTAAAACGGGATTGAATCAGTTTCATGATTGACTCCCGTTTTGCTTGTGTTCTACCTTCTTCTCTACCTTCTTCTCTACCTTCCTCTTTGGTAATTTCAATGATTGACTTTGCCATGGTTTCTACCTCCATATCGTGTATTCGCTGATCAATAAGTGTAATCAATCTTCTGTGTTCTTCAGGAGGGCGGCGATGTAAGATGAATAAGATGAGATAGATCATCGCTTTACGCCGCTGCGGGGCGTATTCTTCATCAAGTGTCTCGAAGTATAAAAACGCTTCAAGCATTGCCTCAATTAGCGTTTCCTCGTTAGCATTTTCCTTTTGAAGAACTGTTAGCAACCACCCTAATGAATGGTCAGTTTTCTTTAGGTCCGCTGCATCTGTTTCATTTACACTTAGAAACAGCGTATCAAATTTTGGAACAAACCGCGCGAGCATATCGGGCATATCCATTATTGACTCAAGCGTTAGTGGGTTATTCCATCGCTGCTCGCCGGTGTAATATACAATCGGGAGGATCGGGCGGAAACGCCACTGACTTTTAGGCACGTTATCAGATTCCCATTCCCTGCGTTGGGAATCCCAAATCTGCATCATGTAAAACAGCACTCGGAACCCCATTATCGGGTCAACCGTGGATTGATGCTCAATGAGGATATAGATAAGCAGTTCATCTGTTCCCGATTCATTCTGAAACGGCACAGTAAACACCATATCAGACTCCTGTTCGCGCAGCGTGTCAGGAATAAAACTCCTGTTAATCTGCGATAGACGACTGAAATCGATATGCGCCGCCAGTTCGCTTGCAAGGATTTCTATCAGGTTCCGGACGTACTCTTTGTCTTCAAACAACCAACGTGTACTTCGGTCAGGAAAGGGTTCGATTGGGATGTCGGAAAAATTGAGTATTTCCGGTTCTTTTGCCATAGTCTTTATTACATTAATGCATCTTGCACAGCCTCAGGTAACTCAACCCCACTTGGATCAATATCAATCGGATAATCAGAACCGTAAGTCTCCACAAAATCGTCAAAGGTGACGTTATCTACACGTGCTAAATCATCACTGGGATGAACAAGTCATACACCAAAACAACCGTCACGACCAACGAGATCAAGGGCCTCTCTCTCAATCGGAAATTGCGTCAACGGATTATTGCAATCTGGGCAGGGTAACACGTGAAATTCTCCTTTTTTGAAGAGGCACGCTTAGGAAAGCGCGCCTACCTATATTACACCAAATATTAATCAGCAGCAGGAGCGAAGGTTTCAGGATTATCTGCAGCTGCATCGTAATCGTCAATCAGTTTTGTGATACTCGGATTTTTGCCGCAAAGTGGGCAATTTTCATCTCGCGGAACTTTCATTTCGCGATAGGTCATACTGAGTGCATCATAGAGGACAAGCCTACCGATGAGCGGTTCACCGATGCCGATAATATACTTAATCGCTTCCGTTGCCATCATCACACCAATAACGCCTGGGAGCACGCCCAGGACACCAGCCTCACTTCAGCTCGGCACCATGCCCGGCGGGGGCGGTGTAGGATACATGCATCGGTAGCACGGGCCCTCATTCGGTTTAAAGAGGGTAACCTGTCCTTCAAACTGGAAAATACTGCCGTGGACGATCGGTTTATTCATAAACACCGCAGCATCATTGACAAGGTAACGGGTAGCGAAGTTATCACACCCATCTACAATCAGGTCATACTCCGAGAAAATCTCTTCAACATTGTCTGCGGTAAGACGGAGATTATACGGTGTAATTTCAACATCCGGATTAAGAGACTTAATGGTTGTTGTCGCGGACTGAACTTTCGGTGTGCCAACTGCCTCTGTGCGGTGCAGGATCTGACGTTGTAAGTTGCTTAACTCCACAACGTCAGAGTCTATTATGCCCATGTGTCCAACGCCAGCAGCACCCAGATAAACGCCAGCAGGCGAACCTAATCCTCCTGCCCCGACAAGTAAAACCTTCGCATCAAGCAGCTTCGCTTGTCCGCGTTCACCAACCTCAGTTAGCATAAAATGCCGGCTATAACGGTCGAGTTGCTCATGCGACATCTCTTTATCTTGTGCAGTTGGAAAACCAGCGGCACTCCAATCCCGGTATCCGCCTGCCATGGACACGGTATCTGTATACCCCATCTCACGGAGCGATTTTGCAGCGAGAAGGGAACGTAGCCCAGCAGCACAATAAATCACAACCTTTTGGTCACGGTCGGGAATATAATCTTCAACAGAAAATTCCAGCATTCCACGTGTAACATGCACAGCATCGGGAATATAACCAGCGCGATATTCATCTTCATCGCGAACATCCAGAAGTACAAAATCGCCGCCATTTTCCTGCCCCGCTTTCACATCAGCAACGGTTACTTCCGGGATTTCTGTTTTTGCCTCCTCTACAATTTGTCTGTAGGATTTCATATTTTGTTCTCCAAGTTTTAAGTTTCTGTTTTCCAAAGGCCGGTTATCCACAAAATGAAAAAAGATAATCAGTCTACTATTATGGTAATTAGTATTTTTCTATCTACACAAATGCGTGTTCAAAATGTCATGAATCATTTTAAATTATGAGAAGATTATATCATAATACCGTGCTATTGTCAACCTGCTTAGAACTTCGTCCATCAGATGTAGCGTGCAAAGTCACGTTACATCTGATATAATCTACTTTTATTTTGACAATTGAATGCCTCTGCCCTCAAAACGAAAACTAATTGAAATTATTCATAAGAATAATGTATAATTATGTTATAACATCAAGGAGGGATAGGAATGCTCACACAGGAACAACTTGATTTTTATGATAAAAAAGGTTATATCGGCGTTGAAACAGTGCTAACCGACGAGGAGGTCGCAGCACTACGCCGTGTTACTGATGAATTTGTTGAAAAATCCAGAGAAGTCACAGAACATAACGACATTTTTGATTTAGAGCCAGGACACTCCAATGCAAACCCGCGTGTACGCCGTATCAAAAGCCCATGCCTATATCACACTGTCTATGACCAAACCTTGCGCCACCCTAATATTCTTGGCATCGTATCCCAACTTATCGGTTCAGGGCTCCGGTATAATGGGCACAAACTCAATATGAAATATCCCGAATTTGGTAGTCCGGTTGAATGGCATCAGGATTGGGCGTTTTACCCGCACACCAATGACGATCTGCTTGCAGTTGGTGTTGTCATTGATGATATGACTGTTGAGAACGGGGCATTGATGATACTCCCCGGTTCACACAAGGGACCAACCCTGGATCACCACCAAAACGGTGCTTTTGTCGGCGCGGTGACCGACCCCGATTTTACGCCAGAAGGTGCTGTGCCTATTGAATTGAAAGCAGGGGGAATTACGATCCACCATGTTCGTGCGTTACACGGATCTGCACCGAACACCTCTGATAAACCTCGTCGCTTGTTACTTTTCCAGTATTGTGCTGTAGATGCATGGCCTCTAAAGGGCATTCCAGATTGGGAGACATTCAACGACTTCATTATTCAAGGTGAACCCACTAACCAACCACGTATCGTCCCTACACCTGTTCGTATGCCCGAACCCTATTCTGAAAAGAAAGGTTCAATCTATGAAGTCCAGTCTTTGCTCGAAAACCCAATGTATGAAAGCAAGCGATAGATAGATTGAGGTTTCCCAAAACCCTTAAAATTTGTCAAATGCTATACGCCAAATACGCGTATGGTGTTTGGCATTGATTTTTAACGCAATTCATACTTACATATTAACTCCCACCTAAACAACTCTATTTTCTTATGTTGACACTCCTTGGGTACACTGTATCCTACTCATCTTTGTGTCAATTTGAAATACTTGTTGCACAAATTTTATTTAAGTGTTAAAATAAACTAAACTTTATCTCTGTTTTAACGTTAAAATAACGTAAGTTTGACAATTAGATTGAGTATAGATGTCCGTTGGGTAGAGCGCAGCGAAATCCTTATACGTCAATTTAGCGGTCCACATCCCTGGTAGGCGCGTTTTCTAAACGCGCCGTTAGGTTCTTTTCAGCAGAGGCACAGGCGCGTTTAGATGAAGTTTAAATAAATATTTCGGTAATTTCATAATTATATCCAGTGCGGTTAGGAAACCGCACCTACCGGGCCTGGGAAAAATAAATATTACCGAATTAATAAACTGATATTTCTCATAATGGTCTCGAACTAATAATAATCAACAAAAACAAGGTATAACACCATGAAAATGCGTTTTTGCTGCGCAGATTTTTCTTGACTTTTAGTGCATGAGAAGCCATCCTAATAAA
>JAJDWA010000059.1 GCA_022825825.1 Candidatus Poribacteria bacterium
CGTATGTGGGTAAAGTTATAATTCCTGAAGACGTTTCCGGTGCATTTGCTGTGCAAATTGGCGGCGCAAGTGCGGATACAAGTGGCAACAAAATTGGCGAAACAGTTACGCAACAAGCCGATTTTTCTATCGAGAAACCTCCCATGCTTCCTCAAGTGACGGTGACTGAGGTGAGTTATCATAGTGATCAAAATATTGATGTAGAGATTGTTCTTGCTTTTTATCGGATTGGGAGAACCCTTTATATCAGAGTGGTGTTTTCCGAGTCAATGCAGCATATTATTGCTAATGATGAGACCGCACGACCACTACTGGGTATCACCCTCGGTGACTACACCACGCACTTTGCTATGAAGCCGCATGGGACTGTGCTTAAGAGCGGTGAGGCAAAACCGTACGATGATGGCACTGACGATTTCTTCTGCATGATCACCGTGCCGGAAGCTGATAATGTGTTTGGTTCTGTCACTATGATGGTGGATCCTTCAAGTGTCAGTGCTGAAGGCGTGCCGGTTGCTGGCGAGCTTCAATGGCTTGCGCCGCTTACTGTGCATAAACCACCGCAAGTAGTGCTGGAAGGCGCGCCGACCGGTACCACAGAGAATGACCAGGTGCAGATCACCGTCAGTGGTGATGAGGTAGTCGAGTACCGGTATGCAGTGCAGTTTGGTGAGGAGTGCGGCCCTTACAGCAGTGAGATTCCTATAGAGAAAGCTACTATTGATCTTGATGTCGGCCTGCTTTCCAGGCGGCTTGATCAGGCGGTCACCGGCACGGTGACGCTCTGTGTTATCGGGAAAAGTGTGAAAGGGGGCTGGCAGAAAAAGCCGACAACCGTGCAGTGGACCAGAACACTCAGAGCATTCACTCAGGAAGAGCTTGATGCATACCTTCATGTGAATAAAGGTATTCACCGAGCGTATGAAAGAGTTGGTGAACGAGATGAGCAGGGTGAGTATATCACCCCTGACACACTTATCGCAGAAGAGCTTGATGTCCGTGAACCCAGTGTTTATTTCTGGACGCAATGGCTGTACGATGATATCTTTCCTGAAGGAGCGGAACCTTCCGGTTTTATTGATGGTTGGGGCGAGGCTATTTCAAAAAGATCTCTGAGAGGTGTGGCACGCAGTATGGAGGTTTACAGACTCTATATTGAGCACCCCGAGAAAAGTCATGATGAACTCCTTACTCTTATGCAAGAGAGTATCAAAAGAGGAGTGGTTGAGAAAATCTTCTTTGAGCTCCTTGAGCAGAAACATTATGTATATTGGAAGGGACTCCCAATAGAGCCACCCTACTGGGAAGAGTAGCACAGCGGACAGCCGGCATGGTCAATTTAGTGGTCCACACCCCTGGTAGGCGCGTTTTGTCCACGTGCCGTTAGGCAATCTTCAGCACAAGGACAGGCGCGTTTCCATGAGGATTAATTTATTAATTCGGTGCTTCAGCTTTCTTTTCTGTCAGAATCGCGGAATGCGCGGAGAACGCAGAGGACGCGGAAAAAGAGATATTTTGGTCACGACAGCTATGCACAAACTAACAGTTTGTGCTACGCAAGAACAGGTCAAATTTTATTATAGTACACACAAAATTCATGACTATGGGTTTCGCAAGCTCTACCCGACAGACAAGAGGCTGCGAATCTGTAATTTAGAAAAGGAAAACGGATATGTCAATTCGTGTCGCAATTAATCACAAATCCTTATATCAATATGATAGGTTAGTGTACCTTTCACCACATATTTTCCGCTTAAAACCTGCTGCCCATTGCCGAACACCGATTGAGACGTATTCACTCAAAATTGAACCTGAGAATCACTTTATCAATTGGCAACAAGATCCATTCGGTAATTATCAAGCGCGCGTCATGTTTCCAGAACCCACTCGTGCGTTGTCTCTTGAAGTGGACCTGGTTGCGAATATGACGGTTATCAATCCGTTTGACTTTTTTCTGGCGGAAACCGCCGAACACTATCCATTTAACTATGAGCCGCAACTCAAAAAAGAGTTAGCGCCGTTTCTGGAAGTGAAGGAGAACGGGCCTCTATTAACAGAATGGTTGACAGGTATTGATAGGACACAGCAGAAATTGATCGATTTTCTTGTGAGCATCAATCATCGGTTATGGGAAGATATAAAGTACACGATTCGGATGGAACCGGGTGTGCTGTCCTGTGATGAGACATTAGAAAGGCAGACAGGTTCTTGTCGGGATAGTGGTTGGTTTTTGGTTCAGATTCTACGGCATCTTGGGTTAGCGGCGCGTTTTGTCTCAGGTTATCTCGTTCAACTTGTGGCGGATCAAAAACCGGTAGACGGACCAGCCGGTCCGCGCCAAGATTTCACCGATTTGCATGCGTGGTGTGAGGTGTATGCGCCAGGGGCTGGATGGATAGGGCTTGACCCAACGTCCGGGTTATTCGCTGGTGAGGGGCATATTCCCTTATCATGTGTACCAGACCCCGTGAGCGCGGCGGCTGTTACCGGTAAAACAGACCGATGTGAGACAGAATTTACATATAGCAATACTGTGCAGCGCATTCACGAAGACCCGCGCGTTACAAAACCTTACACAGATACGCAATGGGACACAATAAACGCCCTCGGTCATCAGGTAGACACAGATATAGTTCGGGACGATATCCGACTAACAATGGGTGGTGAACCCACTTTTGTATCTGTTGAAGACACAGAAGGTCCTGAGTGGAACACAGAGGCGGACAGTCCTGAAAAACAGAAATTAGCGGCAGACTTATTGAAGCGATTGCGTGACAGTTTCGGTCCCGGTGGTGTCTTGTCTTACGGGCAGGGAAAATGGTACCCGGGTGAACCGCTACCGCGTTGGAAATTTGGCTGTTTTTGGCGAAAAGACGGTGTCCCAGTATGGCGAAATGACTCACTACTTGCTGAACCCTATAAAGATTACGGATTTGACGTTGAACATGCAGAGAAATTTATCCGCCATCTGGCAAATCAGGTAAACATTTCAGATGATTTTATCAGACCTGCTTATGAAGATATAGTCTTTTTCCTTTGGACAGAAGGCAAACTCCCTGTGAACATTGACCCACAAGAATTTGACTTCAAAGAAATATCAGAACGACAAAAGTTAATACAGCTGCTTCAAACAGATAAAATCGGCGAACCGATCGGTTATGTACTCCCTTTAGGTTGGAATCTTGAAAACGATTCATGGGAGAGTTGTGCGTGGAATTTCAGGGGTGAGCACATGTTCTTACTCCCTGGTGATTCAACGATGGGATACCGTCTTCCACTTGAGTCTTTGCCGTGGGTTGATCCTGAACAAGAAGAACCTTTTTTCGAACGTGATCCGTTTGATCCTCGTGATGCAAATATCAACCTTAGTGATGCTGTGGAAGAGCATGACGCAGCGGGTAAAGAGGCAAATCAGCAGAAAACGGTTGTCCGTACTGCACTCTGTATTGAACCCCGCGACGGTCGGTTGCACATTTTCATGCCGCCTTTGTCCCATTTAGAACACTATCTTTCGCTGCTTGAAGCGATAGAAACAACTGCGGAATCGTTGGAGATGCCTGTTATTCTTGAAGGGTATGAGGTGCCGCATGATTGGCGAATTCAATCGCTGAGTGTGACACCGGATCCTGGCGTAATTGAGGTCAACATCCATCCAGCAGAAAATTGGGATGAAGTAGTCCATAACATCACAACGCTCTATGAACAAGCGCGTTTAACGGGGCTCAGCGCGGAAAAATTCATGTTAGATGGGCGGCATACGGGAACTGGTGGTGGGAATCACATCATTATCGGCGGCCCGACACCTGCTGACAGTCCACTTTTACGACAACCGCATCTTTTGCGCAGCCTCATCACCTATTGGCAACATCATCCCGGTTTATCGTATCTGTTTTCCAGTGCCTTCATCGGCCCGACAAGTCAAGCACCTCGCGTAGATGAAGGGCGCGATGAACAACTCTATGAACTTGAGGTAGCATTTGAGCAGATACCTGATACTGTCCCCACGGAATTGAAGGACAATACTGAAGAATCACCGCTCTGGTTGGTAGACCGATTGTTGCGGCATCTGTTGGTTGATTTGACAGGCAACACGCATCGATCAGAATTCTGTATTGACAAACTTTATTCCCCAGATTCCGCAAGTGGTCGACTCGGCTTGCTGGAAATGCGTGCATTTGAGATGCCCCCACATGCACAGATGAGCGTTGTGCAGATGCTACTGATTCGTGCCTTGATCGCTAAATTCTGGGGCACTCCCTATAAAGGTAAACTGGTGCGATGGGGAACAGAATTACATGACAGATTTATGCTTCATCACTATGTTCGTTCAGACATACAGGAAGTGGTCTCGGAGCTGCAGGCAGCGGGGTATCCGTTTGATATGGCGTGGCTTGATCCGTTCTTTGAATTCCGTTTTCCGCTTTTGGGTACAGTAAATGTGCAAGATATTGAATTGGAATTGCGGATGGCAATTGAACCGTGGCATGTGCTTGGGGAGGAGGTAAGTCGGGCAGGGACATCCCGTTTTGTGGATTCTTCCGTTGAGAGACTCCAAGTCAAACTACGTGGTTTGACAGACTCTCGCTATGTTGTTGCGTGCAATGGACGCCGCTTGATTCTGCATAGCACAGGGACACATGGTGAGTCCGTGGGGGGAGTGCGTTATCGCGCGTGGCAACCATCATCCGCACTGCATCCTACAATCGGTGTTCATTCACCTCTTGTTTTTGACATCATTGACACTTGGAACGGGAGGTCAATTGGCGGGTGTACCTATCACGTGGCACACCCCGGTGGACGAAACTATGATGCTTTCCCGGTCAATGCTTATGAAGCAGAATCTCGACGCGTGAGTCGTTTCGCAACAGATGGGCATACGCCGGGTGTAATTCAACCGAAGCCCTCTCGCGCAGTCCCTGGGACTTTCCTTCCTGAAGGACATGCCCCCGGTCCGATAGATGTGCCTCCTGAAGAGACAAACGCTGAATATCCACATACTTTGGATCTACGAAAGCAATTTTAACTATGAACATATCGTCCCTACGGGACTAAAGAGCGTAGTTGAACATAAATGCTATAAACATATCGTCCCCGACAAATACCAAAAGCGTATTTGGCGTTGATTCACGGGACTGAAGAAGGTTTCCATGTTTAGAAAATCCTTAAGTTGACAGTTATAGGTAGAGCGTCAGCCAAACCCGACATTGAAAACTTCTATCTAATCGTCCATGCCGGGTTTCGTACACTCAACCTATAGACGTCAATTTAGTGTGTACTTTAATAAGATTTGACCTGTTCTTGTGTAGCACAAACTTTTAGTTTGTGCATTGTGAGCCGCAAACTAAAAGTTTGCGGTACAAAGACTTGGACCGAGTTCACCTTATAATACGTCACTACAAACATGCAACACAAAGATAAAACAAATAGCGACATAATTAACGATAGTTTTGTCAACGCATATTTTTCTGACACTGAACAGAGTGATGAGATGCTGAACAAGTCGGGGGAAATTAACCCACACTGGCAACCTTTCATTCAGGCACTGAACACGCTCGGTCTTGAAGAGATGGTCTCTCGGCACAAGGACGCAGCGCGTCTACTTCGCGAAAACGGTGTCACATACATCGTGCATGGTGAAAAACAGGGACATCGCCCTTGGGAATTAGACCCTATTCCCTTGATTATCTCAAATTCAGATTGGGAATTTATCTCAGCAGGACTTACGCAACGTGCCGAACTTTTAAATCTGATTTTGAAAGACCTATATGGTGAAAAGAGGTTAATCAAAGACGGATTGGTCCCACCTGAGATAGTCTATGCCCACGCAGGATTCTTACGTCCTTGTAACGAGTTGGTCCCCTCAAGTAACAATCTTCTGCTAACGTACGCTGCGGATTTGGCAAAGGATTCCAGCGGAAATTTATGGGTGTTAAACGATCGGACACAAGCACCGTCAGGCGCTGGATACGCCCTTGAAAATCGTACTGTCTTGGCCCGTACATTACCGCACCTTTTCGGTGAAGTTGGGGTTCATCGCCTCTCTTTCTTCTTTCGTGCCATGCAAAACAGTATTGCCGCACTTGCCCCACGTCAAAAAGACAATCCGCACGTCGTTGTCCTAACACCTGGTCCCTACAATGAAACCTACTTTGAACACGCTTATTTAGCGAGTTACCTCGGCTACACACTTGTCCAAGGCGATGATCTGACAGTGTTGGATGCGCGCGTGTGGTTGAAATCACTTGATGGACTACAGCCAGTAGATATTATTTTGCGCAGGGTAGACGATATATTCTGTGACCCATTGGAACTACGGCAGGACTCACGGCTCGGTGTTGCAGGGCTGCTGGAGGCAATTCGACAAGGCAATGTTGTTGTCGTGAATCCGCCTGGGAGCAGTGTTTTGGAAAATCCTGCTCTGATACCGTTTTTACCGGACATTGCAAAACAGTTGATTAGTGAAGAGTTACGACTCCCCTCCGTAACAACATGGTGGTGCGGGCAACCGAAACACCGAGACTATGTGCTGTCAAATATCAAAAAATTAGTTATCAAACCGATTTATCGTCAACCGAACGCGAAGCCACTGTTCGGAACAGAACTGAGCACAACTGAACTTGACACACTCCGATCACAGATTATTGCAAAACCACATCTCTATGTTGGACAGGAGTACATTGACTTTTCCACAGCACCCTCTTTGGTTGAAGGTAAACTTGAACCGCGGCGTGCGATTCTCCGTAGTTTCTTATTTTCGGAAAAAGAAGGTTATGCCGTAATGCCAGGTGGACTTACCCGTTGTGAAGGTGGAGCAGATGGATTAACGGTTACTATTCAAGACGGTGGCGTTAGTAAGGATACCTGGGTTTTAGCACCTGAGCCGGAACCACATATCAGTTTATGGCAGCACTCCAAAAGTGGACCTATTATTTCTGAAGACTCGCAAGGGTTATCAAGTCGGTCTGCAGAAAATTTGTTCTGGGTAGGTCGCTATGCGGAACGCGCAGAAGGGCACGCACGTCTTCTGAGGATTACATTGGACAAAATTAAGATGGGTTTGGAAGCGTCACCTTTAGGACAACCTCTCGCTGCAGCAGTTTTCACAGAAATACACGGAGAGGCATCAAGGAACGTATCGGAACTTGCATATCTTCGTAGTATGCTCCGATCATTGACCGGTTTAACTTCATCTCATCCGGGATTTGTTAGCAAAACCGGACAAGAGTTAGAAAGTGAACTGCTATTTATCATGCTTGATATAGAAAACAGTGGAAGTCTGGTATCAACGCTACAATCACTGGTGAGCGCTGCCTACGCTGTCCGTGATCGTTGGTCTACAGACACATGGCGTGTGATGAACAACGTTGAAAACTTATGTAGGACACTTGAAAAATATAATAGTACGGATGAGAATTCACAATCAGGGCGCACGTTACAACACATTCAAACGGAACTGGATCAGCTCATGATTTATCTTGCAGCATTGAGTGGGCTCAACGCAGAAAGCATGACACAAACAATGGGGTGGGTTAGTCTTGATATGGGGCGGCGCATTGAACGCGCATTACTTCTCATTGTGCTATGTCGGTCAAGTCTCGTAGCCGTTCAGGAAGAATGGGTTGAACATTTGCTACTTGAGTCTATACTTGCCGCCGCAGAAAGCCTAATTACCTACCGCAGTCGTTATCGATCTGCGTTACATTTGCCAACAGCACTTGAGATGTTACTTCTCGATGAAACCAATCCGCGTTCGTTAGTCTACCAATTAAAACGGCTTCAAGAGCAGATTCGTGATCTGCCACGGGAAAAGCTTGGTTATCGTCTTAGTGAAGAAGAGCAATTAATCTTAGAAGCCTTAACGCAGCTGCAACTTTCTGATACGTTGCAGCTTGCACAACGATCTGAACAAAGTACACAACGTCAAGGATTAGAAAAGCTTTTGGTTAGACTTGCACAGATATTGATAGAAATATCTGATGTTCTTACACAAACATATTTCAGTCATGTCCAAGGACCTCAACAGCTGGTTACAACCGATCCTTCGTAGGTTTATACAATGTCAATGAACTATAAGATTACACATAACACCCAGTACAGTTATAGCAGTGTTGTCAACCTCTGTCATAACGAGGCACGACTGACTCCGCGAAGTTTTGCGCAACAGGTCTGCACACAAAGTGAATTCACTGTTGATCCGGAGCCTACAAGTTACCGTGAACGCAAGGATTTCTTCGGAAATACTGTTTGCTATTTTACCATTCAACGTCCCCATCAAAATCTAAGCGTTACAGTTACAAGTCATGTGGCGGTGAAGGAGTCCCAAAAACGTCCAGATATAGTGTGGGAAGCTGTTCAAGAGCGGTTACGGACGGATCAAAGTGCAGAGATTTTGGAAATACGGCAATACATACTTGAGTCGCCAATGATTCCGAATATGCCAGAACTTCGTGTTTATGCTGAGCGTTCGTTTGCTAAGGAGCGTCCACTGATTGAAGCGGTAGAAGATTTAATTAATCGTCTTTTCGAGGATTTTGCTTATGACCCAGGTTTTACTACAGTTGCCACACCGCTTGCGGAGGTGATAAAACACCGTCGGGGCGTGTGTCAAGATTTCGCACATCTCGGAATTGGCTGCTTACGTGCGATAGGATTGGCAGCGCGTTACGTCAGTGGATATATTGAAACAGTAGCACAACCCGACCAAAAGCAGTTGGTAGGCGCAGACGCATCACATGCATGGTTTTCAGTATATCTGCCAGACATCGGTTGGATAGACTTTGACCCAACCAATAACCAAATCCCGACAAACCAACACATCACCGTTGCTTGGGGAAGAGATTACTCAGACGTAACCCCGCTCAAAGGGGTTGTTTTTGGAAGTGGCACGCACGACTTGTCTGTTTCGGTGGATTGCAGGGCGGTTTAGTTTTCGGATTGAATCTTGCTATAATTTCATCCTCAAATTCTTCGCTTTCCTGTTCTGGATAAGGTTCACAAATGTCTATGGACAAAATATCTGCTTCGCGATTATACTGAAATGTCATATCTATTCCCTTACAGAAAGCGTTCCATCTCTACTTACACTGACAAGCTGCTGTTTATCATCTTCATTACTGCCCCAGAACGCCAATTTCCACACAAAACCTTCTGGTGCGGGTATGGTGGACATGTGCCCCATCGCCTTCACGTTCCATAACCTTATTTCTGGGTCTCTCCCGCCGCTCGCAAGAATTTGACCGTCAATAGAGAACGTTAACGCATTTACAGAATCTGAATGTGCGGTAAAGGTTGAAAGAAGATGTTTACTGTCCAGTTCCCATAACCGCACCGTGGTGTCTGATCCGCCACTGGCGAGCAGTTTACCGTCAGGTGAAAATGCCAGTGCCAACACTAATCCATCATGAGCTGCAGTAGATGACAACTGCCGACCAGTTTCCAATTCCCACACCCGAATCTTACCGTCCGCACCACCGCTGACAAGCGTATTTCCATCTGACGAGAAGGTTAACGCTCTTATTCTGGCGGGGTCAGCCGTTGAACCGCTCAACATACGTGCTGTCTCTTCATTCCACGCGGTCAATGGTACACCGTCTGGAGATGATGCTAACACATTCACTAAACTTGATGATTCACCCGCGAGGGTTGCTATTTCGTTAGCGGTCTCTGTGTCCCATAGTCGGAGGGTACTGTCCTCACTTGCACTGGCGAGGGTGCGATTATCTGAGGCGAACGCAACTGCACGTACCCTATCTAAATGTCCTGCGAGCATAGCGATTTGTGCGTCATTGGATAGATCGTATACCCAGATTCTATCGTCACCGCCCGCAGCAAGTCGCGATCCGTCTGGTGAAAACGCGATTTCGGTTATCTGCTTTTTATTGAGTCTTTCCTTAAGACCTTGTGGTAATTCGGTTTGTGTGCAATTGTTAAACAATTCGGTGTTATTCATCTTATCTCTTCTGATTATCTATATTATGGTGATTTCTAAAATTTAATATACACTTCCACCGCACGGTAGGCGAGGTTTCCTAACCTTGCCAGGGCAGCAGTGTATAAATAGATCTAAAATCTACCATAAGTGAGATCGGGACAAGCAATTTTGGAAACGGTAGGAGCGGTTTCCTAACCGCTCCGCGTCAAACACAAAACCCGTCTGTGCTGGTGGTTGGGAAACTGATCCTACCGTGGTGATGAAAGTCCAATTCAAAACATTAAGAACTTATATCTCTTATCCTCAACTCCCGACTTTTTTCTGCATAATGCGGCTTACTTGGCAGAAATTATAACACATTCTGCTGATAAGATTCAACTGAATTCTATGTACCAGGTATGTTAGTTTTCAAAAACCTATGCGACTTTCATTACAGTGCCAAATCAACATCTGATCCGCTTGTAGCGTTAGCGAAACACAGGGATTCCTATCAAAAAGGAAAATGTTTTCGTTGACACGCTTAAAAAAATAAGGTATACTGAATTTATGTAAAACGTGAACTTGATAAAGGAATGTTGTAGCGCAAACCGAACAGTTTATCGGACAAGGTTCAAAAAATGGATGACGATCGAAAATATCTATTTTCAAACTCAGGTTAGCATAAATTAACGTGCGCTCAACTTAAACATGTAATGAATCAACCTGAATGCTAACGAAAGGGTACCTTCATGAAATTACAACTCGTTATCATCTGCGTCTTGTGCCTTTTGCTTCTGTCATCTTCCGATGCAACCGTCCCTTCTCGATATGCGAAGCAATCCGCGGAATGGTTTCAGAGCGAGGAAGGCCGCCGCATTGCCGACAACGTCCTCACGTGGCAGACACCGCACGGCAGTTGGCCAAAGAATCGAGACACAGCATCTGAGCCGTTTGATGGTAAAAGTAGCGATCTGCGCGGAACGTTTGATAACAGTGCCACCATTGGCGAACTAAGGTTTCTGGCTCGTGCGTTTCGCGCGACAAACGAGCCGCGCTACCGACAGGCATTTCTCAAAGGTCTTTCTCATATCCTTGAAGCGCAATACCCGAATGGCGGGTGGCCTCAGTTTTATCCGCTACGCAAAGGCTACCATCGCCACATCACGTTCAATGACAATGTGATGGTGCGAATTCTTGAACTTCTCCGAGATGTTTCTGAATCTTCCGATTATGGGTTCCTGAAAACAGAGTATCACGCTAAGGCTAAAGCTGCTGTAACCAAGGGCATTGACTGCATTCTGCGCACACAGATCAAACAGGACGGTAAACTCACCGCTTGGTGTGCACAGCATGACGAAAAGACGCTTGAACCTGCGTGGGCGCGTTCCTATGAGCCGCCATCAATCTCAGGTGCCGAAAGTGTGGGTGTCGTGCGTTTCCTGATGTCAGTCGAAGAACCCACACCGGCAATCATCACCGCTGTCGAAGGGGCTGTCGAGTGGTTCAAGGGTGCCGCAATTCACGGCATCCGCTTAGAGAAGTTCACTGACGCAGAGGGACAGGAGGATAAACGGGTCGTGGCGGATACCGACGCTGGGCTGCTCTGGGCGCGTTTCTACGAGATCGGCAGCAATCGTCCAATCTTTCTCGATCGTGACTCCGTGGTCCGCTACTCGTTCTCCGAGCTCGGGCAGGAACGCCGCAACGGTTACGCTTACTACGGCGGCTGGGCCACAAGGCTCCTCACAGATGAGTACCCACGGTGGAGAGAAAAATACAAGCTCCCGAAGAAATGACCGAGTGTCCTGCCTGCTGGATTCGCCGTGTAGTGTATGGTTTACTCGGCAGATTGACCGAACTGTTTGCCTTCAAAGACTAAAGAAAAAAAGGCATTCCGCTGTAAGCGAGGTGGGACTTTATATTTCGCCCTCAACCTAACTGAGCGTTATGTAAACATTTTCATTATCGAACTCACGTTATGTAAAGAAACATTTTTGAAGCGAAACCACTATTATTATGGAGGAAATTTTTAATGACAACATGGTTTAAGCGGAACTGGCTGGTTTCATTTGTTGGCATCTTGATTTTAGCTCTACTCATCATTACTTTTACGCAAAAAACTGAATCGCAGGATGCTGCAACAACCTACGAAATAGACGCAGTGCATTCATCCATATTATTCCGTGCAAAACACCTGGGCGTAAGCTATAATTACGGTCGGTTCAATGAATTCTCAGGGTCAATTGCGATGGACGAAACAGATGTTTCTAAGAGCAAAGTTGAATTAGAAGTGAAAGCGGCAAGCGTTGATACTGCTAACAAAAAACGCGACCAACACCTCAGAAGCCCCGACTTTTTCAATGTGAAACAGTTTCCTATAATTACCTTCAAAAGCACAAAAGTGAGTGCTAAGGCAGGACAAGAGAATATGCTGCAGGTAACAGGTGATTTTGAATTGCACGGTGTAAAAAAATCTATTACCGTTGATGTTGAAATTACGGGAAAAGCGAATTTTCCACAAGTTGGAGAAGTCATCGGATTCCATACTACGTTTGACATAAAACGTAGTGAATACGGTTTTAACTTCGGCATGGAAGGTGTCAACGATGAAATCCAAATTACAGTGAGCGTAGAAGCAGGTAAAAAATAGACATTCCTTATTGTAAGTACTACCTACGATAAAACGGAGGCTTAAGCAGTGCTAACTTTGAATCAGTTGTTTTTCAGTATGCTTTTGCCTGCTATTGTGTGCGGCGGAATTTATGCTGTCGTAGTCTACATAAGGGCGTACGTTGGAGAAAAAACTCATCTGCTGTGGTTAACTGCTGTTGCTCTCGGTATAGGATATATTGTCGGTTACCTCGGCATAGAAAGGAAACTAACCTTTCTACCGATAGAAAGTAGACACTGGCTTTTCTACTTCACGCTTTTTGCCCTTTTCAGCAGTACTTACTGGGACTTTTCCGGTTGGAGACGATTGGTATCACAACTGGTCTACTCAGTCGCTTTGCCACGTATACTTTTGAATTCATACTTTCAGTATACTTGGGGAACATTTGAAGGGATCATCTGGTGGGTATGTTTAAGTGTTGGAATTTTTATTTTTTGGAATATCGTGAAACAGAGTTTTTCTGCGATACCATCATCTAATACTTCCATTCCGTTTATCTATTTTGGGATTTCAGGCGGAACCGCCTTAATTATCGCACTATCGGGAAGTGTACGAATTGCGCAACATGCTGGGACATTAGTAGCACTTTTTGCTGTGATTTGGATTCTTACTATTGTTTTACCGCCTAATATAAAAACAGATTCAAACAACAATTCGCACGTTTTCTCAATTAGCGTATCCCCGGTGATAACTTTCCTATTCGTTGGTATCTGGCTAAACGGATATTTTTACGCGGAAGCACCTTCAGCAAGCGTGTTGCTATTAGCAGTATCACCTTTTTTGGCACAGGTTGGACATATACAAACAATTCAGAAGTTAGAAGATCGAAAATCAGTACTTATTCAAGTAGGACTCATAGCACTATGTGTAAGTATCGCTGTAATTATTGCAGTAGTCCGCTCAGGTTTTTTCGGTGGAGACGCTTACTAACTATTCAATCGGAGGAAAATCAGAATGCAATTCAAGTATCATGATATTTCAGGTAGAAATAATAAGTCACTACATATCGCTCCATATACCATCACCTTTATCCTTGTCGCTATGCTCCTTATCAACGGCTGTGTTCAGATGGAAGCGACCCGTAAAGCCGATTGGGAGACAAACTTCACCGATCTACATTTTGTTAACGCAAAACAGGGATGGATTGTTGGACTGGAAGGCTTAATTATCCACACAGCAGATGGTGGGAAAACGTGGCAAAAACAGGAAGTAAGAACTACAGGCGATTTCAAAGCGGTCTATTTTGCTAACGAAAAAGATGGATGGGCAGTTGGCGATGAAGGTTTAATTGCAACGACTGATGATAGTGGTAGACACTGGTACATACAGACAAGTGGGTCATCAGCGATGCTGCGCGATGTCTATTTTGCAAATGCGAAAGAAGGGTGGGTTGTCGGCGAAGATGCTGATGTCCTCTACACGAAAAACGGTGGCAAAACATGGAATCGGTATGAATATGTGAGTGAATTTCCACTTAACGGTGTATGGTTCGTTGATGATGACAGAGGGTGGGTTGTCGGTACTTATGATAGAATTTTTCATACCAAAACCGGTGGTGAATCATGGCAGGAACAGAGTAACCGTTTTGAAGGTGAACGTGACCGATTGATCAATGATAACAAACATGTGTTTTTCATCAACGAAAACGAAGGTTGGATTGCTGGGAGTGACGGTTCAATCTTTCATACAACAACTGGTGGTGTAAACTGGGAACGTCAAGATAGTCGTATTCCACTGATTAATGGTCATGTCAGAGATACGATAAACAGTATCCATTTTACAGATGAAAACTATGGAATTGCTGTTGCGGATGTTGGCTTCATCACCCGGACAGAAGACGGTGGTGATAACTGGCAATTGATGGAGAGCGGCACAGAAAATAATTTAACAGGAGTTCAGTTTATCACGCAAAAAGAGGCTTGGGCAATCGGATGGTCAGGTACTATTATGCGTACGACAGATGCTGGTGCAACATGGGAGATGATCAGCGGCACAACAGCGAATGATCTGCAAAACGTTCAGTTTACCAATGCAAACCGTGCTATTGCAGTCGGTAAACGCGGTACAATGGCAATGACGAATGATGGTGGAAAAACTTGGAACGAACTGGATACAGATATTTGGGATGGTATTTGGAACATATATTTTGCGACTGACAAGCACGGATGGGCAGTCGGTGAACGGGGACTTATTATCCATACCAACGATGGCGGGGCAAACTGGGAACGTCAAGGTTCCCCTTCAGCGTTTACACTTCGCGCTGTACACTTTATTAACGCCAAAACAGGTTGGATTGTGGGAGACCTTGGGACAATCCTACACACAATTGATGGTGGAAAAAACTGGCTGCCACAAATCCCTGTCGGTGATTTTCATTCAATTATGTTAAAAGGCGTATTTTTCCTTGATGAAAAGAGAGGGTGGGCTATCGGATGGCCGGGTGTATGTATCGCCACAGAAGATGGTGGTTTGACATGGAAACAACAGTCTACTGATACCTTTAATGAACTTTACGCTGTCTACTTCGTTGATGAAAACATAGGGTGGATTGTGGGGCAATTTGGTGAAATTTTTCATACAAAAAATGGAGGAAAAAACTGGAATATCCAATATAGCCGCACACAAGAGAATCTAAATAAAATTTATTTTGCCGATGCCCAGCACGGATTAATCGTTGGTGATAACGGGGTTATGCTTACTACAATCAACGGCGGGAAAAAATGGGAACTCCAAGAAAGTGGCACCGAAAATGACCTTTACGGGTTGGCGCTTTCACCTGATGGTGTCGTTGCTGTAGGTAAAGGTGGAATAGCGATGCACTATACGGTTGAAAAAGCACAATTACCAGCGAAATTACCGCCTATTGCTGAAGAACCAGAAACCGTAGTTGTTGAAGATGAAGCACCTATTGTGCCTGTCGTTTACCATTGGGATATTATCCGTCAAGCCACATGGCGAACAGATTTTGCCGACACGCATTTTGTGGATGCTGAAAATGGGTGGACAGTTGGGTCTGGTGGGGTAATTGCCCGTACAACAGATGGTGGAAAAACATGGCTGCCACAACACAGTGGTGTTAGTGAAAATCTGCGTGAAGTCGAATTTACAGATGAAAAACATGGGCGAATTCTTGGATCAACCGTTTTACTTCAAACAGCAGACGGGGGAGAAACATGGAATCCGATTGTGAGAACAACGCGTCAGAACCTACCACGTATTAGTATGATGCAGTTCATAAATGAGAACGAAGGATGGCTTGGTGCATCAATCGGGCAAATCTTGCGGACAACAGATGGTGGAAAAACATGGGAAGTCCAAAAAACCGGTACAACGAACGCGAGTATCACGGACCTTCATTTTATCAATAGCCAAGAAGGTTGGGCAATTGCCCCGCAACGACGCGATGGCGGATTTATTCTGCATACTGTTGATGGTGGTAATTATTGGAAAATTCAGGCGAAGACCAATCAGTCGGGGATCGCAGTCCATTTTGATGACGCAAAACATGGCTGGGTTATTCTCGGCAATGGGAACTCTCTGCTCACTGAAGATGGCGGAGAAACATGGAAACTACGAGCGACTACACGCCCACCGCGCGGCTTGAGACGTATTACCTTCCGTTCACATACACATGCGTGGGGAATTGGTGGTGGCGGCGCATATATCACTGAAGATCAAGGTGTAAATTGGGAGCTTGTTTCTGTTTCTACGGGAGATAATATGTTCGCAATGCGACAACCGCCCCCAGAAACACGTGAAGATTCTGAAAAGGAAGATGTGGAAGATGAAGAATCTACACTACAACCAGAGGAATCGCTTGTTGATATATTCCAGAGACAGCTTCGGGAAGAGAGACAACGCCCTGGTCGTCTTGCACCTGAAGGCACATTGCCACCAAATGATGAGCAAGCAAGCCCCAATCCAACAACACAACAGCCACCCCCACAACCTGAACGAAGAAGACGGTTCGGACGTGGCGGCGGCGGAATAACCAGCGTTTACTTCCTTGATGCACAGCACGCATGGGCAGTTGGAAGTGCGGGCAGCATCTATAATACAACAAACGGTGGGGAAACATGGGAACGTCAGCTTGGTGAACAGCAGCGTAATGATTTTCGAGAAGTTCTCTTTTTCAATGACAAAATCGGTTGGATAGCGAATAATGATGGCACCTTATTGGAAACGCAAGACGCTGGACAAACATGGGAGAAACTGGCAATTCATACTCGTCAGCGCCTTATCGGTATTCACTTCGCCAGTCTTGAACCGAAATGGGGGTGGACAATGCGGAGCGATGGCACAGTTCTCTATACCACTGATGGTAATGCTTGGACAGCAGGTGATACACCTGAGCGACCGCCTTTCTTTGAAGGGGATTCCCCCGGTAGATTCTCACTGAACGACGTTGACTTCGGTAAGTTTTCTGAAGGTTGGGCGGTCGGTAGATTCGGGGACATCATTCATAATAAAGATGGAGGTCCCACCTGGACTCTTCAACGCACCACGACAAACGACATACTTATGAGTGTTGACATGAAATTTGCGCCCCTCGGTTGGGCAGTCGGACAAGGCGGTGCTATCCAGCGAACTATAAATGCCGGTGAATACTGGCGATTGCACGAGTCCAATACGATTTCCGATCTCAATTCAGTTTCGTTCATCACTAAACGGGTAGGATGGGCGGTCGGACAAGGAGGTCTTGTTCTAAAAACAGTGGATGGCGGTTTTACATGGCAACCGAAAATGAGCGGCATTGCCAAAACGCTACATGGTATTACAGCACTGTCCGAACAAGAAGTCTATGCTGTTGGCGAAGAAGGAACTATTATCCGCTCTACTGATGGTGGCGAAACGTGGGAACAGGAACATACTGATATTGACAACAATCTGTATGTTATTACGCGTGCGAAAAACGGTAAAACGCTCTGGGTGGTCGGTCAGTGGGGTGTTATCCTCCGCAGAAAATTAGATACGCCCTTGCAAGCGTCAGTTCGATAAGATGTTTGATATTATACAACCACCGTAAAACTGTCTCAAGACTTACACACAATTAGAACGGATCCTAACCAGTAAAAGCATGTAACGATCCGGGAATACTTTAATCCTCAGGCCAGTACCGCCTGACCGTTCTCGGATCTACGTTTAGTGCCTCTGCAGCTTCAGCAAGGTTTGTGTATATGTTTTGTGCCCGGCGATAAATACTCTCTTCAATTTGCGAAAAGGTCATGCCGCCGAAATAGATATAGCCGTGCTCTCCAGCCAAACGCTTAGATAGAACTCTCAAATCGAGGTGGACAGTCCGCATCTGACCATTCAGATTTTTGTCCCGCCATCGAATATGTGCGAAATTCTCCAAGATGAAAACGAGGATTGGCTCGATAAGAAGTCTTCTGGTTTCCTCATAAGAAAACCGTCCGAGCTCGCGCGAAGGTTCTATAGATGTTCGAAGTGAGTTGTCATCTTCTGCCCAATACGACAGCCACATATTGAGCCTCTCGATAGAAATATTCAATTCTGTCGCAGCCTCTTCTGTGTTACCACCATGTTCCTTTACACTCTCGTGCAGAACCGCTGCAAGGCTCCCCTTGAAGGTTTTCCCTACTATACTGACTAAATCAGCTTCCTCTATTGGTTCGGGATCCATTCTATGTCGAAGATTTGATAATTGAGAAATAGCGTTGTCAATCACCTCCTTAATACGTTCTAATAAATCAAGAAACGGGAACCAAGTCGTGTTCCATTCGACTCTCCAATCATCAATTCTGCGTTTGGCTCTAACGGCACGCTCACGCCCATAATTAGAGAACTCCATCCACCACCTGGCGATTTGATCGTCAGTGACACCCGACTCCGCATCAGCGATAAACTGAGAGAACACTACGACCGGCAAATCGAAAAGGTTCCTATACACCGGTGTTTCTGATGTTTCCGAGGAGTGCCTTTCCGGTCCATCTCTCCTGGAACTTGTATCGTCTCTATACCGCTGGATATTTGGTGGAAGGTCGTTCGGCAAAATCACTTCGCCTTGGGACTCAGCAGCCGCGCTTTTGAGGCATTGTTCTAACTCTCGAACGTTGCCGGGCCAATTATATCTTTGGAACAATTCCATCACTTCTTCATTAACCCCGTACGTTGGTCTACCACTTTCTTGTTCAATACGCTGCAGAAAGTACGCGACGAGCAAGGAAATATCCTCTATCCGTTCTCGCAACGGCGGCAGAGAAATTTTATAGCCGCAGAGACGATGGAACAAATCCAATCGGAATTCCCCTCGTTCCACCATTTCCTCTAAATTCTGATTGGTAGCACAAATGACACGCACATCCACGCTACGCATCCGATTTTCGCCTAATCGCGAGAGCTCTCCTGTTTGCAGTACATTGAGTAGTTTCATTTGTAGTGCTGGTGACATATTGGCAACTTCATCAAGAAAAAGGGTACCGCCATTAGCGAACTCAAATCGCCCAGGTTGCCCCTCTGGTCTTGCACCTGCGAAGGCACCCCTTACATGACCAAACAACTCGCTCTCCAAGAGTGTATCTGGGAGTGCGCCACAATCAACTGTGACAAACCTTTCCGATGCACGATCACTTTCTTTATGAATTAAGCTCGCAACCAACCCTTTCCCCGTGCCTGGTTCACCCTCAAGAAGCACTGAGACGTTAAAGCTGGCTGCGAGTCCGATCTTTCTATTAAGTTCAAACATTACTTCACTTTCCCCTACAAGAAAAGACTGGTTCCCAGGCATTTCTCCTCCGGAATCTGAGGATGTGTCACTTCGGGCAGATAGCCGATCAAACGCCTGATCAAGCACCTCAGAGATATGTTCCATAGTAGTGTCTTTAGACAGAACATCCAATGCTCCCAGACGCATTGCCCTTCTCGCTGTCTGCCCTCCCGCTTTGATCACAATTACAATTACCTCTGGGTATTCGCTCTTAATTCGCTCCAACGCATCTAAACCACTTAGCCCTGACAATTCCACATTGAGCAAGACAACTTTCAGATTCTCGGATTCAATTTTTTCCAAGCCTTCGTCTACGGTGCCAACGATGATAGGAAAATAGTCCCTATCCGTTAGGAAATTCCCCAATTCACCAGAACTTTGACTGCTGTCAATTATCAATACTTTCTTCAATATCTTACCTCCTATGTTAACAATTATCTTTTTTCGACTTCAGGTTTTCACATATACACAAGATTCGATTATTCTTCTAATTTGTAGCGAAGCTTTTCCTACCTGCGGGTCCCTGTGTTTCATCCTTCGGTGCCGGTCAACGGAATGTATCCATAAGAAATGGTATAGCTCAAAAACGCTCAACACAAGAAAAAGTTTACAAGAATGTCAGTCCGATTTTCTTTGCAAAACTTGTGCTGTTTTTTGCAAAGTTCGTGTTGACTCGGACAAAACTTATGCTAAAATCGCCATTTTTCTACCTGTAACTGCCCAAATTTGTTTGGCATGAATCTTGCGGAACTAATAGTGTAAATTGTCAGTTTGTGCAGATTCGGTTCTGCCATAAAGCTGTTTTATATTTATTGCGAAACATTATAGAGCAAAACATATGAATCTACAAGTATTTTTAGATAGGAAACTTAGATATTTTAGGAGATGGACAATGAAAGCATATTACGGTTTAAGTAAGAAAGTTGCCAACGCACTGTTGCTATTTCCATTACTTTTCTCTTTCGGGTGTGCGAATTTAACGGAAACTCTCTTCACAGAACAGGAGTTTGTGCTGATCGATCAAAAAATATCGGAAAAGCCCGTATTCCATGGTGTTGTTTATTCTGTCCCAGAAAGAGCAAAAATTTATAAGATTGTACTCCTCGGTACTGGCAAAGTTCAAAATTATGAGATTTCTGTCCGCGATAAAAAGAATAATTGGAAACCGGTGAAACATATAAAAAGAGCCATTGAGTTTCCGTTTGAGATTGCGCTTACTGCTGATACAGATGCTATCAAAATATCCCACTACTCTATTGTTGGAAGGGGTCGTGTTGATACGATTCAGCTTTACACATTGGTTGAGAAATAAGGCTTTTCAAATCAATTATTAGTAGGATGGACGCAATTTTCCCATAACCTCTCCGGACGATGGGTTTCCGTAGGCGAGTTTTCAAACTTTCGCCTGTGAGGGTTGCGTCTATATAAGCAAGACTCATGCTGTTTTGGACAAAACTTGTGCTGGAATCGTTATTTTTCGCCCAATATCTGATAAATTTGCTTGGCATGAATCTTGCTCATATTGGCTGAGGTATATACAAAAATTAGGCGGGTATAAAAAAATGTTGTATTTTATATTGATTTATGCTATAATCTTTTTTGGCATCCGTAAAATCCTTTACAGGTGGTTCGGCGAGAGGTCTAGTCTCCCGAACCGCGGCACTGCCAAGAGTAGATTGCCAGTGCGTGTTTAAGTATATCATACATCACAGTTGATGTGCGTGATATTTTAAACAGCGTAGTAATTAGACTTGATTTTTTTCGGAAAATCTTGTATCATTACGAATGGACGTTGGAGACGGATTGCCGGGGTAGGTCCCTCTACCTCCCGTCTCCACCCAACTGGCAATTGGGTATGCGTCTGAAAATACAACGTCCAAATACCCTAATTTTTTGATTTACTGATGATTGTGTATCTATACATCACAGTCGTGTACTGGTTTTGTTAGTGATGCACTGGATATCAGTCCCTGAATGGTTTAGGACTTGCGCCAACGTCTTTGTTAGCGAGGTTTTAAATCTCGTCAGCTGCGCGTGGTATGTCCGAACTCATGGAAAAATGCGTAAGTTCTATATATGCGTAAGTTCTATATATATGACATTGCAAGTGGTATTATACCAAATTAACGCGATCTGTCTCGGTAGGTGCGGTTTCCTAACCGCACTATAACTGTCGACTTAAGGGTATATCATCTTGCTGGAGGGAAACTTTCTAAGCCCGATTTAGGCCCCCAAGGTAGGCGCGTTTTGGAAACGCGCCTGTCACTGTGCTGAAGAGTGCCTAACGGCGCGTTTAGAAAACGCGCCTACCAGGGGGTGGCGTACCGCTAAATTGACGCCTATGGTGCGGTTTCCTAACCAATGCAGAATACCACACGCGTATGCTGCCTAATGCCAATAAAACAAGATAAATCCAGTTAATTTGGTATTATATGCCGACTTCTTTGCAAAAGTTATGCAGATTTTTGCAAAACTTTTGTGAATTTGGACAGAACTTGTGCTGGAATCGTCTGTTTTCTACCCGAAAATTGCCCGAATTTGCTTGGCATGAAATTTGCTTTTAACATCATAAGGAAATCACATCAGAGGAAGTGGATAAATTTATTAGATCAAATCTGATTTTTAAGAAGGGGAGAAAGTTTTGAAAAATATAAATATATATAAGTTGATAATTGGAATTGTATTTCTCATGTTTATGTTCTCAAGCGTTGGGTGGAGTCAATCCGCTCACTCTGTCGCGGACATTGTGCTTATTATTGACAGTTCGGGCAGTATGGCAACCAACGATTGGCAGGAAAAACGCAAAGATGCAGCAAAGCAATTCATAGATTTAGCCGACTCTAATGTCCAAATCGGGGTTGTTGATTTTGATAGTTGGGCAGTAACGCGTGCTGAGCTTACCTTTCCTATTGGTGATGGAAAACGTGACTTAAAGAATGCTGTTGATACTATTGATGCTAATGGTGGAACTAATATAGATGCAGGCCTCCGTGAAGGGTTTAAGGTATTATCTGATTCCATGACTTTCACGGCAAGGAAGGCGGCAGTACTGCTCACCGATGGCCAAGGGTCTTTCACAGACGTGGCAGACTATGTGACAAACGGATGGTCTGTTTATACAATCGGATTAGATGCAAGTGGAAGTGTTGATAGAGATTTGCTTGAGGACATCGCGGATGCTACGTTGGAAGGCGAATATTATTCGGTAACTCTGGATAATATTCAGTTAGTCTACAACAAAATCCTTGCCAAGATTACTCGGAAATCTGTTGTTCTTGCAAGTCCAAGCGGATACATCAATCAGGGTCAGACAATTGAGAAAGGGGTTAGCATTGATGAATGGGTTACAAAAGCAGATTTTACCTTAAGTTGGGGAGGAAGCACTATTGAAATGGTGCTTGTTGATCCCAGCGGGACAGTCATAACACCAGACATCGCCCCTACTTTGGGTATTAACTATCAAGTTGCCCCAACTTATGTTATCTATACCGTTGATAATCCGATGCAAGGGGAATGGAAAATGCGAATAACAGGAACGGATATTCCACCTGGGGGTGAACCTTATAGCATTGTTGTTACCGGCACGTCAGATTTCGTTACCAATCTGCTCGCCTTTGAGCCGACTTATGCTATTGGGGATACCGTCCGTATCGGTATTCGCATTTCGGAAAAAACGGGGGACACAGCGGAACCCATAATAGGTGCTACGACTTCAGCCACCATTGTTCGCCCAAACGGACGCATTGAAACGGTTAACCTGTTTGATGATGGCGCGCATAACGATGATGCAGATGGAGACGGTATCTATGCCGCGGATTACACCAATGTGGATATACTGGGAACCTATCTGATACGCGTTTCTGTTCAAAACGGGTTCTCGCGTGAAGTTCAACACCAGATTATCGTTGGTGCTATTGATAATGTCTTCGTTGATGGATCAACCTTGATACCCGCTGCGGGGGCAACCCTCAAAAAGGCACCAAAACTTATCAGTGCTGTAATATCAGGCCCCGCAGGGAAAATTGATAGCGACTCTATTGTGCTGAAAATTGATGGGGCAGTTGTTCCACATACCTATGATGTTACAAATCAACTCGTTTTGTTTGAACCGGCAAAGTTATCCCGCGGCACGCACGCCGTCTCATTAGGTGTTAATAATACTATTGAAACAAACTGGTCTTTTACCATCGAGTCAGCGGGTATATCTCGCTTTAATATATTGATGGTTCTTCTTGACAACGAACTAGACCTGCTTGCTGCCCCCGGTCTCAGCACGCAAGCAGGTGCAAGGGTGTTTATTGTGAACTGCGGTTTGCAAGGCATCAACGTCGATGCCCGCTACACGCTGACAGCGAAAAATCTGCGGACAGGAGCAGAAGCTATTTCTGGTGATGCAGAGACAACTCAAGCAGTGTTGGCAGATATGAACGACAACAGCGTTGTTCAAGCCGGGGACATATTGGCGGTAACATTACGCGACGCACAAGGAACTATCGTCGCCGGCCCGATCTTACAAACGGTGACCTATACAGATATTCACAACGCTTATTTGAGGGTTCAGTTGACGGTTGAAGATGTCCTGCCGAAAAGGACAGTGCTCGCGCAGAACTACCCAAACCCGTTTAATCCTGAAACATGGATACCCTATCAGCTAAGCGATCCAGCTGAAGTCTCAATTCAGATTTACGACGGTGCGGGACATTTGGTTCGGACGCTAAATATAGGTAAAAAGCCCGCAGGTGCGTATATGACGCGTTCGCGAGCTGCGTATTGGGATGGCAAAAATGACAGCGGTGAACAGGTTGCAAACGGGATATATTTCTATATGCTCAAGACACCGAAATTTTCCGCTACGCGTCGGATGGTCATTCTGAAGTAGGTATATTGATTTTATTTTGCGAAAACGCCTTATTCCGTTTAGGTGATAATTAGGCGATATGCTCAATTGCGATTTGTAGGAGGTATTTCATGCGTTACTTACGCTCAGTTGTGGATTACATTGATACGTTGGAAGCGGGTGAGACATTCCGAAGATTGTTTTCAACCGGGTTAAAAATTTCTGGCGTGTTAATTTTAAGTGCTACTGTTTTATTAGGAATTGTAATTTTGATTTGGGTCGGTGAGAAATTCCCACCCGCGATGGCTGCTGCCATTATCGTGACTGCAATCATCGTTCACTATGGTATAGCAGCTATTATGCTGTTTTGGAATCGCGCCAATAAAATATCAGAACTTGGCGAGGAATCACATCTTACGTTTGCCCCCATTATGAGTGTCACGTGCCGACTTACTGGCGAAAATTCCTGTCTTTTCTTCATTACGTTGGGATTTAGCCTCTTTATTTTTCTTTGCTTTGCACCCATTCTACTAAAATCTACTCTACGTGAAATCACATATAGTGAGATTCCGAATGATGTTAACATATATCTAATCGGAATCGGGATAGTTATATTTTTCTTCTGTATTCTCACTGGGATATTTTTATTAGTATTCTTTTATATTATCGCGGAGTACGCTGGCTTGATCGGGGACATAGCAACGAACATCAAGAGTATTGAGACGATATTGTCGTCCGCGGAGACTACCCCAGAACTACATGAGGAAAATCCATCAGAAGAGGGGTAAAAGGATTGGTGCCGCATTTATTCAAGGAGAAGTCGTGAAAAACAACTTTACGTTAATAACTACTTTTAGCATCATCGTTCTCATGGTTGTGACCGTTAGCGATGGATACACTAACCTGTGTGAAGTTGGAACGCTCCGCTATTCTGTGCTTACAGAGCGTGAGGAAAGTGTTTTAAGTCTGGCTTTCCATCCTGATCCTGATCATAGTAACATACTTGCTGTCGGACGCTCTAAAATCACAAGAGCATCTGATGACACAATCAAATATGATGGCACAATCGAGTTGTGGAACACAAGCACAGGAAAACTCCTGCACACCCTTTGGGGGCATGCAGATGCTGTCTTCGCGCTCGTTTTTAGTCCTGATGGAAAGACGCTTGCAAGTGGAAGTGCCGACGGCACCGTGCGAATATGGAACACAACAGACATAGAAAACCAGAAAAGCGTAGAAGAACTCTGGAAGTTTTCTGAGCAAAACGGTCTTGTACTTACGCTCGCTTTCCTTACGGAGAATGGCAACGTACTCGCCAGTGGGAGTAATAACGGTTCAATCAGGTACTGGAACCTAAAAACGGGAGAGTGGCAGGATGTTATTTCTGGGGATGCACTCCCTGCTGTCTTCAGTCTCGCTTCCAGTCCTGAGCGCAAGCTGCTTGCCACTGGACGCGCTGATAACATTATCAGAGTGTGGAACTTTGAGGATGGCACTCTGATGCACACCTTTGAGGGGCATGGTGATCCCGTCACCAGCCTCGCTTTTGATGCCCACGGAAACATGCTCGTAAGTGGAAGCGCAGATGGCACAGTGAAGCTGTGGGATATAGGCACAAGTGCACCTCCGCAAGAGTTTACCCCATCCTCAGATTGGGTCAATAGTGTTGCACTCCATGGAACAACGCTCGCAAGCGCAAGCTTCAATGGCGCGATCTTTCTGTGGGGCATAGACACAAAAAAACGACTATACAGACTTACCGGGCATAGCGGTAGTGTCGAAAGCATTGCGTTTAGTTCTGATGGCAAAACGCTCGCAAGCGGCGGACACGATGGCAAAGTGTTGCTATGGGAACTCACACCACCAGAAATTGAGGGGGATGTCAACGGCGACGGTTTTGTAAATCTCGTGGATCTAAGCTTGGTTGACTCACGCCTCGGAATGACAGGACAGGATACTGCGGTTGCAAATGGCGACGCAGATGTCAACGGCGATGATGTTGTTAATATTGCTGATCTCGTTTTGGTCACGAACGCAATAGAGGCTACAGCAGCTGATCGTAATGCTTGTGTGGGTGATAGGACAGATGTTAACAACGACAATGTTGTAGATGTGAAGGATTTGGAGGAGGTTGACGAATTTTTGGGGACGATAGGGCAGAGTGATGCGGATGTCAACAAAGATGGTATCGTCAATATTGTTGATCTCGTCTTGGTTGCGAATGCAATAGATCATGAAGCGACAGCAGCCCCTACTTTATACAATCAGGAAACAGCGTTGATTACAGCTGAAAAGGTACAAGGATGGCTGGCCGAAGCTCGGTTATCAGGAGAAACATCTCCCGCTTACCAGAGAGGAATTCTGGTGCTGGAACAACTCTTGGCGGTGCTGAAGCCAAAAAAGACAGTTTTATTGCCGAACTATCCGAATCCGTTTAACCCGGAGACGTGGATCCCGTATCGGTTGGAACAGCCTGCAAATGTCACGGTGACTATCTACGCAGCAAACGGAACGCTGGTGAGAACCTTGCAACTTGGACATCAACCCACAGGGGCCTATGAAAGTCGCGCGCGGGCAGCATATTGGGATGGCAGAAACGAATTGGGTGAATCCGCGGCAAGCGGCCTCTATTTCTATACGCTAACTGCCGGAACATTCACGGCAACATGGAAGATGCTAATACGGAAGTAGGAATATTTATCTATTGCTTAGACTTCATCAGATTGAGGTCTTGTATGTAAAAAACTAAGGAGTATTAACAAATGAAAAACAGAGTTATATTTCCACTATTGATTGGACTGTTGGTTTCACTACTTTTTTCACCGAGTGTTTTTTCGGAGGAGACGGTTGTGCGTGTCGCGCCTCATGCCCTAAATAAAGATAGTGACCCACGGATCGTGGATATTGTTATTGAAAATGGACAGAACGTTGCGGGGTATCAGGTGAAGCTTCAGTTTGACAGTCAGTTTATGAAACATGCTGATATTGCCCATGGTGACTATTTGCCCAAGGCTGTGTTTTCCGGCGAACCACAAATCATAGATATAGATCCTAATGATCCTACTAATACACTAAAAGCTATACTTTTTGCGGCGACTTCTATCGCCGGTGAAGGCAATGGTAATGGCATTCTTGCTACACTTAAGTTTAATAGAGTAAACAGTGGGGCATCCGACCTCATTTTACTTGATGAGACACTTCTGTCAAACAGGGCGGGGGAACCATTGTTTCCTGATCTTAAAGATTCAAGGACGCATCTTAATGCAGTTGCCGATTTAACGGTTGAATCCGTTCAGGCAAGACCTAAAAACACCACTGCTGAGGAACGCTACCACTATAACAAGGGAGAGGAGTTCGATATTCATGTCACTGTCAGGAACATAGGAAATTGGGAATCTGACTCTCCAAAACTCCAACTTTATGGTCCCACCTCCATACCCACCGCAAAAGGCGATTCATTGGGGGAACCAGTCAATATAAAACAGCTGGAGCCGAATCGCGCAGTAGAGATATCTCTTCCCGTTGATGCGTTGGAAGCCGCCGGTGTCTACTACTACACAGTATGTATAGAAGGTTACGAGGGTTGGAACCGAGCCGGAAAGAATTTAAAAGATAATAACTGTTATACTCTCGAAATCAAGGTAGAAGAACTACCAGACTTAGCGGTTGAGTTCGTCACAGCAAATAAAAACACCTTAAGCCCTGGGGAGACGTTTACCCTGACTGCCACTCTCAAGAATCAAGGATTCGGACGAGCCGATGCACCGATCTACTACCGTTGGCATCGCTCAACTCATCCTAATATTCATAAAATGACAGGTTCTGAGCGGGTGTTAGAAGCCAGTGAAGAAATAAGTCCTGTATACAAAGCTGCTACTACTACACAGATACCCGACGAAACGCCTATTGGCGTACCTATTAGACTCACACCAGGAACTGTAATAACTGTAGATACTACGTTGGGAGCAGGCGATTCCAGCAACCAACGCATAGAGATTACTGTCCCCCAAGAGCCGGGTACCTACTACTACCATATTTGCGTGGAAAGTCCTTTGCCTGAGAGCAATCCGAATAATAACTGTTCTAATCCTGTCGAAATCACGGTAGGGCGCCCGGACTTAACGGTTAAAATAGTTGAGTCCCAAAAGAATGAACCCGGGGAGGGAGACAACTACGCAAGCGTAGACGGCAGGAAGGATTGGATGTGGTTTGAGCTCTGTGTGGAAATCACGAACCGAGGAAACGCAGTATCCCCAGAATCAGCGCTCCAGTATTATCACTCTTTCAATGAGAACCTCTCCGAAAGCGATAAGAAGATAGAAATAGACAGTAATCCAAACGCTTACAAAGTCCCCGCGCTGGATCCCGGGCAAACAGTCACACGGTGTCTGGGAATCTCACTCCATCATTTCAACTCGTTCGGCAGTCAATACTTCGGTGCTTATGTGGAGTGTGTGCCGAATGAGAGCAATATCTATAATAACATGTCTAACCCTGCCGAGGTCTTTACATACGGGGGGCAAATTTTGAAGATTTCGGATAATCTCATCTCGCAGGTGGCATTTGGTTCACACTATACCTATTTTGTCTTGAGAGCTCACTTTCCAACACTGATACCTAACCAAGCCCACATCGGGGATTGTATAATAAGACTGGATCTACCAGGTGTTCCATCGGATCCAGATCCTAAGCTGGCTAACAATCCCGGTTACTTTATGTATCCATTGGAAACTCCTGAATATCGAATTGCGGCTGCATTGGAGGAAAAAAGAGAACAAAACCGTGGGGAAGTAAAAGTAGCTGTGACGGCACTCGCTTTAACTGCATTATCATTATCGGCACCTGCTACAGCTGCTGCAGTTACCACAACATCAGGGGCATTCCTCTACGGTCTTAATGTTTCGTTAACTGCGTTGGGGGCAACAACATCTTTACTTAGTGTAATAAATCCATTCACAAGTGAGGGTGGTAGCATTTCTGAAGAAGAAAAAGAAATTCTGTCATCTACTGCAGATCCTATACTTATTTTCAGGCCTTTCATACCAAAAGAGAACGTCAATTTGTGGGATGCTTTCCTTGAGGCTCTCCCCGATTCTCTTTACTCTCCGAGTCACTTTACTGACAAAGCTGTTGATGTTCTTTTTCTTGTCAAGTCAAGCGAAGTGAATATAGGAATTACGATAACACAAGAGTATAAATACAATGCCCAGGAAGAGCGTAGTCATTTGGCAATATATAAGGGTATCTGGAATTTGGAAGAAACGTGGCAAGAAGAAAATAACACACCAGCTGCCCCGCGTGCAAATCTCATGTCACTTGCAGACTACCCACCATTCCAACAGCTGCCACCGGAAGTACAGGCATATCTTCTTCAGCACTTTGAGCGGACTGCAAACACGGAGGTTACAAATGTCGCGGCGTGGCATATACCAGAAAAGACATCTCTGTTGCCCAACTACCCCAATCCATTCAACCCAGAAACGTGGATACCGTATCAGTTAGCAACTCCCGCCGATGTCACGCTGACGATCTACGACATCAACGGACACGTCGTGCGGGATTTAGATTTGGGACATCAACGCGCGGGGATGTATCAGAGTCGGACGCGGGCAGCACATTGGGATGGTAGAAACGCACAGGGTGAACCCGTGGCAAGTGGTGTCTATTTCTATACACTCAAAGCAGGGGATTGGACTGCCACGCGAAAGATGCTAATACGGAAGTAGCGTACTGCCAACTGTGGGAGGGGTTTCTAACTCCGATACTAACGGCGAGGTTTGGAAAGCTTGCCAAAAAATTAGGAACAATCAACTTATGAAGGAGGACGGTGTTCCTTCTCTACCTGGAAAGGTGAGAGGGCTGCGCCGAGAATATTGATGAAATTTTTTAAACTTGGATGTTTGTTTGTTACTTTACTTATTCTTGTTCACAATAGCGTGGCTCAAGATTTTGGAATCTTAGAGCCAAGCGGGGAAGTGCTCGAAACAGGATTTGATAATCGCAGTCTCGCGATGGGTAAAACAACGACCACGACTTCGAGAACCGGTAGCGCGATCTTTTCAAATCCATCTGTTCTTGGTACTTTCACCAAACCGCAGGTACAGGTGGGTGGAAAATTCTTGTACGGGATAGCTACGAATGAAGTAGCGCGTGCAGACAACGCCTATGAGTCATATAATGCAACGTTTCCGCCTGTTCCGAATAGGTCGTCTTTCGCGTTAGCGGTTCCCTTTCGGTTACCGAACCCGCGCTGGCAACTTGTTTTTGGGGTTGGTTACCAGAGAAATGAAGGTGCGAAAGGAGAAATTCAGGCAGTTTTGTCAGAAGAAAGAGGGGATGCGTTAAAGGGTGAGCTTGTGACCATCCATGGTAGGCGGCGAGGAGCACTGAGCACGCTTACCCCAGGCGTTGCGCTTAATATTCAAGACAGATTTTTCTGCGGGGTAACGCTCAATCGGAGCCTTGGTGCGATTATCTACACAAATGAGTTGAAACTATCTGACCATCACACGGAAGTGGATGAGGAGCAGGCACAATCCGCCCAGTTTCTAAGGCTTGGTGCTTTGGCTCATGTCACACCTGAACTCTCTATAGGGTTTATGTACCGTCCAGAATTTGATTGGGAATTCGGAGAGACGATCACAAACCGTTATGAGAATGGCGAACTTGAAACGGAGAAGGATCAGACACAAACCGAATTAACTATCCCTGCTATATGGGGGCTCGGTGCGGAATATAAGATCTATTCTGACTTTATTGTGGCTTTAGAATTCCAATCGCGTCCATACTCTGAACTTCAATGGAGTGGAGACGTTAATCAACGCGTATATTTTGATAGCGGTTTTAATTTTGCCATTGGTGCGGAGTATTTAGGGGCTGGCTTTCCGCTGCGCTTTGGGGCTTTTCGGGACGTGATTCCGTTTGTAGATGAGAACGACACTGCCCCTGTGGGACTTGTCGGGTTGACTGTCGGAGTAGGTTCCAACAGAGACAAAAGTTTCTCTTGGGATGTTTCGGCACTCTACGGGACATGGGAACAGGCCAATGCTGAGGGACAGAAATATTCAGAAAACCTCATCCGCGCCAATATTTCGGCAACTTATCGTTTTAATACGGTTCGTGACACTTCCACCACAAAATAGGTGCGAAAAATGAGTTCGCGCTTGCTATAGTGATTACATCTCTCATTGAGGTTCTTGACATTAGCATGCAATAACAATTTGAGATAACTCTCAAAAAATTAGAAACAATCAACTTATAAAGGAGGACGGCGTTTTCTCCTTGCCGTGAAGGGTAAGAGAGCTGCGCCGAACATTTTGATGAAATTATTTAAACTTGGATTTTGGATCACTATCGTATGTATCCTTATTAACAACAGCATGGCACAAGAATTTGGAATCTTAACGCCAAGCAGGGAAATTATAGAAACAGGATTTGACAATCGCAGTCTCGCGATGGGTAAAACAACAACTATCACTTCGCAAAGTAGCAGTGCGATCTTTTCAAATCCATCCATTCTCGCAACCTTCTCTAAACTGGAGGTACAGGCCGGTGGAAAACTTTTGTACGGGACAGTTACGGATGAAACCGTGAACATAGATGACAATGAATCGTATGAGTACGGCTATCCTATTGTCCCCAATAGGTCATACTTTACGGTGGCAGTGCCTTATCAGCTCCCTAACTCACAACTCAAACTTGTCTTTGGCGCGGGTTATCAAAGAAATGAAGGTGCGAAATGGGAATCGGAGACAACTTCATTGGAAAAAGAGTGGTCGGATGCAAAAGGTGAACTCGTGGATGTCCGTGTCACATCGACAAGGAACGGCAGAAGACGCGGGGATTTGAGCACGATCACCCCAGGGATTGCCATTAACTTTCAAGACAAATATTACCTCGGATTAACAGTCAACCGAACCCTCGGTGCCATTGTTTCCACAAGTGAGTGGAAACGTGCAGAGCGTCGGACAGAAGTAGATGTGGAGCAGGAACAATCCGTCCAGTTTCTAAGGATCGGTGCTTTGGCTCATGTCACACCTGAACTCTCTATAGGGTTGATGTACCGCCCAGAATTTGATTGGGAATTCGGAGAAACGATTACGAAAACCTACGAGGATGGGGAACTTGAGACAGATAGAAGTCAGACAGATGCCGAGTTAACAATGCCGACTATGTGGGGCATCGGAGCAGAATATAAGGTATCCCCAGAATTCGTTGTTGCTTTAGAAATCCAATCCCGGCCATTTTCTGACCTTCAATGGCGGAGAGACTTCGTTCAACGCGCAGTTATTGATGACGGTTTTAATTTTGCTGTTGGTGCGGAGTATTTAGGGGCTGGTTTTCCGCTGCGCTTTGGGGCTTTTCGAGACGTAATTCCGTTTGTAGATGAAAACGACACTGCACCTATAGGGCTTGTCGGGCTCACTGTCGGAGTGGGTTCCAACAGAGACAAAGATTTCTCGTGGGATGCTTCGGCACTCTACGGGACATGGGAGCAGACCAATGCTGAGGGACACAAATATTCAGAAAACCTCATCCGTGCCAATATTTCAGCGACGTATCGCTTCAATACGGCACTTGGTACTTCCTCTACAAGATAGCTGGGAAAAATGATTTCACACCTGTCATAGCCTAAAACTCCTAAAAGCCAAGTGTTTTAAGGCTATGATTCCGAAATTAGGTTCAGGCACATTAACACTATTGACGTGCAGATTTGGACATAACTTGTGCGAATTTGGACATAACTTGTGCAGCAATCGTCAGTTTTGTGCCTGTATCTGCCCGAATTTGCTTGGCATGAAACTTGCGTAACCTTAACTATTGTGTAAACTGTCAGTTTGTACAGATTCGGCACAAACTATAGTGACCAGGACTTACGCATTCCCCCTGATTAGGGGACTTTAAGAAAAAATGCGTAATACCAAATTAACGCGATTCGTCTCGGTAGGTGTGGTTTCCTAACCACACCTAATACCAATAAAACAAGATAAATCCAGTTAATTTGGTATAAGTCCTGGTGAATTAAAAAAGGTATATATGGACAACTATAATAGATTTTAAAATTAATTGGATATTCTGCACCAGCGAGGTTAGGAAACTTCTATTTACAAAATAAGGAGATTCACGATGAAACGTTTGACATTACTTTCTCTCTTTCTGTTTATACCTACACTTTTCATTGTCGGATGTAGCGAAACAGGAAATAATATAACGGAAACAGAATCGGAAATAGGACAATCTCAAATAGACCCTACGCAAATAGACCCTGCGAAAATAGTTGTTATTCCTGATGTTCACTTAGCAAATTCAATACGAGAAGCACTTGAACTTCCCGCAGATGTTAATATAACAGCCGGACAACTGGCAACATTAGAACGTTTGTATTGCACTAGCGGTAGTATCACGGACTGGACAGGCTTGGAATATGCTACGCAACTGGAGTGGTTGGGTCTAAGAACTTGTCTACGGTCCAAGAACCCTAGGACTGGGGAATACGAAAGCATCTGGGACTGGGACAAAGAAAGTGCTGATCTAACACCTCTTGTTGGATTAAAAAACCTTCACTTAGACCTGACTGGTAATTTAATAAAAGACCTCACCCCGCTAAAGGTGTTAAAAAATTTGAAAAAGTTAGATCTTAGTGAAAATTATATAGAAGACCTCTCCCCGCTTGCAGAATTAAAACAACTCACACGTTTAGTCATAGGGGGTTGGGCGGGATCCAACAGAAACATAAAAGACATCACACCGCTTTCGGGATTAAAACAACTGACAGAGTTATGGATCGATGGTACTTTTGATGACATTACACCCCTTGCCGGATTAAAACAACTCACATGGTTATACATCCATGGTAATGTTGACGACCTTACCCCACTTGCCGGATTAAAACAACTCACAACGTTAGGCCTTGAGGGTAATGAAATCAGCGATGTTACACCGCTGGCAGGATTGATAAATCTTGAGAGGTTAGATCTTTGGGGTAATCCGATTGTAGATAAGACCCCTCTTGAGGAGCTACGAAAGAAGAATCCTAATGTGGAAATAGACATATTAGATTGAGTAAAATTCAGCAACAACCTAACAATTTCAATCACACCCTGCGCGGAGACGCTAAACTTCCGCATTATATCAATTCTCAAGGAGATTTACGATGAGACATTTAACATTACTTTTTCTCTTTCTGTTTATACCTACACTCCTCATTGTCGGATGTAGTGAAACAGAAAACATAACGGAAACAACATCAGAAACAAGACAACCCCAAATAGACCCTGCGAAAATAGTGGTTATTCCTGATGAAAACTTAGCAAAGTCAATACGAGATGCACTTGAACTTCCTGAAGATGCTGATATAACAGCCGGACAACTGGCAACATTAAAAGAATTAGATTGTCATGTCTATCCAGACCCTGATGTCTGGACAGACATGACAATATTGCGTCCAATCAGGGACTGGACAGGTTTGGAATATGCGACTCAGCTGGAGCAGCTGAATCTTAGATGGTGTTTATTAGTCGGCAACGCAAGGACTGGGGAAAGCATCTGGGACAAGGACAAAGAAACTGCTGACCTAACACCCCTTGTTGGATTAAAAAACCTTCACTTAAACCTGTCTACCAATGGAATAAAAGACCTAACCCCGCTAAAGGTGTTAAAAAATTTAAAAGGGTTAAATCTTAGTGAAAATAAGATAGAAACCATCGCCCCACTTGCAGAATTAAAACAACTTACACATTTAACCATAAACTATTTGGATTGGGGGCCATTGAACGAAAATATAAATGATCTTACACCGCTTTCGGGATTAAAACAACTGACAGAGTTAGCTGTCAGTGGTACTTTTGATGATCTTACACCGCTTTCGGGATTAAAACAACTGACAGAGTTATATATTACTGGACGTTTTGAAGATCTAACACCACTCAGGGAATTAAAGCAATTGACTTCTTTAGCTCTAAGGCTAAAAGTAACTGATATTACCGTGCTTGCAGAATTAAAGCAACTGACATGGTTAAATCTGAGCTATAATGAAATCAGCGATGTCACACCGCTGGCAGAATTAATAAATCTTGAGACGTTATTGCTTCGAGATAATCCGATTATAGATAAGACCCCTCTTGAGGAGCTACGAAAGAAAAATCCTAATGTGAAAATAATATTGTACTAATGTGGAAATATTGGGCATGTCGAGCGGGCTTTGGCTTAGGGCATCAATGTACGGAGATGTATCACAGTCGGAGTCGTACAGCACATTGGGATGGTAAAAATGATATAGGTGAGTCTGTGGCAAGTGGTGTGTCCTTCGATACACTCGCCGCAACGCGAAAGATGCTAATACGGAAGCAGGCACCGTTGACCTGCCTACGCAAACAAAGGAGAAAAAACGATGAGATTCTACGGAATTTTCTTGATATGTATTTTCGGAATAGGGTGTGCAACACTCCTGACTGAACAGACATACGTCCGAATTGATACGCCAGTAACAACGAGTTACACAAGAGATGGAGTCGCGTATATTTTTCCAGAGAAAAAATTGGTTCGAAAAATTCGTATCCTCGGAGAAGGCGAAGTTCGACACATAGGGGTCTGGGTAGCAAAACCAGTCAAGGATCTGTTTGATCGACAGAACAAATATCGGTGGATATTGATTAAAGAGATTAAAGAGAAATTGATCCTCCCGATTGACATCGAAATTCCGATAGCTCCACCGACAGAGGCTATTCAGATCACAAAAATGCTTACTGCGAAGTCAAGTTATAAAGGGAGGGTACCTATTGGACAAATTGATGCTGTTGAATTTTACACAACTGTGTCAAAAGATCAATAGTTTCTGTCCTCATTTCGTTCACATCTTTGAATAGGTGTAAATCCCGTGCTGCACATTGGGGTGGCAAAAATGCACTCGGAAAATCTGTGGCAAGTGGTGTGTCCTTCTGGACACTCAAAGCAGGGGATTGGACCGCAACGCGGAAGATGCTGATACGGAAGTAGAAATATTTAGGGAGGATGAATGATGAGATTTTATGGGATTTTCTTGATATGTATTTTCGGGATAGGTTGCAGAGCTCTGCTAACCCAACAAACACTTATGAACGAACGGACATACGTCCGCATCAACGCACCTGTAACTGTTACTAAATATGGGGGCGACGAAACCGTGTATGTCATTCCAGAGAAAGAATTCGTTCGAAAAATCCGTATACTTGGCGAAGGCGAAGTTCGTGGTATTGAGATTTGGGCGCGAGATGACAACCGCGAATTCGATGGCGGTTGGAGGCCCCTGAAAGTAATTCACAGGGCCACTCCGCGTATCCTTCCGATTGAAATTCTTATGCATCACTTACCTGTGACTTTTAAGACAGATACGATTCGGATTGTAGATAGAAAAAGTACGGGAACCATTAGAGTTCTTGATCAAGCAGAACAGGTTCCCAAGGGAAAAATTGATACCGTTGAATTTTGGACAACTGTGTCAAAAAATTAATAAATAAGGAGAACTTAAAATGCTTTATGCCTTATCCATCAACAAATTTTACATAACACTGATAGTGTTACTGATTTTCGCGACGGCCGCTCATGGTGTAGAATCCACCACTACGGAACAGGTCCGTTTACAAGCAATCGCAGACGCTCAAAGAGACGCTCAACTTGCAGTTAACAAGACAACGTGGCAGCTTACGGGTTGCGTTGGCAATATCTTTGGTCTGGGAGTAGCTCTTGTTTACGAACCTCGCATACCCACAGATCGCCTCATAGGTAAATCACCGGAATATGTGGAGTATTACGCAAACGAATTTCGTAGAGAGACAAAGGGGCTCCAAGTTTACCATTCAGCAACGGGTTGTGCCGCGTTTTGTGTCGGCGCTTTTCTCTGGTGGCTGCTGTAAAAAGTAATGCTATTTATTTTAATAAAAACGCTACACACAAAATGTTAATCCTGAAGTAAGTGCGAGTCCGAATCGCAATCAATTTTGTCTGAACTGGGATTATCAAGATTATTCTTATCTGGTGCGGTACCATAATCTTGAAAATCTTGGTTCAGACAGTAACATTAAACCCTCCAAAAACACACTGATTGTAGATAATTCCACTGTTTTCTATATGCTCTCCACTTTTTAATTGGCATTTCTCTTTTAAATCGTATAAAATTATTTAGTAAACAACTTACGAAAAAAGACGTTAAGTCTATTAGAGCAATTTTTCAACTAATACGAATGAATATGTGAGAGTAACTTGCAATGCCAGAACCTAATCAACCCGTAGACTATTTAGAACGGCTTCGCCATTCTACTGCGCATATTATGGCTTATGCCGTGCAACAACTGTTTCCTGATGGTGAAAACACCGTCAAATTGGCAATCGGTCCTCCGATAGAAAACGAATTCTATTACGATATGGAGGTGCCGCGTCCAATTACACCAGATGATTTTCCTGAAATAGAAAAGCACATGAAGGCAATGATTAAAGCCAATGTGCCTTTTGTGCAGGAAACTTGGACTTTTGAACAAGCGCGTGAATGGTTTGCTGAACGCAACCAAACATTTAAACTTGAATTAATAGAAGGAATTTCTGACCGCGACGTCAGTGCTTCAGATGAAGGCGTTGCCGATGAGGGAGTTTCTATCTATCACAATGGTGACTTTACAGATCTCTGTAAAGGACCGCACATTGAAAAAACAGGAGAGTGCAGACATTTCAAGCTGCTCCGCGTTTCTGGGGCGTATTGGCGTGGTGATAGCAATCGTGAACAGTTACAACGGATATATGGCACTGCGTGGGAAACAAAAAACGACCTGCAGGCATATCTGAAACAACGTGAAGAAGCTGCAAAGCGGGACCATCGGAAATTAGGACGCGAATTAGAACTTTTTCAGATGCATCCCGAATCTCCGGGCAGTGTCTTTTGGCTTCCAAAAGGAGCGTTCATTTACAATCATTTGTCCGAAAAGGTTAGAAAACTCTATCTCAGCGAAGGCTACCAAGAAGTTCGGACGCCGCTCATCTACGATAGTAGTCTCTGGGAAACTTCGGGACATTGGGAACACTTCAAAGATGATATGTTCCTGATTGAAAATGAGGAAGGTGAACCAACAAGTGCGCTTAAACCGATGAATTGCCCTGCGCACATGCTAATTTACAAAAGCACGCGGCACAGTTATCGTGATTTGCCATACCGTTTATATGACCAAGGCGTGTTGCATCGGAATGAAGCGACAGGAACGCTGAGCGGTTTGTCGCGTGTTCGCCAATTGTGCCAAGATGATGCGCATAACTTCGTTACTGAAGATCAAATCGCCGATGAATATGAACGTATCCTTGAGCTTTTCCAACGTATTTACGGCACATTTGATCTGCCGTTCCGATGTGATTTTAGCACACGCAACCCCGAAAAATTTATGGGAGATGTTGATGTTTGGAATCGTGCTGAAGACATTCTTGAATCTGTGCTGAAAAACAACCAGATCGAATACGCTGTTGACCCAGGAGAAGCCGCATTTTACGGACCAAAACTTGATTTTCAAATTCGTGACTCGCTCAACCGAGATGTGCAATGTGCTACTGTCCAACTCGATTTTCAGCTGCCAGAACGGTTTGAATTGATTTATATCGCGCCGGATGGTTCTGAAAAGAGACCTGTCGTTATCCATCGTGCAATTTGCGGTAGTTTTGAAAGGTTCATTGCTATGCTCATTGAACACTATGCGGGCGCTTTTCCCACATGGCTCTCCCCTGTCCAATGTGTTGTAATGACAATCAGTCAAAAATTCGTTGATTACGCTACAGAGGTGCAGCAGATTCTATTACAAAAAAACTGCCGTGTTGTGTTAGATAATAGTGATGACAAAATTGGAGCGAAAATACGTCAAGCCCGTCTACAACGGGTACCATATATGCTAATTATTGGTGAGCGCGAACAACAAAATCGGACTGTCAGCGTCAGAAGCCGTGATGATGGAGACATCGGAGCAATGCCGCTTGATAGTTTCGTTGATAGAATTGTTCGTGAAGCCGATTTAGATTTCTAAAAAATAGTACTTTTGATGCGGGTTACTTGCCCGCTGTAGGAGTAGATAACTTTACCTACTACCTAAAAAACATTTAAGAAGGAGTGAACAAATGTACAAAGTATTGTCGTGCCTACTGCTTATCGGAATAATCGTATTCAGCGGATGCGGTCCCACAAAACAGGTCACCCGTATTGATACCGATACCATTGTTGATCTCTCTGGTAGATGGAATGATACCGATTCACGTATGGTCGCCGAAACGATGATTGATGATTGTTTAAGCCACGTTTGGATTAACAATCACAATCAGGCAGCTGGTGCCAAACCTGTTATTATTGTGGGTGGCATTCGGAATAAAAGTAACGAGCATATCGCTACGCAAACGTTCATTAGTGATATTGAACAGGCATTCATCAACTCCGGCAAAGTCCGTCCCGTTGCCAGTAAAAACGAACGTGGTGAAATCCGAGAAGAACGCGCCGATCAGAGTGAACATGCAGCCATTGAAACCATCAAGCGGATGGGACGTGAAGAAGGGGCTGATTACATGCTGACCGGTGAAATCAACACCATTGAGGATCGCGTAGATGGCAAACAAATTGTGTTCTATCAAACTGATCTCACATTGACAAACATTGAAAGTAACGAAAAAGTCTGGATAGGTAAGAAAGAAATTAAAAAATATATTGGGCGAAAGAAGTTTAAAATGTAGTCCGATTCAGATATATTCTTTAGTTGTAGTGTTGGGCGGGTTACCTATCCCGCCCACTATACTTTTTTATAGTAGATTTTAGAATTAACTTGGACACTCTGCATAGCGAGGTTAGGAAACCTCCAAATCAACGGGACCAATGCCATTTAGGCATTCCCCGCCTACACCGCAGGATGAAAGTGTCTATTTATTTTATCATTTACTAAAATAATTTGTAATCCAAATGACCAAATTTTTTCCATTTCTACTTATAATTTCTCTGATGATGGGGTGTGCTGGTTATAATTTTGAAAAAGTTGAAATCGGTTTGAAAACAGGCAAGCCAGAAGATGCCTATAATTACCTTAAGAAAAACACACCGAAAAAACCGGATATTCCACATCAATTTGAATTAGGGTTGACCGCTCATTATGCTAACCTCTTTCCAGAAAGCAGCAAGGCATTTGAACAAGCCGAAATGATCGCAGAAGATCGCTTCACCAAAAGTATTTCTAAAGAGGCTTTATCACTTGTTACCACTGATAAACTCCGCCCTTATGCAGGCACCCGATATGAGCGATTGCTAAGTCACTATTATAGTGCACTTAATTATATTTACAGAGGCAATTTAGAAGGTGCTTTAGTTGAATGCCGCCGCGCGACTAACCTAATTCAGTATTTCAAAGGTGAAGATAACGAATATAATTACTTTGGAACCGGATTTTTGGCGCACTTTTGCGGCATGGTTTTTGAAGCAGCGGAAGAATGGAATGATGCATTTATCTCATATAGGCAAGCTGAAGAATACTATAAAAATGCGGCTGAGATAACAGGTGTTCCGATGCCTAAAGACGTCGGCCATTCTTTGGTGCGTGTATCGCGCAAACTCAATTTTACTGAGGAGTATGAACGTTATCGCAAGCAATACGGTGAACCGCCGCCACTTTCTGAAAACTATGGCGAATTAATCCTCTTTTATGAATCGGGTTATGTGCCTCGTAAGAGAGAAGAGACCTTGACTTTTCCTATTCTCAAAACTGATAAATTTGGTGAAGATGAGGACAAAGACTCTATAACGTTTGCCCGTACGCTTAGGAAACGTGAAGGAATGGTCGTAGAGAAAATAAAATTAGAATACCTCTTACATGTGGCAATGCCGGCAATGCGTTCTAATCGTCCACACTTTGCGGGCATCCAGGTGTCAGTAGGAGAAGATATTACACAGGGTGTTTTAATAGAAGACATAGAGACGATGGCAATTGAGACTCTCAAATCTGAACACACCGTAATCCTCATTCGCACATTAGCGCGTGCCTTGGGAAAATACTTAATATTCCGCAAAGCAAGAAAGGAAAATGAAGTTTTGGGAGCAGTCGTTAATCTTGCTGGTGTGCTTACCGAAAGTGCAGATACACGTTCATGGCAAACACTTCCGAATCAGATTTTTATGGTACGGATGCCTCTACCAGCAGGTTCTCATAAAATAAATCTCTCCTTTTTAAATGCTAATGGAAATGTTAGAAAAAGTGAATCTCTACAAGATGTAAAGATTTCTTCGAATCAGATTACCTTTCTCAACTATCGAACATACGATTAACACTATAAGAACGACCTCCCGGTCGCGACATGAACAAAGACATGCAACGTATTTACCTTGATTACAACGCTACAACTCCACTCCGCCCTGAAGTCCGAGATGCCATGATGCCTTTTCTAACAGAGGCATTCGGAAACGGATCAAGCATTCACGCTTATGGGCGTGAAGCACGCAATGCTATTGATACAGCACGTGAACAGGTTGCTGAACTTATTGGTGCTAAAAGTCCCAGTGAAATTGTGTTTACCGGAAGCGGCACAGAAGCCGATAACCATGCCATCAAAGGACTAACAGAACTCCAAAAAAGTCGAGGGGAAGGAAACCACGTCATCACCTCATCGGTAGAACATCATGCTGTATTACATACTTGTCAATATTTGGAGCAACGTGGTTTTGAGGTAACATATCTTCCCGTAGATCGATATGGACGTATCCGAATTGAGCAGCTTGAATCCGCCATTGGCGATACAACAATTCTTATCTCCATCATGCATGTCAACAACGAAAACGGTACTATCCAACCGCTGGAGGAAATTTGTCAGATTGCGCAGGGACAAGACATCCCGGTGCATACCGATGCGGTGCAATCAATTGGGAAATTAGATGTTAATGTGCAGGAACTCGGTGTTAATCTGTTGTCGCTTTCTGGACATAAGATATATGCACCGAAAGGGATTGGTGTCCTATACATCCGCCGAGGGGCTCGTTTAGCAAATCTTGTCCATGGTGGATCGCATGAACGTAATAGACGTGCAGGGTCGGAAAATGTTCCAGCTATCGTTGGACTTGGCGTTGCAGCGGAACTTGCTAAACAAGACCGTGATGCATACACACAACACCTAAACAAATTAACCCATCGCCTACGTGAAGGATTAAACACACATATTGATAGATTGCATTACAACGGACACCCGGAATACTGTGCCCCAGGCACGCTTAATGTGTCTTTTGAATCTGTAGAAGGGGAAAGTCTTATCTTGAGATTAGATATGGAGGGAATCTGTGTGTCAACAGGGTCTGCGTGTACGTCTGGGTCTATGGAACCATCGCATGTGCTTGCTGCGCTCGGATTACCACCCAGATTAGCACAGGGTACCGTGCGGTTTTCCCTCGGCAGAAGGACAACTGAAGAAGAAATTGACACGGTAATTGCTAAGCTGCCTAAGGTGATTAAACAGATGCGGACGTTGTATAGAGGCTAATGGAAACCTATAATCTAAAAAAATATAGCGGATATGGATAGGCATATTTTATTGCGAACCAGGTTTGGACATGCTATGATAGTTACGGTAAGAATACAAACTTGGGTAAACATCATAAAGGGCATCCAGATGAAATATGTAAACAAATTATTATCTGCCGAAACTTATTTTCAGTTAGGCCAAAAAAAGAGTGCGTTAGGCGATTATAAGGGGTCTATAGCCGACTACGATGCTGCTATCAACCTAAAACCTGATTTTGCGTACGCATATTACAACCGAGGGTGTGCAAAAGACAAGCTGGGACAGATTTATGAGGCGGAGTCAGATCTTCGAATTGCGGGTGAATTAGCAGAGCAGGTTGGCGATGTTGCTCTCAAAATTACTATTGAACAGCAGTTGCGATTGAGCCGAATCACCTTGAATCCGCAGCAGTGTGGGGGACGTCCTTGCATTCGAGGCATGAGGATTCGAGTGACAGATGTCTTGGGATTGCTTGCAAGCGGGCTCTCTTTTGATGAGATACTTGAAGAAATGCCGGATCTGGAATCTGAAGATATCCTCGCTTGTTTACAGTTCGCTGCAAATAAAATGGACGTTCCTATACTTACCGCATGAAGTTTTGGATTGATGCGCAACTTTCTCCTGCATTAGCGCCTTGGCTCAGTGATACTTTTGCAGTTGAAGTATTCTCAGTTCAACGGCTTGGGTTGCGCGACGCAAGTGACGAAGAAATCTACCTCGCAGCTCGGGCAGAAAAAGCAGTTGTGATAACGAAAGATCGTGATTTTGTCCATTTATTTGAACGACTTGGACCGCCACCTCAGATTGTTTGGGTGACGTGTGGCAATATCTCAAATGCTGTTATGCGTGAAATTCTACATCAACACTTCCCAAATGCCATTTTACGTTTACAAGCTGGCACTGCCTTGGTAGAAATCCCTGACTTTACATAAACCAGTGTTGAATACCACCTCTCTATAACTTCTTTGGATTCCAGAACGCGCAAATTACCGCAGTAATCGGAATTGCTAATACCAAACCGAGTGTGCCCGCAAGTAACCGCACAATCTCGGCAGACACAACCCCAATACTTAGCAACTGTACGGGGGGTGCCTTAAAGAAGTCAAGATTTGTCGGCGTTGCGATTGTAATCACCAGTAGCAACTCTACACCGAGATAAGCAAATACCAACGTATTTATCATTGTGCCGAGGATATCAGTGCCGACATTGAGCCCAGATGCAATCAATCGCCACGTTGGCATGTTTGGGTTGGCACGGCGAATCTCCTCCATACTTGACGCTACCTCAATTGCACCATCAACCGCTACCCCTAAAACACCCATGAGCATACCCGCTAACAGAATTTGCACAAAATCGAAAGGAGGTGTCCGCGTTGCCTCTACAATATCTGCCGCAATTGCGTCCTCTAACCCGGTAAAACGTAACTGCTGTTGGGCAAAGAGAACAATTATACCCGCAACAAGTATACCGCCCATCGTTCCCAACACGGCAGAAAAGGTCTTTCGACTCGGGCCGATCACAAACACTAAGGAGACAAACGCCACTGCCCCTGAAGTGAGTGTTACAACAAACACGGCGTTCATGCCTTGTGAGATTAACGGTAACATAAAGAAGTAGATAACCGCCCCAGAAATCAGCATTGCACATACGGTACGGATGCCTTCCATCCGACCAACAAGGATGATAAGTAAAAACATCCCACCGACAAACCAAATTATATATTTATCGCGTGCATATTCTTGCACAATGTTGTAAAGACTAATCCGCTCTGCATCACCACCAACACGACAGAGTACAATATCCCCTGGCTCCGCAGGGATACTTAGTAACGGCATACTGTGATTGACAATATTCCGTAAAACTAAATGTTCTCCTTTATACATACCGCTGAGGATCTCAACCTCAAGTACATGATGCTCAGTTTCTGAATCATATACGTTGAGATTGTTTGTGCCATCTTGTGCAGTCCGAATGCTATAAGTCTGTTCGTATTCTGCATCTGAAATCAACCAGCGGCTATCTTTCCACGGTTTAATGGAAACAGTAGCTGCATCAGATAAAGAAATTCTTTTATTTGCAAATGCTTCCCGTAAAGCGGACGGAACTCTTTTTTTATCCAAATCTGTAGTGCTGGATCCATCAATAGTGAAGAGAAAATTTCCGTTTGATTCGAGTAGTCGGAGGACCTTCCCCTTCGCATACTCCGATTTGTCAATAAGTTGTCCCTGCTCGTCCTTGTGTTCCAAGATCGTTGCAGAGAGGCCTCGCGTGCGATAGTAGACAAATATTGTACCAATCAACACAAGCAGCATCGCTATTGGTACTGCAACTCGAGTAGAAAAAATCCGAGATTTGCCATGTGTTGTTTCACTGCCAAATAATTCTTCAAGTTCCTCCTCAGTAGGTAAATTTTCGTGAATTTCGGATCGACGCACTTTTGTATATTTTGTAAGAAAACCTGCAACCGTGGCAGCAATTGGAACGGTTAGGACGAGTCCAATTGTTCCTACAACAGCTTGAATTATAGCGACTGCGGTCCCTTCCTCGTTCACTATGCGTAGAAACGGATATAAGACACCTGCCTCAGGAAATTCAATACGTGGCAGCAACATAGTTATCATGTGTGCACCCAGGTAAGCGAAGATAAGTGTATCTGCCATCGTACCCATAATATCCCGTCCAACATTCAGTCCGGCACGAATTGATTGCCGCACGCTGATGTTTGGATTTACCTGTTTGACTTCATGCACACTGGAAGAGATGGACATGCTGACATCCATCATTGCCCCAACAGCACCTAAAATGATGCCAGCAGATAGGATACCTGTGAAATTCCAGTGATGCGATCCCGGTGTGCGCCAAAGTGCAATGCCGAGCTCCAAAAAACCGAACTCTTGGGCTAACCCTGTTAACGCCATCAGGTGTTGACTAAGAATAGATAGGATACCAACAGCAGCCAAACCTCCGAGTGTTCCAAGCACTCCTGAGATAACTTTGAAGCTAAATCCTGTAATGAAAAGGAAAGTCACTAATGTGAGCAGCGCGGCAATCAGCAGGGCAACTGCTATTGGGTTGTAGCCGCTAATAGTTAGTGGAACAAGAAGATAGAGGACAGAGAGAGCCGTAACAAACAGTGTTAGAATTGCTCGTACACCCTTCATTCCGGCAACAAGGATCATTAGAATGCCTAACGCACCAGCGAGATAAAGCAGAAATGGAGTGCGGAAGTAATCACCTATTGAAACAGTGGTAATTGTCGGGTTATTACGATCACGGATCGGAATGTCCAGAAACATCACATCGCCTATGCCCAGTACACGATCACTAAAAGCACGACCGATCCAAATATTATTTACTTGAATTGTTTCTCCACGGAACTGTCCAGATAGAATTCGAAAGGTTAGTATTTGATCGACTTCCTCATCGGTATCTATGTTAATCACACGTCCTAAACACACCAGCACTTGCAAGTTACCGTCGTATGTCATTTCAGCAAAACGGTAGAGTTTCAGATGTAAATAGGCAATACTCATTAGAATAAGTAAAATGCCGACAAATTTGATGTGTTTTTCGCGCATTTTCAATCTCAGCAGTTACGAAATCTGTTGTATTTTATATTTCACCACAATGATAGATTTTAAGCAAATTATATGCCAATATAAAGTATCGCGCTTCCGAGAAAACGCACTTAGACCAAATTAACAGGATTAATCTTGTTAATTGGATACAGGCAGAATACGCGTCCGGTATTCTGCATTGGTTAGGAAACCGCACCTACCGAGACGGATCGCGTTAATTTGGTATTAAGCACTCACTACAGTTGCACGATAAGTTTTGTTCCTTGATTATGTCTAAAATACGCTGTGAACGATTAAGCACTCACTACAGTTGCACGATAAGGGGCAAAAGAAAATAAAAAGCACAAATTCGGGCAGCTTAATCAAATTAGAACAGGAGATCGCAGTTATAACTTTAGAGATGTTTTCGGATATTTTCGGCAACGCTGCGTGGTATCCCCTTTACAGAAAGAAGTTCATCTAAACTTGCCTGTCGGATTGCATCAATCGAACCAAATTGCTGTAGTAGGACCTGTTTTCGCTTCGGACCAACATTTGGAATTTCGTCAAGTACAGACTCACTAAGTGCTTTTTGCCGTAGTTTACGGTGATAGGTAATTGCAAACCGATGCGCCTCATCACGTAACCGCTGAATTAAGTGTAAGGTAGGGTTATCCTCTCTTAGCACAATCGGATCCGGATTTCCCGGAACGAAGATTTCTTCAATCCGTTTTGCCAAGGCAATCATCGGAATCTGAGTGGGAACAGGATCCAAATCTACTTCAGCAAAAGGTTGAAGCGCCGCTTGTGCAGCACTTAATTGTCCTTTTCCACCGTCAATCAACATTAAGTCCGGTAATTTACTAAATTTTTTATCGCCTGTCTCAGCACGTCGAAAACGCCGTGTAATCACCTCTTGCATCATCGCGTAATCGTTCTGCCCGATCACATCGCGTATCCGAAACTGCCGGTATTCACTTGAAGTCGGTTTTCCATCTTCCAAAACTACCATAGACCCAACGGCAAACCTATCACCCAGATTGGAAATATCGAACGCTTCAATCCGTCTGAGTGGATGATTTATCCCAAGGAATTCCTGTAGTTCAACCAGTGCTGGGTTCACGGCGCTACTATAAACGACACTCTGTTCCTGCTGTACTAGGAGGACCTCTGCGTTTTTCGTTGCTAAAGTTTGCAGCCGTCTGAGCCTGCCTGCCCGTGGCACATGCAAAGAGACGCGGTTGCCGCGTTTCTCACTCAGCCATTTTTCAATCAGTTCCACCGATTCAATTGGCATCGGTAACGCAATCGTTTTTGGCACAAGAACAGCATTTTGATAATACTGAGAGACAAACGCACTTATAGCAGTTGGTATTAATTCAGGATGTACATCGTTCAAATAATAATGTTCACGTTCAAGCAGCTTGCCATCTCGGATGTGCAGCACTTGCACACAGGCAATATCACCAAGACGGCTTTGCAAACCGTGCTGAAAAGCAGTTGCAATACCAATAACGTCTTCGTCAGTGCTTGATACATTATCAAGGCTCTGTTGTGTAGTTACTACCTGTTGAACGTCTTTAAGCATATCTCGATATCTCGCCGCTTTCTCAAAATCTAAAGATTTTGCTGCAGATTCCATCTTCTGTTGCATTTCTTGGACGACAGCATCTGTATTCCCACCTAAAAATTGACATACTTTATGAGCTATCTTTTTATAATCCTGCACACTTATTTTATTTGCACAAGGCGCAGGACACCTACCAATATGATAATCAAGACATGCGCGGTATTTATTTTTCGTTTCTTCAAGTGGTAGTGTACAGGTGCGAATGGGGAACAATTTAGTCAACTGTTTAACGACCTGTCGGGTGGAACGAACGCGGACAAAGGGACCAAAATAGCGGGTACCGTCATTCTCTGTTTTACGCGTAATCATAATGCGTGGGAAGGGTTCATTTGTTGTCACCCGCAAAAATGGGTAGCGTTTATCATCTTTTAGCTTTACATTGTATCGTGGTTGATGCGTCTTAATCAGATTATTCTCCAGAATCAGCGCCTCTATTTCAGTACTTGTGACAATATAATCCACCTCTGTCACATACCGCATCATCTGTGCTGTAAGGGGGGTTTCAGTGAGTCCACTTTGTTGAAAATAGGATCGTACACGGTTCCGCAAGTTTACCGCTTTACCGATGTAGATAGGGGATCCATCGGAGGCTTTCATCAGATAAACCCCTGGCGCACCCGGAAGAGATTGCCACATCTTCGGTTGGTTTTCTTTCATTTTCCGACCCACCTCAAAATTGGACTTTCGCATAGATTGCGCGTACAGCCAACTGGCATTCTATTGATGCCAACTGAAGCATATCATCAAGCGAACGGAATTCTCTTAAAATCCAGTTTCCATTTTGCCGCACATACTGTTCTACATGCACACTGTTTTGCGAAACGAGAATATATTCTTGTAGAGATTTAAGAGTCTGGTAAGACATAAATTTGTCGTGCCTGTCATACTCCTCGGTTGACGGAGAAAGCACTTCTACAATAACAGTTGGATTTAGAAGCGTATCAACGTGATTGTCCTCAAACTGCGGTTCATCACATACTACGACAACATCCGGATATGTGTATAAACCGCTATCGCTAACCTTCACACGCATATCGTTGACATAAACTTGACATGTCCTATCCAGAAATTGTATAAAGATATGACCGAATATATTGCCTGATAGCAGGTTATGCTGGTGGCTTGCCCCAGGCATTGCAACAATCTGTCCGTTCCGATACTCGCTTTTGAATTCTGCTTTTCGTTCTTTCACAATATATTCTTCTGGTGTTATTAGGATTTTTGCAGCAACAGTTGCCATTTTTTTCTCCAAATATCTTTACGATTTCTCATAAACTGCCCGATAAATTTTCCTGCCTTCTAAACGATACTTCATTTCAAAGTTTGTGGCAATATGTTCATAATCACTCGAATTCAGTGGGATAGGTTTTAATTTTGTCCACAGCGCGAGTCTCTCTTGAATCTCAGTGAAATATTCAGCAAAATCTGTTGCGACGTACAACTTACCTCCACCCAACATGAGTGTTCGTGTAATGGCATCGAGGAAATCCTTATTTCGAAAAATTCTCCGCTTTTGCTGCCGTGCTTTCGGCCACGGGTCGGGGAAATAGATATGGTATGCCTGCACCGATTCATCAGGCACATACCGTGTCAAAAAGTAATTGGCATCTGTCCATGCAAGACGAACATTCTTGAACATGCCTGAATTTTTTTCTATTGAGAAATGCCGCATGTATTTCCTAAACCGTTCACGTGTGATTTCTACATACTTTTGCGCGCGCTCCACACCGATATAGTTTATCAGTGGAAACTGCTTTGATGCTTCCAGTAAAAATCGTCCTTTGCCGAATCCGATCTCGACCTCTACCGGATATGTGTTACCAAAAAGTGTTTGCCAGTCAATTGGAGCGGGTAGATCGTGTAAAGAGACAACTTTATCTTGCACAGTGTCAATTATCTGTGAGTGAGGGGTTGTGCGTTTATAGTAGAGGTCGTTGTAACGGGGTTCTGCATTCATTCTTCGTTCTGCCAAAATTTGTGTAGATGTGTCTTAATCAAGTTATCCTGCGGTTCATAACCTAACACCTCAACCGCCCCGCTGATGTCAAGGTAACTCTGCTGATACCCATCAGAATTCGCTGAGCGACCGTAGGTTATCAGATATTTGACAGGTCCATCGTAATCCACGGCCAACCCGAATAGTTGCACGCAATCACGTGGTGTCAGCAGCGTGCTGCAGTGGCGAATTCCGTTTGGCTCATAAGTGCCATTAAAACTGCCAATACGGATACTGATAAACCGCATATCATGGGCGTCAACAAGATACCGTCCTGCAATTTCTGCCATACCCTTCATCGCACCATACCAACCGTCAGGTCTGAATTGATCGCCGGTGGAGAACCGTGGTGGTGAACTCAATCGTTCATTCCAGCCTGATACATGATTTGTGCTTGCATAGACTATCTTCTGAATTCCACCTTCTCGTGCAGCCTCAAACAGGTTCATTGACGCAGTAATGTCGCTGATCTCACCCGGAACTTTGCCAAGTGAATAGTTGCGGATATACGCCAAATGCACCAAAATATCTTGTTCTTGACACAATGCCTGCATTGCAGTGTAATCCCGAATATCAGACTGCTCCACGCGAGACGTTGACCCCTCAATTGGATTGATGTCCATCAGGGTTAACGTGTATAAATCTTGCTTTTCCCACGCTTGCCAGAGCGTTGAACCTACCGTTCCCGCTGCACCTGTGATAAGTACTCTTTGTTTCATCTCTATTTCCATCTATGAGACATACGTTCTATAATTCATATTGCTTTGTTCAGATTACAAATTACGCATTTGTTAAGTTTCTTTCTTTAGAACCACATGTTATATTATGCTTGACCTTGACAACTGGTGGACGGCTTGATGAATATATTTCTACATATTCGAAACCGTGGGCATACGAGAGGATTACTAAGATGAAACAGCAATTTAATTATAGAACATACCCAGTAAAATAATGAAAAATAGAATTGCTAAAACCCATCCCCAAGTACTATATCTTCTTAACTTAGATATTTTAGCCTCCAGACGTTTTATTTCTTCAGCAGATATATTGATAGCAGCTGATACTATTTTGCCTGGGGTTATATTTTTTCTTACTTCCTGCTCTATACGATCATTAGTTAATTGCTGTATATGTTGCTGAATAGCTGGATTTCTTATGTTTTCATTGGCTTTTTGTAATACCAATTTGTCAGTAGTTTCCGCTATTTTGCCTGGGGTTATATTTTTTTTTTGCTTCCTGCTCTACAAAATAATCTGTCTTAGCTTGTATTCGTCTCTTAGTAGCAGAAGTTTTTAATTTATTAGAGGCTTCTTGTAACACTAATTTCTCTAATTTGTCAGAAACACGTTGTTGGAGATCCTTATGCGTCTCAATTTCTGATATCATAGACATAATAAACTGATTCTCAGTTAACTCATCAAATATATTGTTTCCAAGATTTTCTAAATATATCCAATCAGTAGGATTCAGGCTATTAGCGAATATCCCCAAACATGTATCCGATGCACAAAGATAAGACTTCAATTGCTCTATACCTGTTTTTGATTTACCCAGACTACCTACTTTTTTACATTCTACGATAGCAACAAGTTTTTGAGGGAATTTTTTAGTATAAACCGCGATGTCGGCTTTGCATTGGTAATGTCCAATCTGAATTGATTTTTCAAACTGTGTATAAACTGATTTATATTCTTTAAAATAATCAGCAACAGCATTTACTACTTGTTTTTCATTCATTGTTATCGCCGTATAGATTTAATCTATGTGGAGGATATAAGATAGACATATTTCACCTATAGAACCTTCACCTCTTATACCTCATATAAATAGAGATGTGCATAATTACTGGGGTATCCTAAAACCTGTAACCACGCAATTTATCGCACGCTTGATTTCTCCTAAATCTAAGAGAATAGGTGGGTAATCCATATCAGCAATTGGTGTTGTTACCAAAACGCTAAAATCCTGGTTCAGACAATAAAACTTCACTCAAGGACACATTGATTGAAAACAACATCGGTTATTTATGCACACCCTCAGTAAGGTATTAGGTGCGGGCTTGCAAGCGCGCGAGTTGTTCTCGGAGTTGTGCGGCTTCCGCTTCTGCCTGTTCAGCGCGTGCTTCGGCGGTTTCTGCGCGTGCTTCAGCAGTTTCTGCGCGTGTGGTTTCCTGTTCAGTTCGTGCTTCGGCAGTTTCTGCGCGTGTGATTTCTTGTTCAGCACGTGCTTCAGCAGTTTCTGCGCGGACAGCTTCTTGTTTAGCAAGCGATAGTGCTGACTCCGCAGGTGTCTGAAGCCACTCACCTGCAATTGGGTCATAAATACCTAAACCTACATTATCAACATGGAAATCTAAACCCAGGGCAGAAGAACGTAAACCGCCAGTCGGACCTGCTGAAATCGGAACATACATCCCATCCACCAACTCATAACCCATCAGCGCAGATGGTAAATACAATCCCTCCGCATCATATAAGAAGTAGTCTTGTATTCCCAATAAACCGTAAAGTTCCAACTTTTTACCTAAGTCGTCTCGGTATGTGTTTTTGCTTGAAAACTCCATTGCAAAATCAGGCACCTTCCCTTCCTCCCAAACTTTATACGTCCGCCGGGGTTTCTTACCCAAACCGAAAGAGACCAGAACATCCGGCGCAACTGATTTACGCGGGTCCCCCTCCACATAATACATCAGTATATCACCAGATACATAGACTTCCGGTTTTTCTTCAAAATGTGCATCAAGAACTTGTAATGTTCGGATAAGGATTTGTCTGTGAAGGTCGCTAACTGCCATCGGTTTTCCATCCGTTTCTGGATAAAAGTCTGAGTCATCTGTCTGTGCGTAAGGGATATCGAGTCCTTTTGGATAAGTAGTCATCGCTCCTTCTCCTTTGCCATAAGATGTGTGAAAATAGGGGTTGGCAGTTGATCCACGGTTTGCATTATGTGTTAATTGTAACTGAAAATTGAGAAAGTGTCAAGCAAGTTAAGGCAATTGGTACTTACATTATTTATCTGCTGATAACTCCGCTAAAATTTGATTACGCACCTTTTGCGGATCAGCCACCGGTTGCACATAAAACCGGTCAATCGCTTGCCCACCTAACCCAGAACACTTACACATTTCGACGTTCAACTCCAATTTCGCCAAAATCCCACTGAAATAGTGCAGAAAACCGACCTTCTCTTCACCTGTTACTACGATTTCTGTGTAGTTTCTCGCTGTTTCGACAGTGACATCATCTATCCGCCATGCACCGGCCGGGTCTACATAGTGCTTATCAAAAATTTGTTCAAGTGTTACCTCTCGCGCCATCAAGCTGCGGATGTCAAAATCTAAATCCCGTTTTAATTCCTCGTCAAGCGGCATCGGTTCAGCGGCGGAGTGTGGCGGTTGATGCACAAGACGGTAAATTTCCAACTCAACGTGTGTATCCTGTTTTGTATAGACGCGGGCATCACGGACATCAATGTTATTCGCAAAAAATAGACCGCTGACTGTGTGCAACTTACCGATACGACTATGCCCGCAAAGATGTAATTCCGTAAAACCCTGTTTGTCAACGAATTGGAGGATAGCTGCATTTGCTGTTTGATGCGTACCGTCAGAAGGTGTTGTCTCCGCTTGTGAAATCATTTTTATATGTATTGAGATTTCTTCAGGCGCTACACCGATACGATAAGTAACCGGCATCTGATGAAGAAAATGCTGAAATTCTGCTGGTGGCGCGGAAACGCCCCACTGCGATTCTTCTTGGCCTCCGAAACGCACCCGTACAACTTCGTACAATCGTTTGAGATTATGCTTCACAAGATCGCTAAAGTTTTGGGAACCATTCGCTTTTGAATCGCAATAAGTTAGCAGATAAAGCGCAGTCAAACGTTCAAGTGAATTAACCTTTTCGCAAAACTCTGCGATTGTACCTTCATCCCATTGATGATAACGTGCCAATGTAATCATTGTGAGATGTTCACGAATTAGGAAGCAGATATCATCCGTCTGTTGTGGATTAAACCCAAATTCTGGCGCGATACGTTTTGCTTTTTCTGCGCCGGTCTGCGGATGAGTCGGGTCAGGTTTATCAATATCATGCAGAAAAAGTGCCATATAAAGCGAAGCTGGATCGGAAAGTGATCGAAAAGCTGTGTTCAACTCTTCTAACTCCGAGTTTGGAGAGGGTGCCATCGGTTGACCGAGGCGCGCACCTCCGAAAGGACTACTTGATTCAGTTCGACGAATCTCATCAAGATGTCCTATTGCAGTAAGTGTATGTTTTCCCACAGTATATGGGTCAAGGCTGCGTTCACTTCGCGTCATCATCGCTTTTTCAAAACGTTCGCCTCCTTCACCGAGTCGAGCCAAAATACCGAGTCTGTGTAGACGGGTTAGAGTCTTTTCAACATTGCCAGGTATGTTGATGAGTTCAGCAATTCTGGATTTGAAACGGTCCCAATCAAACGCATCTAAGTATGCAAAAATAAAGGTCGCAAGCGATGGGTCAATCTCAAAATCGTACTGCTGGAAGTAGGCGAACAGTTTAAAAAGTTCATCTATATCAAGTTCACCGAAGTTATTATCAATACAGTAAAGCACATCTGTCCGGACCCCTAACACATCGGAAACCGGAATTCCGTTTGCAAGAAACTTTCGTATCAACAGTTCTGCTTTAAAATGAAGGTATTTGGCTTTGGCGTAGTAGTCTGCCATAAAATCGTAACGGGATTCTTCAGTTTTATCTGAATAACTGAGAGCAGAAGCAATTTGTGCTTGAAGTGTGTCATCTTGTTCGGGATAATAGGAGAGGGAATCGTGTGGTGCATCTGCGAAAACGTGTAATAGATTCCGCACCTTAAACATAAAATCGAGAGATGGTATCAACTGTTCGTCATCATAACGTTGATACAGCTCGGGTATTGAGGTAAATTGCGGAAGTCCGCATATCCAAAGCGCATACTGAAGTGTCCGTAACCCACCCCTGCCCGTTTTTATATCAGGTTGATTAAGGTAGATGGTATCCTCGGAGGCTTTGAAGGAATCTGCTTTTGATTGAAGGAGGTCTAATACAAGCGAAATATCGGATTTTTCAGAATAGACAGCTTTTCGGAATTTTTCTGTCAGGGTCGCATCACCAGCGATAAACCGCATATCGATTAAGGCAGTCATGTCTTGGTAGTTCCATTTTGCAATATCTGCCATTGGACGGTAGATAAAACTAAACTCAAACCCAGGAATCACTAAATGGAGACTGTCAAAAAAGTCGTAGAACCAACGGACGAGTTCTAAAGTGCCCTCGTCATACACATCCTCAAGATCGACAGAAGAGGTATACACAACGTCAACATCTGAATAATAACAGAGTTCATTTCTACCATAACTTCCTACAGCATATAACGCAACATCAGGTGTCCACTCGTCAGGAAGGTCATCTGAGAAATCACTGTAATCAACACCAGGTATCTTGAGAAGTTCTTCCACCTGTTTTGTGTATTCATCCTGAATTTGATAAGAAGCGACTTCGTAAACTTTTTGGATAACGGCATCCCATATCTGTGTGTGCATAGAACATGCAGAAAACCCGCTATCTCCATCCAAGATACTGGCTTTGAGTCGCTCCCGCTCAGATTGAATGAAAGCGGCTAATTGTTGTTGCAACACTTCTTGAGAGATATTTAAATTTGGAACGAATTGCGTAAGTCGGTTTTCGATCTGTATAGACATAGGTTTCAAGACAATTTCCTGTTCGTGAATAGCACAATGAACGTCAGGGGTTTTAACGTTTTCAGTTTTGTGCATTATACATTTAATATGAATTAATGACAACATTTTTTAATTCCCGATTCATCTTTTTTCTTGACACACTTTTTATCCATTGCTAATATGAAAAACGTTGGTAATCCAAATACATCAACCGTCATCAACATTGGAGAAATTACTCATGAACGAAGAACAAAAATATCTATTTGATTTGACGGGATATATCATAGTTGAAAATGCACTTTCCACCGAAGAGGTTGAGCAGTGTAACGCAGCAATTGACCACCACATAGAACATCTCAGAGAACGTGAAAACTCTTTGACGGGTGGTTCAGAAGCACTTGCGGGGACAGCACACCGCATGGATATGGGTGGCATGTTGGCATGGGAAAAGCCTTGGTGTGAGCCTTTTCGTGCGCTGCTGATACATCCAAATGTAAAACCGCACTTAGAGGAAATTTTAGGCAAAAAATATAGGCTTGACCACGGACCGGGCTTAATCGCTATGGAAAACGGGACCGAAGGCGGCACGTTACACGGCGGCGGCATTGAACGCCCCAATTTTTCTGAGGCATATTTCTTCAAATATGGACGCATCTATACTGGCCTTACCGTTGTGGAGTATATGTTGGCAGACGAAGGTCCTGGTGACGGCGGTCTCGCGATCATTCCCGGCAGCCATAAAGCGAACCTTCCATGTCCAAGTAATATGAAACGGTACGAAAAATACCAGCACTTGGTGCATGAAGTCAACGCGAAGGCAGGCGATGCTGTTATCTTCACTGAAACCTTAACACACGGCACACTCCCGTGGAAAGCTTCACACCAACGGCGCGCACTGCTCTATAAGTTTAGTCCCGGTTTTCAGGCATATAGTGCGGGGGCACATCGTATTGAATATCCAGACTATATTGAAGACATGTCCCCCGAACAACGTGAAGTGATGGAAGCCCCACACATAAGACATTAGCGGAGAATATTATGGCAAACTTACAAGTTGCAGTTATCGGATGTGGCGGACGCGGACGCGGGCACATGCAAGTCCTTACTAAATTTGAAGATACCGACCTTGTTGCAGTCTGCGATACGGTAGAAAGTGCACGAAATAGTGCTGGCGACACGTTCAACGTCTCAAAACGTTATGACACGATCGAAGCATTGCTGGACAATGAAACGCTTGATGCAGTTTTCGTTGCAACCCCAGCGCATCTTAACGCAGAAGCCGCTGCGCCGTGTTTAGAACGTGGAGTCAACACACTGCTCGAAAAACCGCCTGGGATGAGCGTCACTGAAACAATCAATTTACGGGATACTGCCAAGAAAACCGGTGCAAAAGGGATGGTAGGTTGGAATCGCCGTTTTCATCCGATTATCGTGGAAGCAACGCAGCAAGTTAAAGCGCGCGGAAACGTCACTCAACTGGTTGGTGAATTTCATAAGAGCATCACACGTTTAGCAAAATCAGGTAGATTTCCCGAACATCTGATGGATAACATGTTTCTGGAAACACCTATCCACGCACTGGATACACTCCGCGCAATTGCCGAATCGGACGTTCAGGAGGTGCATAGTGTCGTCCAACGCACAATTTCGGATTACAAAGATGTTCACGCCGCCTTAATTCTCTTTGAGAACGGTTGTGTTGCGCAACTCATTGCCAATTACACTACAGATGCACGCCTTGAACGATATGAGATTCACGGCAGGGACATCTCGGCATATCTTGAAGGTGTTTCGCATGGAACGATTTTCTGTGATGGCACACAGCATAAACTCACCGAACCAGGGAGTAGCGGCTCCGTTGAACAAAATAGGTATTTCCTTGATTGCGTTAAGTCTAATACTCCTGTTTCACTTCCTGCGGCTAACTTGGATGAAGCAGTAAAAACCATGCAACTCGCAGCGGATATTTTAAGTGAAATAAAGTAGGCACAATTCTTGTATGCATACATTTAGTAACGTGAGTTTGATAATTAGATTGCGTCCAGTCCGTTAGGTAGAGCAGATGCGAAACCTTTATGCGTCAACTTAGCGGTCCACACCCCTGGTAGGCGCGTTTTCTAAACGCGCCGTCTGCTAATCTTCAGCACAGGGACAGGCGCGTTTCCAAAACGCGCCTACCTTGGACTAATAAATCGGGCTTAAAAAGCGAACGGGATTTATCAAACTCATGTTTTAATAGGAAACAACAATGGCTACATTAGAACAACGACTGGAAGCATATAAAACTGATGGCTTCACTATTTTTGAAAAAGTGTTTGATGAAACACAGATGGAACTCTGGAAACAGAAGCACCAAGAACTTTCAGCAGCGCACAATGGGCAAACATGGTTCGGCAATACGCTTGAATTAGCACCTGAACTGATGTGGCCCGCTGTCTCACACCCTACAATACTTGAATTTATAGAAAAGGTGATGGGACCCTTTGTGCAGTTGGACAACCTAACGCTTGCTGCGTTTCCCTCAATTGAGTCGGAAAAGGCGGAAGGCAGAGTTTCAGGATGGCATCGTGATCGGTGGGCGCATGTGCCTTTCACGGATGCGTATCATCGTCCGAATGCAATCAATGCTATCTCATACTTGCAAGACCTCACAGATGAATTTGGTCCGTTACGCGTGATTGTCGGTTCACACCGAAAACCGCTGACTATTGAAGATGCTAACCGTGGAGTCCCACACCCCGATGAAACCATCATACACATGAAAGCAGGTGATGTCGTTATTACACATAACGGACTTGTCCATTCTGGCACACCAAATACTTCTGGGCGGTTACGCTACTTTTTCAGTATCTATTACAACTTGACGTGGCTCAAACACACCGATCATCACACCGGACCGCATACACAAAAACTGCTTGAAGAGGCAAGAGCTGCAAACAATCACCAACTGATGCGCCTCCTCGGTGTCGATGAGCAGTTACAACCGCGATGCAACTCTGGCTTTCTCCAATCTGATGAAGAGCGATGGGGAGCATGGGCTGCTGCTGATCGCGCGGCAATAAAGGAGGAATAGACGATGGCTGAAGTTCCTGTAGTGCCACCTACGCTGAACGTTGAACTTGACCACCAACTGCAGCAAGAGGTCAATTTTTTCCTAAAATGGGGCTATCTTATTGTTGATGATGCCGCAACGCCTGAACAGATTGAGTCGTTGCGCAGCGCACTTGATGAAAGCTACGAACGGCACAATAAAAGCCAATTCATCGGCGAACTGCTTGAAGAGGACGATAGGTTTGCATTTCTGCTTGATAATCCGCCCGTGATGAAACGGATGGAAGCGATATTGGGGACATGTGTGCAGCTTCACAGCGCAACTGCCCGTATCGTCGAACCGGGAACGCCTGACCAAAACTGGCATCGCGATGGTCCATGGCCAGTTGACCCTTTTGGCACCCCCTATGGAAGTTTACCTGCCCAGATAAACTGCGGCTACTATCTTGATGAAGTGACTGATGAAAAAGGACCAACAGTAGTGCAACCCGGCAGCCACAGAGCACCGTTCCGACCACCGCCAAGTCCAGTCCAGCTTCCTGATGAAAAGCGTGTGTTAGTTTCCCCAGGACAAGCAGTCATGTTTGATGGATGGACGTGGCATCGTGGTGCTGCTAACACATCTGCACAAAGCCGACGCGTCTGTCTTATGTGTTATCAGAATGCCTGGATGAAATCTCGTGAACCGTTCAACGGCCCGCGCGTAACGAAACTTCGCGAAGAAGGCACACCGAAGCAGAAGCTGCTGCTCGGTGCAATTCCAAAATGGTAAGCAAAATAGTAGGCACAATCCTCGTGCCGTAACTAACGGAGAATTTATATGAATATCGCTTATATTGTTATTGACACACTACGCTACGACCACATCGGCGCAAATGGCAATGATTGGATAGAAACACCCAACATTGATAGGTTTGCATCTAAAGCATGGGCGTTTGATCGCGCTTTTTGCGCCAGTTTTCCGACTATCCCTTATCGGACCGATGTGATTACAAGCCAATACGGCGCACCTTTCCATCCGTGGAAACCGCTCAGACATGAACGGCAGACACTACCGTGGACCCTTGCACAACGTGGTTATGCCACACAACTTATTCACGACACACCCCATCTTGTCAATGGTGGACATAACTTCGATTGGCCCTTTCACGCATGGACATTTGTACGTGGTGCAGAAGTAGATCGGGACTGGATTATGGATACCGTCCCGTGGCCCGACAATTGGGTTAAAGAACCGCTCTTTGATTCCCTTGACGATAATGCGTTTCAATCAAATATGCTACGAAGTTACGCGCGTGCCAATCGCAATCGCAAAAAATTAGAGGATTGGAACTGTGCTAAACTTTTTAACACCGCCGCACAATTCCTCAAAGACAATGCGAAGCGAGAGAATTTCTTTCTTTGGGTGGATTGCTTTGATCCGCATGAACCTTGGGATGCACCACCAGAATTCATGAAGAAATATGACAAACGTCCCGGCTACGATGGAAACATTGACCCTCGAAGTCTTGGCAGCAGGAATAAACCAAGCCTCTCTGATGAGGCGAGACAGCATATCAAGGCACAATATTCCGCAAAGTTGACATGGATGGATCACTGCTTCGGACAATTCTTAGACGTGCTTGAATCTACTGGACTTGATAAGAATACTGCTGTCATTTTGACGGGGGATCACGGCACAAATGTTGGGGAACGTGGATCGTTTGGCAAAGGGCAACCTGTACGTGAACAGGAGGGACACGTCCCGCTCTTTGTCCGTTTGCCAGAAGGCGATGCAGGACGCAGCAACGTTATCGTTCAACCGCAGGATTTCTTCCCGACAATTTTGAGTATACTTGGTGAAGATTACCCCGAAGGCATTGTCGGACACGATTTTCTAACGCCTGCACGTGAAGGAAAATCCGGCGAAAGAGAACTGGCACTATCAGGTGGGAGTGTTGAGAGATGGAAACAAGCATCAAATAAGGAAAAATTTGTCCTCTTTACCGCTTTCGACCAAGATTGGAGCTTAGAGGTTGCCACGAAACCTGAAAATTCAAAGCTTGTCAGACTTGGTGAATTAGAATATGTTCAGGATCAGCATCAGAATATTGTTGCAAAATTGCACGCTGCCGCTGTTGATGAAATAGAACGTCGTGGGACTGACCCCGCACTTATCGCCTGGCTCCGAAGTGGTGGTGAGAGTGCGTTTCCCGAAGATCCCAATTATTGGGATGGGCACCCTGGACCAGCGGGGTTCCGCCCCTATTTTGGAAAACTCTACTCAGGTGAGTAGCAGCTATCTAACATTATCGCATCAATATAGGAGAATTGGCAATGCCGAAAACAGACTTAAAACAACAAGTTCTGATGTTGATCGAGCAATTCCCTACTGAAAAACTCAGTGCTGCTATTGATTATCTGACCTACCTGTACGACAAGGAAGCATGGGATGCTACACATGAATTGACAAGCAATCCTGAAATCGTGGAAAGTTTAGAACGTGCTAAAGCTGATGAAAAAGCAGGTAGACTCAAAAGCTGGAACGATGTTAGACATGACGTTTAAAACTGATTCAACGCACTTAACATGAAAATAAAAATAGATTCGGTAATTTAGTAGAGAAGTCCGGTGCGGTTAGGAAACCACACCATAGGCGTCAATTTAAGGGATAAATCCGTTGTAACCATGTCTCCAGTCCCGTAGGGACGATATGTTTATAGGTATGAGATATATATATAGGTCTTTAGTCCCGTAGGGACGATATGTAAAAAATATGTCTTTGTTGGACACATGTCGTCCCTACGGGACTAAATATGAGACAGTCTCAATGATGATGGGTATTGAACTATGTTCAAAAAATGCAATCGTTTTCTTAAATTGACGCATAAGGGTATGTCAGAATACGCGTATGGTATTCTGAATTGGTTAGGAAACCACACCTACCGGGATTGGAACAATTAGAATTACCGAATTTAAAAATTAATCTTCATCAAAGTTCACCTACAAGGAATTGGAGAAAAACATGCCGCATACATATAAAACCTGCCTCATCGGATGTGGACGGATGGGAGCAACTATTGACGATGAAGTCGCAGACCGACCTGATAGTTTCATCTGGCAACCCTTCTCACACGCTGCAGCCGCTGTTGCCTGTGAAAGAACTGACCTCGTTGCCGTTTCGGATGTGTTTGCTGATAAAGCTGAAGCCATTCGGCAACGTTACGGGGCAGAACGTGCCTATACAGACTACCAAGAGATGATTGAGAAGGAGAAACCTGACATCGTCTGTATTGCCACGCGTCCCGGACCGCACGCGGAAATTACTGTTTTCGCTGCTGAAAACAACGTCAAAGGCATCTACTGTGAAAAACCGCTCTGCTGTTCCATGGAAGAAGCAGATGTCATGGTAGATATTGTTGAGAAGCACGGTGTTAAATTCAACTACGGCACGCAACGTCGCTTTATGCCTATCTATCGCAAAGTGCGCGAACTCGTTGATGCAGGCGAAATCGGAGACATCCAGTGCACCATCGCGCAATACGGCGCAAGCTCCGCGCTCTGGGGATTAACACATGCCGCCGATATGCTCCTTTTCCTTGCTAAAGACCCAGAAGTTGACTTTGTGCAAGGCACCGTTTCATGTAAGGATTCTGATTGGGATGGTAATCGCTTGAACGTTGACCCAGCAATCACCAACGGGTATATCCGTTTTTCCAACGGAGTCCACGGCTACAATACTGCTGGCACAGGCCCCGAATATGAGGTCTGCGGCACTGCTGGTAAAATCCGTATCCAAAATAACAGTAGAGAAGTCCAATTTCGGAAGAAACAGGGGACTTTCTATGAAGATGTGCCGTTTCCAGAGGTTTCCCGTGCTACTGGTACAGTCATGGGGATAACTGATATCGCTGAGGCACTTGACGAAGACAGAGAAACAAAGGGCCCCGTTCATCTGGCGCGGCGCAGTCAAGAAACATTGATGGGCATGATCGAGTCGCATCGGTTAGGCGGTCAACGTGTCTCACTACCAATGGAAAATCGAAGCCTTTATGTAACCAGAGACAACTGGTAAAACCTAAAAGTATCTATTTTCTTAAACTACAGACTGGCTTGTAAATGCGTCGAAAAATATGAATTTAGAGACTCAAATCCAAGAATTTCGTGATACCTTTTATCGTGTCAAGACCGAAGTCCAAAAACGTATTGTCGGTCAAGACGCGATAGTTGAAGGAGTGCTTCTTTGCCTACTTGCTAACGGACACGCGCTGCTTGAAGGTATCCCTGGGTTAGGCAAAACCCAACTCGTTCGAACGCTCAGCGAGGCACTTAACCTCACTTTCAAGCCGATCCATTTCACACCGGATATGATGCCGTCTGACATCACCGGCACAACCTTTCTCGTTGAAGACGAACACGGTAGAAAGCAATTTGAATTCCAACAGGGCCCCATATTCGCACAACTTATCCTGGCGGATGAGATTAACCGTGCTACCCCACGCACACAATCCGCACTTCTTGAGGCAATGCAGGACCGTACCGTCACTGTCGGACGGACAAGCCACAAATTAGAAGAACCGTTTTGTGTTCTCGCTACACAAAATCCTCTTGAGATGGAGGGCACTTATCCACTTCCGGAGGCACAACTGGATCGGTTTCTATTCAAACTACTCATCGAATTTCCTGATGAGGACGAAATAGTTCAAATTATGCGGCGCACCACATCTGGCACAGACATTACAATCGACAAAGTTACAGATGCCGAAACACTTAATCAGATGCGCCGACTTGTTCCACAGGTGATTGTCGCAGAGCATGTTGAGCGACACATCATTCGACTTGTCCGCGCCACACACCCTAATTCCGATGACGCGCCAGAGATTGTCAAACGATATGTCCATCTCGGTGCAGGTATCCGTAGCATCCAAGCGATAACCCTTACAGCAAAAATCAAGGCACTTCTTGACGAACGTTATAACGTTGCCTACGAAGATATCGATGCAGTACTTCTCCCCGCACTTCGTCATCGTATCATTCTCAACTTTGAGGGGCAAGGCGAGGGTATTGTCCCCGATGCCGTTGTCAGCGAAGTCTGCAGCGCAATCATACCTACACCGTCATAAACCTTTGTCATATCAGAGGCATTAACATAAAATTGACGGCTATAGGTTTCGCTGTGCTCCACCCAACGGACGAACTATTGCGATTCTTCTCCTACTTCTTTCGCTCCTTCAATTTCTTCCTCAGTTAATTGGAAGTCAAATACATCTTCCTCTTCTGTTGCTTCTGGTTCTGTGTCCGTTGGAGTAACCTGCTGCACTTCATCTGTGGGTTGTGCTGTTTCCTCCTGCGTTTCAAGTTTTGGTGCTGTCGCACCGAGGATTGTCAATCCAACAATTGCCACAACACAAACACTTGTGACCGTCATTGCAATTGGACGTTTCCAAAGAACTTTGCGCTCGCTCCTGTCTAAGAAGGGGAGGAATAACAGTAGCAACATGCCAACTGTCGGGATAACAAACGTCCCAAGAATTTCAAAGGGACCTTGGAAGTACTTGAGCAGTTGAAAAAGGGAAAGAAAATACCATTCGGGGCGCGGATCGTAATCTGCATTTGTTGGGTCTGCTACATCTTCAAGCGGAACAGGTGCGAACAGTGCAGCACAAGCGAGGACCCCAAAGAGAATTAGCATACCGACAACATCTTCAAATACCTGATCCGGATAGAAAGGTTTTCCCGTTTTCATATCTTCTGATGTGTTCTTTGGTAAACCTGAGGAACCGTAGAATCGGATAAGAAAAAGGTGCAGACCGACCAGGCCAAAAGCCAACCACGGCAACCAAATCGTGTGGAGTGCATAAAAGCGTGACAGTGTAACCGCGCCGACCTCTGCACCGCCTCGTAGCACTTTTGCGACTACATCTCCTAATACAGGCGCAGTGCTTGAGATTTCAATCCCGACAACCGTTGCCCAATACGCCTTTTCGTCCCACGGCAACAGATAACCTGTAAATCCGAAACCGAGCGTAACCAACAACAGCAGGACACCGACAACCCAGGTGAGTTCACGCGGGGCCTTGTATGATCCATAAAGCACAACACGGAGTATATGCAGGAAGACAATGATAACCATCGCACTGGCACCCCAATGGTGCAAACCACGCACAAAGTTACCGAACGGCACCTCATTTGTGATATAAGTGACTGCATTATGGGCGTGGTCTGGTGAAGGAGAATAGGATAGCGCTAAAAATGCACCTGTCGCCGCTTGAAGTAGCAGTAGAAACATCGCCAAACTGCCCAGTGAGAAAAGTAGATTAATATGTTTCGGCAGCGGTTTGCGCAAGTGCGCCATCACCCCATCTAACGGGAGGCGATCATTAAGGAACTGTTTCATTTACGCCTCCTTCACATATAAAAGTCCATTTTCTACTTTGACTTCAAGTTTCTGCAACGGTTCCGGCGGCGGCCCCGCAACAACAGCCCCCTCTTTGTCAAACACAGCACCATGGCACGGGCAGAGGAATGATTCTTTACTCTCATCCCATCGAACAAGACAACCGAGATGTGAGCACGTCCGTGAAAAGACACTCCACTCCGCGTTCCCTGCGTCCGTCACGTAAACCGAACGTTTTTTCGTGGCTTTCACCCAACCATCTTTCGCTGTGAACGTGTAATTGACTTTCTTAAAGCGGCTGTTTTTGAGGCGGTCTACCGTGCCCACGTCAACCCATTGCGATTCACCTTTTTTCCATGCGGGTGAAATCGCAAATCCGATGAGTGGGATACCGGCGGCTAAACTCACTAATCCACCGATGCAGGCGGTGGCGATTTGTAAAAAAGAGCGCCTACTCTCATTTGACATCCTATTCTCCTTTATAACAAATATCCTATTGTAGGGCGAGGTCTCTGTGCCTCGCCATGATGCACATTCGTGTTGTCCTTACAACACTGTAGGGTTATCTCTTCCGAGTTTGTCCTTCAAATGGAGTACGTAGATCGTATTTGCCTTCTTCCAAGACAGGAAGTGTACCATCGTTAACCATCAACTCCAGTGGCAATTCTCTGGTTTCCAACGGCATATTGACAACGTCTTTAATGCGCAAGGATTCATAAATTGCCATCATAATTTCGATGGTGTATCGGGCTTGTTCGCCTCTACCTCGGTGAGTCGGAATTTTACCCTCTATCCATTCAATCAGTTCTTGAAATTGATTTTTAGGTTCTGGTGGCGGTGTAATTGTCTGCCAACCTTTAGCATCTCCGTTTTGGAGCAACACTGTTCCGTTATCCCCGTTGCGAATTTGTCCCTCTGTGCCAGCGATTCTGGGCATAGAAACAGCGGGATCGGGTAGGTCCCCTTCATAGATAGCACGTGCACCACCTTCAAAGCAGACTAATCCCATACAGAGGTCTTCGCAGATTGTACGGCGTTCCCACCTATCTGTAGTACGCGATGTTTGTCCGATAACCCATAACGTCTCTGGATCAGATAACAGGTAACGCCAAGCATCAATCGCGTGTGTACCCGTGTTCAGTAGGCCTGCGTGTGCTTTTGCACGATGATGTAGTGTTGTCGGTTGACCGATCGCACCTGCAGCAACAAGTCTGCGAATTTCTGTGTTCTGTGCACTGTATCTGCTTTGGTGTCCGATGACGAGTTTGACATTGTTCTGTTCACATGCGGCAATCATATCATCTGCTTGACCAAGTGAAGCGGACATCGGTTTTTCACCGATAATCCCTTTCACCCCAGCATTTGCTGCTGCAACTGTGGCTTCAGCACGAGGCCCCTGCCACGTTGTGATACTGACAATGTCCAAATCCTCTTTTGCTAACATCTCATCAACATCGGTGTAGATTGCAGGGACACCGTATTCATCCGCAACTCGTTTTGCGGATTCCTCATAGATATCCATCGCTGCCACAAGTTCTACATTCGGTTGCTTTTGCCATGATCTGGAATGGGACCTACCCATCCCACCACAGCCGATGATTCCGATACGATATGTTTGATTCGTTGCCATGTTTTGGTCTCCTTGATTTGGTTGAGCATTCGGTCATATAAGTTAATGTATCAATTTCTGTCGTTTTCGTCAACAAATTTCCTGTTTACAGGTGTGTAAAATTTTGACAAAAGCTATCTGTATCTTATTGTAGGGACCCGCCCCTATAGCAGAAAACGTGTGTAGACTCTTTGCAAAATCAATGTAACAAGATTTGTACACACCCATTTTTTTAAAAGGTTTGACAAACTGCAAGAATTGTGAAAAACTAATGCATAACAAAAAGAAGGGAGATTTTTGCAATGGCAGACTATGAAGATAAAGGATCGCAAATTCGAGTGACAAACCTTGAGGCTTACCCGATGGGTGAGAAGGCTTACGTCAAGATTGAAACTAACATGGACGTTACAGGGTGGGGCGAGATCAACAATATGGAGACAAACGTCACCTGTGAATTGGCACGTTCCCTGTCCACAATGATTATTGGAGAAAACCCGACACGTATTGAACATCACTGGCAACGGCTATTCCGCGCACATCGCAATATCCGTGGCGGTGGGTTAATGGTGCATACGATTTCCGCTATTGATATGGCGCTATGGGATATTGCTGGAAAATTGTGGGGTGTGCCGGTTTACCGCTTACTGGGTGGTCCCTGCCGAGATAAAATTTGGAAGTATCCGAGTCCAAAAGCGATTAAAACGGGGCCGGGTGGTGCTAAGACTTTCGCTGGCACGCCCGATGAAATTGCGAATATGGTGCAGCGGGTTCACGATACGCGAGAGAAAGTTGGTTCCGATGGTGCGGTGATGTTTGATGCACATAGCTGCATGCCGCCCCCTGTCGTTAAACAATTTGCAGGACACCTCAAATCTGACGATTTGCTTTTCCTCGAAGAGGCATGGGTGCCGGGCAACATTGAAGTGATGCGTAAGATCCGAGAATTTGTGCCTGTACCGTTAGCGACAGGTGAACGCGACCGCACAATATGGGAGGTACGCGAAATCCTTGAAGCACAAGTAATTGATATTCTCCAACCCGATGTTGGACATGGCGGCGGCATCACACAGGTTAAGAAAGTTGCTGCACTTGCGGAAGCGCATCATGTGCCGATAGCACCGCACTGCACAATGTCTTATCTCGGTCTTACCGCGAGTTTTCATCTATCTGCCTCCGTGCCGTTTTTTCTTATCCACGAAGGTTATGAGAATGTGCTACCGGCTGGCGTTGCACATAAAACGTGGGAGATGGACGATGAAGGCTACGTTTCACTGCCTGAAGGTCCGGGTTTAGGTGTTGAAGTGGATGAAGCGAAGGTTATTGAGGTTAGTAATTCGGGAAGAAGGTTTAATTGGCCGAACGCTCGTTTAGCAGATGGTTCGGTCGCGGATTATTAACTGTCTCACTTTCCACCTCTTTCGGTTCCGTCAGAGTGCACCTCGGAATTGATTCAGCACGGCATCTCTAAACAATATTCTATTCCAATGCTATTTCGTCCTAACCGTAATGATTCATTTATAGTCGTGAATGAACCTGCAAAAGGATCGAGGACAGATGCATCTATGTCACTGAACGCCTGGACTGCATATTCGGGGATTTTGCGTGGGAAGGGACTGTATGTCCCTTGCTATCTGTTTTAATTACTGATGCTAATTTGACAATATCGCGGCGCCACATACGCAGCAAATCTTCATCAACGAGGTTATGGGTTCGTTGCGAACCCGTCATCAACTGCGTACGTGCGTACGGGGAGAATAACTATATTTTTTGATAGGATGGACACATTCCCCTATCATTGTGTGTAAGTCCTGCATAAATTGAACCTATGCAGCAAAATATTTTCATACCAAGAAATCAGTTGACACTTTTGTACTATTTAAGGTATCCTATAAATGATATGATTAAATCAGGAGGTGGAAATGGCAGATCAACCTATAAATATCCTTGAAACACGAGAGTTGAGCCGACACTATGGTGGTGTCATCGCATTGTCAAAGGTTACAATGTCCGTCCGCGCAAGACAAATTTCCAGTTTGATAGGTCCTAACGGTGCCGGGAAAACAACACTGTTTAACTGTGTTACTGGATTAGATAAACCTACGTTGGGGCTGGTCAATTTTTTAGGAAAACAAACTAACGGTTTTCGTCCAGATGAGGTTACTGGACTTGGTGTTGCCAGGACATTTCAAAATATCAGGCTTTTTACAGAATTAACGGTGTTGGATAACGTTAAAATCGGGAGACACCCGCGTACCTCTGCCACATTTATAGGGGCAGTTTTCCGAACTAAGAAACAACAACATGAAGAAAAGGCAATAACAGAGTATGCCGAGGAGATGTTAAAATTCGTAGGGTTAGCGGACGTTGGTGCCCAGACAGCGGGAAACCTATCCTACGGAGACCAAAGACGGGTTGAAATCGCAAGAGCCTTAGCTACAAAACCGCTATTGCTGCTTTTAGACGAACCTGCCGCGGGGATGAACCCGCAAGAAACGCAAGAACTTATTTCTCTTATCTACACTATTCGCGAACAAGGAATCTCTGTGCTGCTGATTGAACACGATATGAAAGTTGTGATGCAAATATCTGACTGGGTGACTGTGTTGGACCATGGTGAGAAAATCAGCGAGGGGCAACCCGCAGACGTGCAAAACGATGAACGCGTTATCGCGGCATACTTAGGGACATCTGACGATGCTTGAACTTAAAGATATTCATACTTACTATGGAAATATCCGTGCGGTGCGCGGCATTTCAATTGAGGTGAACGCAGGTGAAAAGGTGTGTATGATTGGGGCAAACGGTGCTGGCAAATCTACTACACTGATGACTATTTCTGGCGTTCACACACCGGTAGAAGGTGCTATATATTTTGAAGGTGAAGATATTACAACTACTTCAGCGGAACAGCGTGTGTCGCTTGGGATTTCGCAGGTGCCCGAAGGACGGCTGATTTTTCCGGATATGACAGTTCTCGAAAACCTTGAACTTGGTGCCTACATACGAAACGATACGGCAGGTATCAGAACAGATTTAAACAGAATTTTTGATTACTTCCCTGTGCTTGCGGAGCGGCGGAGACAGCGAGGCGGTAGCCTCAGCGGCGGCGAACAGCAGATGTTAGCGATTGGACGTGCTCTCATGTCAAATCCGAGATTATTGCTACTTGATGAACCCTCTTTAGGACTTGCCCCACTTATTGTTAAACAGATTTTTGAAATTATTCAGCAAATTAATGAGGAGGGAACAACAATTCTATTGGTTGAACAGAACGCACAAATTGCTTTGAACGTAACAGACAGAGGTTATGTTATGGAGACAGGCGAAATTACAATTGCGGGTACCTCTGTTGATCTTTTGGCGGATGAACGGGTGCGGCAAGCTTACCTCGGAGAATAATTGTAGATGTATCCTACACTAATTGATTTTGGGACGATCTTTTCTATCCACATTGGCATCCATAGCTACGGAGTTATGTTAGCCACTGCCTTCATCACGTGCAGCATAATGTTGCGCCGCGAATTGGACCGCCAAGGTTTCCAAGGAGATTTAGCCGTAACGATTGTCGCTGCAGGAGCTATCGGTGGGGTTATCGGCGCGAAAATTTATTTTATTTTTCTTGATGGAAAAATAGAGGCAGACGAAATTTTCTCTCCGAGCGGGTTAGTCTGGTATGGTGGACTGATCGGTGGCAGTGCGACCATTAGTTGGATTATCCATCGTTCACCTAACCCTTTTCTTCCGACCGTTGACATTATCGGCCCCCTTCTGCTGCTTGGGTACGGTATCGGACGTATTGGATGTCTGCTTGCAGGTGATGGAGACTACGGTCCACCTTCCGACGTGCCGTGGGCAATGGCATTTCCGAACGGCACTGTCCCGACAGATGTCCCTGTTCATCCGACACCTATCTATGAAACGCTGATTTCTGTTACATTCTTTGGCATTCTCTGGTCACAACGCAAAAAATTTGTGTCAATCCCAGGTTTACTCTTTGGTGCAAGCCTTGTCCTGCTCGCCGTGGAAAGGTTTATCGTAGAATTTTGGAGGCTCACACCGCGTGTGTTTCCAGAAACATCGTCTTTGTCGTGGTTGACATCGCCTCAGGTCGTTAGTATTATCCTGTTCTGTTTTGGAATCTTTTTTATGATGTGGATGTACAAGCGACCAAGAATGGCTGTGGATGTTGAAAACGAAACTCTGGAACCTGTAAACGAGACGCCGCGTCCTCAAAAACGGAGACGGCGGCGGTAATTTCCGATGGCAGTACATATTTCCAAATACGATTTAGAATAACAAAGCTAAATTTATGCCATAGGTTATTCATTGCGTATAATTTTACACGGAGGCAATTATCAACCGATACAATTGCGGCACGGTAACAGAAAAATCGCCAGAGATATGATAACTCTCCCCACCATCCTTGACGGTACGAATAAGAATTGTCTTTTTAGGGCGATGATAGTAATGTGCATCTGTCGTTTTTCCCTCCTCCTGGAAATCTGGAAAATCAATTAGATCGAAATTAGCAGTGGTGAAATGTCTAATCTCATCGCTGCGCTGCGCAGCGATGTTCCGTGCCATAGATAAGCTTTTGAGGTAGACTTCCGGCCCCATGACAGCAGAACCTAAGTTCAGAAAAACACCACCTTCCAATCGTGAAACAGTGTGTGCAAATCGGAGAAAGTCTTCCCCTGTTGTCCAACCAATAGCAGCATAATTTGCAGCGGGGTGCTGGTCGGTAATGTCATAGCCGATGCCTTTGTGAACGGTTATCGGCACACCTAATCTATAGGCTGCAGCAAATATGCTTACGTCACGGTGCGGAAAGGATATATCCTTTTCTCCCTCCTGAATTAATCTCCCGACTGCCTCTCCGAAACCGATTTTATCTCGGTAGCCGCTAACGATTGCTTCGTTCAGATAACGTCCTGTTTCTTCCCAATTACCAAACTTTCCATCTCGGATATACACCTCAACATCTTCAAGTGTAGCACCGATGTGTGCGATCTCAAAATCATGGATAGCGCATGCACCGTTAGTTGCTATATGCGTTATTATGCCGCGTTCCATTAGATCAATGATATAGCGGGAATTACCGCGCCGCATCACATGGGCGCCCATCATCCAAATAACCTGTTTACTGTTTTGGTCCGCTTGGACAATCCGTTCAGCAACGATGTTGAGTCGCTCATTTTGATATGGAGGGGTTTCGGCATCAAGCGCATAGATATCTGCCAAAGTCATCTTGTGTTGACGTTCAGAGAGGGGCAAAATTTTGAGGTGAGTGCGATCAAATTGGCGCATTGTTTTGTGATTTTGTGGACAGGCTTGATAGAACCACTATTTACGCTGCAAACTTTTTGGAAACAATTTTTGACATACCAGCTTGCTCCATCGTCACACCGTACATCACATCGGATATTTCCATAGTGCGCCTGTTATGCGTGATAATCACAAATTGTGTGTTATCCGAATAGGCACGGATGAGGTTTGTAAAACGAAGCACGTTTGCCTCATCAAGCGCAGCATCTACTTCGTCAAGGACACAGAACGGGCTTGGCTTGATTTTGAAGACAGCAAACAACAATCCGATTGCGACAAGCGAACGTTCACCACCAGAAAGTTGGGTAATGCTTTGTGGGCGTTTTCCTGGTGGGCGAGCGATAATGTCAATACCAGATTCGAGGATATTTGATTCATCGGTTAACCTTAATTCGGTTTCACCTCCCCCAAAGAGTTGAGTAAACACCTCTTGGAAATTGATCTTAACTTTCTCAAAGGTTTTCAGGAATACATCCCGCGAGGTCTCGTTGATCTTTTCGATCGCTTGATGCATGGATTGCATTGACTGCTGAATATCATCACGTTGCGCGACTTGGAAATCCAGACGTTTCCTGTGCTCCTCATGTGCCTCAATCGCTTTGAGATTGACTGCTCCCATCGCCGAGAGTTCAGCCTTCAATTTTTCAATGTTATCCATCAAATCAATTTCGTCGAGTTCTAACATAGCTGGGACAGGAGATTGCCCCTCGTTTGCAGAAACCTCATCTTGAGTGATCGGTTTAGGAATTTCATCAATAGAGACTTGGTATTTATCAAGGATGCGGGATGAAATGGATTTTAACTGCATTTCAAGTTGTGTCGTTTTCACTTCAAGTTGATGCTGTTTGCGATTCTGGCTTTCGAATTGCTTACGGGTGCTGCGCATCTCTTTTTGAATCGCTTCAATCTCCTCATTGAGCGTATCGCGTTGTTCGGTTAACTCCTCAAATTTTGCTTCTGCTTCTGCTCGGTCACCCTCAATTTGTAAGAAGGCGCGTTGTGTCTTTTCAATTTGCTCTGCGATATCGTGTTTCGTTTGTTCATCAGAGTCAATAATTGCTTGTTGTTCTTCAATATTCTGCTCTATTTGAAGTTGTTGTTCGTCAAATGTTTGAAGTTCTTCAGTCCAACTTTCTAATTTTTGTCGTTGTCCTGCCAAAAAGATTTCCCGCTCCTGGCAATCTGTAGCGACCTCCTCACGTTTACGCGTATCACTTTCAACTTGTTCAGATACTCGTTGAATCCGTCCTTCCGTTTGGGTGCGTTTTTTGGTAAATTCCGCAATTTCTGCATCAAGCGCTTGCTGATCTTCACGCGAAAGATTAACTGTCTGTTGAAGTTCCCTATTTTCAGTTTCAACTTTAACAAGTTGTGTTTCAAGGCGCGTGATATTTTGATCTGCTTGTTCAATATCCTTTGTTATTGAGGTTTTTTCAATCTGTTTGTCTTGTAACTGACTCGTGAGTTTCCTTCTGATTTGTTCTGCCTCGGCAATTGTCGCAGCATAGGCTTTACGTTTTTCATCCTTCTGATTGACATTTTGTTGCAACTCACCGATCTTAGTTTTCAGCACATCAAGCTCACTTGAACGGTTAAGGAGACCACTTTTTTTCTGCGCGGTATGTCCGCCAGTAATAGCCCCTGAAGTGTCGAATAGTTCGCCATCTAAGGTAACCAATCGGGCGTTTGGTCGGAATTTCCGTTTCAGCGCAACTGCATCATCCATATCTTCAATGACAAGTGTGTTCCCTAACAGTTGTTGAACTACAGTCTCGTATTTGTCATCATAGTCCACCAATTCTGCCGCAATACCGATGACCCCCGGTTCATCAAGAAGTGCACCATCAGAGAATGTTCGGCGCCGCAACATGTCAAGCGGTAAGAATTTGACTCTACCTGCGCGATGTTTCTTGAGAAAGTTGATGCCAGCAACAACGTCTTCAGCAGTTTCGGTGACAACATTCTGTATACTACTGCCGAGTGCAATTTCTATGGCGACTTCATATTCAACGTCTGTGCTGATAAGTTCTGCCACAACACCACATACCCCGCTAAACTGATCCGGGTAATGTGTTTTTGCTTGCATAACTGCACGCACACCAACGTAGTAGCCTTCATAGGCAGATTGTAATTGCTCTAATGATTTGTATCGGGAAAGACTGCCGCCTAAGCTATCTTCTAATCCACGGATTTCAGAGTCAATCTTTCGGAGTGCATCCTGAGCTTCATTGAGTGTGGTTTCGACCTGTTTTTTCTCTGTCCCAATCTGAAGCAATTCTGCATCTAATCGAGTTACGCCCCGTTGGATCTCGTCTCGATCATCCGTAGCAGCTTTCAGCTCTGTTTTCAAAGCATCGGAATTTTCTTGAAGCTGCTTGAGACTGCTTTGTGTACTCGTTAGTTCATGTTCAATTGTTAAGCGTTTGTTCTCACGTTGGGATAGTTCTGTAGAGGTTTCCTGCAAAACAACCCGTGCCTCTTGGATAGACTTTTCTGTTTTGTCAATGCGTGAGATTAACTCTTGTAAATTTTGCTGTTTGGCAGTTAAGCGACTTTCCTCAATCTTATAGGATGCCTCAAGTCTTTTCTGTTCTTGCGTTCGTTCACGTTTTCGTGTTTGTAAGTTCGCATGCTGTGAATTTAATGAATCAAGAGTTTGCTGGGCTCTTTCTTTCTGTTGTTGAATATTCAACTGATTTTCTTTGTGAATAACAATCTGACGCTCAATCTTTTCACTCTGTTCTGAAATGCTATCTATATCCTCCTGAGCGGTGGTGATTGCAGCATCAAGTTCGGACCGTCTAATGCTTGAATTTTCAATTCGTTCCTCTGCTTCTTGTATAATTTGATTTGCGTCAGATACCTTGTTTAAAACAGCCTCTAAGTTGTTTTGATTTTCACGATAATCTGTAGCAAGTTTTTCATAATCCCGATAAGCTAATCCGAGTTCTAATTGCTGGAGTTGATCTTTTAACGATTGATAATGTTCTGCTTGTTCCGCTTGTTCTTTCAAAGATTCTGCTTCTCGTTGTAACTCTTGAATTAGGTCATTGATACGAACTAAATTTTGATCTGCTTCTTTTAATTTTTGGATGGCAGTTTTCTTACGAACTTTATATTTTGTGATACCTGCAACTTCATCAAAAAGGAATCTACGTTCCTCCGGACGCACATTGAGAATCAGGTCAATTTTGCTCTGCTCCATAACGGAATAGGCATCTACGCCGACACCAGTATCCATAAAGAGTTCGCTAATGTCGCGAAGTCGGCAGGGGGTTTGGTTGATAAGATAACTACTCTGGCCCTCGCGCGTAAGTTGCCTGCGGACTTCTACTTCAGGCGACCCGATAGAAAGGCTTTCAGATATGTTGGTAAAGGTAAGCGCAACACTTGCTTTTTGAGAAGGACTAAAATTGGCACCACCATTGAAAAGGAGATCACGCATATTGGTACACCGAAGTGCCCGGGCACTCTGTTCACCCAGGACCCACCGAATTGCATCGGAGACGTTACTTTTTCCACAACCGTTCGGACCAACTATTGTCGTTATCCCCGGCTCCAAGACCAGTTCAACTTCTTCGGCGAAACTCTTGAATCCACTGATTTTGATGCTATTTAAGTGCAAAGGTAACCTCCTACCAGTGAGCGTTTTTTATCAAATATTCCATAACGTAACGTTTTATTATTACATATTTAACCTAATATGTATACGTAAAATGTGTTGAAAAGGTTTCATTCAGGGTCTAAAGCTCGTGCTAAAGTTAACACGTCTATTTCAATCGGGTCGGCATTCCATAGGATTTTTACTGCCTCGCGAACGGTAGCACCAGTGGTGTATACATCGTCAAGAACAAGTATACGTTTGTTCCGCACAACCTCTTCCTGCTGTAGTTCAAAAACACCAATAATGTTTGTTTGGCGTGCGTCTCTATCCAAGCTACTCTGTGGTGACGTGTTCCGATACCGAACCAGAGCGTCTGTTACAACCTGAATTCCTGTGGTTTTGGCAATCTCGTTAGCAAGTAAAGTGGCTTGATTAAAGCCGCGTTCCCGTAACCGCTTTTTATGGATAGGAATTGGCAGGATGAAATCGTACTCTACGATGTTGCAATCATCAGCGATGTGCTCCATTGTCAACTGAGCAAGAGGCTTGGCGAGTGATGTTCGTTTTTCAAACTTAAAGAGATGTATTGCCTGTTGGAGTGCTGCTTCATAATAAGCAATTGTGCGTAACTTTCCGTAAGGTGGTGGCGTGATAGCACATGCATCACACCTGCCTTCAGTGTTTGGGATTCCGCACATTTCACACCAAGACGGTTCTATAAAATGAATATCGTTCCAGCAAGCATCACACACATAAGGCAGAGATTCCAGTCCGAGCTGCTTTTCGCAGACTCTGCATTGTGCAGGATAGAGAAACGTGATTGCTGTTTCGAGTGTTTGTTGGAGGATATTTGGTCGCAATTGCATTAGATGTCACCATTTCCTTTGCTGGCATCAATTCCAAAACCCATTATGATACTATATGATGCATCACGACTGCGACTGCATCAGAATTAGGGTCTAACAACGCGTTCCTGTTTAAGCGTTTCTATCTCCTGCAGCAAAGTCTCTATCTGTTTCTGTTGAGATTCGATTTTTTTCATCTTGCGAACTAAGGTCTTTTCGCTGCATCGCAACAATAATCTGTGGCACCCCAACAACAGCTGCAATGAATGCTAATAAACCTAAGGTTAAGAAAAATGCGGGTAGTAAGGTTAAAAATCGACACTGAATATTATAGGGATATTCAGTGTCGATTTGATCCCACTGGAGATCACCGTTCAAAAGAATCAAGAAAGTAAGACGGATTTGACCTTACTGAAGACTACTCAAAAAGTTCCAACTTACCATTCTTGACAATTAAGATTTTCGGATCATAAATAGCGTCCCCATTTTCGTTAAATGAAAACTTACCTAAAATCGTGTCAAAATTGCTGATATTAGCGAGTGCATCCCGAATAGCTGCTGCATCAGTGGATTCTGCGTTAGCAATTGCCTCCGCCAAAATATAAAGTGTTGCATAAGCACGGGCAGCAAAGTTATTCGGTCCTATACTGTATGTTGCTGTATAATTCTCAATAAAGGCTTGATTACCCGGTGTATCAACTGCAGTGCCCCACCCTACAAATGTGATAGCACCTTCAGCAGCTTCGCCAGCAGCTTCAACATCGGCTTCAGTTAATGTGCGGATGATGAAGGGTGCAGTTATACCGAGTTCGCGACCTTTGCGAAGTATTTCAGGCTTTTCTCCCGGTAAAGATGAGACAAAGATTGCATCAGGATTTAACGCTTTTATCCGCGTTAACTGCTCTGTAAAATCGTCTGTTTCACCACCTTGAAATGTTTCTGTGCCAAGAATTACAACACCCTTTGCAGTCAATGCTTCCTGCACCGCTGCATCTCCATCACTGGAAAATTCATCGGTTTCATCATATAATGTAGCCACTTTTTGATAACCAAGTTTCGCGTGCGTTGCTTCAACACCGTTAGGCACTAACACATCTGTGGTAAGTGCGACTCGAAAAGTAAAATCACTGATTGCACTGAGACCACGTGCAGCGGATGTTGGACTTATCGCGACAACCTGATGTTCTTTTGCAATAGGAAAAGTCTCTTTGGTCGCTGAAGAGGTCGCGGGTCCAAGGATAACAGAAACGCTATCTTCTTCAATCAGTTTTTTATAAGCTGCAATTGCTCCCTCTGGGGTACCTTGATCGTCAACAGGAATAAACTTAAGGTTCGAACCTGCAAGTTGTGAGTCGTTAATTTCACTGAGAGCCAATTCAAAAGCCTGTTCCACGTATTTTCCAAATACGGAAGCGTTTCTTCCTGTCTGGGTTAAGACAACACCGATAGTAATTTCTCCATCTGAGATATCCATTTCAGATGGAGGTTCAACGATTTGCGGAATCCGTTCACAGCCGGATAAACCCACAAATATAGTAATAATTGCGAATACAATCGTAAGTATTGAGATGTTTCTTATGTTCATAAAAACTCCTTTGATGACACATATATTGTGCCTATTTTAGTTTTTTTTGGTGACATACTCGGTATGCTTTCTGTTTAAACAATATTAGACATTATAATGAATTAAATAACAAGAGTTTCATAACGCCAGGGGCTAAAGTTTAGTCGGAGGTTGTGTAAACCACGACAAGTTTCCATGACTAAATCACAGAACCCTTTCTTCCAATTCCTGAGTTTATCTTGGGCGATGCGGTATCTTTTGACACCACTAATTGCATGTTCAACCCGTATGCGTCCAGACGCTATCTTTCTATCGCTCTCTTTTTCTTTATCTGTCCGTTCTCTATCTTTCGGTTTTTTCTTCGGTTGAATGATCTTTACATCAGAGAGAGTGAAACCCTAAAAACCGGTATCTTGATACAAGGTGCTTCCCTGTGGCACACAATAGCCCACCTTATTGGCTATGTGTTTGTCATGGTGCCTTCCTTCAAAAGAGGGTGTCAATAGGACAACTTTGCAGTCCTCATAATGTCTTTTGTATATCTTACACTGTAAGGGGTAATCATGTCAACAGCAAATATCATACTACCTATTGTCAACTTACTTCACAATATACCCCAAATTTATAAAGACAATTTTGGAGCAAGTGACTTCATACTTTGCCTTGTCACATAAGAAATAGAAATCCCAAAAGATTTCATTTTCATGAGGTGCAGGCATTGCAAGTGCCTGGCCTATTCCCCAATCAGGTCCGCCATGCTTGCTATCATCTCTTTCAGAAATAATTTCAAATGATTTAACATCTATAAATTCAACTCGTACTAACTGGTCATGGTCTTTACCGTAAGGAAAGGCGTTGACAGTGAGAATAATAGTCATATCAGCCCTTCCTATCCCGTTCGCCACGCCATTATCATTTATTGATTTGTAGTTTTCAAACCTTATATCTATTCCCTCAACGTATCCATCATGAAATTGATTGAAGTACTTTAATGCCTGATCAACTTCGTCTATATTTTGGGGTTCAAATCTTTCATCCATATTTCACCTCTGAACTGTTTTGAAAATGCAGGTATAATTTTAGGCTTTATAGTCCAACCTAAAAATATGAGAACACTCTCCTGGTAGGTGCGGTTTCCTAACCAATTCAGAATACCGGACGCGTATTCTGACATACCCATTTCCCAAACCCATCGGGTGCGATTAGGAGATCGCACCTACCGTAGTGTCCAAATAATTATTGGTTTCACTATAAAAGTAATAGGCACGCCATGCGTGCCACAAACAAACTTAAAGTAGTACAACAAATTGCGCACATACACACCACAACTGTAATGAAAAGACACAGGGAATCCGTTCCCGTCTATATTTTCACACCAAACAATTATGTATCTCTCTATTTATTTTACAACGATGCTTCCGTTTCCTCCGCTTCAGTTGGCACGACAGAAATCCGCGCAAGAAATGCATTAGTGCTTCCCTTCTCACAAAACCAATTGCCCGTTGCTCCTAACCTAAACTTCTGTCCCTGAGCAAACCCGTGACGGATTTGCCCTGAGTCGCCAGGTGGAATATCCCACGCTGAAGCGAGTGCGTCATCTGGAAACCCCTCTGTGGGCAGTTCGATGTCAGCGTCAAACAGATCAAACGAGCCTGTCGCCTCACCCTCACCTACCTGTATATCAATAATGAGCGTTCCACCTTGTTCATAAGACGTAGCATCAATTTCAATAGGTGTATAATCCTGGTAGCCATCTCCAGGTCCACGGAAAACGTTTAAAACCTCCATTGATGATTCACGCGCGTTCAGGTCCAATTTTGACATTGAATTTTGTCTGCTTTCGTTGGCTACGGCAGGGTGACTAACTTTGCCATTTACAATGTCCTCTAACAACGCCAGATAAGGTGTCACATCCCAAAGCATGATAGTACCATCAAAACTACCACTCGCCAAAAGTGTGCCATCTGGTGAAAATGTGAGCGACTGAATATCTGTTGGATGTCCCCAAAGGGTAGCTATGTTCTCGCCACTTGCAACATCCCATAACCTAATTGCCATCTTTTCCATTCCCTCTTGCCACCAAGTGCCTGATGCAAGATAACGTCCGCACGGCGAAAATGCCAGCGCGTAAGGTTTTTCTGATTGAGGTTGTGGTATTGCCAAAAGCGTAGTAAGGGTTTCCGCACACCATAACCGGAGTTCGCCGTACATGCCGCCCGCAATCAAGTTGCCACACGGTGAAAATACTATCTTCCTAAGTGTCCGGGGTTCGTCTATGGGGAATGTTCCAATCTCTTCACCGGACGCGACATCCCACAGACGATTAGTGTCATCGCTTGAACCGCTTGCCAGTCTTTTGCCATCTGGCGAGAAGCAAACTGACGGGATGAAATCTGTATGTCCTATAAATGGCTTTAACTTTTCCTTATTTTTTAAATCGTATAGATAGATTGTGCCTTCGCTACATCCAACTGCAAGTCGATCGCCTGTCGGCGTGAATGCCATTTTCCATGTCAATTGTGCCTGTTCAGTAAATTCAGCGATCGGTTCGTTAGGTTTCTCAGCGTCACAAACATAGACGTGGTTATCCCAGATATATGCACCGATGATGTTTCCGCAAGGTAGAACAGTAAAAGCAGAGATGCGTGTGTTCACCAATAATGTAAATGTATCCCGTGACTGTTTACTTTCCACATCCCATAATGCAATTCCCCTACGAGCACTTGTACCCGCAAGCGTCTTTCCATCCGGTAAAAATAGAACCGGATCTGGAACACAGTCAAATTTGCGAAGCGTTGAGATTCGATGTATGTTATTACCCAACTTTGACATTTTGTTGCATGTAATGTCTTCAAGAGCCAACTGAGGAAACTCTCTAAACCACATAGCATCAATACTATTAGGATGAATTTCAGGAATGGGGAATTTTTCTCTACGTTCCACATTCCATGCTTCAATGGTATCTTCTCCATCTACAATAACAAATAGTTCACCTTCTGTCGAGTAGAATGGCACTGCCTGAGTCGTTTGAAAATCAGTCCAAACCTTCTTTTCCACACCCTTTGCCAGGTCCCATACAAACAGGATTTCATCTCGACTACTGAATGCAAGGAATTCACCACAAGGTGAAAAGGTGGTAGCACTTAAAAAAGTACTCTTCACGCTGAAGTAGGCAATGCGTTCACCTGTCGTTATATCCCATACTGAGACACAGTGGTTAATATGATCGGTATCGCTATTGGAATCGTCAGGTGTTAATCCCGCCAGTAGGTGGTCATCTTCAGAGAAAGCAAAATTTCTACCCGAGAAATTGAAAATTAGCTCACCTGTCTCAGGACACCAAACGAAAGTCTGTGTACCTTTTCTGCCAACGTTATCTGCAGTAGCAGCAACAAACTGTCCATTTGGAGAGAATTCTAATCGGTAATCATTATGTGTTTTACCTTCACTTTCACCTCGGTCCATCTGTGCAGCACAAACACCTTCCTGCACATCCCATACTTCAATGATGCCCTTTTGACCTGAAGTAGCAATCCACTTACTATCAGGAGAAAAATCGAGTCGCCAACAGACATTTTGTTCCTGCATCCGTTTCATTTGTGTGAGGCACTCACCACTCTGAGCATCCAACACTTTGATTATACCGTCATAATTGGCAATAGCAATCCATTCTCCATTTTGTGAAAAATCGACAGCGGAAATCATCCCACGTTCTGTTTCCCACAAGGCAATAGGTGATTTTGACGACATATCATACCACCAAAGTCCCACAGTCGTTCCGACTGCGAAATATGTGCTATTGGGAGAAAGTGCTATATTACAATGTTTCCCTTTTCCAAATCGGGCAATTGCGTTTTCTGGTAATGCCCATGTAGTTCCTTCCGTGCCACCTGGCACAACATTGAATGGTACCGGTCTTCTATTTTGATTCATATTTACTCCTTAGATTGGTTGTAGTTGAAAATTGTACCGACATACTCAGAGGTGCTAACTTCCGATATATGGCTTCAAATCCCACAGAAGAATGGTTTTATCATAACTACCACTTGCCAATATTGTCCCATCTGGTGAGAAAGCGAGGTCCTGAATATCGCTACTGTGTCCTCGAAAAGTAACGATATTTTCACCGCTTGCGAGATCCCACAAGCTAATTAGCATGTTATCCATCCACTCATCCCACCATGTGCCGGAAGCAAGATAACGTCCACACGGTGAAAAGGCTAACACAAACAGTGGTCCCCAACTATCCTCCGGGTGAGGAATGGTCTTAACGATTTCACGACGCTCAATATCCCATAATAGAATCTCATTTTTTCCACAACAAGCGACAATGGAACTACATGGTGAAAAAGCGATGTCCGGGGTTTTATTTGGAAACGCTTCAATTGCCTCACCGCTTTCAACATTCCACATTCGAGATTCAGTGCCACCCCAAAAACTGATACTCACAAGTTGTTTTTCGTTTGGACTAAATGTAATTACGTTTGTCCACGAGGGGTGTGCTTTGAGTTGGTGTAACATCTTCTGCTGTTCCACATCCCACACATATAGCGCACCTTCATTATCCCCACAAGCAAACAAGTTGTTTGTCGGTGCGAATACTGAACTGTACAGGGCCATTTTATTTTCTTGCTCAGGGAACGAGAAAGAGGTAATAGGTATCTTGTCGTTTCCAATTTCCCATACACTTATAATCCGTCCTTTCGTAGTACCCTGCTCAGGAGTACCCTGCTCAGGTTCAGTGACATACAATTTTCTCATCGGTGACGTAGAAAAAGTGAAGTGCGCTTTGTTAAAACGACTTGGAGGTTGGGAGAGATTATCAGTGTCGTAGTACCTCAATGTATTTCCCAAACATGAGGCTGCAAGGATTTTTCCATCCTGAGAAAAGGCGAGGGGTTCAGGTGTACCGATATACGAATAACTAAATGTCTTAGGATGGGAGTCGCCGACATTCCATACCTTAAATTCACTTTCAGTTATATAGACGAATGGACATTCCTTTGGGAAGTGGTTACCTTGAAGACCATGATGTGCTTCAAGGTACGTATTGGACTTTTCACCGCTTTCTACATCCCACACAGTGAGTGTATCATCAGAGGCTACAGCAGCATATAGGACATTCTCTGGTGAATAGAAGACTTTCTTGGGATCTGTGCCATAATTGCGGTATTCTTGTGTGAGTTCCCAATTAGCAAGTGTCCAAACCCTAACCCCGCCCTTCTTACCACCTGATACAAGAGACTGACCGCACGGAGAAAAGCATAAGTTCTCTGCGAAATCACCAGGTTCTGTAAGGCAAGCGACCTGTTCTCCGGTCTTTAAATCCCATACCGTAATGTAGTTAAAAGAGTATTCAGGGACTCGGATTCTATCGTTAGTATCTGCACATGCCAGTAAGTTGTAGTCAGGCATTGTGCATGCCAGCAGTCTACCGTCAGCGGAGAAGGCAATAGGACGTGGTGAACCACGGGTCCATTTGAAATTGGTTTCGATATGAAACTTAAAAATCTGTTCACTTGTTGTTGTGTGCCAAACATATACAATATAGTCTAAGCACCCAGAAGATGCAATGTATTGACTGTCAGGTGAAAAGACTAAATGTGATACAGAATTGACTCCAGACACATTTTGCTCTGTTTTCTTCGTCTCATCTCGTTTCATCTTGGTAACACAGTTACCGTGCTGTATATCCCATATTTTGACTACACCTTCCCCGTCACCAGTTGCAAGCCATTTGCCATTTGGAGAAAATGCAACAGCGTTAATCCATCCCCTCCCTGTGTCCCATAAGGTGACGGGAGTCATAGTAGATAGATCATACCACCAAACTCCTATACTATTGCCTACAGCGATATATCTCCCATCTGGTGAAGGAGCAATTGGTTGTGGTGTAGAATAGTCCATCATTAGTCCTTGTCCTAATCGCGCAATCGCTCCTTCAGGAAGATCCCAGGTCGTTATATCACTGTTTTCCTGCTGCCTAATAGCAGGCGACCATTTTTCACTATTTTGCATATATTCTCCTCTTGGTAATTCGTATAATTGGAATTATGAATAATGTCCTTTTCACTGTTAGAAATTGAACAGACTTTCACGTAGTATAAAGTAATTATTCACCTATACACATTCTTGGATGCACTTTTGCTTTCAACCATGACACAAACGGTTACAATATCCAACGACTTTGACATTAAACTGATTAAACACCCTTCCCAAATTCACGTCAAAATGTAATACCTACTTTGAGGAACGCGCGCGGTCCAAATTTACTGGCATCGGAAAGGAAGCACCCCATTCGCAGTCTACTCGGTCTCAAAAAATACGTTAAACGTTATCAATACGCCATCTTGTTCAGTTTCATCCTTGTCCTTTTAACAAATGGACTTCTGCTGATCAGTCCGCAGATACTGAAAGTGTTTTTTGATGAATTAGAGCAAGCATTTAATGATCCAAACCTGACGGTGTCAAAGGATCGGATTCTCTTTTTCGCTGTACTTTTTTTGGGCGTCGCCTTGATCGGTGGGATTCTGCGTTTCGTCCAACGCCGCACTATGCAAGGTGTTGCGCGCCAGATGGAATTTCACCTCCGCGCTGACTTTTTTCGCCATCTCCAAAAACTCTCCGCTTCCTATTACGATAATGTACGCACAGGCGATTTGATGACCCGCGCAACCAGCGACCTAAACGCTATTCGGATGGTTCTTAGCAGTGCTATCATGTATGCAGCCGATGCAACGGTGTTTTTTGGATTAGCACTCGTGATCATGCTACGCATTGATGCCACGCTGACACTCGTCGCTTTATTACCCTTCCCTATCCTTGCAATCATAATTCGCTTCCTTGGAAAACGCTTGCATGTGCGCTATGAACGCATTCAAGAATCTTTTTCAACGATGAACACGAAAGTGCAAGAAAATCTATCTGGTGTACGTGTTGTTAAGGCATATACACTTGAGGCAAACGAGGTCGATCACTTCAAAGAATTAAATCAAGAATTTGTCAATTGTAACCATTCCCAGATCCGATTGATGTCTTTCTTCTTTCCACTATTCCGCTTCCTACCGGGAATTGGAATAGTGGTACTTTTCTGGATGGGTGGACTCCATGTAATTGAAGGGAAAATTACGTTTGGTGATTTTATGGCGCTCAAGGCATATATTTTTATGCTTGTTCGCCCAATGGTTACGCTTGGTTTCATTGTCAACACATTTGAACGGGGTGCCGCATCAATGGATCGGATAGACGCAATCTTCAGTGAAGAGCCAGAAATCTACGATGGCGAAGACGTAAAATGGAACATTAAAGAGATTGAAGGTGAGATAGAATTTAGGAACCTCAATTTTGCCTATCCCGATGGGCAGTCTGTGCTAAGAAACATCAATCTTAAGATTAAACAAGGCAGCACACTTGCAATTGTGGGAGGCACAGGATCAGGGAAATCCAGTCTTGTCAACCTAATTCCGCGCATCCGACAAGCCGAACGCGGCACTGTTTTTATTGATGGTGTAGACATTCAGGATATACCTTTGAGCGTGCTTCGATCCAATATCGGGTTCGTGGAACAAGAGCCATTTCTGTTTTCAGATTATTTACGGAATAACATCGCTTACGGAGTCGAAACCCCGAATGACGATGAGATAAAAGAGGCAGCACACAATGCTGATCTGCTATCACAAATTGAGGAATTTCCAGATGGATTGCAAACCTTTCTTGGTGAACGCGGGATAACGATTTCCGGTGGGCAACGGCAACGCAGCGCACTTGCACGCGCAATTATGATTAAACCCAAAATTCTCATTCTTGATGATGCATTTGCAAATGTGGACACACAAACCGAGGATACAATTCTCAGCCGATTGACTGAAATCATGAAGGGGAGAACAACTATCCTCATTTCACACAGAATTTCAACGGTCAAGGCAGCCGATCACATCATCGTTTTGAACGATGGCAGTATCGTTGAATCAGGCACGCATGAACAGCTTCTTGAAAAGAACGGCATTTATGCTGGCATCTATGAAACACAACTCCTGCAAGATGAACTTGAGGAGCTATAGAGAGGAACACACAAATGTTTGGTATGGGCAGTAACCTATATGAATATAGTGATGAGGAGCAAGACCTCGGAAAAGTGTACGACCGAGTGTTGATGAAGCGATTGCTGGCATACCTCAAACCTTACACATTTCAGTTGGGACTCATTGCATTTCTTATGGTAGGGAGAACACTCTCGTTCCTCGCCGGGCCTTATCTAATGCAAATCGCTATTGACCGACATATTATCCCCGCTGAAGTGCAAGGATTGAGCACAATCGCAGCTTTTCTTGTCCTGGGATTGATAGGCGAGTTTGTGTTTTCTTATTTTGAGGAATACCGGATGCTAATGATCGGGCAAAACGTCATGCACGATCTTAGGCAGACCCTCTTTTCGCATTTACAACGTTTGGACGTACAGTATTTTGATAAAAACCCAGTGGGTAGACTAATGACACGTATCATGGGAGATGTCCAAGTTCTCAATGAGCTTTTTACCTCTGGCGTAATTACAATATTCGGAAACCTATTGGTTATATTAGGTATTATGGTCGCGATGCTGCTCTACAATTGGAAACTTGCGCTTGTGACGTTCACAGTGTTACCTATCATCTTTGGGGCAACGCTTATATACCAAATCTATTCACGTCGTGCTTTCCGTGAACAACGCAAGCAATATGCACGTATCAACGCGTTTTTGCAAGAAAACATCGTTGGCATGACAACAATGAAACTATTTGCACAAGAACGCCGAAGCTACCTCCGTTTTAACGAGCGCAATCGTAGATACCTGGCTGCAAACCTCCGGAGTATCTTCTATTTTTCCATTTTCCACCCTTTGATTGAAGTAACGGCATCGCTTGCTACAGCAGTGATTATCTGGTATGGTGGGGGACAAATTGTGCAAGGAGCGTTGACTTTTGGCGTGTTAGTGGCATTCATCCGATATGCCGAACGCTTTTTCTGGCCAATCCGCGAACTCAGTGAAAAGTATACTATCTTCCAAAACGCAATGGCATCTTCCGAACGCATCTTCCATCTGCTTGACACAGAACCGGCCATCGTTTCTGCTGCCGAGAAGAGCGGGGTAGAAACTTTAAAAGGTGAGATTGAATTTCGGAACGTCTGGTTTGCCTACAATGATGATGATTATGTTTTGCGAGATGTTTCGTTTACAGTAAAACCGGGTGAAAAGGTCGCGCTTGTGGGGCATACGGGGGCAGGCAAAACATCTATCATTAACCTACTTTGTAGATTCTATGAAATCAACAAGGGGCAAATATTGATTGACGGTGTAGACCTTCGAGAAATGAATCTTGAGGAGCTGCGAAGTGCAATTAGCATTGTGCAACAAAACATCTTTCTTTTTTCTGATTCAATTGAACGTAATATCAGTCTGGGTGATACGTCTATCTCATCTGAACAGGTGGTACGCGCCTCTAAAGATGTGCATTTAGATAGGTTTGTCCAAAAAATGCCTGATGTTTATGACACAGAGATCAAAGAAGATGGTGGTGGGTTATCTGTTGGACAGAAGCAGTTAGTCGCTTTTGCGCGCGCCTTAGCTTCCGATCCGAGTATCCTTATCCTTGACGAAGCAACATCAAGTGTAGACACCGAAACTGAACTCCTGATTGAAGATGCGCTCAGTCGGTTGATGGAGAATCGTACATCTGTTGTGATTGCACACCGACTCTCTACTATCCAAAATGCGGACAAGATTATTGTGATGCATCGTGGGGAAATCCGAGAGACTGGCACGCATAATGAGTTGTTACAGAAGGAAGGTATCTATTATCGGTTGTATCAGCTGCAGTATAAGGGGCAGGAGGGGAAAAAGAAACTGTAAAAGTTTTATATTTTCCGACTTACTTCAACAATTCTCTCATCTTTTTCTTTTCATCTGTATCAAAATACTTTATTGCATTCTCATGACTTTCCCGTGAAAAGGACTGACGATTCTCCGCAATAAAATCTATCACTATCTGTTTATCTACTTTTGATAATTCCCGTAATATCCATCCCACTGCAGTTTTAGCAAACCGTTCATCTCTTTTAATCAGTTTCGCATTTGATTTCAACAATAGTGATGTGTATTGATTATCTTTTGTTAATGTGGTAAAAGCAACAACAGAACATCTGGCTTGCCATACATTATTTGCGGTATGCCATTTAGATATTGCTTCGGCGCATTCTCTACCGTTTTTCTTTATCATTTGCCGCAACACTCGGGTACAGAACCAGTCGCAGACACTCCAATCGTAAATATATCCGTTCTCAAAAATTGACTCAAACCGAGAGAGCAACGCTTTGTAATCAAATTTATCATAAAGATAAAGCTGCAAGAATAGAATTCCAGAGAGTTTATCTTCGGCATACTCCTCTTCAAAAAATGAAAGTGCTAAGTCCAACTGTCCATCAAGCTGCAGTTTATCAATGTTTTCTTCCTTATACCAGTCTTTTAACTCATTTCTAATTGTAGAGATTTCTACGCCGCGATATTTGGTGTCGTGTTTAATATAATTTTCGAACCATAATTTTCTTTTTTCATCAGCGAATTTGGCAATCCGAGATTGTAGTCTCTTTTTCAGTTTGTTGTTATCTGTCATAATTATATTTTTAACAACCGAATATCTTCATTTTTCCCTAGTCTTCCGGTATTTCAAACACAACACCGTCCTTTTTCTTTTCGTAAAAAATCATCTTAACTTCTATGGATTCCGCTAAACTTGGCATTGCTTCGTAGGTGCTAGGTTTAATGGAATAGGCATCTTCACCTACAAACCCGTCTATACCTTGAGATTCTTCAGAAGGTTCTGCCAAACGGTAGTCACAGCCTTTTATCTCGGCTAATTTTCTCAGAATCGCCTCCTGAAATTTTAGTCCCGTATATGTCTTGACAAGAACCAGATCCTCTACCCACGCTTTAACCATAGTTCGATCAATTGTGACGAATGCCTCGTTGAGTTTGTCTATCATTGTAATTATTTTTTCTGTTGCATCATCAATGGCATCAGGATATCTTTCTTGATACCATGTAACCCATTCGTCAAATGTTTGTCCTGGAAATTCTTGTATCAGATCTGTCATTTGTCCAACGAATTTTGGACGTGTTGCTTGCGAATTTTGATTTGCAAGATTTATTAATTGAGTCGTGTACTTAGGAAATTCGTAAGTCGGAGTTTTCACTACATATTCCTGAATCTCAGCATTTTTTAGTTTTATTTTCATAATAACTCTTTGTCTGATATGAGGTTACTGCTCATTGAATATATTAAGTTGCAAATTTCTATTGTAAGACTTCATTTTCTTTTCGCTCAAGGATTCTGATATTTATTCAAAATTTAAAGTTCGCGGTTTCTCTGAATATCTGATTTCAAAGATATTATCTCCGCAGCCTTGAACTTCTTCTAAATTATTGAACAAAATAAACTGCTCTTGACTCGTCACTACCGGAAATCTATAATGTCTATTTGTATATTTCAACGAACCTGAATTTTCCATTCTATTTTTGACAAACTCAAAATGTCTTAGCAATCTATCGTGCAGATAATCGTTTGAAAAATTGACAATACTGCATGTAATCGGATGAATCGCCTGTTCAAAACTCTTATCAATTTCAACACCGATGCTACTACGCCCGGATGTCATTGCGACAGCAGTGGTTGTACCCGTACCTAAAAACGGATCAAGAACCATATCCCCTTTCACAGAATACATGTTGATGAGTCGATATGCCAACTCATAGGGAAATGCCGCACTCCTTAATCGTGATATATTATTTGATAGTTTCTGACATTTTCCTTTAATGTCTGTCCAAACATCGGAAAACCATATATTCCGTTCTTCCCAAAACAGTGCGCTTTCACGTCTGTTTTCTTTTTCTTTCTCTGTTTTGAATTCTCTTTTGAAGCCTTTTCTCACAATTAGAATATATTCGTGTTCTAGTGTTACATAAGCACCTGCAGGTAACATACCCGATCCCATAAATTTGTTAGGGGTGTTGGCCTGTTTTCGCCAAAGGATATCGGGTAGTGCTGAAAACCCTATATTTAAAAGATGAGTCAAGATTCTCGCGTGATTCGGATACAAACAAAAATTACCTTTTACTGTCCTTGTTGCATCACCTATATTAATACAAGCAAATCTACCGTTTTTTAAGATCCTAAATACTTCATTCCATACAGCATCAAGAATCTCGTGCATTAACGCATAAGCTAATTTTCCATCGCCGCTAGCTAACGCACTTTGGATATCTGGATTCTGATTACCATACATTTCATCCCACATCTGAATCATAGGATAAGGTGGTGAGGTGACAATCAGATCAACACTTTCTGATGGAATATTTTTCAAATCACGTGAATCTTGAAAAAGGATTTTGTGAGTGGTTTTCATAGGAGTTAGTACCTAAACATAGGTATTAGCAGTATTTCCCCAATGTTAGAGTATCTTTATTGTCCATTCTCCATCATGTGCTGGATTGTGAATCAATCCTTTTCTCATGTCAACACAGAGGTCAAGTGCCTCTAAAACCATGTGTCCGACAAGAACAGGTGCGTCCTCAGGGAGGTCTGTTACCTGTATGGAATGGCTCCGTTCCAATACAGTATATTTCACTTCTGAATAAAAGGTGCGTTCTGCGGGACCGTTTGCAGTTTGCACCCGGATATTTCGGAGCGGTGTGAGTCCGAGCTGTTCAATAAGCGATTTGGGGAGGCAGAGTCCCGTTGCACCGGTATCAACAAGTGCGTCTTCAACGGTAAGCCTGCGGACATCTTCAGGCTTGATAACGTCTGCTTCAGCTAAAAATAGATCTTTTAGATTTTCGAGTTCAATTCGGGTTGTGTGTTCCATTTTTTATTCCTCCTAATTTATGTGCTAAATTTCGGTTGTGGCGAAAGGGCAAACCTACTCCTACCTATAGCAGTTGTCGATTCTTCGCAATTGGTTGGCAGTACTCATTTTTCTGAATCTGATTTTGTTCCTGAAACTTGTTGGAGCTAACTTTCACAGATCGTCCAACTTAAACCTGCATTCATTCTTGACATGAGCCACCTTGTTTAGTCGGAAGATGTAGATTACCTTTTTGAAAGCAGTGTTTAATTTCATATCAAAATTTAATTCAATTACAAAAATTTCCGATACACATTCATAATCTTTTCATAGTGAATATCGGCGTTAAATTCCGTTTCCATTTTATGGCGCCCAACTTTTCCCATCTCAGCGGCTTCGACTTTATGTTCGAACATCCACAACAATTTTTCTCGAAGTGCTTCTGTTCCAGCGGAGGGAACAAGAAAACCGTCTACATTGTTGTCAATTAATTCTGGAATACCGCCTATATCCGCACCTATCACCGCTTTTCCGTAGGCAAAGGATTCTAAAACTGACATAGGACAATTTTCATACCATTCGGAGGGCAAAACTGTACAAATACTGTTTAGAATCAAGTCACGGAGTTCGTCACCTTGTTTAAAGCCCAAGAGATGAATATGTTCACATCCATTTTGCTCTATAATCTGTCGTACTTCAGGCATCGCTTCACCATCACCAACAATATAGATCGGTACCTGTTTCAACGGAGCAGCAGCCTCTATGAGTGTCAAAATACCTTTACTCCGATGCACCCTTCCAAAATAAAGCACATATTCACCAACTGAGAAATTCGGGGTTATATCGGAGACATCTGTAAAGTTGTGAACCGTCGAAATTTTTTCTTCAGGCATCCCATGTTGTATCATTTTTTTTCTCAGAAAATGAGAGACTGAAATGAAATGATCAAACTTATCAACTGAACCGAGAAAACGAGAGACATAAGATTCAGTAACACTCAGAGCTGTGCGTGCAAATGAACCTCTATTACACCGCTTTGGCAGTGCACGCCAAAAATGTTTCCCCGCACACGCTTCACAAATTTCATCGTTTGACAGATGGCTATAGACCGGACAAGTTATTTTGTATTCATGCAATGTTTGAATAAGTGGTATGCCAACTTTTTTTAGGCTACCTAAAATTGACGCAGTTAACTTACCATAGTAGATATGAAAATGCGCAATATCCACATCTCTATTGTTCAACAACCTTTGAATCGATTTAACAGCATCACGTGAATATAAAAAACGTAGTAGATCAATTGGGCCCGGATTTTCAAAATCTGCCCCACGTGGAAAATACTGATCCCATTCTGTCGGTTCATTTTTGGGATCTTTTGCTGTAAATGGAATTACATGATGTCCATGTTTTTCCAGTAATTCCGCCATCGTAAAAAAGTACCGGTCTGATCCACCGCGAATATAATGATTTTGAGAGACATTCAAAATTGTTAACGACATAACTTTTACTCCCGAGGGCCAGCATCTGTGAAACGTGTTTCAGCAATCGGTTCATAATGGACCGTGCCAAGAGGTTTTGTTACAATGTTTGAGTCATTGGAATCTAAGATGAACCTATCAATTTCTTCATTGACAACTGTTCCCCACCAATTGTTAGAAATACTAAGATCGAATTTTACATTTAACCTCAACGCAAAATTATTATTTTCAAAATTATTATTCTGAATGATGGACTGTACATTCTCACAGAAAATCCCAGTACCATTTTTGGTTATGTAATTTCTTTCAATTCGAGGGCGGGTTTGGCGCCCAATGGTACTAATACCAGTGTCATTATCATGAATGGCATTATGCTGAATTTTTGCGTTACTTCCGTCCAGGGCGAATGCTGTTTCATTATTGCGGAACGTACAATCTGTTACTGTTGGAGAACTTGTCTTGATGTCAAGCGCCACCGTGGCATATTCCACTACTGCCCGCCTGAGGAAACTTACCGAATCATGAGTATGATCGAATAGGATACCGTTCCAATCACCTGATTGTGGGTTGCTATTGTTTGAGGTCAAGTAAACGAGTTCACCCAACTCAACCCCAACCAACGGCGTTCCGATTTTCAGTTTCCCTCGGACCTTAACGTATGCATCACGAGCAAATTTTACAACAGTTCCTGGTAATATCTCAAGTACGACGTTGGGCGCAATTTCCAGCGTCCCATGAACTATATAAATTTTTTCAGGTTCCCAGGTTTCATCTGCTGTAAGCATGTAGTCCTGCAGCACGACTTCAGAATCTTTTTGCGGCTTGTCAGTTGGAGCGGAGTCTTGGCATCCGCATACTGCGAATATAGCACTAAAAATGAGTACAGGAAAAAATAATTGAAAATTATGAATCTTCATTTCTCAGTTATGTTGTAATTGTCACACAATTTCTTCAATAATTGATCGGCTGCTATAGCCTTGGATCAACTGTTTCACTTTCAAGTGCCAATACACCGAAAACACATTCATGTACTTTTGATAACGGTTCACGGCGCACAAACCGTTCAAGTGCCTCTACACCCAATGCAAATTCGCGGATAGCAAGCGCACGTTTGTGCGACAATCCTCTGGATCGGAGACGTTCTAAATTGTGGGGCAATGTATATTCAGGACCATAAATTATACGAAGATATTCTCTACCGCGACATTTCACAGCAGGTTGAACCAATCCACGTTTACCTTTAACAATAAAATCTAATGGTTTGATAACGACACCTTCACCGCCACCTGTAACGAGTTTTTCCCATTGAGAGATCGCCTCTGTTTCACTCGTTTCGTCAGTTAGATCGACCGTGCCATAGGATGTGGCAAATAACAGCTCGTCATCAGAATTACACAGTTTTGAAAGCATCTCTACATGCCACAGGTGGTCTTTATCAAAATGCACAGTACCTTCCGTTGCTAATAGATGAAACGGAGCAAGTTTCAGATCCGCGATAGATTGCACATCCCAACAATATTGCTGATATGCGCTGACATATTCACTGACTGCAATAGCGCGTTGCCGATAAGTATCTAATATGTCATTCACCTGAATTCCCCGTTTCTCAGCGGTTTCTAAAGTCGTAACTACCTCTTCAACAGCGACACCTGCAGATGTGCCAACGGGCGCGTACTGTTGTCGTAACAATTCTTGCGCTTTTACAGACCACGGCATTAACTCACAATCAATACAAAACCAATCCGTATCCAAGAGCTCCCAAAACCCGACACTGTCCGCTGCTTGTTTCACTTGTCTCAACAATTCAGTTTCCATTAACACATTATGAAAAAATGGTCTACCAGTGCGTGTATAACAAACGCCTATGCTATCGTCTGATATGTTAAAACGCTTTTTTGCTGTTTCGGCGCTTTTGCATACAATCACGACAGCTCGTGATCCCATGTGCTTTTCTTGCCAAATAACTTGAGACACACCCTGATTCCGATAATAAGCAAAGCCTTCAGCAGGATGTTCAAGCAGATTGGGTTTGCTTGAGGTTTCAGTTGGAGACATTGTCGGAGGTAGATAGATGAGCCACTTTGGGTCTATTGCAAAACGACTCATCACCTCAAGTGCTGCGACCGTATTCTCTTCACGTATTGTCACATTGTGATTTAATCGAGTGCTAATCACTCGTCTCCCTATCACATCATTGATATTCAAGATGCCATCATCAACTCGCATTTCTGATGGGCTTTGTTTATCCGATTCCTCAAACAGTGGTCTAACAGGTTCGTAATATGTTTGGTAGGCAGGGACAGAAACAAGCTCCTTTTCGGGATAGCGTAACGCTGTCAAATTACCTCCGAAAACGCATCCTGTATCAATGTTAATTGTGCGATTTATCCATTGCGGTTCAGCAACAGGCGTATGTCCATAAACAACATTCGCATCACCACGATATTCTTCAGCCCAATTAAGCCGGACAGGGAAGCCAAATTCATCTGTTTCTCCAGTGGTTTCGCCATAAAGTGAAAATTCCCGAACGCGCCCAGACGCTCTTCCTTGAAATTCCTTTTTCATGCCAGCATGTGCTACTACCAGTTTTCCGTTGTCAAGAACATAGTGGCTTACTAACCCGTCAATAAATTCTGCTATGTCTATCTTAAATGCCTCCGATTCTTTTTCTAATTGCGCAAGCGACTCTGCTAACCCGTGCGTCCGATTCACATTTTTCCCTCTGAGCGCACGAGCCAGCTTTGTATCATGATTTCCTGGAACACAAATTGCAACGCCTTTTTTATGCATTTCCATTACCAAACGTAACACTTCAACAACCTTTGGACCTCGATCAACATAATCCCCTACAAAAACAGCTTTTCTACCCTGTGGATGTTTAATAATTGTTTTACCATTCGGTTGATTTGAAATTTCATAACCGAGTTTTTCAAGAAGCTTTACAAGTTCGTCAAAACATCCGTGAATATCGCCAATTATGTCAAATGGCCCTATCTCATCCTTACGATTTGTCCACAACAGTTGCCGTTCAACTTGAGCAGATTCAACCTCTTCTGGTGAAGACATCACATATAGAAAATTACGAAAGCCTTCGCGTTTAAGACCACGTAGTGATCTGCGAAGTTGACTTGTCTGATTACGAACGACATGTGGTTTAAAATCTCGATCTGGACGCGCATCGTTTCTCTCTTGACAGAGTTTCGCTGGCAAGTTTAAGACAATGGCAGCAGTTAAATAATGATATTCTTTTGCCAGAGCTTGCAACGATTTCCGCGCATCAGGTTGAACGTTTGTTGCATCAATCACCGTCAATTTTCCAGCAGCAAGCCGCTTCGCAGCGATGAAATGCAGCACTTCAAACGCATCAGTCGTTGCAGACTGGTCAGTTTCGTCATCAGAAACCAACCCTCGGCAAAAATCAGACGAAAGGATCTCGGTCAGTTTAAAATGCTTCCGGGCAAAAGTAGACTTACCCGAACCTGAAGCACCAATAAGGATCACAAGTGAAGGATCAGGAATTTTGATTAACATAGTTTCTATAAATCATATTGTGAACTGTTTTTCTGATCAATACAGCAAAAACTTTTCAGAACCCTTCAATTCTCACCAAACTCTCTTGTAGAAGGGATTTTTAATCCCGATTTATCCTCACTTTCACAGGTGAACACTGCCATTTGAGTAGGTGAACCTACCACTTCATCTGTTGGGCCGATTGGATAAAACATTACTGCATAACCGAAACGTTTAGAAACATCTGATGCCCATGATTGAAATTCAGTGCGTGTCCACTCAAAACGATGATCTTTGTGTCGAAATTGTCCTACTGGCAGGTTCTCAAACTTTACATTATATTCTACGTTAGGCGTTGTCAACACAACTGTTTGGGGACAAGCAGACTCAAAAAGCACGCTTTCAAAAGCCCATAGCCGTGGAGCATCTAAATGTTCAATTACCTCTATCACAGCTGCTGCATCGTATCCTTCTAACCTGCTATCTCGATAGCAGAGCGACCCTTGCAAAAACTTGATCCGTTCCTTCTGCTTGTCTGGCAACCGATCAAAATGCAACCGCTGTTGTGCGATTTTCAGTGATTGATGTGAAACATCTACACCTACAATCTCTTCAAACTGTTTTTCTGCCATCAGTTTGCGAAGAAGTTTTCCTTCTCCACACCCTAAATCAAGAACCCGTTTCGCCCCAGACTGTTTAATTACTTCAATCGCCTTGGTTAAACGGATTTCGTGCAGGCCAAGCCGTTCTTCAATTTGCGCTTCTTCCTGCATCTGCTCTTCAACATCTTCAACATCTGTTTCCCGCAATTGCGAAAGTGCTTGACGAGTAAGTCTACGTTGATATTTTAGGTAACGATTAACAATTGATTCTTGTTCAGGATGCTCGGATAGCCAATCACTGCCGTGTTTCAATAGTTTTTCTATCTCTGCCTGGTCAACCCAGTAGTGTTTTTCATCATCAAGCACCGGAATTAAGACGTAAAGATGTGTTAGCAGTTCACTCAAACAGCAAATTTTATCAAGCGTGACGGTAAAATAACGGCTTTCGCCCCAATCTGGGTACTGTGGATCCAGGGCGTATCTTTTCGCTTCTACAGAATAACCGAGCGGTTCAAAAAGTCGTCTCAAAAATTTCTCTCCACCTCGGCATGGCAACGTAGACAACTTTGCACTTAAAGGTATAGGTGTTTCTGCAAGTTCAGGACGTTCTTTACTTTTTCCAGATAAAGCACTGTTAAAAACCCTGGCGATTGCTACACTCATAAATGAGGAGGCAACATAAGGACGGTCGTTGACATATTCGGCTAATGCGAAATTCTCTCTAATCTGTCCACGATAACGCCGGACTAATCCAACAGAATCAACATCAAGTAATAAAGCAGCGGTACATTTTTCTGTATTCGCTTCAGGATAAAAAACGTGCACCTGTCCGAAAGCAAGGTCAAAAGTTTGAAGTCGCTCAGGGTGCTTATGCAACAGATACCCAAGATCTGTCGCGGGTGAATATGTCGTTGTGATTGTCAATAGCATTACAATGAATTGAGTGGATTGATCTAAATATAGATTTAAAATGAGTTGTTTCGTATCAGCGTTCACTATTATATCTTCTTTTTTATGTCATGTCAAGTTTATTGAATGGACTTTCAGCGTTTTGGATTTGATTATAAACACCGCATGTGATATATTTAACCAATAGATACTGAAATAGAGGAATGAGAAAATGTACACGCCAAAATATCCCGGTCCTAATGAAGAACTGCTTGAAGCACAAGCGAGAGTTTGCACTGGACCACACCAAACCCGTCCGTTAGGAAAGAAAGCTGATGATACCCCACAACCTGATGCTGTTCTTGAAACTATTTTAAAGTCTTTAGAAGGGGAGTTGACAGAAAAAGAAGCTGTTTCAGAGGCACAGATGGGGGCGTTTTTCGCAGCAATGACACTCCGCAAATATTTTCCTGAAGCAACACAGTGGAGTCCAGCAGAGAAAGCAGCGTTCCAGAAATACCAACCCATATTAGGACCTCGTCTTTCCGAAGAGATTCAATTTCTCATGAACCCAGAACTTGGATATGTTCCGACAAATCCAACAGAAGCTATCGTTGTCAAGGCATTAGAGAAGATATTAAGGGCAAAACATTTAAGTTATGCTGAAACCCGTCAGGTGTGTGAGGCTATCCTCACCGATGACGTTAAACCTGCACTCAAAGCTGCTGCGCTTATTGGCCAACGAATGAATAGGGAAACCTACGAAGAGGTGCGGGGATACCTTGATGCTTATTTCGGACCGGAACAAGTCTGCCCAATTGATGTGGGGACGCTTACGCACTTTGGACAACCTTACGACGGTGCGACGCGTTATTTTCGTCCTACACTTTTTGTTGCTGCGGTGCGTGCCGCGTTAGGAGAACCTTCGCTCCTTCATAGTGTTGATCTGATGCCACCGAAAAATGGTGTGACGGAAGAGGCAATTTTACAAGCACTCGGTGCAAAGACGGACCTATCTCTTGAACAGACTGCTTCACTCATCACAAACAAATCGGTCGGATTTGGCTATATCAGTCAGCGTGAATATTCGCCTGGGGCTTATGGTGTCCGTGAGTTACGCGTGCATATAAAGAAACGTCCGCCGTGGGCTGCTACTGAAAAGGCACAACAATTCTTTACTGCCCGAAAAGCAAACTACATGGTACTTGGTTATTATCACATCGGCTATGAAAAACCCTTACTCCAATTGGCGCAGGAACGCGGTTTTCAGGCTGCAGTTGCCATTAAAGGGGAGGAAGGCACGAGCCATTACGCACTCCGACTTGGCAAACCCTCTACTCCTGATAGGATGGCGGTCAACTACTCTCAAGGATTCCGGTGTGTAGATGGACAACGTGAAGACTTTGCAATGGATATCGAGCCGAAAAAATATGGGTTTGAATATGCCCTGAATCCACGACCAGAGATTGTAAGTGCGGATGCCTTCGCGGACGCAGGCGTAGCTGCACTATCAGGTGAAAAAGGACATATTTACGATAGGATTTTGCTGAACACGGCTATGGTGGATTATCTGTTAGGGATATGTCCTGATCCACACATTGCTATCAAACACGTACAATTGGTGATGGATGATGGCAGTGCGTTGGAACACTTGAAGGCGTATGTCGTGGCAAGTCAGGAATTTTAACAAGTGGTATGAAAATACATCAAGAAGTGAATTACAACCTCTGATCAATCTACTAACTCAACATAAATTTACGCAATAAGTAGTTTTGGGATTTGCATTTTTGTGATATTTTTCTCAAAAAAACTCTGGAACAAGCAATTTTAAGATTTAAGCATAACAAAATTGGAATAAATAAAACGCTACCATTTTTGTTATGCTTAAAAATATTTCGTTATTCAAAGATACTTATTAGACGACCTATGCAAAAACCCGCTATTGTATCAGGTTTATCTTCTGAAGTCATACAAGGATTGTGTCTAATTCACCTTTTCCAGTTATTTCTATAATCACTTCAAATTTAGAGTGCTAATAAGGAGTTAGCATGGTCAGCGAAATACAAACTGCTCAAGATATATGGCAAAAACTTGCTTCTATTGGTGCCTTCACATCAATTCCACAAAAACTTCATTTGCCAAGAAAAGTCCGCGGCGGGTAAAACGAAAATGTGTCCCGTTCTGCTCCAACAACTCTAAATCCATCCATTTTTGAATAGTATCCCCAAATGCTACTTCAAGTTTCTCGCCAAAACGCTGCTCATAATCCGCTAAACAGATACCTTCTCGTTTACGGAGTGAAAGCATGAGGGTTTCTGCTTTTTCAGCATGCCCTGTTAAACGCTCAGTCTCTGAAATCGGTTTTTTGTGTTGACAGAGTGCCTCAATGTAAGAGGAGATGCCTCGGATGTTGGCATAACGCACACCATCAACATAACCGCATGCCCCAACGCCTAACCCGATATATTCCTCATTATTCCAGTATACAAGGTTATGTCTAACTTCTCGGTTTGGTCGGGCAAAATTGCAGATTTCATAGTGCGTATATCCGTACGAGGTGAGTGTTTCAATAGTGTATTGGAACATATCCGCTTCAATGTCTTCGGCAGGGAGGACAAGTTTCCCAGCTTTCCACCAGTCATAAAACGGTGTTGACTCTTCCATGACGAGATTGTAGGCAGAGATATGTTCTGGCTCAAGTGAAATTGTCTCACTTAAGGTATGCTGCCATGCTTCCATCGTCTGCTTTGGAAGGGCAAAAATTAAATCTATATTGATATTGTCAAAGTCGTATTCGCGTGCTAAATGATAACTGTGTAGGAATTCCTCAACATTATGAATTCTACCTAACTGATGTAATGTTTCATCCTGCATCGCTTGCAAACCGAAACTGAGCCGATTGATACCAGCATTTTTCATGACACTGAGCTTTTCACCATCAACGGTGCCCGGATTACATTCTACAGTAATTTCAGAATCAGGACATATCTGAAAATGTTTCTGTATATCGGTAAACAATTGCCCCAAAGCGTTGGCAGAAAGGATAGAAGGGGTGCCGCCGCCAATGAAAATTGTTTGCAAGGGAGCGGTTCGTGAAGCGTAAAGTTGCATCTCCGTTTGGAGCGCGTCTAGGTAAGTTTTCGCTTGTTCCTTGTGGAAAGAATAGGTGTTGAAAGCGCAATAGTAGCACTTCGTAGCGCAAAATGGGATGTGAATGTAGAGGGAAGAAGGCATTTGAATAGAATTACTCATAAATTGCCATTTATCCGTAACACAGAGAATAACTTTTTACTGTGCTTGTAGATGTCTTTCGCGTGCCTCTCGTGCCTCTATCGAAAATTTAAACCCTAATTCGTGTAATATTCTGCGTATCATATTAAGTTGTGGATTCCCGTTTACAGAAAGAATGTTGTAAAGTCCTTCATCGGTAAGACTAACACTTTCGGCTAACTTGGATATACCTCCTTGAGCCTCCGCTACATCTCTGACTGCAAGTAAAAAAGCATCTATGTCTTCATTTTTCTCATAATCCTCAAGTGCTACCGAAAGATATATCTTTGCGTCCTCTGGATCGCGCAATTGTTCAATATGATAATCTTTAAATTTTCTGTAGTTACGCATTTTTTGCCATAGCCCCAAATTCCAATCCAACTCGGATAGCAGAACCGTCATCAGCGTAAGAGAAAGCGTCGTTAATATTGTCAAACGGGAAGGTATCAGAGATAATTTTATGGAACGGATATTTGTCTCGTGTGCGGGTTAGAAAATCAAGCGCACGCGGGATTACCCACGGTTCATAGACAATCACACCTCGAATCGTTTTGCTGCACCGAACGATATTGCCAGGGTCAATTTCCGTTGGGAATCCGAGATTGATGTTTCCTATCCAGAGATAACGGCCACCCCATCGAAGCATTTCTACACCTTCAGCGAGAACACGCGGTGAACCAACAAATTCAGCGATAAGGTCCGCACCGATGCCACTGGTTTGGTCAAGGACATAATCAACGCGTTCCTGCATTTCAAGTTCATCAACGTTGAGGGTGTAGTCCGCGCCAAACTCCTGAGCAAGCGCAAGACGTGCTTGAATCCGATCAAGAACAATGATTTTCCCAGCACCCATCTCCCTTGCTACTGTTGTTGCATAAAGTCCAAGTCCACCTGCTCCTTGGATAACAACCGTATCTCCCAGTGTGATACCGATCTGATTAAGTCCGTAAATCACTTCCGATAAGGCACAGTTTATCGGAGAAACAAGCGTGTCCGACAGTTCATCAGGCACTTTAAAGACCCAATGTCCCGCTTTCATGTAGTAATATTCACCGTATGCGCCGTGGAAGTGCGGCGGTTGTTCACTTGAAACACCGAGCCAATCTCTGTAGCGATTTGGACATCCAGGTTTTCCGTTGAGACACATCCAACAGCGTTGACACGGCTTGAAATAGGAGTAAACGATTCGGTCGCCTTCAGTTAGCGGTTGTCCTATGCTGTCACTTCGGATATTTCGTCCCATCGCTTCAATCGTACCGATCATTTCATGCCCCAGCACTTGTGGGATCCCGCTTGCGATTTTGGGGCCGTGCCCTCGCCAGAAATGCAAATCGGATCCGCAGATGTTTGCCATCCGGATTCGGACGAGCATGTCATCGGCTGTTACGGATGGGATCGGATATTCCCGAAATTCCAAAGGAGTTTGTGGGGTTGTAAAAATTGCTACCTTGCCAGTTTTCATGGAAAACTTCCATTAGATAAGATTAGGATTCCCGCGTCACTTCAAACTGCAACACTTTTTAGTATTCATCAAAATTGACAACTTTCCATTGCCCTTCTATATTTTCGGTGGTAATAACAACTTTTCGGGTATGTGTGGCTGTGCCGCCGCGATTTTTGATTGTCAATTGATAATTGAATAATACATGTGTTACGTTTTCAACTTCATTGGATGTTTCTTTTCCGGTCTGTTTATATTCCATTTTCGGCATTTCGGGGGCAGGGGTGCCTGGCGCACGCACCTCTTGCAATCGGACGATTTCGGCTTCCAACATTTCTGTGGCAAGTCCAGAGGTTAACTGAAGGGCTGCTTCTTGGTTAGCAAGTTTATAGTAGTTATAGATAAAATCTTCAGTGACTGCTTGTGGGGTGTTCCTATTTGAACAAGCGGTTAACAGTAGTGCAAATAGGATGATGTATCGTGGTTTCATGCGGTTATTTTTCTCTGGTGCGAATCAACGCCACGTTGAAAATAGGCCGTTCAAAAGGATGTGCAGGGCGGTTCACAATTTTGCCCAATGCCCACAAGGCGGAAGAACTACCACCATCAAAGTTAATAGCGTGTTTGATCCCAATATCATTGAAAAAATTCGCCATCTGATAAAGAGTCATTCCCAGGCTATATCCGGATTTTCTGCCATCAACAACAATAAGAAAGAGTTTCTCATCGTTAAATCCTAAAGCGCTACGTGGGTGCTGATGCGCAGCGTTGCTGTGTCTGTAAGCGCTACTGTTTCTGCCCCGTGCAAACTCAATTAATTCCGGTTCAATTTCTCCATCTCGTAAAAGGCGCAAATTTCCACCGATACCTTCTTGAATTGTTTGCCATTTTTCAGGTGTGAGCGCAATATCCAATACACCAGTCGAAGATTTCGTAATTTGCTTATACCAATGCGTTGCCAAGCGCGGCTCTATTGCAAGAACAACACCATCAGACGGAATGATACTGTTACCGCGTGGGTTAACTGCAGTCACAACGAAACGACTCGTGTATTTTCCGGTAAGCGGAAGCGTCAGTTTTTTTAGGGTGAATTCGTAACATCGGCGCGTTAAAGTTGACGTACCAAAACGAGGCGTGTAAAGTACTACTGGACAATACGAATCGCAAATTTGATTGATCGCGTCTATCTTGAGAGTTTCCTCGCCAATTTGGAGACTACCGTTTAAGTAAACGGCGTCCAAGAGAAATTCATCATCTGGCGTAACTCCAAAACTCGTTTCACCCCACGGTGAAGGTGGAGAATAGCCCCATCTATCAATCAATTTGGGGATACTAATGAGTTCACCCTTTTGAATATAAAGGTTAAAGATCATTCCGCCACGTCCGTAACTATCTTCACGAATCCCAAAACTTCCGTTAACACCTGCTAAAGGTTGTATTCCTCTTTTTTTGAGTCGTCGCGTAGCACCGGTAATTGTTTCACGTCTGAGAATTTGGGAATTGGCGAGTTCCACATCGAATCTTAGGTTTTTCGCATCACGGTCCATCTCTGCCACGTAAACAACAGCGCCGCCAACCCAATAATAGCGGTAGAGTCGGAATCCGTCAGGCCATAGTTTCGTATCAAGAGCGTCCCTCCGCCTAACGGACTCTGGACGAATTTCCTTTGCCTCAACCTTAACAGATTTCGGACGCGTTTCTTTGACGCCAACTTTAGGTGTGGGTGGCTGAAATACCTCCTTCTCAAAAACCTGCACAGCATTAATGACTAAAATGAAAAGCAGGAGAAGTCCACATATAGCAATCAACTTAGGTAGAAGGTTCCGGCGATTATTTTCTGTGTACATCAAATTGTCCTACATTTCGTGATGGTAGCAACACGTCAACTTTTTAAGGAGAGATTATAACTGATTCACTTATTTGTATTATTCTCAATTATAACTGAAATTATTCAATATTGCAAAAGGTTTATAGGATAAATAGCGAGGTATGGATGGGTTTACTGTGTTTTTCTCTATTTCGATTTCATATAAAGATTGATTAAAAGTGAGGTATTTGACTACAGCGTGCTAAGGTTATATTTGAAGTCAGAAATTATTCCGGTTGTTCGGGTTTAACTATTTTGTATTTGATTTCACCAGGTTTGATATAACCAAACCTCTTTCTGACAAGACGCTCTTTGGTTAAGGTGTCATTTTTTAGCAGTTCAACACGCTGCTTAAGTCGATCGCGTTCGGTTTCCAACTCCCGTATTTCCGCTTGGTATCTTTTCTCATCAATTTGCGCTTGTTCCCAGTCTGCATAACCGCGCATAAATTGTCTGACACTAACTATGAGTAGGGCTAACGCGATGATAAGTAAAATTGCGCGAAAAATACGCATAATGTGAACCTTTATAGTAAATTATAAAAATAAATTGGCACTCTCGTCTCCCGGTAGGCGAGGTTTCCTAACCTCGCCGATGTAGGGTGTTCAAGTAATTCTAAAATCTACTATAGAAAGAATGTATTGGAACAGCATAAGCACCGTCCCAATACAAAAACAGGATTTTAGCGAAAATCTGCCAAATTATAGAAAACTTTCCTGCCAGCAAAAATAGCACTATCACCAAGTTCTTCCTCTATACGGAGGAGTTGGTTATATTTACAAACACGGTCGGTACGTGAAAGCGAGCCTGTTTTTATCTGTCCTGCATTAGTGGCAACGACAAGGTCAGAAATAGTGGTATCTTCGGTTTCACCCGACCGATGAGAAACAACAGCAGTATAGTTGAAACGTCGGGCAAGTTCAATCGCATCAAGGGTTTCTGTTAAAGTTCCTATCTGATTTACTTTGATGAGGATAGAATTACCGATGTTCCCGTCAATTCCTTGCTGCAATCGAGTGGTATTGGTAACAAAAAGATCATCACCAACAAGTTGTACCCTATCGCCGATAGTCTCAGTCAAGTATTTCCAACCTTCCCAATCGTTTTCGTCCATACCATCTTCAATTGAAACGATCGGATATTTTTCACAGAGCTCTGCATAAAAACGGACCATCTCTTCAGGTGATTTGGTTGGTTGTGCTTCGGCCTTTAATTCATAAGTGCCGGTATCACGGTTGTAAAATTCACTTGAGGCAGCATCCAATGCCAATAGCACATCCTCACCAGGAACATATTTTGCACGTTCAATAGCCTCAATAATCACTGCTATGGCTTCTTCATTAGAACCTAAATCAGGGGCAAAGCCACCTTCATCACCAACTGCAGTGTTACAATTTCGATCTCGCAAGACCGCTTTAAGGCTATGAAAAATTTCCGCTCCCATACGGAGCGCTTCAGTGAAATTGCTTGCCCCCGCGGGCATCACCATAAACTCTTGGATATCCACGTTATTGTCGGCATGCGAACCGCCATTTAGAATGTTCATCATCGGCAGCGGGAGTTCTTTAGCGTTTGTTCCGCCGATATAACGAAAAAGAGATTGTCCGAGTTCATCCGCAGCAGCTTTTGCAACAGCGAGGGAGACACCTAAGATGGCATTTGCACCGAGATGGCTCTTGTTATCAGTGCCATCAAGTTCACACATAGTAGTATCAATTTGGTTTTGCGCGAAAACATCTTCCCCCGCAAGAGCATCCGCTATTACAGTGTTGACATTTTCAACAGCTTTCTGGACACCTTTGCCTAAGTAGCGATCTGCATCTTTATCACGAAGTTCAACTGCTTCGTGTTCACCTGTAGATGCCCCCGACGGGACCGCCGCACGTCCAAACGCGCCTGATGCTAAATTAACGTCAACTTCAACCGTAGGGTTACCTCGTGAATCCAGTATTTCTCGTGCGTGAAGATAGGTAATTTCTGACAAGTTGCTTCTCCTTCCAAAGCTTATTGTTCTAATATTTGAATAATAAAAAATCGTCCTGGGATTTCTTACAAGATGCAGTACTTAATAACAATCAATATTAATAAATCCTGTCATCCTGAAAATACGAATTATTATGTAGATTTTGCTTGACTTGATATGCATGTGATATCGTCCTCAAATTGATTTCCGAACGATGTTTTATACGGATAAACTAACAGAACTCTTAACCTCTGTCTTTGATTATGAAAGGCTTCGATTCCGCGCAGTGACCTCCCACGTTCCCTGACAATATCCATCGGCATCTATCACATAATAAAACGGATGTAACGCAACACATGGACAGATATGTGTCGGACAGACATAAACCTCTTGTCCGATCTGTATGGGTGTCCCTTTAGGTACATTTACTGCCCAATGTTCCTCGTGTTGCTTGTCCACTTCAGCATTTTCAATATTTAGGATAATTCCGCGCACGCCATCAGGATCAGCTGCTATTGCCTTATGCCCTAAATCGAGCGTGACAAGATTTGGAGTGGGTATACTAATAACGCGGCTCAGTAACAGCGCTGCAGGGATGAAGCCGAGGTCGGGATATCGGTTAGTGTAACCGTAGTCATGAAAAATAAAGGTCCCTGGCGATGCCTCAACCCCAGGTGTTTCAGCATAGACAGGAAATGTAGGGGTGCCACCCATCACAATCAACGGCACAGCAAGTCCTTTAGCAGAAAGCAGCGCTTGCATCTTTTCAACTTGTGCAAGACTTTGATTGCAGGCATCTTTGCGTGCTGTTAAATCTTCATCGTGGATATGTCCGTCGTATACATGCAAACCCCATGGCTGTAAACTATCTGATTGGTTAATGGCATCGTATATCTCCACTGCAGTATCACCGACAGGTACACCTGTTCGATGCATTCCGACATCAAGATCGAGCATAACTTTAACGCTCAATCCGAGCTTCTCTGCTGCTGCAGAAAGGGCAGTTACCGGTTCTTGATGGTCAACAATTACCTTGAAATCAGCATTTGGATATCGTTGCTGTAGTGAAAGAAAGCGGTTGATATTGGGACCTACCATTTGGTAAGCAATTAAAATATCCTCTATCCCGCCTTGCGCGAGCATTTCTGCTTCTCGCAGTGTGGCACATTTATGTTTGAGGATTCCCGCTTCCCGTTCCATTTTAATTATCTCTGCAGTTTTGTGTGTCTTTGCATGGGGTCTGAGTTTTGAGACATTACCATCTACAGTTGCTATCGCGCGTTCTATATTCTGTTGCACCAGTGGTAGATAGACAACGAGTGCAGGACTCGGTATGTTTTCAACATTCTGTATACGATACTTTTGATCCATTTCATTACCTCTCTGTAGGCGTGATTCCATTTTCCTGTTTAGCGACCGTTAAATTTATTCATTGCTGTTAGAATACCGTCTCGGATAAAGGTTTCAGCTGCTTCAACTGCACGTTTAACAGTCTCTTCAATCTCAATCTCTTCTTCTTTGGAGAATTCTGAGAGGACATAATCTGTTAAGTCTCCGACAGGCTCACCGATACCGATGCGTAAGCGAGGGAGCTCAGTTGTTCCAAGGTGATAAATAATAGATTGCATGCCTTTCTGGCCACCGGCACTTCCCTTTTGCCGTATCCGGATTGTCCCAATGTCTAAGTGAATATCATCGTAGACGATACAGATATCCGTAAGCGGTACTTCAAACCGATTGACGAGGGCAGCGACAGCAGAACCGCTATTGTTCATGTATGTCATCGGCTTGGCAAGAATGATAGAGGACTCGTGTAGTATAGCCTGTGTGACGAGCGATTGACAGATAGAACTTACGCGCTTCCCAGAGACACTTTCAGTGTTTTGCTCCAATTGTATTTTGGTGTAAATCGCATCAATCACTCGGAAGCCGATATTGTGTTTGGTCCGCTCGTACCGTGGACCGGGATTGCCGAGTCCAACGATGAGTTTCACAAATTTCTCTCCATTTATATTCTAATAGCGCGGTTAAAGTTAAAATAGCTGTGCCTCAAAATCGCAGAGGTTGTGAGAGGTCCAAATGTCCAGCAAGCGTTTCCTTTTCTTCACCGTCAATAAGAATCTGGACATGTATAATTTCGTTGGGAAACGCGTCAAAGACAGTTTTAAGAATGGCAGTTACTGTTAATAATTCAGCTGTTGTTCCACCGATATGCCCGTCTGTAAGATGGTGTGAAAAATCCAAATATGCGGTTTTTTGACTATCTATGTAAGCTTCATTAAGTAACGTTCCTCGTGGAATTGGATTTCTGTAGTTGGGAAGTGTTTCTTGAACGAGTGCTGAAACTATCTGTTTCAAACGTTCAGTTGGTTCTAAATAAAGCTGAAGATCGACTTGAACAGGCGTAATTTCAAGTGATGTTGGGTTCAATAGAAATATGTTAACCTCTTGCAGTGGTGGCAAGATATCTGTTGGATTGGCTGCGTCCGGTAGTTTCGGTGGAGCATCTCTGATCTTTGTTTGTTTGGACTGAGAAATTAACACAAGGGTAATGGCAAGACCAATTACTATGGCAACCAAAGTAATACCCCATATTATGAAGAGTCTTGAGTGGATAATTCTTTGGAAAAAATTCACAGTTTTGCTCCAATAGCCTCCCTTGATCTATGTCTCGCTGTGGTGTGTCTTACAAAAACTGCGTTTTAGTTAACGTTCAGATATTTCTATTCTTGAAATCCATTTGAGTTAGATGATTGCTTCACCGAAGTAGAATATAGTTGTATGGCACGTATAATAGCCTCAGCAAGTTCTGCGAGATGGTCAGGATTGGAAAGTTGTTTAGCATCATCTATGTTCGATAGGTAGCCGAGTTCTAATAAAACAGCTGGCATGTGTACATCTGCCAAAGTGATTATAGGGAATTCAGTGATAACAATTGGGTCTTGAGCCAAAAAATTCAACTCTTTCCGTAGGATGTTGGCAAAATCCTTACTTTGCTTCAAAAAATTAACTTGGGTAATAATATTTAGGCGTTTTTTACCGAATACTGGCATGGAAGTAAATTTGGAACGAATCTGTCCGTTTGGATTGTTAATGTAAAGCCGCATTCCTTTGTGATGCGATGAGAAAGATGCATTACAATGCAGGCTAAGAAATAGCTGCCCCTGAGTACGATTAGCAGTTTGGGCACGTTGAATGAGGGTTTTATAGACATCTTGATCACGGGTTAGGTGGACTATAAACCCATGTCTTGCGCTAAGTGTTTTTATTTGTTTAGCAACAGTCAGAACAATCTCTTTTTCAAGAAGTCCATTGTGGCTTTTACAACCGAGGTTGTCTTCTCCGCCGTGGCCGGGATCAATAATGATTACCCACTCACGAGTCCCATCTGATGTTTCAAGAGCCGATGAGGTTTTTGGCATTATCTTGACCCGTTGAAGATTAGCGTTGTATAGTACCTCAACGTCATCAAGGTATTGCAATATCTTTTCAAAAAAATGAATAGGCAACATAGGTTGCCCTTGAATCGCTATCGGCGGCGCGGTGAGTGTGATAGTCTGTTTGCCGGAATCAATATTGACTGTTTTATTTTCCATCCGCAAACGGAGTTCCTTACCTTTTATTTTTAAGGTAAGTTGTTTTTTTGGACTATGGTATAGATGTTTCATCTCCGGATCGAAGACGGTTTTGAGTGTTTCAACAGGCAGGTAAACTATATCTTGATGAAGTTTGAATTCCACTTCGGTGAGAATTTCGCCTTCACCATCAACAAAACGCACGGTAGATGCGTGGGCAATACCGTGCGTTACGGAGAGTAATATAACACTAAATACAAAAAGAGATAATAACTCAAATGGGCGTAACCACATGTTAAAGTTATTCCGCGTCTTCGTCGTTACCACGTCTGCGTGAAATTACCTCGGGTTCGGTGCGTTCTTCAGCGTCAGCATCTTCAGCGTCACCTTCTGCAGCTTCGCCTTCCTCACCTTCTTCGCCTTCCTCACCTTCTTCAGGTTCCTCAACTTCTTCAACTTGGACACGCGGCTGGCTGACGGAGACTATCATTCGCTGGAGTTCGTCTAACACTTCAATTTCATCATCAAGTTCTACGTCTTGGACGTAGATGATGTCGCCTATATCTAAGTTAGTCACGTCTACATTAATTTCATTTGGCATCAATGCGGGTAGACAATTAAGTGTTAGGGCACGGAGTGGAAATTCAATAACACCGCCTTCTTGTGCCCCAGCAGGTGTGCCTACCAAAACTATTGGCACAGCTGATGTTACAGGTTCATCTAAAGAGATTCGGATAAAATCTGCATGGAGCAAAACCCGCTTTTCAACTGGGTCCCGTTGAATCTCTTTGATAATGGCAGGTTCTGGGTTACCTTCGGTGATTTCCATATTTACGATAACGTTTTCACCATAAGTTCTGAGAAATTGTTTGAATGCACGTTCATTGATTTGAAGCGCAACAGCATCCTGTTTACGTCCATATAGCACAGCAGGCACGTCACCTGCTCGTCGAATTGCCCGTGCGCTTTTCTTACCGAAACTGCTTCGTTGTTGAACATTTAATTTTGCTTGCTGCATTTTGATCTTCTAAACCTTTTTTCTAAAAATAAAGAACAGGGCGGGTAGGATTCGAACCTACGCATGCAGGTTCCAAAGACCTGTGCCTTACCGCTTGGCCACCGCCCTTCAATTATTGAATACGCACACCAGCAGGATAGGTTACTGTGGTTGTGCAAAAACTGACGTTATTTTTGAAGAATGATTCGCATCGCTGTGCTTCAGTGATGTTTTCCATCACAGCAAACAACGTAGCACCACTTCCCGACATGAGGGCACCAAAGCACCCTGCCTGTGTAGACAACTGCGTTTTTAGCACAGCCAATTCGGGATGTTTAGAAAAAACTGGCACTTCAAGGAGATTGTACAGGTTTTTTCCAATACCGACTAAATCACCCTTCTCAATACAAGTCTTTATAATTATACTTTCTTTTTTCTCTTTTGTCAAGGTAATGTCCAAATTTTTGAATATGTCTGCGGTTGAAATCGCGATGCCTGGGTTGATAAGGACAAGTGGGACATCGGATAACGCGGGTAGTGGGGTTAAAATGTCGCCTATACCGGTGCCGAAAGCAGCACCTCCATGTAAACAGAATGGAATATCCGCTCCTAATTGTGCGCCGATTTCCATGAGCACACTTTCTGATAACCCTAACGCGTATAGTTCATTTACACCATAAAGAACGGCAGCAGCGTTTGCACTGCCACCTGCAAGTCCTGCAGCCACAGGAATTCGTTTGTGAATTTGTATCTCAAGCCCTCTGAATCCGCCAACTATATCACTAAGGGATTGCGCTGCACGGTATGCTAAATTTCGAGCATCTTGAGGGACATCTGGATGATCACACTGGATCGTAATTCCTGCCTTTGTCCGTTCGCGAAGAATGACCTCATCATGCAGACCTATAGAGTGGAAAACCGTTTCAAGGTTATGATAGTCATCCTCTCGTTTGCCGACAACATTCAGATAAAGGTTGATCTTGGCATGGGCGCGAACCCGTAAAGTTTTGGGTTTGTTCATTCAGAAACATCTGTCTCCGCGAGTTCGGATAACGGGATAATTTCCATATCTTCAGTTAGGAACGGTTCGATATCAAACCTGCTGTCCTCAATTTTAATGTTCAATTGGACTTGTCCCATTTTCACAACTACTCGTGTCTTCTCTATTGGACGTTCTATTTCAACCTTGTGAGGTCTAAGAATGCCATCAACTTCTCGATAATTTGAAAAAGCAACACTTTGCTGAAGGCGTCCCTCTTTATCATTGATACGCCACTCAGTAACACGCGGCTCATCGTTTTCCACAAGGAGTGTAATAGTCTCTGTATGCCCAGCCTCAACGCCGGGGCGAGTAACGGTGAACTTTTGCCTGGAACCTGTTATTTTCAGTTTTTCGGTGCGTCCATCAAGAAACGGATTTGCAAAGATCGCACTGAGCACATCTGATACGCGTAGATCAATCCCAAAGATTTTTCGTAAAACACCATCAGATAACTCGCCTAAATATCCCTTCTGTTCATCAAGCATAACAAGCAGGAATTGATTTCTGTTTGCAATTGCGACACCTTTTGTTTCATTGAAACCGCCCAAGGCTTGTATATGGAGGAGTTCACCATCCTCAGATTTCTTATACCATAACAATTCGCGCAGTTCTTCCGGATCACGGTCGGCTTCCTGAATCGTCACCATCATCTTAGTAGTTTTTAGAGATTCGGTTAGATCATATCTCGCTTGGAGCGTTTCTAAGTGCGAAGAAAATTCCGACATTTTTTCGGGAGAGGGGTCGATGCCGGAGGTTTTTACACTGCAACCAATAATTATTATCAACACTGAGAAAAACATGGAGAAACCGATAGTCAGATGATTTCTCATTTAGAAGACCTCTGACATCGATTTTTCAACGATATTCACCGCTTCTTCAACATGACCAGCGTTGATATTAAGCGGCGGCAAGAATCGGAGAACATAATCGTTGGTGCAGATAGTGACTAACCCGTTTTCAATACATTTAGTTGCAAGTGGTTTGGCATCCTCTTCCAGGACGAGTCCCCGGAGCAAACCTTTGCCACGGACCTCTTTAATTGGATACTCACCTTTGAGTTCCATGAGACCGCCAGCGAGATAATTCCCCATTTTAACAGCATTTACTGCAAGATTTTCTTCAAGTATAGTTTCTATCGTTGCCACTGCTGCAGCGGAGGATAAGAAATTACCGCCGAATGTTGCTGCGTGGGTACCGGGCACAAAACTTTCGGCTACGTGCTGTTTAGCTAACATTGCACCGATCGGTACACCGCTACCGAGAGCCTTTGCCATTGTAATCACATCTGGCACAACTCCGTAGCTTTGATAGCCGAAAAATGTGCCTAATCTGCCCATCGCTGTTTGCACTTCGTCAAAGATAAGCAAAAGATTATGTTTGTCGCAAAGTTCACGTAATCCTTGTAAATAACCATCGCTTGGGATATTTACACCGCCTTCGGACTGAATCGGCTCAACTAAAATGGCACAAGTTTTTGCGCTGATAGCAGCTTCGGTTGCCTCAAGATCATCAAACGGAACGTATTTAAAGCCCTCAAGCATCGGTTCAAACCCGACGTGATATTTTGTCTGGGCTGTGGCAGTAATCGTCGCCATTGTTCTGCCATGAAATGAATTGTCCATCGTGATGATTTCATAAGCGTCTGTTCTACCACTGTCTTTAGCAAATTTTCGCGCTATTTTAATCGCTGCTTCATTCGCCTCCGCCCCACTGTTGCAGAAGAAACACTGGTCCATATCTGAATTATCAATCAATAGTTTCGCCAATTCTGCCTGTGGTTGTATGTAGTAGAGATTAGAGGTATGCAGCAAACTACCTGCTTGCTCACGGATAGCGGCGACAACTTTGGGGTGCGCATGCCCTAATCCGTTGACAGCTAAGCCTCCTAAAAAATCGAGATATTTTTTGCCATCTGCATCCCATAGATAGGGTCCCTCACCCTTAACGAATGCAAGACCTCTGTCTCCGTAAGTGTTAATAATATATTTTGTTGCCATTGCTTTTATGTCAGTTGTTGTCATAAGTGTTTCTCCTTGTTGGTTTGAGGTGGTTGTGATTTGAAACGCTTCTGAAAATGTTAGGTTTTGCTTGTGTACAACCCAGCTACGCAATAAATCAACCTACGATCACTTTTCTAAATGTAAGTGATACCCGCCGCTGACGTGGATATTTGACACCATCCCACATATCTGATTTTCTGATGGGAATCTCATGTAACCAGTTGTATCTTGCTTCATCACTCAGGACGACAAGACTTCCTGGATCTAACAGTACCGGATACTTTTTGGTTTTGTCTAACTTGTATGTGAAATTCATTATACAACTGGATCCCAAGCTTAAAGAGGCTATTGTATCCTGAAAACAGGGTTCACAATCAATATGCGCGGATATCCCCTGCCCAGGTAGGTATTCATTCACAATCACCTGATCCGCTACTTTTGGCATGTAACCTTTTTCATACAATTCTAAGCTTATATCTTTCAGCCATTCTGGTAATTCGCCAATACGCATATCATAGTTCACTTTCCGCGCTTTGTAGTCATACTTAAAACCGTAATGTTGAACGCGACGCTTTAAATCTTTAAGCCAAAGTCCTTTGTCCACCTGTGCTAATAATTGAGACTGTTCATCCTCAGTAATATAGTTTTCTTTATACCGCAGTCCTGGGATATTCCTAATCAATACCTCTTTTTTTTCATTAGATTGTTGAGGTATTTGCTTGTCTTCCGGCAGTAATGATAATTGGGTTGCTTCCATGTCCGAACTCCTTTAAATGTTTACCAATTGTATATTATATCATATCTCACATTATGGTTTCGGTGCACTGTTCTTTCTATTAATAACCGTTGATAATTAATGGTTACCGTATCATTTTGAATGGAAGAATTAAGTCCGTGAATCACTTTCACTTCATTTCTTAGTTTATGCCAATGTAAATGCGCTCTTTGGAACTTTGGTGGATTCTGATATACCAGGCAAATTTTATACTCAGAAGATACTTGCACTGCATCGTGGATCACATTAATAAAACTTCTAATGTCTCCTTTAAACGTATTTGGAGCAAGGACATAACAGAAATTAAATATTATCAATGTATCGCCTGCATTACCCCTCACAATATTTTTTAATAACTCGGGCACTACTTCGTAATTCTGTTTTAAAAAGATACTTTTGAAGAAAGGACTACCATTGTCGACAGGGCTATATTTGTTGATTTCCGATGCCTTATTAAGCATGTTTTGTGATATGTCAATTCCTATATAAGTGATGTCACGCCGATATGCTGCATCCCAAAAAGCAATACCTGAAGTTAAAGGACCACAACCATAGTCAATAAACACTATGTGTTTGCTTTCGCTTAGGACTCTATGTGACATGAGGTGTGCCTTGTAAATGTGATAACTACTATAAAGGTGCATCGGCATATAGCGGACACAATAGAACAAAACCTTATCTTCTGGGGTAAAAACTCCAAATCGTTCATCAGTAGTCGGAACATTAAAATCGGTACTCCCTTGTTTCAAAATTTTTTTACTTAGGCGTTCTATTTCTATGAAATTACGTGTATCGTACAGTTCTGCGATGTCCGGCCGTCTGTTTCTAAATGGTAGGATTATCTGTCGCTCTAATAATAATTGGAGGCTCTCACCTGGACTGTAGTATTCACCACTTTTTAAGTATATATACATGTATTGATTGCCTTTAGTATATTAGATCGACTGGTAAATGTCTGTTATAAGCTTACCATGAATCTTTACCAATTTGTATAAGAACCGTCCTCGCGTTGATAGCCATGGGGTGGCGTGTACTCTTGTGTTGACACGTTAGTAAATGCTTCCTCGTTGAATTCAATGCCGAGTCCTGGCAATTCAGGTGGCAAGAGATAACCCGATTCAAACGGTACTTGGACGGGAAAAACATCGGTCAGTGAAGACATCGGCGCACGCGGAAGCTCCTGCACACCAACGAGAGATGATGCTAAACAGAGATGTAGGCATGCTGCAGTGGAAACAGGACCGAGCGGGTTGTGCGGTGCCAAATGGATATAATGTGTTTCGCACCAACCAGCAATCTTACGCGCTTCAGTCAATCCACCAGCAATACAGAGGTCAACACGGCAGTAGTCTATCAGGTCTTCTTCTATGACTTCGCGGAAACTCCACTTACTATCAAATTGTTCACCGACAGCGATTGGTACAGACGTTTGTTGACGCAACCTTCTGAGACTCGCTGGGTTTTCACTTCGCAGCGGATCCTCAATGAAAAACGGATTGTAAGGTTCAACCTTGTTACAAAATTCAATGCTATCCGCTGGATCAAGACGGGTATGCACATCAACGAGTATATTTATGTCATCACCGAATGCTTCGCGTACTGCTTGCACCTCTTCCAATCCGAATTGCACAGCACGTCTCGGTTCAAACGCGCCTGTACCTGTCCTATCAGCCAAACCCCATCGTACAAATTTCCATCCAGCTTCGTATGTTTGCTGGCAACTCTCAACAAGTGCGTCAATAGTGCTACCACCGTTGTGCGGATAGCAGACAACTTTGTCTCTGGTACGTCCACCTAACAGTTCATAGACGGGAACGTTTAGTGCTTTTCCTTTGATGTCCCACAAGGCGATATCTACAGCACTGACTGCAGCAGACTGAACAACACCGCCTGGAAAAAACCCACCACGAAACATGACCTGCCACAGATGCTCAATCTGAAACGGATTTGCACCGATGAGGAAAGGTTCAAACGAGCGTACAACTTCTGCTAAGGCAAGGGCGCGGCGTCTTATGCCGCCTTCACCGACACCGTATATCCCCGCATCAGTCTCTACTTTGACGAAGAAATGTCCAGATGATGAAACAAAAGGTTTGACATTGGTAATTTTCATAAGGACCTCATTATGTAGATCAGATATGCGATGCAATGTAATTACACCGCATCTAAAGCAGGCGTATTGTCCTGACAATACACCGGCCGGAAAAGCGTTTTACGTTTAAACGGCATCTCTTCAACATGTTTCGGGTGCGGTTCCCATCTGTGCCATTTATTGCCAACAGTATTGTAGCAGCTAAAAATAGCAACACGGTCATGATTTCCATCTGTCCATTTTGCACCGGTATGTGTAATCGCCTCCGTAAAAACCAGCATTGAACCAGCAGGACAACTGTAATCCTCCCACAATGGCGAATTTCGGTCTGCGGTTGATTGGGGTGCGGGGAATGCACCTTTGTGACTTCCTGTCAGGAACATTGTTCCACCACCGCGCTCTTTAACAGGGTTCAATTCCCACACAACCCGTGTTAAACCACTGTGTGCCTTATCGTGATGCAAATGATAGGTATGTGAATTGCCGGGGAAATTGAGCATGCCACGTCCACCGTGCGGACGGAAGTTATCGTGTCCGTTTCCGCGAATTGTAAGGAACGAGCCTTCTAATCGGAAACCGTAGCAGTTTTCATTGGCATAGCCGGATGTCAAAAATTCGTTCATGAAACCGAAGACAACTGGATGGTCGGTGAGCGTCTCTAACGGACCACCTATAGATGAACGATGATGTTCTGGAATAGATTCCGAATCCTGTTGAAGTTGATAACAGAACTCGCGCATCTCTTTGGTTTCTGTTTCACTTAACACACCGGGAAACAGAAGCCATCCACGTGTATCAAAGAGGAAACGTTGCTCCTCTGTCAACGGTATTGGTGATAAGTTGTCAGCATTTGTTGTAGGATTTGGCATAAGATTCTCTCGCTATAACATTCCACCTCATAAGGCGAATTTCTTTGTTTTAATTTCTACATTTTAAGGATGCTTTTATGTCTTTAATTTTCATACAACCGTTCATCTTCTAACGATAGCCATGTGCCGTAATCGCGGGGCATCTCTTTCGGTGCGCCGAGTCCATTTTCTTTTCGCCACCGAAGTAAAGGATGCTCCCGATTTTTCTGAGGTAGTTCTACCCGTGTTCCGTAGATAGCAGACTCAAATATACCCATTAAAATCTCAAGCACATGACGTCCTTCTTCACCACTGCATTCGTGTTCACGGTTTTGGTCAAGTGCATTCACATATTCGTCAACAAGACAGTAATCGTCAGCATTTGCCCCTTGGTCTTTGTCGAAATGTTCAGGATAAATTGGCGTGAGTTTCTCCCATTGGTCATGTGTTCCATCAGGCACAAAGTGCGGCGTAGGTAACCACCACGAACCTTTTAATTCAGACCAAAACAATCTGCCTTCACTGCCATAGAGTTCAAGCACATACGCGTCGCTACTTACCTTTGGAAATCGTTGCTGAATCAGTGTTCCCGTTACATTTCCATCAAATTGAAGCGTTGAAGTTGTATATTCAGCAGTAACTGTACCCATGCCTGCTGGTGATGGAAGTACATCCTCTGGCGTGAGCTCACGTCCGCCTGCGGTTGCTTGTGTCACAATGCTTCGGCAGTGTCCACCAAAACGGAGCATATTGTTGACAACATGCGTGCCGATGTTCATCAGCCCGTAGCCTGCATAATACCCTTTTCCACACGCATAGATATATCGCAGGTTGCCAATTTTACCTTCATCAAGTGCCTTTGCAACTGCCTGCATCGTAGGGCTAACCCGCCTTTGATGATGCACAACGACACGCGCGTTTTTCTCTTTCGCTTTTGCCATGATTGCATCTGCTTGCACTAAATCAACACAAAGTGGTTTTTCTACCTCAATGTTTACACCATGTTCAAGCACGCGCATACAGAGCGGATAATGCATGTTAGTTGCTGTCGGTATTGCGACAATATCAGGCGTAGTCTGCCGTATCATTTCATCTAAATCGGTGAAATGTGTTGAGACGTTAACGATCTTGCCGAGTGCATCTAATCGTTCCTGAACAAGGTCGCAGAGCGCTACGATTTCTGTGCGCGGGTGTGCCTGATACGCCTTTGCTGCGGAAGTGCCACGACTGCGGCACCCTAATATTGCAACGCGATAAGTTTTCATAGATGTATTGCAAAACTCCCTCATATAGCGAATTTGCCTTTTGCATAACATTTTGGAAATACAAATTTTCAACGCTATTTCAATTAATATTAACCTAATTTAGATACGCTGTCAAGTTTTAAAATCTGTTGAACGTATAGTTTTTGGCGTTAATCTCACCGATTTGTGGTATAATGTGAATTACAACATTATTTTCGTATTCACCTAATGATAACTATAGTTTGGACAGTTTCATCCGTTAGGACTTCCAAACAGATGTCCATTATGATTTGTAAACACGATTGTGTCTCTAATTCTGTCCGAAATCACTGTCCTTTAGACACTATTTTTGAAGTTATCGTCCAAATATGTCCA
>JAJDWA010000055.1 GCA_022825825.1 Candidatus Poribacteria bacterium
AAATGCAAGGCTTGAAGCTAACTCTTGATGTGCCCAAAAACGTTCTTTATTATCTGGTGCGTCATCCAAGAACTTATGTAGAAGAGAGAGTCGTTTTTCTATTCCTTGCTTACCCATGTGTGGGTATATATCATCAACCACAAGATGCGCCAACTCAGGTGTGATTTTACCTTTAAGCGCATCTTCAATCTCGTTGAATGCGTCCTTAAGAATATCCTCTCTTGATGTAGGATCAGATTTTACCTGTTCCCTGAATGAATTAAACTTGTTGCGAAGTTGCTCTAATTGACTCATAATATTCTCCTTCAGATTATCTGATAATTGTAAATGACCAAAGAATTCTTGGTCTAAGAGTTCCTGATCAGTTTGTAGGCGCTTTCGCGCGCGTTGGAGTCGACTCGTGATTGTATTTACCGACACGCCCATGAATTCACCGATCTCTTTCGTTGACATTTCGTCAAGGTAGTAGAGTGTTATGACCGTGCGTTCATTTTCTGGCAGTTTTTCCAAAAGCTTTTGTACAAGATCCTGGCAATACTCGGTTTTCTCTGTCACCCGCTGTTCCAACAGGTGATGCGTATAAGAGGATTCCTCGATTTCTTCCTGACGTGTGCCCTCCAAGGATTGCATCGCAGGTTTCTGCTTTCGTACCCAATCTATGCAAAGGTGTTTTGCGATGACATGGAGCCACCCAGCAAATTGATTGGGATTCTTGAGTGTCGGGAGTTTGTTGTATGCCTTAAGGAAGGTGTCTTGCGTAATCTCTTCCGCATAGTGAAAATCGTGGATCTTCCGCCATGCAAGGGCATGAATACTCTCTTGGTATTTTTCGACCAAAATACTAAACGCATCATCGTCTCCCGATAAGATTTTGCGAATCAAATTAACATCGTCATCTCTTTCCACGAAACTTCCTCCTAATGAACAGATTGGGTTGCATTGCTAAAAGACTTAATCAGATGTTGAGGTTTGTAGAATGAAGTAACACAATAAGGTTTGCACCTTCTGTTAAGAATGACGAAACTTTGATCAGAAAACGTGCATCATGGGGAAAATCTGAATTTTTTAGTCGCTATTTTATGGGAATGGGGGTGCGGTATCTGACGCGCGATGAACCGTCGACTGCGTTGCGTCTGGGGTGTTCTGGTATTTTAACATTCGTCTATTCTCGTTCAATCCGATGAATGTTATACGCGTTATTTCAAGTATTCGTCGAACCAGTTTAACACACGTTCCCAATAATCAGCAAGTTTTTCGTTTGACCAGAAGCCAGGCCAGTGGTCTGCTTCCTTGTATTTCAACAGCACAACCTCTTTTTTAAGGCGCGCAAGTCCCATGAACATTTCCTGCGCCTGTTCAAAGGGAACGAAATCTTGGTCTCCGTGAATCAGAAGTAAAGGCGTTTCAACCTTATCCAGATGGAAAATTGGTGAACCGTCAATATAACGTTGCGGGTATTCCCATAGGGTGCCGCCCATCCCACCGCCTCCAGTCTCGTGCCAGCCGGTACTAAGCCCGGCGCCAGGCTCAATAAGGTATCCGCTGATTAAGTTGCCTATAGATGCAGAAGCGACTGCTGCTTTAAATCGTGTTGTCTGTGTAATAAGGACATTCACGGTATATCCACCGTAACTATGACCGATGACTCCCAACCGTTCGGGATCCACCTTTTTCGTTGCAATTGCGGCGTCAATTCCTGGTAGAAGGACATTAGAGAACTGCTTGGACGGTTCAATCTCTGGCACGGGAAGGTCGGGTAGGAAAAGTGCATAGCCTCTTGAGACAAACATACCCGGATGGGCACTTCCGACGTTCTCGCCGAAAGCAAAGAAGTTGATCAGTGCTGAAGGTTCATCTCCTGCATAGACACTTACAATCATCGGTGCAGGATTTTCCTCAGATGCCTCAGGCGGTAGCATGAGGATTCCTTTAACCGTTCGCCCATCTTCAAGTGTCCATTCAATAAGTTCGTTTCTGCCAAAGTCAATTGTCTTTAAGTGTGGATTAATATCAGTAATTTGCCGTGGAGATTTAAAAGCAGTATCGCTCATCCAAATATTCTGCGGTTCTTGGTTGCTTTCAACAACATAAATAAATTCCCCGGTCTCCTTTGCCACATCTTGATGAAAGCGGCCTGCGTGAACAATCCGATTTTCATCTTTGTGCAGAAAGGTAATTGTCTCATCCGTGAGACTAAGACGATAAAAACCTTGGTCAGAAGTATTTATTGTAATGGCGTTGTCTACCGTCCAAGGTGTATATCCTTCGCTTGGATAGAATACGTCGTGTACAGAAAACTCAAAGTTTTCTGACAAGTTTCGTATTGTTCCCTCGTTCAGTGGTACTTTCCATATTTCCCCGTTTGCAATGCAGAGGAGTGCCTCGCTGCCTGCTGTCCAGAGTGGGGGTTTATGCTCTCGTCCAAGGTCAACGTCAAGGTTTTCTGTGAGATTACGGGTTATACCAGTTTCTATGTCAATGATGTATGCATCTCCAGATGCCAGATCACCTTCTGTCGTGTAAGCAATGTATTTTGAATTCGGTGACCAACTGATAGTAATCCCGGCGTATCCGAGTCGAATTTTTCGCGCAATCGGTTCAATTTCCGTGGTTAAAGCATCTGACAGTGGTAAGACGTAGAGATCATATACTGGTTGTTGAGATGTAGGTGCTTCATACCCCAGATTAACCGTGACAGCCACTTGCTCACCATTGGGGGCAATATCTAAGCTCCTAATCTCATATCCCTTCATCAACGAGAATGTTTTGCCGGTCTTCGTATCCGCGATAACCACATCTACTATGAATTTTGTATGTTTTGGTCTGTGTTGACTTTCTTGAAGTTGTCCGTTTTTTGCCTCATTTTCTCGTTGTTTAAGTCGTCTTTTGGGCCAATCCCATACGTCAACGAAGGATGTTTTTGGTAAAGCTTGAGATTCGTCTTGCATAGTTTCATCCAAATTTGAATCATCTTCTGAAGAAGCTGATTTGAAAAGAACATAACGTCCATCCGGTGTCCATTTAGGCACCTCAAAACCAAAGAACGTCCGAACGGTTGCCGATGCATACTCCTGCATGTCATCAGTCTCTCGATCCCAAATGAATAGATGAGGTTTACCTGTCCGATCCGAAAAAAAGGCGAGACGCGTTCCATCAGGAGACCATCTCGGTGCCCAACTTGAACCCCAATCTGGAGTGAGGTTACGGTGTTCACCTGTCCGGGTATTCGTTACCCAAACCGTTCCGTACGCCATTTCAGTCATCACACCTGTTTTAGAATACGCTGAGTTTCCACCACCGCCTTCATACTGTTCCCGGTTCTGCGTGTTATAAGCAATCCAATTTCCGTCGGCGGTAATATCAATAGGGACTCTCTCAACAAATGTGTTAAATTTGAGCAAATCTTCAAGTGTTAAAGGATTCATTTTTCTCCCTCGCCCCAGGCTATTGCAGTCCAAGCGATTAAACATAAGAGTAAGCCAAAGTAGATGTTAGCGATGCTTTTGTAATTCATTCTATTCTTCTCCTATGCGTAAAATTAACAGGACGGTTCACACTCTCCAATATTAAAGACGAAACTTTGATTAGAAAACGTGCATCGTGCAAAAAAAAAATAACCCGTAGGTTGGATCGAACAAAAGCGAACCAACCTACGGACTCGAAGTAGGTTCGGTTAGGAAACCGAACCTATCACAGAAAATAATTAATCGACTGGTTTCTGTCCCAGAACCTTTAGAAACTCTGGGTCATCCTTAACAACCGAAAATTCGGGTGTATTAACGAAAGATGAGTAGTAACTATCCCGATAATTATAGGAAGCTACAGCATGGTCTTCCTCAGCAATCTTGAGATAATGTAGAGTCTTCTCACGGTCCTTATCTGATGCCCAGATACTTACAGCGAGCATGAAGTGTCCATAGTGATTCTCACCGCCCAAATCACAAGCGACTTGTAAAAAACTTTTTGCTATACTGTATTTATTTATCCACACCAGACAACAGCCAATGTCATGAGAAAGCCAGATGAGATCGCCAGTATTTACCGGTTGACCCGCATTATATTTCTTATACTCACCTTCCATATAGCTCTTGAGTTCCGCTATGATTTCATCAAAACGGTCCGATTCATTCCGTCTGTTATACAGTAACAAACGATTTGTTTTCACAACTAACCAAAATCGAAAATAGTGTCTCCAATCCTGTTTAGTATTCGTTTTTTCCAACTTTTCGAGTTCAATTAATGCCTCATCCGATTTTCCGTTCGCTCGAAGTACTTCTGCACCGACTTGTAGAAATTCGCAGCGGTCAAGATAACTTA
>JAJDWA010000070.1 GCA_022825825.1 Candidatus Poribacteria bacterium
AGGACACACTGGTCAAGCAAACCGAGGATTAACACTCCCATAATTTAGGTTTGCTTGCCATTTTCGTAATTATACCAAATTTTGCAAAAAAAAAATCAAGTTAAAAATGTGAAAAAATTGGGAATTATTAGAATTTTGAGGGATTAAGAGTAAAAATTCGCGAAATTTGCGCTCTTTTTTGGATGAAGGCTATATTTAAGCACACCATCAGCATCGTAAAGATTTGAATTTCCAGGTGAATAGACTTCAGTCTTGATCAAAAACTTAACGGTGAACCTGCAACGCTTAGCGTTGAGCAGGTATAAAGAACATTATAGTAAAACCCACAATTACCTGGACGTTTGGCGAGGTTAGGAAACCTCGCCAGCAGTGGGTGTTGAAATAGGTTGTGCATTGAGGTCTTTACATATTTTTAGATTTTACTATAAAAACCTAAGTTGCCACCTATAAAATACTTCTAAATCCATGGGATTTGCTCTATAATGTTTTTATCCTAAAAAGACAAAAGGAGAAACCCCATGGACTTAACCATTGCAGCAGTTTACACGATTTGTGACGATCTTTTAATTTCACTCGGTCATCAAACGCATCCACAAGCACAAATGACAGATGCTGAAGTGATGACAACTGCGATTATCGCAGCACAATATTTTGGAGGCAATCATCAAAAAGCTTGCTCTGTTCTGAAAACTACCGGATATATCCCGAATATGTTAGGACACTCCCGATACAATCGTAGACTTCATCGGATACCTCATTTATTTCAAATACTTTTTGAGTATTTTGCCCAAATCTCTAAATCCAATAATCCGAATGGTATTTACGCGATTGACACCTATCCCGTTGCTGTATGTGACAACATTCGGATTAGTCGGTGTCGCCTCTATCAAGGTGAAGAATGGCGTGGCAAAATCGCAAGTAAACGCCGCCACTTTTATGGTCTCAAAGTGCATCTAATGGTCACTGAAAGTGGACAGATTGTTGAAGTTTTCTTCACCCCTGGCAAGTGGAACGATGTCAAAGGTATGCGATATTTTCCTTATGATTTAGCACAAGGTTCTGCGGTGTTTGCGGATAAAGCATATTGCAACTACGGTATTGAAGATGCCCTAAAGGAAGCCGGCATTGACTTTAGACCGCTGCGTCCAAAGAACGCAAAGCGTCAGTTTCCACCTTGGGAAGTTTATCTGCAACATTTTCACAGAAAACGGGTTGAAGTGACAAATAGTCTGATTGCACAACTATTACCGAAGTCAATACACGCAGTGACTGCGACAGGTTTTGAGTTGAAACTATTTTTGTTTATTATCGCAACTAATATAAAACAACTTTATGGCGATAGGTAGCAACTTAGGTTAAAATACTAAAAATTGTCCAAACTTTTGTGCATTTATAAAAAAAGTCATTTTATGCAACCTTTTTATTTTTGGTACGCGTTATTAACTTACAAAGACATTTTTATTTTGAGGAGACACATGAAAATCAACGACTTTGTACTAATCCAGCGCACCTTAGATGGTGACCAGAAAGCGTTTACCGAACTCGTAAACAGGTATCAAAAATGGGTACATTCCCTTGTATGGCGAAAGATTGGTGATTTTCACACTGCAGAAGAGATTACACAGGATATCTTCCTAAAAGTTTACAAAAAGTTATCAACCCTAAAACCTCCAATGCATTTTCCGGGATGGTTATACGTCATAACATCGAGGCACTGTATTGCGTGGCAGCGAAAAAAACAGCAACCAACTAAATCTCTGGAGGCTATGCCTACAACAGAACTTGAGGAATTGTGCTATACGCGTTATGAGGTAGAGCGCGAAAATATATTATCAATTGAGCACCAGCGTGAAATTGTCAGACGTCTTCTTCAGAAACTCCCAGAGAGCGAGCGTACCGTCGTAACGCTGCACTATTTGGCAGAAATGTCTTGCGAAGAAATTAGTCAATTCTTGGGAGTTTCGCAGAACACCGTTAAAAGTCGGCTCCACCGTGCCCGCAAGCGATTGGAGAAACAGGCACACCTACTCCACGATGCATCAGGTGCCTTCCAATTACCGCCAACCCTAACTGAAAACATCATGCGTGAAATTGGGCACATCAAACCGACATCCACTACCGTAAGCAAGCCTTGGATGCCGTGGGGACTCTCGTTTGCATCGGTCCTTTTGGTTCTGCTAATGGTAGGTATGGGACCTCGTGCGTTATCGCGTTTCCAGAAGCCCTACAGTTTGGCAGCGGCATCAGAGATGAAAATAGAATTGGTTGACACACCTATTGTCCTTGAATTAGAACGCAAATCCAACGCGCTGACTCAAATTGGAAGAATCGACGCACTTGGAAAAAATAGAGAAACCGGATCCCAAGCGGAATCACTATTTTTTGCAGCTGCACAAGCAGAAGAGACCGACCTTCCTGCAGCAAAACCTGAATGGCTTCAGACAAAAGGACCGGGAGGTATTGGGGGTTCAGGCGCAAAACTCTTTCTTACGTCCGACCAATCCCTTTATGCGATTACAAGAACAGCGCTTTATAAACTCACAGAGAAAGCAGACATGTGGACACTTGTCAGTTCCAGTGCTCCGAATCAGATATTTGATGGAGTGATGACGGAACGCGACGACACCCTTTACCTCCTTACTTCCAATGAAATCTTAGCCTCAATTGATGAGGGTAAGACATGGGATAACCTCGGCAGACGCCCAGAAGGTCATGCCGTTGCATTGGTTGCCACGGATACGGCGATATACCTCGTCCTCAAAACAGATGTCTTTCGTCTTCGTTTTGAGGATATCGGTCATGCGTGGGAACTTATAGGAGATACCTTGCGTGCCTTACAAGACGACGTCCCGGAGGCGGTCAATCCCAAAACCCGTCCTAATCGTGATGCTGCAGACAATCCCAATTTTCGGCCCGGTCTCGCCGCTTGGGATGCATTTGCCCTCAACAACCCTGTTTTCCGCATTTGGGACGCACTCGCAATTGACAACACCCTGTTTATTGGAACAAGCCAAGGGCTTTTCCGATTTACCGATGATTGGGAGAAATTAGAAGTGCCAACATCACACGGTATCAAATCTTTGGCAGCCGCAGAAGATAGACTTTATGCAGGCACAATCGTTGGACCTCCGATCCCTATGGTCGGGCAGGGGACTATTCCGATCCCTATGGTCGGGCAGGGACCTATGGGGATAGGAACCCCTCGCGGAGGAGTATTCTCTTCCACTGACCTTGGCGATACCTGGACCGATATTACACCGAAAACCCACATACATTCAATGGGCACTGTTGAGGTTGTTACAGTCAGAGACACACTGATATTGTTTGGTTATGGTTTACGCTCTCAAGATGGTGGCAAAACATGGACAGTTCCTGAAGGGGACCTTAGGATGATTAGCATGTCTCCTACTATCGCGTTAGACGAAAACAACATATATAATATCAGCAACGGCGGAATAAGACGTACAATAGACGGCGGTGTCACGTGGCATCCATTTATGACCGGAATAGTAAATTCTCACGTTCGAAATCTGATTATGAACAAAAACGTTCTCTTCGCGCAAACACCTACAGAACTGCTCAAATCCGTAGATGGCGGGGAGTCCTGGGAATCTGTTGACTTAATAAGTACTGACGAAAAATCACTACCTTTTCTTAGAAAAACGCGAATGAAAGTTGCAGCAGCCAATGGTATTCTATATGCAAGCAATAGTCAACCTGATGGTGTCACGCTCTTTCGTATTTCTGATGGCGGTGATGTGTTCCTATCCGTTGAAGGTGTGCCGGATTTTGCAGTAGACACCTTAGAAACGGAATTGGATAAAAAGTTAAAGATCGAATCTGTTAAAGCAGCAGAACAGTTTCAGGCAGAATGGGAGAAAAAGCGTGAGGAGCTAATAAAAAACAATCCTAATGTTGACATTGACAAAGCGATGAAACAGTTTCATGCGGAACAGATAGAAACGCGTAAGAAAGCATCGGGGATTGTTATTCAGACGATAGGGAACAATCATGATCTTGAGAAGGCAATGGAGCAGCGGTTTGCTATTGCCGCACAAGACAAGATCGCTGCAGAACAGAGGACAAATGGAACATTTACAGTCGCTGACGATACCGTCTTCATGGTATTCAGGCATAAACTGTTCAGATGGCGGTTCGGTGAAACGGCGTGGCACGACACAGGTTTGAGTTTGGAAGATCAAGACGAAATCTCACCCATCGGTGAAGAAAGGTTCACGCTTGCTGCTTCTGGGAACACTGTCTATGTCGGTAAACCGGGGGGAGAGCTTTTCTTGTCTGAAGACATCGGTGACACGTGGCGTGATGTCACTGCAGACCTGCCATTTCCTGGATTTTTTAAGGAGATACTGTTCGCGGGTTCAACTGTCTATATTTTAACGGATATAGGTGTCATAAGTTCACGCGATGGCGAAACATGGCAAACATGGCACGACCTCACCGATGTTGATGGGAATGTAATTTTCATAGACAGGATCGCAGGCGATGGCAAAACTGTTTACGGTGTATGTGATAGCGGTATCTATCAAGCAGATAAGCAGGCAAACACATGGAAACAGGTTATCCCAGAATTGCCACACAGGGCAACCTCCTTAGCCGTTGATGGCAATACATTTTACATCGGCACACGGCAAAACGGAGTGTACCGCTTCCAGCGTCCTGATCAATAGACTCTGAATTTAATTACACCCTATCTCATAAATCATTTGTAGGGCGAGGTCTCTGTGCCTCGCCTGCTTCTTTTTGTCCAGCAAAACATGCCAAAAAATTATTCTGTCTTTCTCCTTTTTTGACAGAAATGTATATTTCTGCTAAAGTGTTAAACATCAATTTTCTTAGAAATCTACCATAGTGGAAATTTAACCTACACTCTCGCCAAATCATTTATGAAAGTAAGGAGAATCGGCATCCACAGATTGCTCTCGCCAAAGGAATTTGCTTATGAAAGTCACAAATATAGAACGGACCTTAGTTGATGTTCCCTTCACACCGCGCCAACAAGAAATTACTACACAAAGCGTATCTACCGTTTACAACTGGTCACTCCTTGAACTATGCAAAGTAACAACTGATACTGGACACATCGGGTGGGGTGAAACCGTCATCCACTATACCTATTCCCGTGTCAGCGACTCGAGCGTCGAACGTGTGCTTGGACAAAGTCCCGCTGAATATCTGAACGACGACTCACTCGGTGCGGGGCTGCAGATGGCACTTTTTGATGTTGTTGGTAAAATCTTGGAAGTGCCGGTTTATCGCCTCCTTGGAACGCAGTGTCGAGATGCTGTGCCTATCTCATGGTGGAGTATTGATTCATCACCTGAAAATTGGGCAGCGGAAGCAGCCGATGCGGTAGAAAAAGGGTATACCAGTTTTAAAAACAAACCGCGTCCATGGTGGGATATTGTCAAGCAGGTAGAGGCTATCGCAGAAGTTGTGCCCGCTGATTTCAAACTGGATTTAGATCCGAACGGTTGTCTACGCGATGCTGATACCGCTATCCCCATTTTACGAAAACTCGCTGCACATCCGAATGTGGCAATCTTTGAATCACCAATTCCGCAAGGAGATGTAGAGGGCAATAAACAAATTCGGCAGGCAATTGATTGTCCAATTGCGATGCACTTCGGTTCACCCCCTTATACCACCTGTATCCGTGAAGATGTGTGCAACGGTTTTGTGATTGGTGGTGGCAAATCTCGGACGATGTACGATGGGTACCTCAGCGCAGCAGCCGATATGCCGTTCTGGTTACAAATCGTTGGTAACGGATTGACAACGACATGGGCAGCACATCTTGGAAGTGTGCTTACACATGCCACCTGGCCCGCCATCACCTGTCTCAATCTCTATAGTGAACATCTGCTTACAAAACCGATAGAAGTTTCGGATGGCTGCCACACCGTCCCCGATGCACCCGGATTAGGTGTTGAGGTTGACGAAGCGGCGATTGAGAAGTTTCGCGTTCCCGACGAAAATTTAGATGATGACGGATATACCATTCACCCACATCCACGGATAATCAAAACAGCAGTCTATCCGGATGGAAGTTGTATCCACATGGCAGGCGATGGTTTGAGTTATTTCAACGCTGGCAACGGTGATGCTTACGTAGAAGGCGCGCGTCTTGAGCTCACCTTTGACGATGGCACAAAAGAATGGTCAGAACTGTATGAAAAGGCACAAGAAACTCCTGTGCATGCGCGTTGGTAATTTTCATTGTCGGTAGGGTCGAGCGCAACGGAACGTTTTATAGTGAACTTTGAAAACAGTGATACACATTTTCTGTCCGAGCGATCTCCGAATCGCGACGCACCTCTCTGATAGTCGGGAATCGGGGTCCCTCCTACAGATCAAAATGTCCAGAGTTAATTCTAAAGTTTACTATAAACCGCGCCTGCCCTCCGGCACAGGTTATATCGTAGGTGCTAACGTTTTGCCTTCAGCGCACCCCAGACGGTTGACAACTTCTGAATAGGTGCAACACTTAGACCAATACCAGATTCATAATTGCGGATCACTTCTTCATGCGTAAGAGCCCGATCATAAATTCGGACTTCATCAAAAACGCCTTGAAAAAAGCCTAATACATCCTTCCCATTATCATTCACAGCACCCAGAAAAATAGGTAGTGTATAGGGGCGGACGTCGTTAGGTAATGTGCAACCAGTTCCCTTGCCAAGTTGCTCCATATCAAGATAGAGAACCCTTGTTAAACAGTTCCCTCCATGCACAGGTCTATGTCTTATTTGAGGAGGCACAGGCACATTTCTTAACTTATCCAATTCTTCATCATTAGCTGACCTTGATGTCCAAACGATGTGGTGCCACTCACCATCTGAAACGGGTTGCTCCCCTCCAGAGGCACCGCCAGCACAGCCATTCCCGCTTTTTGTAGAATAATGTGTAAACAAAATATCTTCTTTGGTCTCATATACGGTATGACCTGATTTTATTGCAGTATTAAGAAGAATGCCATAACCCATGTTATTATTGCCACCGCATTCATTGACTTTATAGATCGCACTCCAGCGTTTCCTATTGCTTGTTTTAAACCATGCTTCAAAAGTATACGAACCAATTCGACTACCAAAATTGCCTGCGTTTGGCAATCTCACATAATCACCAACGCCGTCTAATTCAAGTCCTTGCTTCAGGTATCCTCTGGCTATCTTTGGATTTCCCATAATCGCTGCATCGTTTTCACCCCAAACATCCTCAACTGACCTATCGTTAATAGTATGTTGATCAAAAGTCCAATAACTCACAAGCCCATCTGTTACGATGGTCTTTGCATAAGCATTGACAGTGAGCATAAAACCAATGACCGTGAATGTGAGTAGCAACAGGAATCTTTTCATAACAATACCTCCTTGTTCTCCGTGATCGTATCAATCTGAATACGTCTTTTTGAGTTCACCCCACTGCACGGGATGCTTTCCTGCAGGAGAGATGGCCTGAGCACCGTCAACCCAATCTAAATTCCATTTATCACCAGGATCATGCGTCAACTGCCTAATTTTTTTCGTTGCGAGGTTATATCTATAGACTTGCACATAACGAATCGGGTCCCGTCGATTATCAAAATCAACGATACCACTGAAAAGCACCGACCTACCTCTATTCATCCAGGCAACAGAACCAGGCATAATATCTTTCGGAATATCCAACGTCTGTGGCGCACTACCATCTGCTTTGCGTGTAATATATCGGTAAGTGCCTGCATTAAAAACCCAAGCACCACCCTTTTCGAAACGTAGGTCTGTTTCTGTATACAGAATACGTTGACCGTTTGTCGACCATCTTGGATTGCCGGGAGCCATCTTTTTATTTAGCGGTATCCAAGGACGAGCGTCTGTGCCATCGGCATTCATCATCCAAAGATTGTGTTCCTCCCACCACCATTCTTCTTTGAGAAATATAATTTTCTTTCCATTAGGCGACCAGTCAAAGTCACGCAATCTGATGTCGGAAATCTGCGTGATGTTCGTAGTTTTAATATCCACAACGTAGAGCCCGGCATTTGCACCACTGTCTATCCCCCGACTGATGAGAAGTTTTTTGCCATCCGGTGAAAACGCTAACCTCTCGTCGCGCCCCTCTTTTTGATTCGTGAGTTGTCGCACATTCGTGCCGTCAGCGTTCATTATGAAAGTTCTGTATCTGGCGCGATCTGATGGATCTGTGTCCCGCAAAAAAGCGATCTGTTGTCCGTCTGGAGACCAGCGAGGTTTCGTATCATTATCTGGATAATCAGTGATCTGCGTGATGCTGTTGCCATTATCGTCCATCACATAGATGTTAGAATCGGGGAATTGGTAGGAACTAAAAACTATTTTTGCACTGGCAGCCGCCGCAAATAACAGGATTAGGCTGAGGGTTGTTTGAAATATGCGCACTGTTTTCCTCCTTGATTGATATAGACAATGATTGATATAGACAATATAGGTGTTACCATATTTGTGCAATTTACGTGCCATTCCAAAATCGCTGAATACCTGCGAATTTTGGTTTAAAGGTGAAACCACCTGCCCAATAACGTGCAAGGAATGTTCATGCTGCACAATACGGTGCATTGTCTGAGCCAGGATTCACAAGATTGCTGAGTCTGTAGCTGAGGTAGAGTGACAGCGAAACCTACATAGCCGTCAACCTCGGGTAGACGCGTTTTCTAAACGCGCTGTTAGACAAATTTTAGCACAGATATAGGAGCGTTTCCCTGAAAATTAATTTATTAATTCGATAATTTTGGAGAAAACTTCAGCAGAATACGCCATGTCTCATAAACGAAAACAACGGTCGGGCACAGGGACCCACTCGGACGATGAAGTTGGATCCTCTAAAGGAAACCGTGTTTAACGATTTATGAGATAGATTGTACGGACCTTATCCTAATTTTTAACTTGTTTTTGAAATGCAAGCATGTTATTATATTATTAATTTCCACCATCAAATCTTTGAGATAGCTGTAGAAATGCACATTTGCAGACGGTTCTAAACAGAAGTGTGTTAGAAAAAATCAATTGACATAGCGATATTTTACATTTTAATATCGGCAGAAATTGACACCTATCCCGCAGGTGTGCCTATTGTCATGACGCTTATAGCGGGCAAACTTAAGGAGAGCATTTGCTGGCATAATGCTTGCATTCAAAATGCTATAGAAATAAATGAGAACAGGATTATGGATCCCCGAATATGATACACCTGAATTATGGCATAATGAGATTTCCCGACGTAGTTTTTTCAAATATGGCGTAAGTAGTTTTCTTGGACTCGTTGCAATGCAACACTTTGGAACCACAGGCAATGCGCAGTTGGAAAATGTTATCCCACGTGCAAAACGTTGTATCGTAATGTTCATGAGCGGCGGGCCGAGCCAATTAGATACCTTCGATCCAAAAGACCCCTCACAAAAAAACAGTGGGCCTTTCATGCCAATTCCAACAAGTGTGAAAGGTATTCAGTTTTCTCAACATCTGCCTCAGGTTGCTGAACAAGCACATCACCTTTCTGTTATTCGTTCAATGGTGACCCGCGAAGGTAATCATGAACGCGCACGGTACTTACTACACACAGGATACGCACCTGGTGGGGCAGTGCGACACCCGACCATAGGTTCCTTAACATCATACTATCTTGATGACGATGAATCACATTTACCGAGTTGCGTCAACATCAACTCCCCGACATACTCAGGGGGTTTCCTCGGTGCTTCACACGATCCATTTGTCGTGAGTAACCCTATGGAAAAGGTGGAAGATATTGAATATCCAGCACAAATGGATACACACCGTTTTCGTGAACGGCTCAAAATGCTTAAAAACCTTGAACAAGATTTTATTGCTAAACGTTCTGGGGTCAAGACAGAAACGCATCAAGCCATTTACAAGAAAGCTGACGAACTTATCAACTCTCCCCAGATTAAAGCTTTTGAACTTAAGGAAGAACCGGCCGAAGTCCGCGAAGCTTACGGTATGAACCGATTCGGACAAGGATGTTTGATGGCGAGAAGGCTCATTGAATCTGGTGTTAAATTTGTCGAGATAACACTTGATGGTTGGGACACACACGAAAATAACTTCGAAAGAACCAAAGAACTCCTTAATGTTGTTGACCCAGCATTCGCCACGCTTGTTAGAGAGCTTAGCGAACGTGATCTGCTTGACGACACAATCGTTTTATGGCTTGGAGAATTCGGGCGAACGCCTCGAATTAATATGAACGATGGACGTGACCATCACCCGAACGGGTGGTCTGCAGTCATAGCAGGTGGTGGCACACGCGGTGGACAGGTTATCGGAAGCACTAATGAAGACGGGACAAAAGTTGTTGACCATCCCATAGGTGTAACCGATCTGTTCGCATCACTCTGCTTCGCTATGGGGATTGACTATCAGGAAGAGAACATGTCTCGTTCAGGGCGTCCGATACGGGTCGTCAATGACGGTTTAGTTATTGAGGAATTATTTGTATAAAAATCGAGTTAGTCTGGCATCTACCCTATAAATTTCTTGACTACGAATGGTGTAATTTAACATATACCTTACATTAGGTGTTTACATGCGAATTATCGCAGGGAAATTTAAGGGCAGACGCTTGACTAACCCTAAAAACATGACTGTACGCCCTACAACCGATAGAGTAAAAGAGTCTGTTTTTAGTATTTTGCACGAAAAAGTGATTAATGCCAGATTTCTTGACTTATGTGCGGGGTCTGGCAATATCGGTATTGAGGCGCTTAGTCGTGGAGCAAAACAGGTAACCTTCTTAGAACAAAACCTGAAATGTATTAGATTGATTGAACAGAATCTTCAAGCATGTGGTTTGGAAATCAGCGATCCACAAGTTCAGTTGATTCGTGCAGATGTTACAAAGGGTATAAAAAAACTGAACGTGCGATCAGAGACATTTGACCTTGTTTATTTTGATCCACCTTACAATGCTGAACTTTACAATAAATGTCTCTCACACATTTCAGACACACGCATACTTGAATCTACAGGAACACTTCTCGTAGAACATCGTAAACGGACCGTACTTCCATTAAATTTTGGTCTACTAACATGCGATAGAGAAAAGCAGTACGGAGACATCTGTTTAAGTTTCTACCGATATTTGTAGGTACAATGTATTCGGCATGGTTTTGTATTAAAGTCGTGTTTACTTGCTTGAAAAAGGAAAGGGTGCATGAAACTTGAGGACCTAGCCATCTCACGGCGGGGAAAACTCGTCGTAATAAATCACCAAGAATACCAAATCGAATTTAATTTATCAAAAGGAACATGGAATTATAGCAATAAAAACGATAAGACAATTATCAAGAACGCATTCACACAAATAGAGTTGATAGATGATATCACCCTGAAAACCTCAGATGAAGGGTTTCTCGAATTTCATACAGAACCGGTGAAAACTGATCCGTTTGGAACGCATCAAACCCTAAGGTTTTCTTACACAACTACTCGTCTAAACAAGGATAGTGACAGTTCACAACAATCATCTGAAAAAGATGGTCCGTCTGATGGAACCGGTATCCGTATACACACCTACCTTACCTGTTACGCTGACCAACCTTATATTTTGTTAAAAGTTGGCGTTGAAAACCTATCGTCAACCCCTATCAGTTTGAAGAATATCACGCTAATTGATATTTCTGCGCAGCATGGGGCAATCCAATTAGGTGGACACCCTTCTCAATACCACCTATTCCTAAAAATGCCTCCGATAGCCCTCAAGCCAGGTACTCACCGAAAAATTTATGACGGATTCAATTTGAATCAAGATAATACCTCACAACCGTGTCAAGATGCTATTTTACACGATACCGATAGTAAAAGATCACTCGTATTCGGGTTCATCACAGCAAACAAGTGGTGGCCTCGCATGCAGATTGGTTACCAAGCTTCTAAGCGGAAATCTCAGCAAGGTTTAACAACTTGGTCGCTTTACCATGACTGTGAACAAAAATCGTGTGAAGCGGGTGAGGTAATCACATCAGAAATTGGTTACCTCGATTTTTCAGATGATGCGTCCTCATCTTATATACGTTATACAGAACGCCTTGCTGCTGAAAACGGTGCGCAAACCTATCAAACTTTACCAGAAAACAGTTCTTACAACGAAATATCCACAAGCCACTTTAATCAAAAAACTTTCTCTGGTTGGAGTTTAACATCGGAAAACATTCAAGGAGAAATGGGGGCGGGTGCCATCGCTGAACAAGTCCAATCAATAGCCAAAAGCCCATTATTTAAGCCTTCACTTATTGGTGGGATAGACTGTATTCATTTAGAAACAGGGTGGCAAGCAAATCCAGGAGATTTGTTATTGGACTCAAATCTATTTCCTAAAGGTATGCCACCAGTGGTTGAAGATATACACGCGAAAGGATTCAAAGCGAGCATCTGTATTGATCCATTTGGCATTGCACAGAATTCGGAATTAGTCCAAAAACATCCTGAGGCATGTCTACGATCTAAAAACGCGGAACAAACGCCATCAGAAGATGGAAAATCGTCAAATAGCAGTGTGGATGAACCTGTTGAAGTTCATCTACCGGGCAGAGGTACACCGCTTGCGATATTAGATGTTTCACATCCAAAAGCACAGACGCACGTCCAACAAGTAATTAAACAGTTAGTAGATGAATGGGGTTATGACATAATTAAAGTAGATTTGTCAAGTTACACGAGTGGTATGATGGCGGTTGCCCCAAATGTTACTTGGTCCGACAGTTCCCTTACTTCAACTGAATTGTACCGCTTAGCTGTTCGGTTGCTTGCAGAAGCAGTTGAAGCAACTCAAAAGGATGTGATTCTTGCAGGATATAACGCAATTGAAAGTGTTAGTATAGGGAATTTCCTTCTTAATTATCCGCTTTTCCGCCAAAAGCATGTAGACAGTAGTGATACATGGCATCAGCAAAATGGAACAAAGCATAGGTTAACCCGCTATGCTGGACATCTTAATGCGCATAAAACACTCTGGCACCAGGTGTTTGGGGATTTAGTTGTAGATGAACCTCGCCCTGTAAATGAGGCAATTGTTGAGATGACCGCCGCTGCATTGAGTGGTGCGACAGTTTCATGTGCCAATACACCAACAAGTTTTTCTATACCCCGCGCTGAATTAATAGCGAAGTTATTCCCACTTTCTGGAGAAGCAGCAACCCCGATTGACCGGTACGATGAACCTTTATCACGGATTTGGCATTTGCCCATTCAAACACCACATGAGTCTTGGAATCTCATCGGCATTTTTAATTGGAAAGACCACCAAGATGATGTACATCTGAATTTAGATGCTGTCGGTCTTAATCCAGAAAAAGACTATCTCGTTCACGACTTTTGGACGCGTCAATATTTAGGTGTTGTCTCTAAAAATGTTACGCTCCTGAATATCGCGCCGCGTTTAGCCAAATTGCTCTGTTTCCGAGAAGAACAAAAGGTACCGCAATTGCTCTCCACAGACATGCATTATACACAGGGGGGTGTTGAAATTTTATCTGCGGGATGGGATAACCGTAGTGAAAGTTTCCTCCTTATCTGTCAGCCACCTCGACGAGCACAAGGAACATTTTTTATCCATGTGCCAGAGAACTATATTCCGATAGGAGTATCCGCTTACGGTAGTGATTATCAATACAGTTGGGACAGACCTATTTATCAGTTGACATTTGGTGCAACCGAGTCGCTGATCCAAGCCAGCATTCAATTTACAAAAACTTCAGGTGGTTCCGACAAAACTTGATGCACAATATCTTGTGTATGTGGTTTCTAACTGTACATATTCGTTTATGGAAAACATATCGACTCGCTACACACAGATGCAACGCCTCAAAAAACGCGCAAGTGTCTGCACAGATTGCGATTTGGCGAAAACCCGAGTGAATGTTGTCTGTGGTAATGGAAATGTCAATGCTAAATTAGTTCTTGTTGGTGAAGGACCTTCCGCTGCTGATAATCACACGGGATTCCCATTCTCAGGTCCCGCAGGCAATATGTTAGATGAGGTGCTTGTGGCAAGTGGATTAACACGTAGCGACATCTGGTTAACAAACATCATTAAATGTCGTGCTGTGGGATTGAAAGACGGTGCGTTGAAAAACCGCCCGCCAAAGACAACAGAAATTAAGGCATGTTCAAAATGGCTTGATAACGAACTAACTGTAATTCAACCGTCAGTGATCTTATGTTTGGGGGCGCCTGCTGCAAAGACAATCATTTATCCGCGCTTCCGCATTACAGAGGAACGCGGTGTCTGGTTTACAGATACTCGTTACGCTCCTTTTGCTATGGCTACATTCAACCCTGCGTACGTCCTGCGGCAAGAAGGTGACAATTTTACGACAACGCGTCGAACCATCATCAACGATATTAGTGAAGCAAAACGTAAACTGGACGAGGCTAAAAACATTCCGAAATCCACACTCTTTTAAAGGATATAATAGGGCATCTACCACGTGCCATCACAAAAATGAATTCTAAAAAACAGGTTGCAATAGAGGCAGTCCTCAAAGCCGCAGAACTCTGTCAACAGGTCCAGAATGAAATGGTATCAACAGATGCTATTCAAAAAAGTGACCGCAGTCCTGTAACCGTAGCAGATTTTGGATCGCAAGCACTGATATGCAAAGCGATTGGTGAGGCTTTTCCTGCAGACATTATTGTTGCTGAAGAGGACGCTGAATCTCTTAGACAAAATTTGATACTTTTGGATCGTGTCACAGATTATGTTAAACGTTTTGTAAAGGGTAAAGTGTTAAATCAAAACGTTTCCGAATGGATTAACAGAGGAAGTGGTGAGATTAGCAAAAGTTTCTGGACACTTGATCCGATTGATGGCACAAAGGGATTTCTTCGCAATGATCAGTACGCCATCGCGTTAGCATGGATTGTTGATGGTAAAGTAGCGCTCGGTATTTTAGGATGTCCAAATCTACCACATCGGTTGGACGATCCCGATTCTCAACGCGGATGCCTTTTTGTCGCTGTTCGCGGTGAAGGCACGACTATATATACAACAAAAGGAAAGTTTTTAGGAGAAGCGCGCGTTTCGGAAAACGCATCTCGGTTAGCAGAAAGTTTTGAATCTACACATGGCGACAGCGACACACATACAAAAATTGCTAACAAACTCGGACTTAACAAACCGCCACTTCAAATTGACAGCCAAGCAAAATACGGCATTGTCGCACGCGGAGAAGCCTCTCTCTATATCCGCCTTCCGAATCCCGCTTATCCTGATTATCGCGAGTGTATTTGGGACCATGCAGCAGGGTTAATTGTAGTTGAGGAAGCTGGCGGAAAAGTAACTGATGCAAACGGAAAACCTTTGAGTTTTCTTAGCGGTAGGCGTATGACCGAAAATCGTGGTGTCGTAGCAACCAATGGAACGTTACATGGACAGGTTTTGTCTGTCCTATCTTCTATGTAAAAGGAGTTTTTATGAAAGCGGGGCAAATCGTTGCACCACATCATATCGAAATTATTGATATAGATAAACCGAGTTTGGCAGACTATTCTGATGGCACAGTAATGATCAAAACGATCCATAGTGCGATCTGTGGTAGTGATATGCCATCTTTTGTCCTTGAACACCCTGCCGAACGTTACCCGCTTGGACACGGGCTTTCTATTCATGAGGCAATTGGTGTTGTTGTAGAGAGCAAGTCAGAGAAATTCAAAGCCGGAGACGAGGTGCTTGCGCTGCCACGCCATATTGGTGGATGTTCAGAATTTTTTCTATCCCATGAGAGTGTTACTTTGCCGTTGGTGGATTATCACCGAAAAGACTGCATCTTAATGTCTCAGCCTCTGGGAACTGTCGTTTGGGCATGTCGGAAGTTAGGGAATCTGCTCAATTTGGATACTGTGGTTATAGGGCAAGGACCGATGGGATTGCTCTTTACGCACATGTTGAGTAATCTTGGTGCAAGAACAGTCATAACTACCGATTTAGTAGATTTTCGACTTGAAGTTTCTAAACAGATGCGCGCCACACATACGATAAATTCTGCAAACGAAGACCTTGTTGCAGCTGTTAAAGAGATCACAGAGGGTAGAATGGCTGATCTTGTCATTGAAGTGGTCGGACATCAAACAGAGACAATCAACACCTGCTTGCAACTCCTAAAACGAGGGGCAACACTTCTTGCTTTCGGTGTGCCAGATGATGAGGTATACAATTTCAACTTCTCTGAGTTTTTTAGGAAAAATATCCAATTTATCGGCTCTGTCGGACCAGATGTACCGAACGACTTCCCGTTAGCAATGGATATGATTGCACAAGAACGTATTGACGTATCACCGATTATTACACATCATCTGCCGTTCACCGAAGCACAAAAGGGCTTTGAGATGGCACTACATAAGAAAGATGAAGCGGTCAAGATAGTATTTGATTATCCGAATACCGATGACTGAAAACTATTAAAGAGGCAATTCAACGATTCGCCCTTCACGGCTTGATTGATAGATAGCGAGGATTATTTCAACCGCTTTGCGTCCCTCGCGACCGTCAACCAAATGTGAAGCCTCAGTTTCAAGACCGTTAATAAGGTTTTCCATCTGTCTGCGATGATTCGCATGATTGATTGCACGCGGATCTGAAGCACCGCCGCCGGTGTCTGTCTGTTGGGCAAATTTCTCCCGAATCTCAGCATCTTCTGGGAGTTCCGGGTCAAATTCCCATTTGACAATGTCCTCTTCTTCTAAAATAGCGGTGCCTTTTGTACCGCAGATTTCGGTTTTCTTGAACATGCCCGGGTAAGCAGCGGTTGTGCCTTCAATGACACCTAACGCACCGTTTTCAAACCGAAGCGCAGCAACAGCGACGTCTTCAACTTCAATGCGTTCGTGTGCTAACGTATCAGTAAATGCTTGCACAAATTTGACGGGTCCCATAAAATACTGTAGGAGGTCGATAGCATGGATAGACTGATTCATCAGGGCACCGCCGCCATCAAGATTCCACGTGCCGCGCCAACCACCGCTGTCGTAATATTCTTGGGAGCGATACCACTTGATATACGCACCACCTAATGTTAACTTACCGAACCGTTCGCTCTCAATCGTTGATTTTACGAGTTGAGAACCTTCGGTAAATCGTGAATTAAAAATGGCACATAACCGAACACCCGCTTCATTGCAGGCTTGGATAATTTCATCGCACCGCTGCAAAGTAATTTCCAACGGTTTTTCAACAATAACATGCTTACCCGCTTTTGCTGCTGCAACTGCGGGCTCTAAATGCGCACCACTTGGTGTGCAAACACAAACGATATCGAGGTCATCACGTTTGAGCATATCATTATAATCGGCATAACTATCAACATTATATTTATCTGTGAGTCGTTTAGCATTGTCAGCATTTCGGGAACTCACAGCAACTAATTGACCGTGTTCTAATTCGGAAATCGCGGCGGAGTGAAAATCAGAAACCATTCCGCACCCTATAATACCAAAACCGTAAGTTTTCATTTGATGTTTTCCTTCTTTAAGACTAATAAACCAATTTCAAGATTTTTTCTACATTATAAATAAACTATGACTGCTAACGAAACGCAAGATCAAAGACCTGAACCTATAGAAGAACTTAACGCAGATGCCAATGAAAATCAAAATCATGAATCTGCAGAAGATTCTGATGTTGAACAAGCACCAACAAATAAAGTATTCAGAATCGGTTGTATGACGTTTTGCCTTGCTGTGACTGTACTCTTTTTATGGGCCTGGCACCACGAAATGCAGTTCAAAGACAACTATCGAAAAGCGTCTTTCCACATGCGCAATGAAGAACCAGAACAAGCGATAGAGGCGTATCAAAAAGCGATTAAAAACAAGGAACGCACAATTTTCTTCAAAGATGCTCCGTCTGCTTACAACAACCTTGGACAAGCCTATTTGTCTGCTAAACAGTATCCGCAAGCCATTGAAACATTCAAAAAAGCGATACGGATGGCACCAGATATGGCAGAAGGTTATGTCAATTTAGCAACCGTCTATCTCCAGAAAAATGAACCAGCAAATGCTCGTGCAATATGCCTTGATGCGCTCCAAACTTTTCCTGAAGCACCACTATTACACTATAACCTCGCGTGTGCTTACGCCCTAACAAATGAACTGCAAAAATCTTTAAACTCGCTTATTCAAGCAGTAAATCTTGACCCAGAACTCAGAAATTTCGCAGAACAGGAAGGCGCGCTAAAAGATATTGTGCCTGCACTTCCTTAACATGCTAAAGTTTGGACAATTTATGCCAGTTATATCTTGAGTTATCAAGTCTTTTTCGATTTTTCTGTAAGTTTCCCATATCAGTGGAACCTCACGAAAAATGCTGCACTCCAGCGGAGTGCTATGTTTATAGAAAACATTATGGGCATATTCTCGCACTCCAGCGGAGTGCTATGTGTCAGTTTGCTAACATACCGCTCCGCTGGAGCGGGAAATGTCGGTTCGGACTGTGGCTATAAACATATTGCTCCGCTGGAGCAAAGAGGGTTCCGTTTTGTGTGTTGCGTTAGGGTTTCGTAACAGATGAAGTCCAACAATTTCTTATATTGAACTCGCGTATGAAAAATTGTTCAAACTATAGTAATCTATAAATATGTAGTTATTTAACAATTAGGATGCTATTTCATGCGCTAAAAGTCAAGAATAATCTAAAAAACAGGTCGCATTTTCATAGTGAGAAATGTCAGTTTATTAATTCGGTAATATTTATTTTCCCCAAACCCGGTAGATGCGGTTCCCTACCAATGCAGAGTACCACACGGGGCTGCCTAAATGGCATTGGTCCCGTTGATTTGGCGTATTCTACCGAATTGAAGAAGTATATATACTGAAGTCACCAATATTCAGAAACCAGATAATATAACGACTGGCAAATCTGTAGTTCCATTGTAAAGGAAAGCATTCATGCTTCTTAAAGATCGTATCAGCATCGTAACAGGCGGAAGTTCTGGTATCGGGCGTGGAATTGCACTTGAATTCGCCCGCGAAGGCGCAAGGGTCGCCATTGTTGATAAACAGGAATCTCCACTACAAGGCAAATATCACGAGAAGGATGTTACAACGCCTACTCTCCAAGAAATAGAGAAATTAGGTGCTCAGGGGATATTCATCAAAACCGATGTATCAGATGAATCTCATGTAGCACAAATGATCCAGCAAACGGTTGAACACTTTGGCGGAATTGACATTCTCGTCAACAACGCAGGTATTCATATTCCCGGTGGAACACAAGATATTTCTATTACCGATTGGGACAAAGTTGTTGGTGTGAACCTGCGCGGTGTTTTCCTTACAACAAAACTTACTATCCCACATCTGAAAAAGTCGCAATTTGGACGGATCATCCAAATCGCTTCTGTCCATGCTTATGGGGGTGGTGCGGGGCCGGCTTATGCCTCTGCAAAAGCTGCGGTTGTTAACATGGTTAGAGACACCGCTTTAGAGGTTGGCGAAAACGGCATAACTGTTAACGCCATCTGCCCCGGTTATATTGAAACTGCAATCCAAGATTACCTCACGCCAGAACAGATTGAGTCATCCTTAGAAAAAACACCCATGCAACGTTTAGGTCTACCCAAAGACATCGGCCGCGCGGCTGTTTTCTTCGCATCAGATGATGCCGAGTGGGTCACGGGTACTTCCCTCCTCGTTGATGGCGGTGCCAGTGCCAAAGCTTAATATGAACAGGACGGACGCATTTTCACTTAAAGTCCGCCTTTAAAGGGGTTAAATAGCTAAAATAACGACTTTTTAACCCCCTTATATGAGGATTAAATAAATATTTCGGTAATTCTAATTTTTCCCAAACCCGGCAGGCGGGGAATGCTATATAGCATTCATACCCGGGGAACGCCTAAATGGCGTTCATACCGTTGATTTCTTGATTTGGCGGTTTCTTAACCGCACCGAATCTGCCTCAATTCCCTTTATAGAAGGTTTTCGTGTAGGATCCGGTTCGGTTAGGAAACCGAACCTACCAAATTTGGGTAATTTACCGAATTAATAAATTAATCTTCATTCAAGGGGGAATGCGTAAGCCCTGAGAAAATTGAACGGCTCTGCTTGCTATGTTCAATAATCTTGACATCACTACGTGCCTACGTTATAATGAAATTATCAATACATAAGTGGAGGAAGTCATGGCAATTAGTGCAGCCCAAACATATCTAAGTCCTGAAGAATACATTACTTTAGAACGTAAAATGATCCCTGATGCTGACACTGTCAGAAGTGAATACGTCAAAGGTGAAATTGTCGCTATGTCTGGGGCAAGTCGCGTGCATAATCTTATTTCAGGCAATATTTTGGTGAACTCCGCAATCGCCTAAAAGGCAGCGGCTGTGAAACCTATAAGGGCGAATGCGTGTAAGCATACCCAGCACTTTATCCTATTTCTATCCGGATGTCGTTGCCGTTTGTAATGAAAAATATAATACGAAACATATTCTTTTGTCTAATTCTGCTTAATATCACATGGATGGGGAGTGCAGATGAAAGCGCACTCAAAAATCCAGACGGTTCATGGAAATGGACAAATCGGCTTATCCATGAGACAAGTCCTTATCTACTGCTGCACGCGCATAATCCTGTTGAATGGTATCCCTGGAATGATGAGGCATTAGAACGCGCGAAGAAAGAAAATAAACCTATTTTTCTCTCCGTTGGCTATTCTACATGTTATTGGTGTCATGTGATGGAGCGGGAGGTCTTCTCAAACCCAGAAATTGCTGAGCAGATGAACAAAAACTTTATCAACATCAAAATTGATAGAGAGGAACGTCCTGACTTAGACGAAATTTATATGACCGCTACGCAGATATTGATACAACGGGGTGGGTGGCCGAACTCCGTCTTCCTTACGCCTGATTTGAAACCTTTCTTTGCTGGTACCTATTTTCCACCTGCGGATATGCCAAATAGACCCGGTTTCCCAACGATTTTGAATGCAGTGCACGAGGCATGGGTTGCGCGAGAAGCAGAGGTACTTGAATCGGCTAATAAGATTACACAAGTCATAGAAGTTGCAATCAGTACAGGATTTACCGCTCTTACTGCTAAATCTTTTGATCGTTCCCTTATCTCTGCCGCCGTAGCACACCTAAAAACCAACTATAAGCATGCTTATGGTGGATTTAGTGGTGCTCCTAAATTCCCAAGCCCTGCAAATTTGGAATTCTTGTTGAAGGAATATGAACGCACTACCGATGAATCTTTGCTGAAGATGGTAACACACACCTTAGATATGATGGCTTACGGTGGGATTTATGACCAAATCGGCGGCGGATTTCACAGATATTCCGTTGACGCAAAGTGGCTTGTCCCTCACTTTGAGAAGATGCTTTACGACAACGCGCAATTGGCGAAATTATATCTTCAAGCGTTCCAGTTAACAGAAAAACCGCAGTACCGACGTATTGCTGAGGAGATATTCAGTTTTATTTTTCGCGAAATGACAGCACCTGAAGGCGGATTCTATTCTGCATTAGACGCTGAAACGGACGCAGAGGAGGGAAAATACTATGTTTGGACAGCAGATGAAATTAAAAACGTTCTCCCGCAAAAAGATGTCCAACAGTTCGCTGCCGTTTACGGTATGGATAAGGGGGCAAATTTTGAGGGCAAAAATGTCCTCTATGTTCCCAACGCAGCAGAATCGGAAGCTTCCCTCAAGTCATTAATATCTGCGCGAGAAACACTTTTAGCAGCTCGGTCTGAACGCGAACGCCCACTGCTGGATACGAAGATTATCGTGAGTTGGAACGGCTTAATGATAGATGCGCTTGCCTATGGATACGAAGTGCTTGGCGAAGAAAAGTATCTCACTGCCGCATCAAAAGCCGCACAGTTTATTCTTGACACGCTAAGAAAACCGAACGGTGAATTGTGGCACACTTATGCCGCCGGCGTTACGAAGTACGATGCCTATCTTGATGATTACGCCTTTTTTGTCCGTGGTCTGCTCGGATTGCATAGTGCTACTAAAGAAGAACGTTGGTTACGTGAAGCGACAACCCTAACCGACAAGATGATCCAACTTTTTTGGGATGACAAAAATGGCGGGTTCTATTTTACAAAGGCAGATGCGAAACAGCTGATTGTCCGCACCAAAAAACCCCACGATTCCGCAATTCCTTCTGGCAACGCAGTGGCAGTCAACAATCTCTTAATGCTTAATGTGAGTTACCGAACCTATGCCAAAAAGGCACTTCTTAGTTTCAGCCAAGCAATGGAAGTAACGCCTTCGTCCTTCATGCACATGCTCTATGCACTCAACGGGTACTTAAGCTTAGGCGAAAACCGGGACACGTCTACCTTGCCAAACTTACCATTAGGCGAATTAGGGCAAGATAATTCAACTCAGGCACTTGTAACAGCAACTGCTAAAGTTAAAACACCTGCTAAAAACGAGCAAATTGGCGTGGAAGTTCAAGTTAAAATTGCAACGGGTTGGCATATTAACGCAAACCCGGCGGGGCAGGATAACTTAATTCCGACAACCATTACTGTTGCTAAGGATGCTCCAATAGAGATCGTTGAAATAAAATATCCAAAGGGCAAATCGGTGCAATTTGCGTTCAGCACAGAAGTCTTGAACGTTTATGAAAAAACGTTTACAATTCCTCTGAAGTTGAAGCTAAAACCGAATACCTCCATCAAGAAAAACAATCCTATTACCTTAAAATTCAACTATCAAGCTTGCAATGATACGGAGTGTTTGTTACCACAGACATTGGACATCCCGTTGAAGTTAGAATAAAAGACTGACTTCCTCACATTCATTCGCTATAACTCATCTACATGCGTCCGAACCTTCTGGAATGCATCTAAAATCAGTTGCATATCGTCTGTGTCACCTAAAAACATAGCATGTCCAAAACTGCAGACCTCTTCCTGATACACCCGTTCTGCTTCTGGGCAGTGAACCTTGCTATAATCAATTGCTCGGTCACCAAGGTATTCACGGGGCAATCCGAGTTGGTCAAATAACTCTGGATTTCCAAAAGGACCTTCGTTATAGATGGGTTGTCCATGTGCCCCGACACCACACGGGACTCCCTCTGCACCAAGTGCTTCCAAAAATCTGCCGCGTGAAATGCCGCCGAATTCTTCAGAGACGAAACGGAAATCCCAATAGTAGAAACACCATCGTGTGACGCGTTCGTCGCGCGGAATCGGATGGATTCCCTCTATCGCTTCCATACCTTTCATAAGATATACAATATTCCGTTCGCGTGTCTCTACCTGTTCATCAAATCGTTCCAGCTGAGACAATAGGAGCGCAGCTTGAAGGTTTGTCATTCGCATGTTCAGATTTGCGACTTGATTCGCGCTGTTTGCGAGTGCTTCATCGTTTGTTATCACCATTCCACCTTCACCGCACGTCAGCGTCTTTCCTATCTGAAAACTGAATGTACCGAGATGTCCGATTGAACCCATCCCTTTTCCGCGCCATTGCGATCCGTGTGCATGCGCGCAGTCCTCAATTACCTTAAGATTGTGTCTGTCCGCAATATCCATAATCGCGTCCATATCGGCAGGATAGCCGCCATTATGCACAGGGATAATCGATCGCGTTCGCGGGGTGATTGCCGCCTCAATTGCATCGGGTGCAATGTTATAGGTGAGTGGGTCCACATCAACGATCACCGGTACCGCATTGACGCACACAACTGATGTCCCTGTCGCAACAAATGTGAGTGCCGGAACGATGACTTCATCACCCGCTGTGACACCAGCAGCCTTTAGCGCACACTGCAACGCGACAGTCCCATTGGCAAGCGGAATACCGTATTTTGCATCCTGATACGCGGCAAACTTTTCACCGACTACATCAACTTTTTCGCGTCGATTCCAAGCACCGCTACGTAAGACCTCTAACAACGCGTTTTCCTCTGTTTCATCAAAAATGGGCCAACTTTTACCTAACCCGCTTTTGACAATGGATTCACCACCGTTTATTGCTAACTTTGCCATGTTTCATACCCTCCTTGTGATACTGATTAATTATATGAAAAATCTTCCCATTAGTAATTTATTTTCTACTTCAAATTGATTACTGGTCAACTTTAATATCCAGGCTCAAATCAGGAATCTGTTTACGAAGCTTGCGAATCGGGGACATATCTTGTATTGGGTTATCCTTAATATGTAGAATTTTTAACCGATCTAAGTTCCCAATAGGGCTGATGTCCCGAATTTGATTATCCGACATAGATAACCTTCTTAAGTTTGTCATACCAGCAATCGGTGTAATGTCGCGAATCTTATTGTTCCAAAGTGTTAGACTTGTCAATTGTGTCAAACCTGTAAGAGGAGTGATGTCTTGTATTTCATTATCGTATAGCGATAAATTGGTAAGGCGAGGCATTTTAGTCAGGACTGTGCCGAGTTGTATGATACTCTTGAACTGATTGCTTGACAATGAAAAACTCGTTAACCGAGTCAATCCGACAAGTGATGTTAGATCCTCAACCGGACATTCACTGATTGATAAGTTGGTAAGATGTTTTAACTCAGCAACTGGTGTTAGGTCCCTGATTTGAATCCCGCGTATATGTAATGAGTTGAGATGTTTCAGCCCTATCAGCGGTGTTAGGTCGCTGATCTGATTATTGACAAGCCATAATGTGTTAAGATGTTTCAACTCACCGAGAGGTGTAATGTCGCTTATCGGATTTTCCCCAAGAGATAGGAGGTTAAGCAGTTGTAATTGTGCGAGCGGTGTGATGTCAATTATCTGATTCTTGCCAAAAAATAAGTGTGTAAGAAATTTCAATTCCGCGAGGGGTGTAATGTCAGTGATTTGATTCTTGTCAATCATTAACCACGTTAAATTCTTTAAACTTGCAAGCGGTGTGATGTCGATGATTTTACCGCTGCTGATTGATAAGGTAGTAAGTTGTTGCAATTTTTTCAGAGGGCTAAGGTCGGTGATTCTATTACCAATTCTTCCATCAAAGGAGATTCGTATACGCAGGTGTAACTCTCTTAGACGATTTAATTCCATCAGTGGACTGATGTTTTGTATCTCATTACCTCCAAGTGATAGATCCCACAGTTGCTTCAATTCTGTGAGCGGGTTGAGGTCGCTCACTCGGTTATTTTCCAGACCTAAGACCTTTAACTGTGTCAAACCTGCGAGTGGTTTGAGATCACTAATTTGATTATCTGTCAGAGTTAGAAATGTCAGGTTTGTCAACCCTTCCAGTGGAGTGACATCTTCAATTTGATTAAAAGGGAGGTATAACTTCTCTAAACCAGTTGCCTTATCCAATCCTGCTAAGTCAGTTACACCTTTTCGGGGAACCCATAGTGATTTTAATTGTTTGAGTTTTTCTTGTGAAATAGGATCGGTTGGACTTAAGCCGAGGGCTTTTCGCACTATAGCGGCTAAGTTCGGATCGGGTATTATCTGAGATTGTGAAGGAGGGGATGGGTCTTGAATCGTATTTTCTTTGGCAGGTGAACTTTCCTGTTTATGACTATACCTTTGTCTCCGAGACTTTTCTATAGAATCAACAAGCGTCATATCATCAATTAGATTATGTTCTACTTCTAGGTATTCAATTAATGTTAAGCCAGTTAGCGGTGTAATGTCGGTGATTTCGTTATATCGAAGTTGTAAACGTTTCAGTTTTGTCAACCCCTTAAGTGGAGAGATATCTTTGATGTCATTGTAATTAAGGTATAGAAACTTAAGTTCTGTCAAAGCACTGATAGGTGTTAGGTCACTAATATCATTATGGTTAAGTGTTAAGTGTGTTATTTTGGATTTATCAGCAAGTGGTGTAAGATCGCTTATTTCATTGCTGGTTAGGTCCAATTTGGTCAATCTTGCCATCTGAGTGAGGGGCGTAATATCTTTGATCTGGTTGCGTGCCAGTTCTAATTCGTAGAGATAACGCATGTTTGTAAGCGGCATAATGTTATCTATTTGATTGTAAGACAAAAACAACTCATTGAGAGATGTCAAGTTTTCAAGTTCAGATATATCTGAAATAAGGTTAAGATTAAGACTCAACAAATCTAACCCTATTAGTCCATCAAGTGGTGGTATGTTACGAATTTGATTATTTTCAAGTCGTAGCCTCTGCAGGTGTGTCAGTCTTGTAAGTGGCGTAATATCGGTGATTTCGTTGTGTTCCAGATTTAAGTCGCTTAAATTTTTCAAATTTGTAAGCGGTGTAATATCGGTGATTTCGTTGTGTTCCAGATTTAACTTACTCAATTGTTCCAATTGAGTAAGTGGTGTGAGGTCCGTAATTTGATTCCGAGAAAGGACTAAGAAATTAAGTCTATTCAATCCAACAAGAAATGTGAGATTGTTAACGTTATTACTGTGAAGACTTAAAGACTCAAGTTTCCTGAATTTTGAAAGGATAGTGAAGTCTGTAATCGGATTGAAAGAAAGATTTATGCTATCAAGCTTTTCTAATCTTGATAGTGGTGTGATGTCGCTAATTTCATTACTGCCAAGTCCTAAATTTTCAAGTTTTGTCAATCCTGCAAGTGGTGTGAGATCCGAAATTTTACTACCACCAAGGTACAAAGAAGTTAAACCTTTCGCTTTTTCTAAACCTGTTAAGTCTTTGATACCTTTCCCCCAAGCAGTCAGATCTTTTAACGTTTTCAGCTTATTCTCCATGATAGGTTCATCAGGAGACAAACCTAATGCCTCTCGCACAGCTGCAGCTAAATTCGGATCAGGAATCTCCACCGGTTTCGGGGGTGAACAACTGACAAACACAATGAGAAACACAAAAAGCAGACAAATATGTTTCATAATGCTATTTTCCTTTTAATGTTTTCTTTACGGATCAACCTGTATATCCACATACAAATCAGGGTTCTGCTTGCGAAACCTGCGAATTGGGGACAGATTCTGGATAGAGTTGCCTTTAATATATAGAACTCTTAACCTATCAAAGTTCTCAACAGTGCTAATGTCCTGAATTTGGTTATCCGACAAAAATAACCTCCTTAAGTTTGTTAATTCTGCCAACGGAGTGATGTCACGGATTTGATTTTTGGTTAGCTCTAAGCTTGTAAGTTGTGTCAACTCCTTAAGTGGTGTGATGTCGGAAATTTCACTGTCATCAAGCGATAATCCCGTAAGGTGTGGCAATCCGGTGAGAAATGAAACGAGATCAGTTAGATCCAGAAGGTTTTTACCACCAAAACCTAACCATGTCAATCGTGGCAAACTCACGAGTGGTGAGAGATCGCTAATTTGGTTTCCACCAATTGACAATGACGTAAGTCGTGTTAATTGAGCAAGAGGTGTGATGTCCGTAATTTGATTTCTGCTTAGATTCAAACCTGTCAGTTGTCTTAATTCAACAAACTGCTGTGTATCGCGAATTTGATTATCGCTAAGATGTAAGATCGTAAGACTTTTAAGTTGAGTTAGTGGAGTGATGTCTTGAATTTGATTATCGTCGATAAATAATCGTCTAAGGGATTTTATAGTTGCAATATTCGTAAGATCACTAACCTGATTTCCTTTTATCCGTAGCGTATTAAGTTGTGATAATTTTTCAAGTAGAGGCACATTGGTGATTTTATTGTCTTCAAGATTTAAGTCACCAAGCTGCGTTAATCCAGCGATAGGTGTTATATCACTGATCTGGTTATGACTGATATTTAAGGACAAAAGTTTTGTTGAATTTTTGAGCGGTGTGATATCGCTAATTTTATTGTCTTCAAGCGATAAGGCTGAAAGGTTCGTCAAATTATACATTGGAGGAATGTCAACAACCTGATTTCTATCGAGATATAGGAATAATAATCGTGTTAATTCTGCAATGGGTGTGATGTTGACGATTTGATTATTGCTGAGATTTAAATGAGCCAGCTGTGTCAATCCTACGAGTGGAGTTATATCGCTGATCTTATTGTTTGGGAGCTCTAACATCTTTAGTTGTGTCATATTAGCAAGTGACGCGATATCACTAATATCATTATTTGTTATATCTAAAGTTTTTAGTTTCGTCAATTTTCCAAGCGGTGCAATGTCGCTAAGTTTATTATTTCTGAGCTCTAACTTTTCCAGTTTCGTCAATTTTCCAAGCGGCGTGATATCGTTGATTTTATTATTATCCAAGGATAGCGCTGTTAGGTTAGGCAAACCTTCAAACAACGAAACAAAAGATGTCAAATCTCGAATCTCAGTCTCTCTAAGTGCAAAGGACGAAAGTCGCTTTAATCCACTAATAGGTCCAAAGTCTTTAATTTGATTACCTCTAAGTGATAAATTCCTAAGCTGAGTCAATTCAGATAACGGTGAGATATCGCCAATCTGATTGCTGCCGAGATATAAGCTCATCAGTTGTTTCATCCCTGCAAGTGGTGTGATGTCCCGGATTTCATTATTACCAATAGATAAGGTGTGCAGTTGCGGCAAATTTACTACCGGTGTAAGGTCTATTATTTTATTATTCCATAAAGATAATCTTTCCAATTGTACTAGTCCTGCCAAAGGTGTTATGTCTTGGATTCTATTTCTTATAAGGGTTAAATCTGTAAGTTGTTTCAATCCTCTGAGCGGGGTGACGTCACCAATTGTATTACCCTCAAGATTTAGGATATCAAGTTGTATTAACCCAGACAAAGGTGTAATATTGCTAATTTCATTATACCTGAGATTTAATTCCTTGAGTTGTATTAATTCTGTGAGCGGCGCAATATCACGTATTTTGTTGCTATTAATTTCTAATTTCCTCAGTTGTGTTAACTCCTTGAGAGGTGTTATATCTTTAATACGGTTCGAATTAAGCGTTAACTCGCTAAGTAGTAATAATCCTTCAAGTGGCGTAAGATCACGGATTTGATTGCTATCAAGTGATAACCTACTGAGTTGTGTTAATCCAGAAATGGGAGTGAGGTTCATAATTTGATTAGAATTTAGGTGTAAAGTCGTCAGATTTGTTAGTTGTGCAAGAGGTGTGATATCTGCAATTTGACCACCAATAAGTGATAAACTTGTTAAACCCGTCATTTTTTCTATACCTGTTAAATCACTGATATTGTGTCGCCATGGAGACAACTTTTCCAATTTTTTTAACTTCTTTTGCGTGATAGGTTCATCAGGAAATAAACCTAATGCCTCACGAATAGCAGCAGCTAAATTCGGATCGGGAATCTCTACCGGTTCCGGTGGTGAACAACTGACAAATACAATAAAAAACCCAAAAATTAGCCAAATATGTTTCATAATGCTATACTCCTTCTGATTCCCTCTTTATAGATCAACTTTGATTTCTCTCTGTTATGAACTATAATTGTTCACACAGTCCCCTCTGTTTCCTCAAGATCAGTTAAGTCCTCAACCTCAGCGATGTCTGCCAACATTCGAGCGTATTCACGTAACTCCACTTGAAGCGCAGCAAGCTCTTCCCGAAAAGTAGCACGTTCAGTTTCATTATCAGGACTTACGCATTCCCCCTTGATAAGGGGGTAGGGGGGTTAAAAGGCGTTATTTTAGTTATTTAACCCCCTAAATCCCCCTTATCAGGGGACTTTAAGAGAAAGTGCGTAAGTCCTGATAAGTCAATATTGCGAGGCACGGGGACCTCGCGCTACAGATTAGGTTAATTTGGTATTATATCACAATCTTGTTTTAGAGTGGCCTAAATTTCTGATGGCAGTACATACACTATCGTATTGATTCTCACATTGAACTAAACAGATGCTTCGGTGCTAATACCGTCAACAACACACCACGCACAACCAAAAGCAGCGTCAACGCAGCCCAAAGTCCATGATTACCATAGGGCATCAACAGATACACCGCACATAGAAACAGCAGCATCGCAACAATCATAGAATTCCGCAACGGCTTTGCGGCAGTCGCGCCAAGGTAAATCCCATCCCAAATATACGCGGCAACATTGATAACAGGCGCAGCAATTATCCAGACAAGATACGGTTTTGCTTGTCCTATAAGATCGTGTTGATCCGTAAAGAAACGAAGTAGCTGCTTTCCAAATAGACCAAAAATTAACATGATCGCGCCTCCGAACAGAAATGCCCACCAAAAAATATGACGCGTTGTCCGCTTCAAATTCTGCATATCCTGAGCGCCTTTGTATTTGCCAATCATACTCTCCGCAGCAAAAGCGAACCCATCAATTGAGTATGACATGAGGTTAATATATTGCAGCAGAATAGTGTTAATCGCTAATACAGTATCGCTCAAGGCAGCAGATTTCGCTGTGAAAAAGGCATGGCTAAACACAAGACACAGCGTGCGAATGAAAATGTCGCTACTGATGCTGAGAAATCGCTTCAGTTTAGAAAACGCAAGGATTATTCGGAAATCCCAAGTTGTTAGTAGATAACGATAACGTGCAAAGAAAAGCGTGCTTGCCAGAATGAGTCCAATATACTGGGCGATAACGGTTGCTAAAGCGACACCCTCCACCTTCATGCCAAGCACATTCACAAATATCAAATTCAGAACGATGTTTATCAGATTGACGAGAATTGTCAACAGCATCGGATAATGTGCATTCTGTAAACCTAAAAATACGCCGTGGAATGCATGTAGACAAAGCGTCGCAGGAGCAGCATAGATACGGATATGAAAATAGGTGCGGGCAAGTTGCTCAACCTCTGAACTTGTGGCAATCAGTGCCAAACTGACATCCGCAAGAATCCATTGCACGATTAACAGCAGAAGACTCACGATGATGCCAATAGCTAAACCACGTTGAAGTAAGAGTCCACATTCAATATTATCATTCTCTCCATAAGCCTGTGCGGTCAACCCTGTTGTTGCCATCCTAAGAAACCCAAATCCCCAATAGATAAAACTGAAAATAATACCACCGATGCCGACTGCACCGAGATAGTGTTCGGACTCCAAACGTCCCATCAGCGCAGTATCAACAGTGCCAAGTAGTGGTATGGAAAAGTTGCTGATGATGTTCGGGATTGTGAGCCGAATTATCTGTTTGTTGATGTGTTCAGGTTTCTGCATAAAGGAGTTCCGTTTCTGTTATAGAGTTTACCTGAAATTACGGTGAGAAATCAAGTCAGCTTGATGATCAAAATTGAAAGTGTTGTGTCTCTAAAATTTACAAAGAAAAACCGTAGGTAATGCAACAAACTATTATATCTAACCTATATGCGGTTGAATTGTCTCACTTTACATTTTTCTTTGTAATTTTGCGAGAAATTTGGTATACTATATTCCTAATGAAAGATTGGTGTTATGGATTTACCGCCAAACTGATTGGATTCTGTGTATCTTGTCTTCCGCGTTCGGCATCATTGGTTCTTGGCGGATGGCTGGGTGTCCTCAGTTTCTGGTTCGCATCACAGCACAGAAGGTTAGCATGCGAACATCTAAGTCGGAGTTTGGATATTTCCGATGAACGTCGTGTTAACGCAATAGCTAAAAAATGCTTTGAAAATTTAGGCAAAACTGTTGTTGAGTTCATGCGATTCCCACGCATGGATCCGAAGCAGACTAAAAAATATGTTCATTTTGAAGGTATTCAGCATGTAGAAGATGCTTTAGCAAACGGGAAAGGAGCAATAATATTAACCGGACATTTTGGGAACTGGGAGCTTCTGGCGGCAAGTATTAGTGCGGCTGTGGCGCCGTTGAGTCCAATTGTGCGGGAATTGCGTTCACCTCGGCTAAACGTGTTGGTTAATAGTTACCGAGAAAAAGCAGGATATACTACAATAGATAGGGATACTGGGGTACGACAAGCCCTCCGATGTTTGAAACGCAACGAACTGCTTGGCATTGTCGCTGACGTGGACACCACTGTAAACGGTGTTTTTGTTGACTTTTTTGGAAGACCTGCTTACACACCCTATAGTCCTGTCGCTTTTGCGCTAAAAACTGGTGCAGTGATATTGCCATCTTTTATTGTCCGTCAGGCTGATGGTACACATCGGGCGATAATTGAGCCGCCGTTAGCGTTAAAACGGTGCGATGTAAAAGAGGAAGAACTTGTTATCAATACACAAAAATTCACTAAAATCATTGAATCTTATATCCGAAAATATCCAGAGCAGTGGATTTGGATGCATAAACGGTGGAAAACGCGTCCCGATACCAGTCCAACTAATAAGAATGCCAACGTTTTGGAGTAATAAATGTCTTGTTTTTTTTCTAATTTTTTGTTTTGCTGTTATCGGTTGTGAACGTGAGGAAGAAGAAACCCAACCAGTAGAACCTACACCGATCCAACAGCTTGAAACGTTTTCTATGCAGCACAGAGAGGCGGGTGTCTTAAAGTGGACCCTTGTCGGCGAGGCATCTGAGATGCAAAGACACCGAGTAATCGTTCAAAACCCGAAGGTTCAAATATATGAAGAGGGACAAGTTTCTATGACATTGACCAGCAAAACTGGGCAGTACTTCAACGTTGGGAAGAAAAAAGATAACCTATATCTCAATGGGGAAGTAGTTGGTGTCAACGAGAATGGAACACTATACACAGAGGAACTCCAGTGGCAAAACAAAGATGGAACGCTCTATTCACCAACTGAAGTTAAGATCGTGCGAGGAGATTCTACATGGTATGGGGCCGAAATGGTCGCTAATCCGGACCTTGAAACCGTAAAGATGTCAAAAAATAGATTTACACTCTACGCTAAAGATGAGGAAATAAATGATTAGAAAGAATATTATCCCTAAAAAAAATACTGAAGTGGCATTCAAACTACCACAATTGGTTAGAAATTGGTTAATCTTTCTCGGTGTCGCAATTTGTTTGATAACATTTTCAGTGGTGGCAGATGAAGCAGCAAATACTGAAAAGAAAGAAGGCGAAGTTGTCCAGCAGACCGAAAAAAAGCCGGCAGTTCCAGCTAAATCAACCGAAAGCAAAGACGCTAAAAAAGGGACTGATACACCGAGCCCAGATAGCGATGGTGCCATGACCGAACCAACTAAAGAAGTTATTGTAGGTGACTCAGATGAAATGGACCGGGATATGAAAGCCGGTATCACAATTCTTATCGGAAATGTAAAGACGATAAGGCTTAATGAACAAGGCATTGAAATCGGATTTCTAAATGCCGACAAAGTAACACTCAAGAGTGATACAAAAACAGGTAAAACGACAGAAATTATTGCTGTAGGTAATGTAGAGATACGAGATCAAGATATCTTCGCAACCTGCGACCACGCTACGATGAACAACCTAACGAACATCATTACGTTAAAAGATAATGTCGTAGTTTTACAAAACAAAGATAGACTTGAAACGAAACTTTTCACCTTCAATAGAACAACAGGTAAGCAGAAAGGCGTTGGGAACGTTAAATTTAAGGTAACCGTCACACAAGCAACACCAGAGGAAGCTGCAGAAGCAAGTTCCGATAGCGAGGATACCTCTGCAACGCCGAGTCAAACTGACGAGAATGATGTCTCTCCAGAAGCGAAAAAAGAGAATAAAAAAAAGTCTGACTCTGACAAAGCGGAAACTGAAGAAAAAACCACACCCGCTGAAACAGAAAAAGAAGATAAAGATTCGGCATCTGAAGAAGCTAAAGAGGCTGAACCGACTGAATCTGAAGAAACCGAACCGACTGAATCTGAAGAAGCTGATGAAGCAGAAGGATCCGAGGAGACAGAGTAACGTCGTTTTTCGCGTTACTTCGTAATGCTTTTGTAAATATGGAGAACACAGGTAGCAACAACGTGGCAAAAGAACTACAAACTCACAACCTCGTTAAAAGATATACACGGCGCGGTCCAATTGTAGTTAATGAAGTAAGTCTATCGCTACAGCAAGGCGAAATAGTAGGTTTGTTAGGACCCAACGGTGCTGGCAAATCAACGACATTCTATATGGTGGTCGGTCTAATCCGCCCAAATGCAGGTCGCATCACTTATGGGGATAGAGATATAACGTTCTTACCGATGTACAAACGGGCGCGCCTCGGTATAGGCTATCTCTCACAGGAGACATCAATTTTTCGCAAATTAACGGTGAAACAGAACATTGAAGCGATTTTAGAGGCACACAGTATGCCGAAAGATGAGCGAGAAACGCGTATACAGGAATTCACAGATGAACTCGGTATTTCCAACCTTTTAAACAGAAAGGCATACACGCTTTCGGGAGGTGAATGTCGTCGCGCTGAGATTGCTCGCGCCCTTGCTGCGCAACCAGACTTTATCTTGTTAGATGAACCACTTTCTGGGATTGACCCAATCGCAGTTGCGGACATTAAGCAGCTCATTTTACATTTGAGAAACAGGAATCTTGGTATCCTTATCACAGACCATAACGCTGTTGAAACGCTAAATATTGTTGATCGTGCATATCTTATAGCGGATGGGAAAATTACACTGTCCGGCACACCTGAAGAACTTCTCAATAGCGAAGTTGCCAGAGAACTCTATTTCGGTCCTAACTTTCATTATGCAAAAGAGGAGAACAACTCATAAGAGGAACTTTAGCATCGGTTATCGCTTGAGAACATCTTTATTTTAAGACGTTTGCAGGCACAACACGCTAACGTTCTGATAGTGATTTATTGGGGTGCTGCGCGATGAAAATACAACCGAAACTTACGCAAACTCAGACGCAACAACAGAAAATTATCATGACCCCGAAATTGCAACAAGCAATTAAGGTGCTTATGATGCCGCAGCTTGAGTTGAAGCAGTTTATAGAGCAAGAGTTAAACCAAAACCCTCTGTTAGAAATTGAGGATGAGCCTGAAACATCACTATCTATGGAGGATTATGATCCCGCGCCTGAATGGAACAAACCTGAGGAAAATATCGATCGTGAGGATACTTCTGTAGATATTGACTGGCATGCTGTGTTTGACGACATGCGACCACCTGTGACTCAAGCAAATAATCAATATAATGATACCGATGTTCCTGAATCAGACATCGCAGAAGCAATATCCCTTCAAAACTATCTTTTTCAACAACTCCAGTTAGCACCTTTCACCAAAACAGAAAGGACTATTGGTGAATTAATCATTGGAAATTTAAATGATGATGGTCAACTTCAACTAAAACTGTTTTCTCTCCCTGTCGAGTTTGATGCTGACTTTGAAAATGAATGTCTATCAGAAGAATTACAAAAAACGTTATCGAAAAACCTCAGCACTATAACGAATAATGGTAAAAAATCAAAAGAAGAAATCAAAGAACTCTTATTTGAGATCAAATCTATCGTAGCAAACCCTGAAAATTTGGAAAGTGGTGACGAATCTAAAAGCTGGCAAATCGTTGATACCAGTAGTAAAAAAATATATACCGTTAAACGTGAAGGGAATGAACTAAATCTTTATGAACTTACTTTAGAAGATATTGCATTAGAAGCAAGATGTACAGTATCCGAAGTAGAAACAGTCCTGCGAACAATACAAGAAACTTTTGAACCTGCGGGTATCGCTTATCGTGACCTCAAAGAAACATTGGGTATACAGATTCGACACCATGAAATGCAGCATTACAAGCAAAACGGCGTGGCACCGGCCGATGATATTCCGTTCCAACTTGCTAAAGAGATTGTTGAGCATCATTTAGAGGATTTATTGAATAGTAGAATGGTTGCTATCTCTCAGGCGCTTGAGTTGAACAAGGACGAAACTCTGAAGGCATCACAATGGATTGGCACTTTGTCCCCGTATCCAGGACGCTACTTTTCTGATCCATCTGTTAGAGATTTGGATAAATCGCCAGAGACAATCCAAGGGATCACACCTGATGTGCAGATTGTGGAAAATAACGAAGACTATTATATTTTGCCAATTGATAATTATATTCCGCGCTTGCGTATGAATTCTTACTATATTAACTTGATGCGTGATAAAAGTAAACCTTTGGATTCGGAAACGAAAAAATGGATAGAAAAAAAATATAGCGATGCTATAGATTTGCTCAGCAGTGTAGCACAGCGAGGCCGGACTATTGAACGGGTAACGGAAGCTATCTTTAAAGTTCAATCCGAATTTTTAAAGCAAGGTCCGCAGAGTATTAAACCTTTGACATTAAAAACCGTTGCCGATATGGCAGGTGTCCACGAATCAACCGTGAGCCGCGTCACCAGTAACAAATATGTTCAGACACCGATAGGGACCTATCCTTTAAAATTCTTTTTTAGTAATCAATTGGCAACAACTCAAGGCGACTCAGTGTCTGCAGAACAGGTTAAGGCAGCACTTAAAGACGTAATAAATAAAGAAAATCCTGCGAAACCTCTAAGTGATCAAGCGGTAAGTGTTTCTTTGAAAAACCGCGGTATAGTTGTTGCAAGGCGGACTGTTCAAAAATATCGTGAAGAACTCGGCATCCTCTCTTCCTGTCAAAGGAAAAAAACTTAAATTTAATCCGTTGGACATACTTTTTACATAGAGAAATATTTTCAAATTTTAGATATTTATTTTAGGAGGCACATTATGAAAATTACCTATTCCGGACATCACATTAAAATTACTGACGACCTTCATGATTATATCCTAAAACGTGCTGAGAAAATTGAATCTCGTTTCGGAGATATGCAAGAGTTTAATGTTGTTCTTAAAGCGGAAAAACATCGTTTTGAAGCTGAGGTAATAGTGACAGCACCAAGAGTGTCGTTTTACGCAAAAAATAATACGCATGAAGTCCTATCTGCATTAGATGGTGCAGCAGACAAGGTTGTTAACCAGATTCGTAAACATAAAGAACGGGTGAAAGACAAACGGCATAATGTCCCACATCGAGAGGTAGTGGCACAATTGAATCCAGAAGTGCCAGAAATCTCGGCAGATGAGGATTCAACGGATCCTCCGGTTATTGTGCCAGTATCAGAGAAGTTTGCTGCAAAACCGCTTACAGTGAGTGAAGCTGCGTCTGAACTTCATACCTCAGGAGAAACTTTATTGATGTTTTTAAACTCTGAAACACGGCAAGTGAATCTACTGTACCAGTCCGATGATGGAGCTTACGGTTGGGTAGAACCCTCCTTTACGTAGCGTTATCGGATACCGAATATCTTCGGTAGGCGCGATTTATAGTAAACTTTAGAATTAACTGGACATTTTGAGATGTAGGAGGGAACTCCGATTCCCGACTGCTCCTACAGTTCAGTCGCGATTCGGAGATCGCTCCTACAGAAACTGTGTCCCATTATTTTCAAAGTTCACTATAAAATCGCGCCGAGTTATCTGAACCAAGATTTACAAGATTTGTATTCTTGTCCGTTGGGTAGAACGGAACTGAGAAAGATGGCAACCTATACCAAAATACCTCAAAACAATGCACCGTCGCATTCCAGCAATGCGGTAGTAGAGGCTAACAACTTGTCTCTGGCTGCTTATATGTTGGATTTTGCTTCGCTCTACCCAACCTACGCACTTGTATCAACCCAGCTTTAGAAGGAGAATATCGTGGATTTCAAAGATGGATACCCATTAACGTGTTTCGTGCACAGTGAGTCTTTTGATGAAACCTATACAGCCTACATTCAAAAGAACGGCACCGGTTTTTTGGGGCATATTCCTGACTTCCCAGAAGTGGAATGTCCGGGAGATACTATTGAGTCTGTCAAAGCCCAGCTGCACGATGCGCTTGACCAAGCCCTTAATGAGATTGAAGATGCTTGGGAAAAACAATTTGAAGCAGATGTCAAAGCGGGACGCCTTGAACCGCTCGTGCAAAAAGCTAAGAAAGATTACAAAGCAGGGAAATATACCCGAATTGTTTGAAGTCCATGCAAAAGTTTCAACACATAATCAATGATGAATTTGTAGCACTCGCGGACAAACTCCCACGCGATATTCAAAGAGCTATTGCCAAACAATTTCAATTTTTACGAACCAATCCACTTCACCCATCGCTCAGATTCAAAAAAGTGTCAGGACGATGGTCACTACGTATCACTAAGGATTACCGAGCACTCGGTTATGAGCAAGATGATGATACCATTACATGGTATTGGGTCGGGCCGCATGATGAATATGAAAAGAGGATCAAGTAGCAGAAATACCGATCTTATCTTTTGTCGTTTTTGATACGAAAAACACTATTAAAATATAAGAATAAAATACTACGCAATAAATAATTTATGTCATAAACTATTTATTGTGAATAAAATAGGCAGATACCCTTTCGGATATCTGCCTTGAATCAAATCGTGAATGTTCTCACTGAACCGTCACGGTATAACTGTACTCCTGAACACTGTTATCCCCCGTGTAAATATACGCAGTGATTGTGAACGACCCGGTATGCATAGAACCACTGGGGAACGTATAACTCAACGAGGCGGTGTTTGTTAGCCCGTCACCGGTTGCTGTGCTAACGTTTGTGCCGTAGTAACTCGTCTCCCCCGGTGCCTTGACATACCAGTAGACAGAGTTATACGGGACAGATGTGGTCAGACTCGCAGTGTGACTCCCGCCAGGGCTTGCAGCGTAGGTGCCACCAGCAGGAGATAAACCGGGGGAATCGCTGGTGCTGGCACTACTGTCTTCCTTATGATCCAAAGGAAACCAGTCACAGGTACTTGGCGAGCAGTTGTAGTATGTTTCGCCACAGCCCCATCTCTTACAGGTGCGGGGCTTGTGTAACTCAAGTTGCTCTGGCACACAGATATAGTAAAGTACCGGCAACAGGTGTGCCGGTGCCACGCATTGCCGCCGGTGTGCAAACTCGTTTTCAGGCTGCATATACTCACCGCACCCAGCACACGGGACGCACTGATCAGGCGGCGGGTCCTGTTCTGACCCTGAATGCATATCGTCTTCTATATCCACAGAGAAAGTGCCACTCAGACTCAGGGAGTTTTCTGGAATCTGGAGACTGGTCGCACTCGGACGGTATATCCAACTTTGTGTAGAACTCTGTGCATACCCGATAGTGACATCGCCTTTTTGCCACCCAGCACTCGCCTCCAACTTCCTCTGTTTCGTGTTGGAACCGCCAACATGCGTGTCAATACCGTTGAAGGTTGCACGCCCCCCACTAATACTCAACGTGCTGTTCGTACTTTCAACAACCTCTGATTGAAATCCTTTGTTGAGGTACGGAACACATTGATCATCATACGGCGCATCATAATTAGCTTCAAAATCGTAATTATCTTCATTCGGACGATAGGTACTCCATCTGTATGTGCCTTCACCATCGCTCAGCGGCGAGCCATTTGTCCAGGAACCAACATCCTGTGAACTCCCACCGGTCCCTAAATAAAAGGTTAATGTGCCAGGCCCTTTGGCATAAGCCTGTATCGTATAGGTAATTCGTGCCGGCACTTTCCCAGGCTCCCAGTCTTCGTCCAGGATGCGCTTAGTGTCACTGGCGATCTCACGCTCCGCTGTGTAAGTGGTACCATCCGCAGGGTCTGAGCTGATTGCAAGATGATCTAACGTGAAATCTCCCGCAAACGCAGGAATGTAAGTGCTACATAGCACGACAACAGTGAGGTAAAACAAAGATGTTTGGAAACATTTACGATAATCAAAAGTCATTTTTTTATCTCCTTATAGGGATCAACTTCATAAAATTCATAAAGATGTTCAATGCCCATACGCTTATAGAGGGCTCTGTCCGCTTCAGCTAATCCTATCTTCCGCATTTCCGGAGTTTGCTCATCCCCATAATAAATGCTGTCACGTGGGAATAAGGTCGGAATTTCACCTTGTGCGCTGTCAACGAGTTCCCGGATTTCCTGTTGAATCGATTGCATTTGAGGTGTCGGTTCGCTATCTAATCTAAGTGTCTTTGCGAGTTCCAACTCCGCTTGCAGTTGTTTATAACGCGCTAACTCTTCAACGGTGGGACGAAACCCAATACGTTTACCGTATTTCTTAACTACGGCCGTATTCCGATAATGTTTTATCCAGTTGCCAAAGTTATCTTGAACAGGTTTAAAATAGTCTGCCTCTGTCGGCGGATCAAATCCGTAGTAGTTACGATAGGATTCCAACGTCCGAGGATCTGTCCAGTCCAAAACCTTCGGTTCAGAACTCCCCCAGTCAATATTGAGTGGGGGACCTTTAGGACGTTTCCGCTGCACGCCGCCCGCTGCTTCTGATACCTGGACTTCGTCCCAGTGGTCATTGTGCCATTCCCACTTGTAGCCGGGTTTCGCGGCACGGGGCGGAGTTGATGCAGCCCCTTGCTTCTGACGAATGTTTTCTGAAACTTCCTCTGATGGTAGATTATACACCTTTTCAGGTTCGGGATCGGGATAGCGCAGCAAAAACACGCCACCGATACCGAGTAGAATAATGAGGATTGCAAGCCCCCATATCATTTTTTTATTCATGAGTGTTGACTCCTTACAAAATTAAGGTTATCCCCTACTTCACTGCATCGAGCAGGCAAGGGGGCTTGGTATTGCGTACGGACACGGTTTTTGCTGTCGCTTTGGTGTCTCATCACAGTACCTTGGTTCACACTGTTCTAAACGCGGCGGTTGCTCGGTTTGCGTGGCTTTGAGACTCAGGCTTCCGAACACCAGTGCCGCGAGTATAATACCGATAACAAAGTATCGGATGTAAAAACGAAAAAGTTGCATATTATAGCACCTCATTTTAGTGTATTGCTTAGTCGCTGGTTTACCTACCACCTTAAAAAAATGGTGGGCACCCCAGCAACCAAGCTAAAGAATCTAAGATATGTTAGATCAAGGTACCCATAGTCTTGATTCTTTAGTTTGGTTGACATAAGTATTATACAACTTTTACATTTTTTGTGCAAGTTTTTTTGTAAAAAAGTGTTATATGTGGTAAAATAATTGTATCTATAATAGAATTGAACTGTTTTCAGGTAAAAACATGACAAATCTTCCAAAAATTTACGACCCTCAGGAAATTGAGGGTAAATGGTCCCAATTTTGGGAAAGCAACGGCTTTTTTCATGCCGAAGCAACCTCTGACAAGCCTCCCTACGCAATTGTGATCCCACCCCCAAACATCACTGGTAGCTTACACATTGGGCATGCGCTTGATAACACCCTTCAAGATTGCCTCATCCGATGGAGACGCATGCAGGGTTACAACGCGCTCTGGATGCCCGGAACAGACCACGCGGGCATTGTAACCGAACTCATTATGGAGCGCAAACTTGCCGAAGAAGGTACAAGTAGAAATGCCCTCGGCCGCGAAAAATTTATTGAACGGATGTGGCAATGGAAAGCGGAGTCCGCTGGGTACATCGTCTCGCAGCTTCAACAACTCGGATGTTCATGTGATTGGGAACGAGAACGGTTTACACTGGATGAAGGACTGTCTGAGGCAGTTCGCACCGCCTTTGTTAAACTGTATAACCAGGGACTAATCTATCGCGATACCTATATGGTCAATTGGTGTCCACGATGCAGGACCGCAGTGAGTAACCTTGAAGTGGAACCGGTTGAAATAGATGGTAATTTTTACCACATTCGCTACCCTGTCATAGATAGTGATGTCGTGCTTGAAATCGCTACAACCCGTCCTGAAACGATGTTGGGTGATACGGCGGTCGCAGTGCATCCGGATGATGAACGTTATCAACACCTGATAGGTAAAAAAGCCCTCCTCCCGCTTTGCGACAGAGAAATTTCGATAATAGCTGATGAATATGTAGATACAGAATTTGGGACAGGAGCATTGAAAGTTACGCCTGCTCACGATGTAAACGACTATGAAATTGGTTTGAGGCATAACCTTGAACAACGCACTATTTTTACCCAAGATGGGCATATTAACGAAAATGCACCTAAAAAATACGTTAGCTTATCCCGATGGGATTGCCGAAAAAAGGTCGTAGAAGATTTAGAGAAAGCGGATTTTCTTGTTAAAATTGTGCCACACAAACATGCTGTTGGACATCATGATAGGTGCGGTACAATAGTAGAACCTGCTATATCACCGCAGTGGTTTATGAATGTTCGTCCACTTGCACAACGCGCAATAGAAGCGACAAAAAAAGGTGAAGTCACATTTATCCCTGAACGCGAAACCGCACGGTTTTTTCATTGGATGGAGAATATTGAACCGTGGCCCATCTCACGCCAAAGATGGTGGGGACACCGACTCCCGATATGGTATTGTAATGCTTGTGATAAAGTTACTGTCGCAATGGATACACCTGAACAGTGTGAATGTGGCGCAGCAGACTTCCATCAAGACGAAGATGTCCTGGACACATGGTTTAGTTCCGGACTGTGGCCTTTTTCTACAATGGGGTGGCCAGAAGAAACAGAGGAGTTAAAAACCTTTTATCCCACATCTGTGCTTGTCACCGGGTGGGATATACTTTTCTTCTGGGTAGCAAGAATGATTATGTTAGGACTCGGATGCATGGATGAAGTTCCTTTCCGTAAGGTGTATCTACACGGCCTTGTCGCCGATGAGAAGGGACAGAAGATGAGCAAGTCGAAAGGGAATAGCATTGATCCATTGGAGACAATTGCTACTTACGGCACCGATGCCTTCCGATTTGCACTCGCAAATGCAAGCACGCCGATCCCTTATGTCCCACTACTGGAATCTCAGATTGAGGCTGGTAAAAGATTTGCAAACAAAGTGTGGAATGCAGCTCGATTCATTCTCATGAATTTAGAGAAGTTTCCTGTTCCAGCAGACAAAGAAAAGGTACCAGAAGGACAAGAGTTATTAGAAATTCAATGGATACAGAGTCGTCTAAGCCATACCATTATGTCAGTAACTGATGCATTTGAAAACTTCAAATTCTACGAAGTGGCGCAAATCCTCTATGCTTTTCTTTGGCATGAATTCTGCGATTGGTATTTGGAATTCGCGAAACAACGTCTATCCAAAAATGAACCTCAGGCGCTATGGGTTGCTGCTGATGTATTAGAACAGATGATGCGGCTCCTGCACCCGTTAATGCCGTTTTTAACGGAGGAAATTTGGCAGCAACTTCCGCATGGCGGGAATAACTCTGATGCAGATGGAAACGCATCAGTGACTGTTGCATCTTGGCCAGAATCAACTGAAGAAAATCCTATAGTAGAAGCGACTATGACAAATCTCATGGAAGTGATTGAAAATATCAGAAGTGTCCGCGGCGAGTTGAACGTTCCAGTCGGGGCATCAGTGGAAGTTCACATTCAATCACCAAATGTTGAAGTTCGAAATCGACTTGAAACATATTTGGAACAATATTTACCTGCTTTTACCAAAGTATCGAACATTACTATTGCAGAGTCTTTACCGAAACCACCCGCATCAGCCGAAGCGGTAATTGGAGACCTCGCTATCTACATACCATTGGAAGGGATAATTGACTTTGAAGCTGAAATAGCACGGCTAACAAAACGTCATCAACAAACACTTAAAGACGTTGAAGCGGCGCAAAAGACGTTAGAAAATCCGAATTTTATTGAACGTGCGCCAGAGAAAGTTGTAGCACAAAAACGGGAACTACTTGAACGTTTATTGGTTGAACAGGAGAAATTAGCACGGAGTCTTACGATGCTTGTTTCTTCGTGATTATGACAAGTTTAAAAAAAAGCAATGGAAAATAATAACCGATGTTTTGTTTGCGGGACAAATAATCCGTATGGCTTGCAAGTGGAACCAAAAATCAGAGATGCGGGCGCAGAAGTCCACATAGAATGCACACCCCCCGAACACATGCAAGGATGGGCAAACATTCTACATGGTGGTATAATTAGTACCCTATTAGACGAGGCGATAACCCACATTGGCATAGGCACTTTTGACGGTCCTGCTGTTACAGCGCAGCTTGAAGTCCGTTTTCGGAAGCCTGCACCAACAGGCGTGAAACTACTTGTTTCCGCAGAACGGACTAAGGTTTCACGGCGTTTAGTAGAAGCAAAAGCTGAAATAAAACTTAGTGATAACACCCTCATCGCGACTGGCACCGGTAAGGTTATGCCGGTTGATGAAAGTTACACCTCTACGTCTTCGAACTAATCGAACAGGATGCTGAAAGGCTTACAAAACATATATGAACACCGAAACAGATTCTTCTGTTCTGAATTCAGATGCGCGTTCAGGTTGGTATACAGATGTGCTTATAGTCGGTAGTGGTGCTGCCGGATTGCGTGCTGCTCTCGCGGCAAGTGAGAACGCTGATGTCACCTTAATTACGAAAACAACCCTTAAAGAGAGCAATACACTTTATGCACAAGGTGGTATCGCTGTTGCCATGAACGTTGATGATACAGTAGACCTACACGTAGAGGACACATGTAGTGCTGGATGTGGTTTATGTGATGTAGGTGCTGTTGAAACTATGGTATCTGAAGGTATCCCTCGCGTAACAGAACTGTTAGATTGGGGAGCAAATTTCGATTGGGAAGGAACACTTCCCCGTTTTACACAAGAGGCAGCACATAGTCGTAGACGTATTGTTCACAAAGGCGATGCAACTGGCCGTGAAACAACCGACGTTCTCGTTCAGCGAGTCTTAAACACAGAACGTATACGTGTGTTATCAAATGCTTTTGCAATAGACCTACTTACAAACGCAGAATCAACACAAGAAAAAGTTCAAAACACATGTTACGGTGTCACCGCCATCGTGGAAGATAAATTGGTCCGTCTCTATGCAAAAGCGACAATTCTTGCAACAGGCGGACTTGGTCGTCTATATCCCTGCACCTCCAATCCAGAGGTAGCAACGGGTGATGGTTTTGCAGCCGCATGGCGTGCAGGATGTGAGATGATAGATATGGAATTCGTCCAGTTCCACCCGACGACACTTTATCTTGATGGTGCGCCTAATTTTCTGATTTCCGAAGCAGTACGAGGTGAAGGTGGACGACTTATTAACATTCGCGGTGAACGGTTTATGGAGAAATACCACAAAAAAGGTGAACTTGCCCCGCGTGATGTGGTCAGTCGTGCTATCCAAAATGAGATGTTTCTCACGGGCTTCCCATGTGTCTATCTTGATATTACACATAAACCTGCAGATTTTATTCTGGAACGATTTCCTACCATCTCCGATACGACTAAACGTTACGGTTTGGATATAAATATAGACTTAATTCCTGTCCGTCCAGGCGCACATTTTATGATGGGGGGTATCCGCACGAACGCGGATACAGAAACAAACTTGAAAGGACTTTACGCGTGTGGTGAAGTTGCCTGCACTGGCGTGCACGGCGCTAATCGTTTGGCAAGCAATTCCTTATTAGAATGTCTCGTCTTCGGCGTACGTGCAGGAAACAACGCGGCAGCTTATGCCGCATCACATACATTACAGTCTCCCCCAAGTATCCAAATTCCGAGCAATGAAGAAATGACTCCCGGATTAGATGAGGATTTTATTGTAGCCGTAAAGGATGCAATTCGTGAAACGCTCTGGGAGAATGTTGGGATTGAACGCGATGGTGAAGGTTTAGAACAAACACTGGACGATTTAGAAGAAATAGGAGTAGAGATCGATCTCTGCCCCTATTCGCCTGTATCTCTTCAAACTACCGATGTCGGGCTATGCGAAACATTCAATATGCTTAATGTAGCATGGTTAATAACACATGCAGCCCTCGTTCGAATGGAAAGCCGTGGTGGCCACTACCGCGCGGATTTCCCTGATCAAGACGATATTGATTGGCTGAAACGCATTATCGTGACCAGAGAAGATGACCCCAAAATTGTCGATCTATAGTAAAACCTATAATTAATGGGACAAGCAGAATACGCTTTTGGTATTCTGTATTGGTTAGGAAACCGCACCTACCGGGCTTAGAAAAAAAGCCGAACTTACGTTATTGACTCAGTTTCCCAAAAATAGGGGACTTGAGTCGTTTTTTCGAGCACCTAAAGCAGAATTTACTGCGGGTGCTTCCGGCTGCCCATAAATTTCAACATAATTATCATAACTGTTGATAACTTTTTTGATATGCAGCCGTGTTTCGCGGATGGTAATCTTTTCTACAAATTCGTCAAGGTCTTTAATTTTTTTCGTATCCAACCATCGCCGCATTCTGCCAGGACCGCCATTATAGGCACCAGTTACCAACATAGCGTTATCATCAAACATTGAGTTGAGTTCACCGATATATTTAGTTCCCATACGTATATTAATTTCAGGGTCCTTGAGCATTGAAGTGCGAAATCGGCGGATATTCAGTCTTCGTGCAAGTTCTCTGCCGGTAGCAGGCATAATCTGCATCAGACCAATCGCACCTGCCCAACTAATTGCGTCTTTCCGGTATCTACTCTCTTCTAAAATCATTGCGAAAATCAAGGCGGTGTCTACCTTATACTGCTTAGCATATTTCTTAACCAACTGTTCATAGTGCAGCGGATAGAGCCGCTGACGTAGTTTGGCTAAGTCAGTACTTGCCTGATTTTGAAATGATGAACTGATGAGTGCTTTATCGGCAATTGCACGGGCTTTGTCATACATTGACAAATTTTCATAGCTTGTGATTAAGGCGTAGAAGCACTCCTTTGCCACATTCGGTGTTTTGTCAATATAACGGGTTAATTGGTAAATCGCATCTTCATAGAGTCTTAGTTTCATCAATGTAGGTAAATGATCAGGGCACGCTTTCTGTGATGGCAATTCTGCATCTGGAACTGCTTTCGGTTCTAATTCAGATGTAGTGATTCCAAGAATAGCCTTTGCTCTGGCACTGTAATACCAGTAGCGCGCTTTTGCTACTTCGGCATATATTTCTTGAGCAAGCTGGGGTTTTTTCTGACGTTCTCTAATTTTTGCCATCCAAAAATGTGCACCCATTGCATAACGGTTACCGGGGAAATTCTCCTTCAAACCTTCAAACGCTTTGTAACTTTCTTCATAACGTTTTTCGTCAAAACGTTGCCATCCGATTCGCCACGCTGCCCAATCAGCATAATCACTTCCAGGGGCGACTTCAATTAACCGTGAATAAGCTTTGAGTGCTAACTCCGATTTTTCCCGATTTTCATGAATTTTGGCAATATCGTATAGCGCCTCATCTACCAATTTACTCCAAGGGTATGTTTTAACAAAACTTTCAAGCCGGTTTACGGCAGTTGTTAGACTACCTTTTTGCCAATAACATTGGGCAATTTGGTAATGTGCGCGGGTTAAGTAGTCTGATTTTGCCCCGAGAGCGATTACGCTGTTGTATTTTTTAATTGCTGTATTATACCACTTCCGTCTTTGATAACTTTTTCCTACATAATAGAGAATACGACCTTTCAGTTTCAGGTCTGATTTCGCCGTAAGCCGATCAAGTTCAGTGATTGCAGATTTCCAATTTCCATGATAATAATGCACTAATCCGCAATTCAATCGATCGTTAGTGGTCAGGACGAGGGATTTGTGATCCCGCGCCAGCATTTTCAACTTATTGACAGCATCTTCTGCAACGGTATCTGAATGCTTTTCAGCAATAAGCTTCTGATGGATTTTAAAAGCTTCTGAAAAATTGTTTAACCCTTCTTCACAGCGCGCTAATGCATAAGTAACCTCTCGTGTATAACGTTGTTTGTCGGTAATTTCAACTAAAAGTGTTTTTGCCTTTTTGTACTGTTTATGTTTTAAATGAAGTTTTGCAAGGACCCATTTTGCATCGTTCAGATAAGGACTCGTTGGGTAGTCCTGGGCAAGCTGCGTATACCATTTGATAGCCTTTACATCGTTATCCATGCCTTCATAAAGTTTTGCGAGGCGATACGCTGCACTATCTGCAAGTGGGTAATTACGGGTGATAGCTCGCACATAGTGTCGAACTGCTTGTGGACGTTTCTGCAACTTTTCATAGTTGTAACCGAGTGCGTGATGGATTTCCAGCTTTTCTGATTCGGATAGGTTAGTTTGTAATAATCTTTCTAATTTTGAGACAGCAAGTTTACGATTACCCTTATCTATCCATTTAAAGGCATCCTGCAATGCTGGATTATGCTCACTATCCGCAGAAACCAATGATCCAGATGTAATGCAGCTGCAACAAAGTGTTACCAATATACCGAACAGGAACTTGAAGATTTTAGAAGTGCGAATGTTGACAAAAGACTGTATCGTTTCCATTCTTAATAAATTGACAGGCGTAATATACGCTTTTTGTCCTCCCCATTTAAATTCACGTGTATTGAATCGTAAAGTAGAAATTTAATATAAGAGTAGTACGGGAATACATTTTCCCACCTAACAGTATTGTAACGTTACTTCTAAACAAATGGCAACAAAAAATGATAGGTAATGTTGCTTGTTGTGGATTTAGCAAACAATTTTTTTACGCAATTAGTAGTTTTGAGATTAGTTAAAATTGGTGTAACATTATCTTTTGTATGTAAATGTATATACAGATAAAATTATAATAAAAATAAACTTACACATTTATATATATATATATTCTGGTTAACTAAAACTAAGAGTTCGTCACTGAAGATGCCCCTCCTCGATCATATCAGCTTTTTCATTCAATAATTTTGCCCATTGACGGCATTGATTATATAATATGTTATTATAATAATCTTTATCACTCCGACTAATCAAAACTGCTTTTTCATTATATTTTTGAGCTGCCTCTCTTAATAACACAACATTGTTAGATGAAAAAGTAATAATAAATTGAAATGTATCTAAATCTGTAGTAGGTTCTGTATATTTAAAACTACATCCTACCAACAAAAATGATAAAATTAAAATTAAAGTCCCTAAACATTTTTTTAACACAGCTTTTCTCCTTTTTCGGATTTAAAGGTTTCATTGATATTACTTATCTTATCAGGATACCCAATTCACGTATCTGTCTTAAAAGGAGTGGGTATCCCTGGTGACGAAACCTAAATACCCAATTTGCATTAGATATGAGATACCCAAATCACTCAGGTATTTAAGTTTCGTCAGTAAAAATCTTATCAGATTTAGCACTATTTTGCAATTTTTTCGTTCTATTTCGGAGGGTATTAACCAAATAATGATACATATATGAAAATTAATTTATTATAGTCCAACCTAAAATATGTGAACACTCTCCTGGTAGGTGCGGTTTCCTAACCAATTCAGAATACCATACGCGTATTCTGACATACCCATTTCCCAGACCCACCGGGTGCGATTAGGAAATCGCACCTACCGTAGTGTCCAAAAAATTATTGGTTTCACTATAATTCGGGCCTATTTAAAATTATTGGAAGATTGAATAGTGCTGCTCTGATGATAAAATTTATTGACTTTTACAAAATCATGTGTTATAATTAAGTCAGACTTTAACGTGCCGGTGTAGCTCAGTGGTAGAGCACACGACTCATAATCGTGCTGTCCGGAGTTCGACTCTCCGCACCGGCATTGTTCTTTGAAGGTCCACCTCATGGAACCCCGTTTTGTGCAAAAGATGCATCGCTTCATTTCACAGCACACGATGATTGAGGATGGAGAAAAGGTGCTCGTTGCAGTCTCAGGTGGTGCTGATTCACTTGCACTACTTTACGGGTTGCATGCCCTACAAACACATCTAAACTGCGATCTCCACGTCGTTCATCTTGATCACGGTATCAGACATGATTCTGCTGCAGACGCTGAATTTGTCAGCGAACATGCTGTACGTTTAGGGTTGCCTTTTACGGAACACGCCGTTGATTTACCGCAATTAATAAAACATTGGAACCTTTCCGTTGAGGCTGCAGGTCGTAAGGCACGTTATGAATTCTATGAATCTGTCTGTGCAGAAGTTAGCGCGACTAAAGTTGCTCTCGGACATCATCAAGACGATATTGCCGAAACAGTCCTGATGAATCTACTTCGTGGCGCAGGATCAAACGGTTTAAAAGGGATCGCTCCTATTAGAGTCGGGAAGTTTATCCGGCCGCTTACAGCGTTCACCCGTCAAGAAATTGAATCATATCTCAAATCAATTAATCTTGTGCCAAGATACGATTCAACGAATACGGATAAACGTTATCTCCGCAACCGAATCCGCCATAAGTTGATACCGCTGCTTGAACAGGACTATAATCCGAATATTAGAACAGGATTAAATCGGACCGCTGAAGTCCTAAGTGCTGAATCGGAGTATCTTGGTGCAATCGCTCGTGAGGCTTTTGAGGCATGTAGACTCACACTATCCCAATCTACATGTGTTGTATTAGATAGGAAAAAATTTCTACAGAATCACATTGCATTGCAGAGACGGATTCTAAGGCACAGTATTGCTGAAATTTTTGGACACGTAGACGATTTATATTTCGAACATTTTCAAGCAATTCTTGGTCTTATCAATGGAGATAATCCAAATGCTGTGTTAAGACTACCAAACAGTTTCCAATTCAGACGTGCTTATGAACAGCTTATTTTTGAGAAAACACTCGCTGAAACAGAGGATTTTGCCTATCCGCTAAATGTACCGGGGAAGACGTGTATACCCGCATTAAATACAGAAATCACGGCATATCTGTACGATGTGCCGCCAAGCAATGTTCAGCCCATACCTGATGGTACTTTTGAGGCAATGTTAGATTGTAGTAAGATTCAATTGCCGTTGATAGTTCGGAATCGTTGGCAAAGGGATAGATTTCAACCGCACGGCATGCAAGGGAGAAAAAAGATTAAAGATTTTTTTATTGATGCAAAGGTGCCACGTTGTGAACGCGATCGCATCCCATTGCTTGTCTGTGGTGATGAAATTTTATGGGTCATCGGGTTTACCACTAATGAGAGGTTCAAAATCCGACCACAAACACAAAGGTACCTTCACTTTCATTATGGAAAAGACAAAACCGTTTCCTAAATCCGTTCTAATTTCTGAATCACAGATTCAGGAACGAATTCAGGAGCTCGGCAGGCAAATATCAGAAGACTATGAGAATCAAGAACTTGTCCTTGTCTGTGTACTGAGAGGTGCTGCGCTGTTTTTCGCGGACCTCGCCCGTGAAATATCTTTACCGCTCCGGTTTGAGTTCTTGCAAGCCTCAAGTTACCATAATAGTACGGAATCATCAAAAAATATACAGTTTATTCGAGCGGGGAGCGATTATGTTCAGCATAGACATGTGCTTATTGTAGAAGATATTATTGACACCGGGCGGACTTTAAAGTTTCTCGTGGAACATCTTAATACCTTGAATCCAAAGACTATTAAAATTTGTACCCTTCTCGATAAGCCGTCTCGACGTCAAATTTCTGTGCCGGTTGATTATTCCGGTTTTAAGATTCCGAACGTTTTTGTTGTCGGATATGGACTTGATCATGGACAATTGTATCGCAATTTGCCATACATTGCTGTTTTGGAAGACATTTAGGGCTGTGCTTAAATTTCAAATTACCCTGAAAACTATTGGAATCAACAATAATTACTGCTTAAATTAAGAAATTTTTCTTGACAACTTATTTTATATTTGATAAAATATCTAAAGTATGTATATTTTTTTATATCATAAAGGAGATTTTTGATGCGTAAATTCGCTTCGCTTTCAATTTGCGTCCTGCTGATAGCAGCATTAGTGTATTTTACACAAGCACAACAGTTAGGAGACAAAGCGCAACTTGGCCGCGAACTTTTTCACGATCCGACGTTTAAAGGAACCCTAAGTCCAACAGGGAAAAAAGCAGCGACTGGTCTTGCTTGTGCTGACTGTCATGCAGATTTTGATGAAGCTACAAAGCCGGACGGTCGAATTCGTGCTGGACATAGTGTTATCGGTGTTCCACATCGTGGTACAGCAAAAGGGGGTATGATTTCAGGTGCTGATTTTGCGCGTGCCGCCGGTGGTGGCGGTTTCTGTTATGAGCATTTTTTACAACGTGTCCGCCCCGACCAAGTTAACCCTACTGCGATTCCTGCAGAGCATGCAGAAGCACTGATGGCTTATTTTGAAGCCATTTCGGGTGATAACAAAGGGCCACAGTTTGAAATCGAAATGTTAGATGATGATGCTAAAATAGCAGCGGGTGAAAAAATTGCTGCCATGCCTGGAGACGCGAAAAAGGGATGGCAACTTTTTGGACGCGCTTGTATCGTTTGCCATACGACCCCTTCTAAAGCTGGCATCGGTCCTCGCCTTATCTATAGAAAACCACGTGATATTGATAAACAAATGGCTCGCTGGGCTAAAACGATCCGTGGCGGCGGCAGTTCACTCATGCCCTTCTATGCTTCCGATATTCTCAGTGACCAAGATATAGCGGACATTCTCGCCTTTTTGCGCGAGCAGCTGGAAAGTTTAGCAAGATAACCTATTGATTTGGCAGGGGTAATTTCACCCTGCCAATTTATGAATGTTCTCAATATTTGGTAACCTTCTTCTGTTTTATACGTATTAGTTAATACATTATTATATTAACATGGTATAGTAGGTTTCCTCCGAAGTTTAAGTTGTATGCTTAAACCAGAAACCTATTGTGTTGAGATGGATATTTTGGACAGATAGCATAAGTGTTCTGTTTCCAAATATAAAAGAGGGTGAGGTCATGAGAACATACCATTTTTTTGCATTATTTTTCTGCATTTTCTTTATTGGGTTGGTTTTAAATATCTCAGGATGTGGCGGTAGCAACATGAAAAACCCCGTATCCGACACGGATATAGTGGAAGAGGATATAACGGATTCAGGTGATACTGTCATTGAATCAGGAACTACTGAAAATATAGAGAATACGGAGAAAGCGGGTGAACTTGATGTAACAGTCACGGTTACCAAAAAAGCGGTTAAGCCGGGAGAGCGAATAGAGTTAACCGCTTCAGTTAACGGAGTCAGAGGAACAGATGTCGTTCTAAATTGGCTTAACATTACCGAATATGGAACGCTTTCTTCAACCAACGACAATCCGATTACATGGACAGCGCCTGATACGTTAGGTGAAGCAAATACGCAGGTCGAAGTTCTACAACTTGTTGTGACTGTAATTAGTGAAGTTGTTTCAGTCGGCGCCGCCGGCATTCAAACCGACACGCAAATTTTTTCAGATACGATAGAGATATTGCTGACGGTAACTGGTGAATAACGTGTTCAGTATAAGCAAACGAACTATTATATAAGATTCAAAAGTCATGTAAATTTCTTTAAAACAATTTATTATATATCTATCATTATTTTGTATTTATTTTATAAGCGTCCGCAAGGGTCTATTAGACACTATTTAATTTAGTTCATAAAGTAGGTTCTGGCTGGCATAACCCAATTAGGTAGGAAATGAAGAAAAAAAATATTCAAATCGTTATAACCGTTTTACTCGTAGTTTTTGCTTCAACACTGTGGACATCTTCAGCTATTGCGATTCACCATAAGGTTAAATCGGGGGAAACATTATCGGGAATCGCAAAAAAATATGACGTTCCCATGGAATCCATTGCTAAAGCCAATAACCTGAAGTCTGTAGACCACATACAAATTGGAAAAAAGTTAATCATTCCAGGTGAGGCTAAAACGCTAAATGCAGGAGGTGCTGCAGATGGCACTTGGCATGTTGTTAAGGATAAAGACACGTTATATAGTATCGCCCGAAAGTATAATATTAAGGATTGGAAAGACCTTCAAAAAATAAACAACATCTCCAATCCGAAACACCTGAAAATAGGTCAAGAAATTTTTATCCCGGGTGATGAGAGTGTCGGTTTTGAAAATCCGTTACGAATTTCTTTAGTTGTAACATCACATTACGGTTATCGCAACCATCCTGTAACGCGCCATTACCGTCTGCACGAAGGTATAGATTTCCGTGCAAGAACTGGCACACGAGTTTATGCTTCAAAGACAGGGACAGTTACCTATGCAGCAAGAAAAGGCGGTTACGGCAAAACAGTCTCTATACAACACGAAGACGATTTCAGCACATCCTATGGACACTTGTCCAGGATTTATGTATCTGTCGGTGATTTTGTCCGACAAGGACAGGTCATCGGCTTATCTGGAAACACAGGAATTTCAACAGGTCCCCACCTGCATTTTGAAATTAGACACAAAGGGAAAAGTGAAAACCCAGCTCGTCACCTTGATCTCCCGTAAACGAAGTTGGCCGTTCATAGCCATCTTGCTCCTCCTATTTACGGGTCTTCCCAGTGGGAAATACATCTTTTCAGATTCGGTCAACAGTCGGCGCGAAATTCGAACACATCAATCGAGGCCCACAATTGGAACGCGTGGACTCGGCTTAAGTCGCGCTTTTATTAGCAATGCTGATGATGCAACAAGCCCGCTTTGGAATCCCGCAGGACTCGCATCCCTTGACCGTGGAAATTTGATCTATGATTTCTCACAAGGTGCGTTTTCCCTTGCATATCCTCTTAACCCCATTGGAACTTTTGGGGTGAACATCCTTGATTTCAACGCTTCTGATCGTTTCTTGGTAAGCCATATTTCTAACCCTATCGGTACGTTTGAGTATGGTTACAATCAAGCCCTATTTTCGTATGCCAAGAGATTTGGACCGGTCCAACTTGGTGCAAGTACAGGGTACAGTCGTGCCCCTTATAGTAACAGTCTCTGGGCTCCAAATTACGACGTTGGTGCGCAAATGACGCTTTCCCCTTACGCTATTGTAGGTATGCAACTTCGCGATATTAGCGGGGTATCCATTGAAAATAAAAATGGTACTGTTTTGCAAACTTTTGACCCACAATTTACTGTGGGAACGACTCTAATACCGCATCAATTTGTTAGATGGCATACCTGCTTTAATGCTACGCAACCAAGTTTTGGCACAAGTTTTGAAATCGTGGCGGGGCCTCTTTCCGCGAATGTTGGTTCACATTTTTCATTTGGCACTGGAACACCTGCGCAATCGTGGAGTTTAGGAGTCTCATTTAAACAGTGGGGAAAACAAACCTATTATACTTTTCTGAGTGAAGACAATCTTAAGTATAAGCATCTACTATCAATCGGCCTCACTTTTGGTGAGACACAACAAGCACCGAATAAATTTAAGACCGAAAAACTTGAACCTGCAACTTCTGACGTTACACCTCAAACACCTGATAAACATATATCAAAATCTACAAAAAAGAAGAGCATTCAAATTGCCAAAAAACACAACATTTCTATAGAACTGATGTTAGCTATGATTTATGTAGAATCGAAATTTAATCCTGTAGCAGTATCCAAAACAGGTGCAGGAGGTCTGATGCAGTTAGTACCTGCAACCGCAAGAGAATACGGCTTGAAAGTCCCAAGATACTCTAATAAACTTAAGCCAAACTTTGATAGAAAAGTAGATGAACGATTTGACGCTGATAAAAACCTCAACTCGGGATTAGTCTATTTCAACTACCTTTTGGAGAAATATATCAACAATTTAACATTGGCACTTGGGGCGTATAATGTCGGTCCCAGCAAAGTGAGGATAAGAGGACCTCTTGTCGGCAGAGGGAAAAAATACGCACAGATGGTGCTAAACCGTCGAGACCTATATAAAAGTGATACAAAACTACTGGAAACAGATCTAAAGAGGTTAGAAATTATACTTAGCAAGTAGGAATAAGACATGAATACTATTCGATTGGCGATTGTTGGGTGTGGTGGTATGGGACACCGACACATGTACGGGTTAGCAGAACTCCATCGAGCTGGATGGGAGCGTTTTGATCTCGTCGGTGCGTGCGATCCTGTTCTCGCTAATGCTGAGTCTCTTGCCGCACAAGCAGAAGAACGTTTCGGTAAGAAACCTGCGGTTGTAAGTAACTTGGAAGAACTCGCCGAAATAGGTGTAGATGCCGTTGACGTAACAACTACACCACCGTATCACCATACCGTTGCTGTTGAAACACTTGAACGCGGATGGCATACGATGGTTGAAAAACCGATGGGATTAACCGTTCGCGCGTGCAACTTAATCTGTCGTGCTGCAGAAAAATCTGATGCTGTGCTGAGCGTTGCAGAAAACTATCGGCGCGACCCGATCAATAGACTTGCCAAAGCGCTGCTTGATGCGGAAGTGATTGGGAAACCACGTTTTCTTATCCATCATGCGATTGGCGGTTCAAATCGGATGCTTATCTCTGTCTGGCGGCACCAGAAAGATCAAAGCGGTGTTCTGCTTGATGTCGGTGTCCATTATGCCGATATGATTGAGTATTTACTCGGTGAAGTTGAAACTGTCTACGCGCAAACCCGCCTTCATGAACCGATCCGACACAACCCTGCTGCTGTGAGCGGCGAATCAGGATCGAATCCTGCAGGTGTCTATACGGAATGGCAACGTAAGATGCCCGCTGAATTTGAGGCAACTGCGGAAGATGCTGCGTATGCAACGTTAACTTTCAAAAACGGAGTTGTCGGACAGTATATTGAGGACCACGGCGCATGGGGACGGGGCAGCTGGATCAGACAAATTCACGGGTCTCAAGGTTCAATGACGCTCCCCGGCGATCGAAGCGGTGGAGTTATCTCCCTACAAATTGATGGACAAGGCACGATTAACGATGAAAAATTATTAGACCTCGTGCCGGATTTTCATCTTGATGCCGTTACGACAGACCTATTCGGTGGTAACCGTCTGTGGAACTATAATTTTCCTTTTCCCGACACGGACGCCAAAATTATCGCAATTGAGTATGGTGATTTCGCGGAAGCAATTGCTGGCAACTACCCTATTGAAGTTGATGCATATCAAGGCACCCGTTCCGTTGCCATTTCTTATGCCATGCTTGAATCCGGGACAACTGGGCAAATCGTTCACCTTGACAAAATGCTGGACGAATCCATCAATGCTTACCAGCAGGAAATTGATGATGGATTGGGAATTTGAAATTCCACCTCATAGATGTTAGTTCAACGTATCAAATGCGTCCTCCCCAGGTAGGTGCGGTTTCCAACCCGACCGGAGTTATCCATGTTGTAGATCGTGTAGAGCATAGTGAAACCTATAGGTGTCAATTTAATTAACGTTCCCAAGCCCAGAAAATGCTGTAGGGCGGGGTCTCTATACCCCGCCCGTTGTTTTTGTGCACAAGACATGACGAGGCACAGAGGCCCCGCCCTACAACTGATTTATGAAATAGATTGTAATCAGGATGTTTTTTGTTTGAAATGGGTAAATTTGCGGGGAATAAAAAATTGCAGGGGTGGGATTTGAACCCACGTCCTCCGGGTTATGAGCCCGACGAGCTACCAGACTGCTCTACCCTGCGCTAAGAAATCGATATGGTCGAGGAGGGACTTGAACCCTCACGCCTGTTTATGGGCGATGGATTTTAAGTCCATTGTGTCTACCGATTCCACCACTCGACCAAAAAGATAATAGTATAGTATACACGATTATCAAGTGTTTGTCAACTTTTTTTCATATTTAATTAAAGTTCACCACATTTGACTATTTTCTCTAAATATGGTATTATAATAAAAGAAAATGACCAAGGACAGATTTCCAGCTTGTGCGCTAATCAGCAGCAGGACGCGGTGGGTTACCCAGTGACCGCTGCTATTTTCTATAACACATCTAAAATCAATGAGAGCAGGCTCCGTCTTGAAATTGAGGTTAATTAATGGCGCATGCATATACCCCCGGACTTAAAGTCACGGAGGGGATGACAATTGAGAAAGAACGTCGGCTTCCGCTTGAAGGTGAAGTGCTTGTTGAAGCTGGTGCTACGGTTAAGGCAGAAGACATCGTGGCAAAGGCGGATTTACCGGGCAATGTTCAGTTGTTGAACGTCGCAAACTTACTCAGTGTGCCACCGGAAGAAATCGCAGAATATATGCTCAAACCTGTAGGTGAAACCGTCTCAGAAGACGAAATTATCGCTACAACAAAGGGGCTTTTCGGACTTTTCAAATCACAAGCACGTTCGCCTATTGATGGAACGATTGAATCGATATCGGATGTTACAGGGCAGGTCATCCTTCGTGAACCACCTATCCCTGTTGAACTCAAGGCTTACACAGATGGCACTGTCACTGAAACTATCCCGAATGAAGGCGTCACAGTGGAAACCTACGGCACGTATATCCAAGGCATCTTCGGTGTTGGTGGTGAAACGGTTGGAAACTTAGTTATAGTGGCGAATTCACCGAATGAGGAGTTGACCGCAGAACAGGTTCTACCTGAACACAAACAGAACATACTCGTTGGTGGTGCGCTCGTAAAAACAGATGCAATTCAGAAAGCGATCCAACTTGGCGTACACGGCATCATCGCAGGCGGCATTGACGATGCAGACCTGCGGCAACTTCTTGGCTATGAACTTGGCGTTGCAATTACCGGGTCTGAAGAACTCGGGCCTACACTTGTTATCACCGAAGGATTTGGCAGTATCGCAATGGCGGAACGCACTTTTGCACTGCTAAAGCAGCGCGAAGGCATGAAAACCTCTATCAACGGTGCTACACAAATTCGCGCAGGCGTTGTCCGACCAGAGATACTTATACCGTTAGTTACGGAAACCGAAAACACGGACATTGACACACCTGCTGGCATGTTAGAAATTGGTAGCCCTGTACGTGTTATACGTGAACCGCATTTTGGCAAATTGGGACACGTTACCGAATTACCGATTGAGCTACAGAAATTGGAAACAGAAGCAGAGGTGCGCGTGCTGCAAGTTGAATTCGAAGATGGTGAAAGAACCAATCTGCCCCGCGCCAACGTTGAAGCGATTGAAGAGAGATAGATTATAATAGATACGCGCTTTCATTCCCCGGTAGGCGGGGAATGCCTAAATGGCATTTACACCGTTGATTTGGAGGTTTCCTAACCTCTCTGGTGCAGCGTGTCCGAGTCCTCTAAAACCTACTATAACAGGAGAGACACTATGCCAGACACAAACGAAAACACACAAGACCCACAACAACAAATCAACAGACACTTCTTACGCTACCTACGCGAAAACGCTAAACTTACACAGGAACAACTTGCCCAGGAAATCGGTGTCGAAATCGAGCTGGTTCAGCACTGGGAAACAGGAAGACGACAGCCGAGCCAAAGACACCAATTTGATTTGGAAAAATTGTTCGGTATTGAGGCAGGGGGACTCTGCCTCGAAATACAACAACTCCTCATTGAAGATTTTAACGCTGCATATTTTGGTGATGAAGATGCACGCGCAAGAATTGATTGGGTAGATGAGAAAAAAAGATTAGCACAAGTACTTTCTATAATTCCATCCACGAAAAGATTACCGACCGCAGAACTTATCACGGCATTGCTTGAAGAACTTTTATAGTGGGAATATTCTCACTACTACACTGTTTTCTCCTTTTTATACTGAAATCTAAAATATGTGCACAATCCCTGGTAGATGCGGTTTCCTAACCGCATCTATGAGATTAGATAAACACAGGTTCGGTTAGGAAACTGAACCCGCCGAATGCCGGACGCGCATGAGGCGTTGATTCGTAGTGTCCAAACAATTATGGATTTTACTATAAGTGAATTTCGCAGAATTGATTAAGGAATCTTAATCCTTAAAAAATCTCCTTTTAATACAAATTTTTAACATATTTTGCATAATTATTGTCAAAAAAGCGTAATTTAGTGTTAATTATTTGATATTTATTGATTTTTTGTGTATAATTACTGTTAATATAATACAATTCAGTGTTAATTATTTGACATTTGATTGTATTTACTGTATAATTACTGTTAATCAATGAGAGATACCTGCACTAAAAACATGACGTGCATGGTGTGCGTCCCCCACTGACAAGTGGAAAACCCACAGTGCAGACAAAAAACTCTCATAACAGACATGCCGTTGGGGCGTGTCACACAACAAGCGGAGGTTATAGATGACTCGAGACATCATCACCAATAAATGGATTATTGGCGCGATAGTCTTCTTGATAGTATTTGCCGGTGCGTGTGTATTATGGTACCGATACGACACGGCACCTTATAGGCAAGAGGCAGCCGAAGCCGCCAAGTTACTCCGCCAACGGGAAGCAACCCAAAAAGCAGATACTGAGAACGCGGTAAAACGGGCAGCCGATGCACCTGCGGAAAGCAGTACGCCACCCGCAGAGCAACCAATAGTCGATGAGGAAAGTATCCCCCAAAATGCTGATATGGATAATACTACCCAGGTAGACATAAAACATGAGGGTGGAACGAGAACAATAACAATTGATAAAACCGTACATCCATACATGTTGGAATCACCGTTTGGCTTTGGGGCCTATCCAGAAATACCCCCTGGGTGGCCTGGATTTGCTATTTGGATGACAGTAAAAGAAGCATACGACACTTTTCCAAGCGACACAAAGCGAGACAATGAGTTAATGGCCCGAGTGACAATCAAAGCATGGAACGAGGGTGACAGAAACTGGACACATGCAAATATGGATCGTCTAACTGGCAAAGTTTATCTAATGTACCCTAATACAGTCTATATTACTGTAAAAGATCATGTATTAGAGGACGGTACCGTAATACAAAGGATTACCCGTCAATTAGGGAAGGCTCCCACCGATGTCGACCTATTAAACCCTCCGTCTCACATAACTGTTTTAGATTATGATTCATCAGGGATTGACCCTTATGAATATCTCAATCTAAATTAGTGCTTTGTCAACATATTATTGTCCGTCGCGATTCGGAGATCGCTCCTACCGATGAACTGCTTATCGTAGGAGGGAACTCCGATTCCCGACCCCTTTCAAGCCCCATCAATTAGCACTTGACTAAACACTTGCAAAGGAGAAAAAAATGTTAAAACGTCTTTAGTGGCGATTTCACTCGTCGCACAATCCCAGAAAAATAGCACAGCCGATCATAATACCCCATCACCCGCTTTACATAGTGCCGCGTCTCGTTATACCCTCTAAAATATCCGTGCGGCGGCACACCTGCTTCCCAAATTTCTATATGCAATTTTTTATCCTTTTCTGTGAGTAGCCCCAGATTTGTCCTAATAGATTCCCACTCATGCGGCTTACATTGCCGGTGCATTGCTATTTTCTGGGCATCTTTGATATGTCCCCGTCCACCATTATAACTCGCTAAAGCAATGCGAATACGATTTGGATGTGAACTTTCTGGATAGAGATCGTATAAACTGCGCAGATACCGAGTCGCGCCAGCAATACTCTCATGAGCTTCAAAAGGATCGGAAACACCGACTTCTTTCGCTGTTTCAGGCATTAGCTGCATCAATCCTTTCGCGCCAGCAGGACTCACGGCAGATTCGTTAAACCCAGATTCCTGGACAATCAGAGCAGTAACCAGCCGCCAATCCAACTGATGTATCGCAGCATGTTTCTGAATAACCCGCCGATACTTTAGAATCTTTGGGGAAACAGCCAGAAGCCGGACACCGTTCCAGTCACGGACAAGGGCGACTAAGCCCCCAATCAGTAATGTGCAAACGATAATTCTTACAAAAATGCGTTTTGTTATCTTTACCATGTGAGTCTAATACCAAATTAAACGTGAGCTCGGTATAAGCAATTTTGGAAACGGTAGGAGCGGTTTCCTAACCGCTCCGTGTCAGACACAAAACGTGCCTGTCGTTGCCAGGATAAGCCCGGTTCGGTTGGGAAACCGAACCTACCGTGGTTATTAAGAATTAGAATAAAATCAAAGCATGAAGAACTTTATATCTCTTGGACCGAGCTCACGTTACATTAAATATATTAACGCGGCAAGGCATGATAACCTATACCACTGAAAAATCCAACGACCATCCAGATTCCTACCATCACATATTCACCAAAAATCAATCCGAATGCTATAGGACGGATCCGCCGATACATCATAGGACCGCCAAACTTCAACGTAATGTATTTGATGAGCCATCCCACAAAAATAGAAGACCATAGGTGAAACGCAGGATAGGTAGCACCTAATAAGTATCCGATCGGATGCAACGACCACCAGACAAAACTTTGACGCATCCAGAGCATAAACGCTGTAAAACCTGCACCTGCAATCATACTATAAACCTCAAGCCAATTTGTTTCAACAGGAAATTGAATGAGTCTGTTCATTCGGTTGAAATAACCACGCGGGGCACCGACAAATGACGAGCCTTGTAAAAACAGCGCGCCTTTATCGTAGACGAGTGTTAACGATGCATAAACGGATACGAGGATAGCAGCGACGATTGAAATACCGAGTATCGGCACGATTCGGCGGCGGGCAAGTTGAACTTCATCGGCTGCTTTGAAACTGTGCAAGAAGTTCGGCATCATGAATTCTCCCCAATCCCGTAGAAAAGTCCGCTGAAAACTGAGAACTGCCAAACTTTTTTGTCCCATTACCCCCGATCCGAGTGTGAAATTGATGTAATCTGATGGGAAAAAAGGGGCTTGCACAAGGAGTAGTCCACCGTTTACCACCATCCATGATAACACGACAGAGGTGATAAATATTGAGAGCAGCGTGACCACCGCCACCCAAGTGGTTATGCCAGCAATCACAAAGAACGCAACAAGAGTAACAAAACCGAGAAGAAATCCGAGCAGTGCTAAGCGATATGGCAGGGGTTCATCGGAATCGTCTATTACACGTTTATCCCCTGATGGACTCGTTTGTTTCCTGTCTATACCAAACGTTCGCCTGAAAATCGTAGCAATATGTTCGCGTCCACCCCAGAAAACAGCAGGGACAAAAATAAGATAGCCTCCCATCACTTGACGGCTACAACTTAGCCACGGACCGATCCCAAAGCCAGTTGCATTCATGATGATGTATTGGAGTTTGAAAAATAGAAAGAAAAACCAGAGACTAAAAGACACTTCAAGCGTCAACAGTGCAGCCACACCGATAACTGAAAAATAGATAGCGATGTTCATCGCTGGCCACATGCCGAGCGTATGCCACGGCTTTTCTGTAAAGGCGCGATGAATGTTATAAATCAATGGGATTTCTGGTACTGTAGGAAAATGGGCGTGTAGTCCATTGAGAAAATGTATCAGCACCGGCAATGCCATGCCTACCCACAATAATTTATTTTTGAAAAAAGCATTGAGAAGTGTTCCACGTTCCGGTGCTGCTGCCAATTGAACAGGAATTTGAACTAAGGGAAACGAGAATCGTTCGCGTTCTATCCACTGCTTGCGGAGGATTGTGGAGAGGCAGACCGTTGTGAAGTAAAAAACGAAAACAAAAAGCCCCCAGATAAGGAGCGGTTTGATCCAAGGTGACCACGGGACATTTCCACCCGGTGAAAGTCCTTCATAGAAATCTGTTACGGCTTGTGTGTCCGTAACGACCAACCACTCTGGGATGTGTGGTTGGAGTGTCTCTACCCAATCGTTTTCGGGAGTAGTGAAGTAACGTAGCGCAACAAGACAGGGTAGCAGAAACTGCAGCAGTCCCATTGAAGGAATGCCAACAGCAACGATTAGCATCATCCAGATAACTGTTAATTCAAGGGCAGAAAAGGAAAAACGACTGTTTCGCGTCAAAAAACGCAGCGGAAGATTGACAACGAATACAAGCAGGAGCAACCCAAAGATTGAACCGACAGGTAAGTGATTGCCCGCAATCCTTGAATTCCCTAAAAAATAATTGTTGTAGGGGGTGATTGCACATATTCCCCCTACCAAAAACAGTCCTACAAGGACAGCAGAAAATCGGATTTTTGGGCGGCGGGGCATATTAAGTTCCTACACGATGAAATCGGTTCAAAAGATTACTACGATTAAAACGCATGATGCGGTGTGAAGCAGATTCTTCTCACCACGCTACACACCTGCCACCTAACTATGAAAGGTTTTGGAATTAACGAGACACTTCAGGATAGGCGAGGTTAGGAAACCTCGCCTACGAGGGAAATTACCGTGCATGTGGGGGGACAACATGTCCATTTATTTTCATGATTTACTATATTTTCTCAATTCCCTTCAGTTTCATCACGGAGGACCGGGTTATAAAGACAGAGTTCTGCGTCTACAATTCTGCCATCAGGTAACGTATACTGATTCGGGGTACCGCCGCCCCACGGTGCTGTCCAATCTTTGCTGCGTTCTTTATCATCATCTTGTTTTTGCTGAACAGCTTCCCAAGAAAATCCTCCCATGAGTTGTTCATGTAGGGATGCTTCCAATTCGCTATGTTCAGGTTTCCCAGCAAGATTTTCAAATTCGTCAGGGTCATTTTCTAAATCAAACAAGATAGATTCATCTTTGGGAAAAGCGACATATTTATAGCGAGGCACTCTCAACATCCGCATTGGGCCTGTGGTTTGGTTTGCCCAATACTCACTGATTGCGGTGTTTCGCCAGCCATCCGAATTCCCAGTCATCAGATTTGATAAATCCGAACCGTCAAGCTCATCGGGTATCGGTATACCTGCCCTTGCACACAAGGTCGGGAAAAGATCGTTTAACTCCACAGGCGCGTCAACACGTTTGCCGTGCGTTCCTTCTGCTCGTGTATCGTATACAATAAGTGGAACCCGTGCTGCTGCCTCATAATAACTGGATTTCCACCATTGTCCATGCTCACCAGCCATCTCACCGTGGTCGGTGGTATAAACGATGATTGTGTTCTCTAATAGCCCATCGCGTTCCAAGATCGTCAACAAATCACCGACACATTCATCCAGAAATTCACAGCAAGCATAGTATGCCGCGCGTGCTTTTCGCGTCTCTTCCTCTGTAATGGCTGCTGTGTTGAAGGTCTTTCTTAATCCTGCCGCATAACGGTGTGTCTGTTCCAAATGTCCCGGTGGGATATTGGGCATGTCTACATTATCGGGATAGTATTTGTCAAGCAGCCGTTTTGGTGCGGTAAGCGGAAAGTGCGGGCGGCTATAACTTGCAAGCAAAAACCACGGTTGGTCAGTAGGTTGAGACCTGATGTACTCTATTGTTTCTTCATTAACTACCCGTTCTTGCAATAGGCTTGTTGGAATTTCTGTTACCCCTGCATCCTTTGTGCGATTCTTGTTCCCGCGGAGTGGATCGCGTTGATGTCCGGCGCGTCCACGCAGATCACCGTAGGGGCGTGATTGGAATCCGTTGTGTTGCTCTCTCCCGCCAAAGTGCATTTTTCCAACCAGCGCGGTGGCATATCCGTGTTCTGCAAAATGTGTTGGCATTGTGAGGTGTTCAGGATACAGGATTGAACCGTTATTCCAAGCGGAGCAACGACGCGCGTATTTCCCTGTTAACATACACATTCGTGAGGGTGTGCAAAGTGGGAATTGGCAGTATGCCGCATCAAAATAGTTCCCAGATTCCGCAAGCTGATCAAGGTTTGGCGTTTGCACAATATCGTTGCCTTCATACCCCATAGCATGAGGACTGTGTTCATCGCTCTGGAGAAATAGAATATTCGGTTTTTGAGCCATGCTGCAATAGTCTCCTTTACTGTTAATCTGTATTTAAGTGGGCAACTCACCATGCATTTGAAAATCAACCCCAAAGGACAGGACAATGTCAGAGTCTTTTTTAGCGAAGTGTTGCGAAAAATCAACAAGCGTAAATCCGAGAAGTTGTTTCGTCTCTGGGTGAAACCGCAGAATTAAATCATCCGCGTATTCAATGTAGTCGGTATATTCGGGTTGCCCTCGCGTCACATAAAGCACATCAGCTTCGCCATCATAAACAATTTTTTGTTACTCATCTCATACCATTTCTATTTGAATAACTGTCATAATTCCCCTCGCTTGCGGGGGGTTAGGGGGGTGAGTGTTTTTGGTCCTGCCCCCCTTTATCCCCCCGCAAGCGAGGGGAAAGAAGAAATCCTAATGAAACATTATCTATTAGAAATGGTATCAGGCACTTTCCAATTGGGTATCTTGATGCTTTAGTTTACACGAATTCTCAACGATATTCAAGTAGAATTTGGGCAAAAGTTTTCTCTACAATGAAATGCAAAAACCGATAGCCAATTTCTTAATGTACAGGTTCTGCTTTGTGCTTACCGACACCCATTTGAATAGCTGGAAGGATAGTCCTTGAGATATTGGCGGAGTAGTCAAAGATTGTCCAGCCAGAAGCACCTAAAAAGCGTGCAAGATGGATCTGCCCAATCACGGCATCGGGTGTAAGGAGGGAGTTAGATGCAGTTGCGCCGATGCCCGGATAGATCGCCACACCTTTGGGCATGAGGGCAAGCTGATTTTCTAACAGATCGGTGAAATATTTGGGATCTTCAGTATAGTTCATCGGACAAACGAAGTCAACATAACCTGCTTTTGCCCACGCAATCCAATCTTGTCCGATAGAGGTTACACACGATGGATAGCCACCAAAAACAGCAGTTGAAATCTTTATATTCGGTTTTATCTGCCGCGCGCGTTTATGGATTAGACGTACTAAACGGGTTATCTGTTGCGCACGCCATTCTACATAAGCTTTCGCGTGCTGTCCTGTTCCTGGCAACACGGATGCGGGCCATTCTTGAATATGTTGCCTTGTTGCAAGCATGAATCTCTTATGGCACTCATCACAATAACAAGCTCGGCTTCCCGGATAACGGATATAATCGAGGTGGATACCGTCAACATCGTAGTTTCGTACGATTTCCGTGATAGCATTCAATTCCAACAGCACGTTTTCTGGATTCGAAGGACAAAGCCAATTGATTGTGTCGCCTGTTGATGAGATTTGGGTTCGTCCATCCTTCTGCATTTTATCCACAAACTCTTTCGGAGCACCTTCCAAATTCCATGTTATCTTCCACACATGGACTTCTAACTTATGTTTATGTGCTGCTTTAACGCATTGTGCAATTTGGTCACCATATTTTGTAAACTTCGCGCTCTGGGGCAATACACTGCTATCATAATGCGCTAAACCGCCCCATGCCATATTCGGAAAAATCATGTTAATGCCCGCAGTAGCCAATTCTTTCGCGGAACGTTCCCAATTCCCTGGATATGCGCCAAGCCCTGAATGATTCCACAATGCACGTCCTTCAGTTTCATCGCTCAGATGAGATAAAAAATACGCTTTTGAAAGAGCATTTCGACTCTCCCGCGCTGCGGTCATCGCTTTGTAATAATCCTTGCGTGCATATTCTGTTTGCGCTTCATTTGTCACGGTTTTTCCGGTTTGCAATGCTTGTTGTGCTTCGGAAACGCCGCCATACCCTACAAATTTTGTTAAGGTATCAAGATTTTTTATATGCCCGACGGTTGTCATCGCTTCCAATTCGCGTTTTGCCATTGCATGCTGAAAATCAGGCACAAGATGTCCGAGAAGTGCTGCGAGAAGGTGAGTTTTAGTTCGGATATCGTCTGGCAAAAAAACGTGGCTGAAAAACACACCTGCTTCACCTATAAAAAACGCTGGATATCCGGTCGATTCGCCCTCTGCATTGTACCAGTGTCCGATAATTTTTGTCTGTTGACTTGTCGGTTCTGCCACTGTGATGTTCCACGATGTCTGCCGAACAGATTTTGGGATGCCTAATATGTCAGGGGCATCAAATTGGATAGAAGTGAACTGTCCTGGGGCTTCTTGGCGCATCCACTTTATACTTCGTAAATTCAGAAGTGATGCTATTTCATCTGCAAGATTGTAGGTTACAAATAGTTTGCCACCGCGTGCGACAAAACTTTTCAAGAGAAGGGCTGTTTTAGTTGAAATTTTTGGATTAAGTGGGAGGATTACCAACCGATATGGATTAGAAGATGTTTCCTGTAAACGAGGAACATTGGCAGCAGATGCCTCTTCCAACTGATCCGCAGAAAAACCGATGCTTTTTAACATGCGGACAAAACGCCTGCTGACAGAACGTGCATAGTTCACATCACCTTCTGCTGCACCAGACGCTGTTGATGGTAACAGAATGGCAATATCTGTCTGTTGTGCAGCGATGTCAGTTAACGCGCTTGTCCAACCGACAAGAACCAGGATCAAGATAATAGATTTCGTGGAGAAGGTTTTGAGCTGTCCCCTTTGTTGATGAAAGACTCTAAAAAACATAACCAGTTCCCTTAGCAAATAGTTTGCCGGCTGCCTCGCACCGTGAGCATTGCCTAACGTTCTGTAGTTGCCAAATACTTATCCTGTTGATCATCATTATTTTGACTGATTTGTTCAGTGCTCCGTAAAAACTTCTCAATGCCTTGGACAATAGCAGCAGCTACCTTTTGTTGGTATGTATCCGATATGAGCTTCTTACCCTCTGTTGAATTCGTTATAAACCCCGTTTCAACAAGGATAGAAGGCACACTTGTTCCGATAAGCACAACAAAACGTGCGTGTTTAACACCACGGTCTGCAGCGCCTGTCGCTGCAACCAATTCCTGCTGCACGTGTGCCGCTAATCTACGGCTATCCTCACTTTTGCTCTCTACTATCAATCCTTTCAAAAGCGTTTCTAATTCTTGGATACTATACCCGGAATTTGCATTTTCTCTGGCTGCAATGATTTCAGCATTTTTATCTGTACTGGTTACATCCAAATAATAGGTTTCGATACCGTTAACTTTCGGATTTTCACTTGCATTTGCATGAATACTTAAAAACAGATCCGCCTTGTGTCTCGTGGCAAACGCCGTTCGCTCCTTTAGTGGAATGAAACGGTCGGTCTCTCGCGTAAGCAGAACCGTATAGCCTTTTGCGGTTAAGATCGAGCCGATTTTCTTTGAAAGACTAAGCACAATAGGTTTTTCTATGAGATTCCCCCTACCGCCTCCCGGGTCTTTCCCGCCGTGTCCAGCGTCTATCACAATTGTTTTAGCAGTTAATCCGAACTCACGGGTAAGGGAGCCAGGCGTTAACGTCTCTGGATCAGAGGTAGGTGGTTCCAGTTTTGGTTCAACCTTCGTTTGAGAAGGGGGTTTATCGGGTATTGTTTTGGGATTCTGTGGTGTCTTTAATTCCTTGAGCTCTTTGGAGGCAGTAGACACTATTTCTTTTTTCGCTGCGGATTCAACGATCTCAACATAAAGCGTTTCGGCACGTGTTTTGTATCCATGTTGTGCATAAGTACGCCCCAACTCCAATAGTGCTTCTGCTGCTAAGTCTGTCCCCGCATATCGGTTCGTAACAATCTGGTAGTGGTGCGCTGCGCGAGCAGAATCGCCTATCAGTGTGTAGCAGCGAGCTATCCAGTAGTGTGCTTGGGGTAAATACTCCGAATCGGGATAAGTATAAATCAATCTCCGAAATGCAGCAATAGCACGTTGCGGTGCTTCTGAATCCCCAGCTTTTATGCACCATACCCAACAAGAACCGATAGCATACTGTGCCTCGTCCGCCGATGCACTTTCCGCATCCATGCGAATGACGTTCTCTAACTCTGAAATTAACCCATGCCATTCATCAAGGGTTGCCTGTTTTTCACCGCTTGTATAGTCGTAGTGACGCGATGCTAACTCATTATAACTCGACATGGTAGTGCATCCTGAAAATAGGCTTGCTAATAATAATAGAATCACCGCCTGGATAGAACACGATTTCATATATTTTACTCCTGTGCTGATTTATTATGGCGTAACTTGAAGACTCCGCCTTGTGATGTGCGGAAATATGATTTTCTTTTGTGTCTTTTTAACATGACATAAAACGAAAAATCTATGACTTTCGTTACTAAAAATGGTTGGCGGTCTATAACCTTTTGTTTATGACGATCTGAATCTATTTAAACGTGAGTTTGATAATTAGATTGAGTGTAATCCGTTAGGTAGAATGCAACGAGACCCTTATGCGTCAATTTAGCGGTCTACACCCCTGGTAGGCGCGTCCTAAATCGGGCTGAGAAAACGGACGAGATTTATCTAACTCACGTTATTTAAACTCTTACAACAGAATAAGAATTAGGTGAATTTAGCAAAGTTTTCGAAATAAAATAAGATTTTCTTGACAAACCACAAAGTATGTGTTATACTTAATAACGTCCTTGAGGTGGGATGCAGTTGCAATCTCATTTTGGGCGGGTAGCTCAGGTGGCTAGAGCGACAGCCTTACAAGCTGTAGGTCACAGGTTCAAGTCCTGTCCCGCCTACTTGTTAGAGGTCCCCTTATGGGCTCGTGGCGCAGTTGGCTTAGCGCGCCTGCCTGTCACGCAGGAGGTCGCGGGTTCAAATCCCGTCGGGCCCGTTTACATTTATCAAGAATTAGCCACAGGTTGTATCTTACAACACTGTGGTTTTTTCGTTACAGTCAGTAGGTATGCTGTCTATACTTTTAGGAAAGTTTAGAATTAATAGGATATTCTGTGCCGGTTCGGTTAGGAAATCGAACCTACCAGTGGAAATGTGTCTATTTCTTTTTTGGTTTCACAATAATTACAAGGAGGAAAGATCCAAATGAGCGAATCCGATGAGATTATCCATCATAATCCTAATTCTGCCGAAGATTATTTCAATCGTGGACTCACCAGACGTCAAGATCCTATAGCGATTGAAGACTTCAACGAAGCAATTCGGCTTAACCCTGAATTCGCAGAAGCCTATTTTTATCGAGGTTGTTTGAAGGATTATTTTGCACTTCGGAAATCTGAACTCGTTGATCAACATGAGAGTCTGCGTTCTGCAGTGTCTGATTTTGACGATGCGATACGATTAAATCTCAATCCTAACCAACTTGCTCACGCTTATTATAGACGTGGAGAAGCAAAGTACAATCTGGACAGGTATGAAGAAGCGATGTTTGATTTTAATGAAGCGTTAAAACTTGATCCAGAGAATTCTGATATCCGTTCATCACTTGATGAAGCAGAAGGAATATTAGATTTCTACAATAAAGGAATTACGCAGTTTGATAAGACGATACGACAGAATCCTCAAGATGTTAGGACATATAAGATTCGGGGTGAAACTAAGGGATTCTTAGGACGTATGAATGAAGCTAAAGTGGATTTTCAGAAAATCTTGGAACTTACAACCGATAAGAATATCGTAGCTGAAGTAGAAAAGCACCTTCAAGAACTTAACAACCCCGACTATTGGCAAGAATATAGTTGGCGTACCGGGCATTAAGTACAGAAACAGACACAAATTATTCTACAATGTTGTGATTGTTTTAATTATAGACTTGCTACAGCATAAAACCCCAAAATAGAGGAGCAGAACCACAGTGCTTGACCTTAAATTTATCCGCGAAAATACCGAAGCCGTTCGCAAGATGTTAGCTGATCGTCAAACTGAGGCAGATTTAGACAAACTGATTGCATTGGATACACGCTGGCGTGAAAACTTGACACACACACAGACTCTGCAGGCACATCAAAATCAGGTTTCACAACAAATTGCCCAGTTGAAAAAGGAGAAGCAGGACGCGACAGAAACCATCGCTGAGATGCGAAAACTCTCCCAAGAAATCAAGGAGCGTAACGCAGAGGCAAACGATCTTAAATATGAGATAGACGCTATTCTGTTGACGATTCCGAATATGCCTGAGGCAAGTACACCTATTGGTACAAGTGAAGCGGATAACATTGAAATCAAGACATGGGGTGAACTGACGAGTTTTGACTTTGAACTCAAACCGCATTGGGAAATCGCAGAACAGTTAGATATTGTTGATTTTCAACGCGGGGCAAAAGTCGCAGGCAGTAACTTTGTTGTTTTCAAAGGTTTAGGGGCACGACTGGAACGCGCTTTGATTCAGTTTATGCTCGACTTGCACACTACCCAACACGGCTATACCGAAATTTCCCCGCCGTTCCTCGCCAACCGACCAACGATGACAGGAACAGGACAGCTCCCTAAATTCGAGGCGGATATGTACCGATGCGACAGGGACGAAGAAAATCCCGATAGCGATCTGTTTTTGATTCCAACCGCTGAAGTTCCTGTGACGAACCTTTTCGCGGATGATATCCTCTCCGCTGAAGATTTGCCTATCTACTATACTGCTTACACGCCCTGTTTCCGTCGAGAAGCAGGTGCGTATGGAAAGGACACACGTGGTTTACAACGTATCCATCAATTTGACAAGGTGGAGATGGTGAAGTTCACCACACCTGAAACCTCTTATGCAGAACACGAAACATTATTGGAGAATGCGGAGAGCGTTTTACAGGCACTCGGTTTGCCTTACCGCGTTGTGCAACATTGTACAGTGGAACTCGGTTTCGCCGCCGCGAAATGCTACGATATTGAGGTATGGGCACCAGCAGGTGAAAAGTTTTTAGAGGTTTCTTCTTGTAGCAATTTTGAGGCGTTCCAAGCGCGCCGCGCAAATATTCGATACCGTCCAGAAGCTGGGGCCAAACCAGAGTTTATCCATACGCTCAATGCTTCTGGCACTGCACTGCCGCGCGTTGTTATTGCACTTCTTGAGACATATCAGAATCCAGATGGAACAGTGCGTGTGCCTGCTGTGTTGCGACCTTATATGGGTGGGTTAAAGCAGATTGGGTGATGCTCAAGGATTCAAACAAGGAGCACTTAGGGACTTTGGATATCTATATTACGCGACAGATGCTAACGTTATTTTTATATCTGGAGACAATTGGCACAAGAAATGTATAGAAGAAATTTCACTTCTCAAGAATATACAAGATAATTTCAAGTTCCTTCCCCATATAAACAAAAATGAGGAAGAACATAAAAAAGTTCTAAATTCAATCGGTATCCGAACATGAAAGTGAGAATGAAAATGCCAATTGACATTTAAATTGCTGTTGACATTTCACCGCGTTTGTGTTATCCTATATAAAACTTAATCCTTAATCTAAACAGAAAGATCACTTGTTATAATTCGTCCAATTCTACCTTCAATAACAAGGAGGTTGTTTTGAAGGTCAGACAACTTATCAAACTTCTCCAAAAAGATCAGTGGGTTCTTGATAGGACAAAGGGAAGCCATAGGCAGTTTAAACATCCAACAAAATCAGGAACTGTAACAGTGGCTGGAAATTTGGGCGAAGATGTTCCAAAAGGAACACTCAATAACGTTCTAAAGCAAGCAGGGCTCAAAAATTGAGGTGGATAAATTGATGGAATACCTTGTTATTTTTGAAAAAGGTGATACCAATTACGGCGCTTATGTTCCCGATCTACCCGGATGTATTGCTGTCGGTAAAACAATGGATGAAGTTCGCAAACTAATCACGGAAGCAATAGAATTTCATATTGAAGGACTACGATTAGCGGGTGAAGATGTTCCCAAACCTACCTCTAAATCACCCGTTTACAAAACTGCAGATGAAACATCCGCATACATTGAAACACAAGTTCCTTTGTGATGTCAAACGGATCGAAAAAATAAAGCTGCGACTGCTATTAAATGTCGTTCCAAACCTGTTTTTTTCTAACTATTACATTCCATCCGTGGACGAAGCACTTCTAATTCTTTGAGGAGCACGTTTCCCTGCTCAGTTTGTAGTTGTGCTGATATTTCCCCGTTTGTCTCAACGATAAACCCCGCATCCTGTACCATCTGCAGCGTACGTGATGCTTCTTTTCCTGTTGCATTGAGATAACCCTCTAAGAACATTGAATTTGCTGGATAGAGCGACATGACCTCCATACCTCGCAGGTGGTGTTCCCTGCCTGCTGCTACCCGCACCTCTGCACGTGGATTTAGGAAGCGATATAGACATAACACACGCAAACAGTAGTCAGGTGTTAACGATGGTGTATTCTTAAGCTGTGTGCCATCAATCGGGAGAAAAAAATTGACAGGAATTGAGGCTACTTCCAATCTACGCAGTTCTTTTGCCACTCTGATTAAATCACTGTTTTCTTCACCCATCCCGACAATCACACCTGAACAACATGCAAGCCCAACCGATTGTGCAGCATGCAGGGTAGCCATTCTATCGCCATAGGTATGCGTGCTACATATTTTCGGATAGTGTGATTCTGAAGTGTTAAGATTGTGGTTCAATCTATCTAATCCAGCTTCTTTTAATATGTGAGCGGCAGGTTCATCAATTAATCCGACAGATAGGCACACTTCAATCGGGTATTGTGCTTTAACTTCTTGAATCAACCGCGCGAGTTGCGCGACCCGTTTTGGACTCGGTCCGCGTCCACTCATCACGATGCAGTAGCGATATGCGCCAGATTGATAGGCGCGTTCAGCCTCAGCAAGAATCTCATATTCCGGTTTTAAAGAGTAGGTGTCAATGTCTGTCGTTGCTGTTTTTGCTTGCACGCAGTAATGGCAATCCTCCGGACAACTGCCATTCTGTGCGTTATTGAGGATATGTAGCTGGACTCTGTTCTGAAAATATGTTTTACGAACCTGATAGGCAGCATCTAACAGCGGAAGCAATTCTACTTCCGAATCCGATAATATTTTTTCACAACAAGCATCTGAGAGTAGTTCTCCGTCAAGACTTGTCGCTGTTAATTTGTGATAGAATGTTGATTTCATTTCTGTTTGTTAAATTTCCCATGCAATATCTTTGGCATTAAAAACAGGTCCTTCGGTGCAGACACGTTGGTATTCGATCCGATTTGCATCAATACGGACGGGACAAACACATCCAAGGCATACACCCATTGCACACCCCATGCGATTTTCCATAGCGATCTGCGTTGGCACTTCAAATTTTGCTGTAATTTTCGCGATTGCGGCAAGCATGGCGTGCGGTCCGCAAGCATAAATTGTGGGACGGTGAAAGTCATTTTTACTGAGCATATCTGTGAGGATGTCTGTAACAAACCCATGATGCCCTACACTACCATTATCGGTAGCGACATGCACCATAACTCCGATTGCTGTTAAATCATCTATACTTAATAATCGTCCTTGATGTTGTGCGCCCACTAATCCGATTGTCTGTATATCACGTGTACGCAACGCGACCGCAAGCAACATCAAAGACGCGATGCCTGCACCCCCACCAACTAAAATTGCAGGTTTCGGTGTGTTTTCAATATCAAAAGTATTTCCGAGCGGTCCCAACACATGTAACGATGCCCCTTTCGGCATTTCTGATAATCGTTGTGTTCCCTCACCGATGATCTGATAGAGCATGGTTATTTCCCTTTCATCAACCGTATAGATTGTAAACGGTCGGCGGAGTAAAAGTCCTGCCCCGTTCGGAATTAGGACATGAATAAATTGCCCTGGCTGTGCAGACTGTGCAATCTCAGAACACTCGCAACGCAACAAATAATGATCTTCCGCTACTTTCTCATTTGAGAGAATAGTGGTGCGAATGTCAAGTTTGCTAATAGTCACGTTATTTTGCATAGTCGCCACATTCGCTACATGAGATATCGTAGTTTGTCATAACCCAGTTCACGTTTTGCCTTGTCCTCAACTAAATTGATTAAGGTGTCAAATCCGTAAAACGTCTTAATGCGATGTGTCAATCGAGCGCGATCACGGCGGAGATTGTCTAACTGCCAATACACTGGTAGACGCGGATCGTGTTTTGTTGGTATTTCAGCGCCAAGTTCATCTGCTACATTTGGCAATGTTTTCCATAACTGTAGGTGTTGATGATGTGCTGTCAAGCCTGTAATAGCAAGTTCTCGATAACCGTGTTGTGCCAACTCAGAGAGTGCCGCTGCGTGGTTGATAACATGCCAGAGTCCACCAAATCCTTGTCGACGTTCTGGAGCATGTTGAATCAATGTGTCTAACACTGTTGTTGCCATCGCCTGTAAGTCAGTGTAGGGCGGAAAAATAGCATCCTCATGCAACACAATTTTACGTCCATCAATACGCCCTTTCTCTTTCCCATAATAGGCGACACCAGGCGTTACACCGTTGAATCCCGTAATTAGTTTTCGAATACCATCAGTAATAGCAGGGGTAGCAAACTCCGGATGACGCTTAAGCGCACGGATCGCTATTGAGGCAAAAATTACATTGTGCCCGGACTGCCGAGTCTGATCAATGTTATGTCCCAGAGTATCAGCGATTCCGTCAATCAAGTTCTCTTTCGGCGGCGCCTTAGGCAACGGATCAAACATCTCATTTACTGAAATAGCTGCGGATTCTCCCGGACTAAAAACCGATTCCCCATAGATGATACGATCCAATTCCACCTTGATTCCTGCACAAACTTTTTCGTCAAGGTTCGGATGATTTTCTGTAATAAGGTACCCAGCAACAATAGCAGCACCAAGGTGCCCTGCCATCGTGTTAACATGGTGAGCACGTGCTAATGCGTTCAGTCCTTTAGCAAGATAATCGAAATCAACCATAGTTAGATTCTCTCTGTTGATTTATCGCTCTTCAAAACGAACCTAATTATTACGAACTTTCCTTGAGTATTTTTATTATATCACTACCAGTAGGAGAAAACAAGCAAAAGCCTCGGAAATGCAGGACTATTTAGTTTTAAGAATTATCAGTTGATGCGTTTTACTTGGGGTTAAGTTTTGAACGGTAGGTGCAGTTTCCTAACTAATTCTGCCATACGGGGAATCATGTAGAATGCCATACGCGCATTCTACCAAAGGCATTCATACCCGGGGAACGCCTATAGGCGTTCATACCGTTGATTTCTTGATTTGGCGTATTCTGACGTACCCTTATGTGTTAATTAAAAAATGGCGCACCTGTTCTGATTGGTAGGATCGGTTTTTAAACAGCTCTGTCTTATCCGAAAGTGCGCTTGTGGGAAGGCGTTTCAAGCCGATATAGGACGCGAACAAAATGCTTCCGTAAAGCCGTTTATCTATTGCTGACTGTTAACTTGTGTCCTCCGATGTGGTTAGGAAACCGCATCTACCGAAACAAATCGCGTTAATTTGGTATTATGTGCCTTTGGCGTTGATTTGGAGATGACACGATAAAAAGCCGGGTTTCGCTGCCGCTTCTACCCGACCTACAAGAGATTTACACTAATCTTGGCAATTGGCAAGGTCCACGTAATTGTAAAATCCACTGTAAAACTTGAGTTCAATTAAAATTTTGTGATGCTGCGCTCTGCGCAACCAGCTGTTTAAATTGATCACGTTGTGAATTTGTCAATTCTAATGGAACAATCTGCTCTATGCCATCACTACCGATTTTTGATGGAACGTTCAGGAAAACCGATGTTGTGTCCGTTGAAATCCGTGTGCCAACACTCATAACTCGCTTTTTATCAAGACTGATTGCCGATAGCACTTGAAGAATATGACTTGCCAAAGTATATTCACTTGCCGAAGTATATGGGCAACGTTCAGCAACGGCTGCTGATAGACTTTGAATATCAGATTCATCCATCAATTGCGTAAGTGGGATACCATTTACCCTGCAGTACTGTGGCAACGGATGCGTCACTTCGTCATTCCCAATTGCCAATGCGGACACATCTTTCACTGAGAGTCCAAGATGAGTTGCAATTTCTGATTTTAGATGTGCAGTAGAAACACCGTTTGCAATGCCGATCACTACATCTGTTCCGTGAGTCTGATGTATCCAGGCCGATATATGGTTAGCAAAAGGCATTGCAACCAATATTTTGACATTTTGGATGTGCTCCAGTACCTTCGGCACAACCTGCCGCGCTATTGAAAGATTTGTTGTTTTTAACGCTTGTGCCGAGTGAAAACCAAATGAGACGGCTGTGGGCAGCAGAATAACGACATCAGAATCGGATAGTTCATCGCCGGAATCTGTGAATGAAACAGCAGTATCGCTGGCACTCATAGCAGTTGCAAGCGTAAGGTCTTCTACACCATTGGCTACGGGACGAGAGTTTCTTGAATTAAGGTTTCCATGTTTGCCACTGGATTGCGTCCTGGTGAAAAAAACAACTTCTTGTGCTAATTCCGAATGGCAAATACCCCACGCAACCGAAAGTGCTAACTGACCGGATCCTAATAATGCTATTTTCATGTCGTTTGTTCCTATAAAAGAGTTTCAACAATTTCTTGAAATCGTGATTCAAGGTTTTCACGCTCAACGTTCATCTTAGAGTCGGCTTTGAGTTTATTCTCCAGCAATTCATCATACCGTTCAACGTATTCCATTAAGGTTTCTACCTCTTTTTCATAACAGACAGCCGAAGTTAGAACCTTTTCTTTTACGACAACTGGAAGCTCCTCAGACGTAATTTGCGTTAATTCCCAACGCCACACTTTCTCGGAGATATACGCAATAAATCGATCTAAAACTTCACCTTTATAACTGCTACTCTGGAGTTCTTTGACCTCCTGAATCAGCCCTAATACCTGATTAAAAAGAGAGTCCGACAAAATGCCGCGTAATTCCATCAAAATACGTCCTGTCGTTGAAATCGGCAGCTTATTTTGAAGCAGGAACATTCGGAGGTTTGGATAATCCTCCAACGTTTTGATATCAGAGAGCCACGTTTCATCTATTGAAGGAAGTTCACTTAAATCGAAACTTAGCACTTGTTGTTTGCGAATTTCTTCGAGTTCAGCGGCGTTTTTATTCAGGCCAGCATTCGCGAGCGTACTTATAACCTCTGATTCTCTATACGGTTTCAAAAACGCGATCATTTCGGTGACTTTTGTCTGTTCCGCTTGGATCGTTTCAGAAGTAGCGTTGCCGTTGTTGCGTGCTTGCGCAGCATTTCGTTTTTTGCCTTTCCGTGTCGGGCTTGTGAGGCGGGTGGCACGTTTGGCTAACGTTTCATCGTACCGAACCAATTCTTGGCGGAGTAAAGAGAGTGTAACATCTCCATGGATAGCCAATTTTTCAGATGTCGTGATGTCGCGCAAATTATGTCCCGTTTTGGCAACAAGGGCACGATTGAGGTTACGTTCTAAAACTTTCCGATCCTTCTCGCTTTCTACAACAAGTTGACTCCCTAACGTGAGATTCATTAGTCTTTTCGTTTGATCTGGCACACTAAGATTAATGTCACAGGTAGGTTTAAAATCTCCTAAGAGTTTCTCGCGATATTTGCCATTAAGCACCAACGTCCACAACGTGTTGTAGTACGTTTGGAGTTTCTCAGTTTCCCGCGGTGCCTGCTCAATCCATCGCTTTATAGTTTGAAAATGGTCTTTTACATGTGTTAAAAGTTCTTCAAACTCCGCATCTGTAACCTCAAATCCTGAAAATTTTGATTGTGTTTGCCGGTTCGTTCGGTTTGTCCTCTGCGTAGTAGCGGGTTTTACAGCTAACAGAATATTCTCAAGTGGTTGGATAACCTTTTCAAAATCCTGATTGTGTTGACTTGCAAAGTTAGCAATTTCAAGTAGCGTAAGCCAGACGTTCCGCATTCTTTCAATTTGCATTTGATGCAAAGTGGAACGAAGACCGATCCGCGTCATCTTTTCACGGACAGTACCAGATGTCCATTCAGGGAGATAGATTTCGTCTAATGGGACGTCACCCTCAAAAATTTTTGCTTTAACTGGAATGACAAGCCCTGTTTTGATGAAATCTGTTTCAAAAACAAGGTCGTGGAAAAGTGCTGCGGCTTTATCTAATATTTGATTCGTCAAGGTGTAACTTGATTGAATCATGCGGTTGAGTGTAAACTGTTGGTTCTCTTGTAATTGCCAAAATTCAATGATTGGATCGATACTTTCGCGAAATACCTCTGTCGTTGTCTTTGTGGCTTCCTCCTCAAAATGTTCGCCAAGATAGTCTGCGTAGAAATTAGAAAATGCCCCTGCCGTATTACGCAATTCACGAATAACGAGGTCATCCCACACTTTATCATGAATCCGCTGTCCGCGATTGAGCATCAAAGCCCTAAGTCTGCTTTCAACACCCTGTTGGAATTGGGTCATCAACTGATGTGCATGTTGACTCGCTTTAACCATATAGTCTTCAATTTTTGAAGAACTATTAGTTATCACTTCCTCAATTTCTTTAGGTGGCGCGTTGAGTGCTATTGGAACAAGTTTTAACGTTTTAGGCTTAAGTGGATCATACACAGCGGCTGTTGATAATACCCGAACAGCTGGTTGGGTTTCTGAAGTTTCGCCCTCTAAAAAACGCTCCTGAAGCGTCAAACTATATCCTAAGTCAACGAGATCAGGATAATTTTTAATATGAGTACGCACTACTACCAAAACTGTGTCATACCCGTTTTTCTCGACTTCTGTAAGCACAATATCTTCGTTGAGATGTACTCTGTGGATATGGGTTTGTTCAGGAATAACGACTTTTGCGGAAGGGCGATCAGTGTCTACTGCCTTCGCAAGAACAAAACCGCCCGTCTTAATAGTACTTGGTACTACTAAACGCGATTGTAAAACTTCTTCTGTCAATTCAGAGAGTGTCAGAGATTTTCCTAAGTGTTGGACAGTGATGTTCGCAAGAACACCGTCGGCGAAATCAGTGATTTGGCGGGTGTTGCGTTCTAATTCTTGGACACTTTTTTGAACGCGGTCATGATCGTCAAGTGCTACAGCTTGTACCTTTGCTTCGTCAATCCAGGATACCCATGCCCCTGGACGCTGCTTCACTTTCAAAGTGAGTTTTCCATCTTCGGAGTCGAAACCAGGGAGAATCTGGCTCTCGGATGTCACCTTTGGTGTCCAGACAATCAAGTGTTTATTATTCTTGCTACCGAGCCCGATTCCAAAAGTGTCTCCCCAACTCATTCGCCCTTCAACACTGGCTTTTATCTTATCAGTTAATGTAAATAGTAGGTCAGAGTGAAAATTAAGAGATATATCTTGCATGTGTCAATTAGTATGTGTCTCCCTTTTATTTAATAGTTAGGACTCTCAAGAATCTATGTCAGTGTTTAATTCTTTCTTAATCTCAAGCCCCCATACGTCCCAACCTTTAACTTCCTTGCGTGCGAAAAGCTCCAGTTTGCTCTGTTCAGGAAACATCTCCTCAATACGCTGTCGAACTTCATCCGGTTTTTCTGAATGCCGGGTTCTTTTTGATTGAACAAACTGCCTAATATTTCGCATTCCTCTCGGTTGTGGAATTTTCCCGCGTTTAAAAACGAGACATAATTCGCACTGGCTCATCGTATAAAACCCTGGATTCACGCGGCACTTATCCCATATAAACGCCACTGTCGCCCAGTTAAATCCCCAAGCTTTTCCTAACAAGATTGCTTGGTCAAGATGTGGTGATGAACTCCACATAAACAACAGACAATTTTGAGAAGATATAGCCGCAATATTCCATTGCGCCATCTCCGATACAGAAATGGTCGGATAATGTCTAATTGCGCCACCACTATCTTTGCCTCCAGAACCTGTGTGCTGGAGTTGACCTTTGTAATCCCAGGGTGGGTCCGCGTAGAGAATTTGATATTGCTTATTCGGAAGCGGGGGGTGTGATACCATAGTCCGTTGACAGACAGTGCCTTCCTTCCTAAAACAGTAGCACTGGCTGTATTACAAGCTCGCACGAAATACTATGAACAGCATTTTGCTGCCATAAGTTCTTACTGTGCATCAACGCTAAGTCCTTCTTGAGCAATGTCATTGTTTGCAACTAACATATCACGGTTAAAGATGAAATCACTACGGGCACTTCCGAGTTTTTCACCTTCTTCTTGACGTTCACGGAAATATTGTGGCAGCGTTAATCCTGTCATGCGAATAGCATCTTCAGGGCACGCTTCAACACAATAACCGCAGAATATACAACGCAGCATGTTTATCTCAAAAACATCCGGATATTTTTCACGTTGGTATCCTTCTTTAGTTGTCCAACCTTCCGGAGCAGGTGCCGCCTGTATCGTGATGCAATCTGCGGGACAAGCGGTTGCACATAAGAAACATGCAACACACTTAATTTCATCTTTGTCAGTTGTCGTTAGTTTGTGAACCCCTCTATACCGGTCATTACGTTCATTGACACTTCTCGGATCTTCGGGGTACTGAACTGTTAATTTCTTCTTAGGGATGTGTTTTAACGTTGTAAACATCCCCTTAATCAACGCTGGGATATAGAGTCTATCCCAAAATGACATCTCTTCGTTAACTTTCATAAGCATTTTCCTTTCTGATTATAACTTACACAAATTCGTTCTCGCCTAATTCTTTCTCATTTATGTGTAAATCCTGCGTAGGTCGGGTAGAACAACGTGAAACCCGACAAATGCTACACGCGTATTTGGTGTTGATTTGGATAACTTGGGTTAACCATAGTCAAACAAATTTATGTGTTCAGGTTTGCAACTGTATAGTTCGGTGCTTCCTCTGTAATATCAATATCGTGCGGATGGCTTTCTCGGTAACCACTGCTTGACATACGAACAAATTGGACATCTCTACGTAAAGACTCAATATCTGGCGTACCACAATATCCCATGGCGGATCGAATCCCACCCACTAACTGGTAGACATAGTTACTCAGTTTACCTTTATGGGGAACTCTACCTTCAATACCGCGTGGTATAAGTTTCGACATTTCTTCATCACTCACCTGTTCTCCAAGAGCAGCTCCTCGTTTTCGTAAAGCACCCAGCGAACCCATACCACGGTGAATCTTGTAAGTTCTACCTTGATAGATGACTGTAGAGCCTGGGCTTTCGTCTGTCCCTGCGAGTAGGCTACCAATCATCACAGAACTTGCGCCTGCACCAATTCCTTTGGCAATATCACCAGAATAACGGATACCACCATCAGCAATGATCGGCACGCCCGCTTTGTCTGCTTCCTGTGCGCAATCGTAAATCGCTGTGATTTGTGGAATACTAACGCCTGCTACCACACGCGTCGTACAAATAGATCCAGGACCGACCCCTACCTTCACAGCATCTGCACCAGCGTCAATCAAACTTCGCGTCGCTTCAGGGGTGACGACATTCCCCGCAACAAGTTCAACATCTGGAAATTCTGATTTAATATATTCTGTTGACCGAACTACATTTTTGGAATGACCATGCGCCGTGTCTAACACAAGCACGTCTACTTCCGCTTTCACCAACATTTCAACGTCTTCTAAAGCGGTTGATGGCACAATCGCTGCGCCAACACGCAACCGCCCCATGCCGTCCTTACACGCGTGCGGAAACATCTGTACCTTATCAATATCCTTGATAGTGATTAAACCACATAAACGGAAATCGTTATCAACGATCGGTAACTTCTCCTTCCGAGATTGATGTAGCACCTGTTTCGCGTTGTCAAGTGTAACACCTGGGGATGCGGTAATCAATTTGTCCGCGGGTGTCATCCGAGCAGTAATAGGAAGGTCCAGGTTATCCTCATACTTGAGGTCTCGGTTGGTAATTAAACCGACAAGGTAACCGTCTTCGGTAACAATAGGTACGCCCCCGATGCGGTAACGTTCGGTTATTTCAAGCGCATCACGAATCGTTTTATCCGCTGTCAACGTAATCGGGTCATTTATCATCCCGCTTTCAGAACGTTTTACTCTGTCAACTTCAGATACCTGTTCCTCAATAGAACAGTTATAGTGAATTATGCCGATACCCCCTTCCCGCGCAATTGCAATAGCAAGGGTTGATTCGGTAACAGTATCCATCGGCGCACTACAGATAGGGATATTAAGCCGGAGATTCCGCGTCAACTGCGTACTTGTATCAACGTCATCTGGTAGTACACTCGATTCCGCCGGAATGAGCAAAACATCGTCAAAAGTTAACCCTTCTTTTTCAAACTTCGGGGGGAAATCATCGGAAATTTTGGTGTCCATCGGAATCATCTCCTTATGATGCAAATTGAGGAGGGTGAGAAGACTTGTCAATTTTGTTCTATAAAATACGTCTTGCTAATTATCAAATATTATAGCATATTCTCTCTTTTATGTCAAAAAAATTTTGGCATTTCGCGAAACTATCTGACACTTCAACTGTCCATCAACAAAATTTTATCTTAATAAATTCCGTAACTGTGCTAAAATATCTGAAAACATTGCGTATAAGGAGTTTTTAAATGGGTAACCTAAACGTTGGAATTGTTGGTCTCGGTTGGGTCGCTGGCGCACATATTGAGGCATTCAAAGCTGTTGCTGGAGCGGATGTCACTGCTATCTGTTCACGCCGTGAACACGATGAGGCTGTTTTGGCGGATACTTACGGCACACCACTTACGGCATATACTGACTATGAAAAGATGCTCGCCGATCCGGATATCCATATCGTAGATATTTGTACCCCGCATCCCTTTCATGCGGAACAGGCAATCGCTGCCGCAAAAGCGGGAAAACATCTTATCATCGAAAAACCGATCTGCCTCACTTACGAAGATGCTCTAGCTATCCGCGATGCTGTGAAAACTACGGGCGTTAACGTATGTGTCTGTTTTGAATGCCGCTATAGCGCACACTTCACAATGATCCGTTCCGTAATTGACAACGGTTTGCTTGGTGAACTGCACTACGCAGAGGTGGATTACTACCACGGTATCGGACCTTGGTACGGACAATATGAATGGAATATCAAAAAGGACTTTGGTGGTAGCACCCTGCTTACTGCTGGGTGTCATGCGCTTGATGCCCTTCTCTTTTTTATGGATGGCAATGTTGAAGAGGTCACCAGTTATCATACGCAATCCATAGGTGAAGCATTTCAACCTTATGAATACAAAACAACAAGTGTGAGCCTTCTTAAGTTTGAGGGTGGGCAGAAGATTGGTAAGGTCACTTCTTGTGTTGATTGTCTGCAGCCATACTATTTCCACATTCATCTCGTCGGAAGCGAAGGAAGTTTACTTGACAACCGCATCTATTCTGCGAAAATAAAAGGTATGGACAAAAGCAAATGGAGCAACCTGGAAACTTCGCTCATAGACTCTGGTGATGTGAGTGACCATCCGTATGAACCGCAGTTCCAAGCGTTCATTGATAGCATTGGACAAAACGAACCGATGCCACTGACCGATTTTGATACAGCTTTTGAAACACACCGCGTTGTGTTTGCCGCTGACCAGTCCGCTGAAGCAGGGGGAACAACTGTCAAGTTGTCTGAACTGGCAATTTAACAGTTTGGGTATTGTGCGGTTAAGGTGGATGTCTATATGATGACAGTTTTTTAAAGGAGTGGTGGCAATCTGTGTATTACAATTGCGCTTTATGCCACTCCTGAACCGCTTTCGGGATTTCTTGGAGGTTTTCTATTGTTGTTTGAAGCGGAATAGCACATTCTGGTCCAATCAACGGCACACCCGCCTCAAGGTTTTTGATCACTTCCACTTTAACGTCTTCCGGTTCTTTGGCAAAGAGCGTTTCTGGATTGTTGATATTGCCAACCAGCGCGATTCGCTTTTGAACGATGTCCATCGATTCTCTTGGTTCGTTTTTTGAGTCGTAGTGGAAGGCTGCCATGCCGGTTTGCGCGATGTACTCCATCCGATCCACAGTGCGTCCACAGATATGTAAGATAAGCGGTATCGGAATCCGATCCACGAATTCGATGTGTAAGTCACGGAGATAACGTTGATAGTACTCGCCACTAACAAGGTCACCAGTTGCGTGGTCGGGTAGTGTGAGGGCATCCGCGCCTGCTTCGATCTGTGCAATACCGAACTGCACAGTCGCTTCCTTCATTCGATCTAAAGCGAGTTTTGTTTTGCCCGGATCATCAAGCGATAGCAATAGAAAAGGTTCGACACCAAAGCAGTGGTAACCGAGTGACCAGGGCCCCATCGTCTTTCCGATCACGGCAACTTCATCGCCATATTCTTTCTTCAAAATCTTAATTGCTTCAAGCACACATTGCGTGTCAGGGTGTGTTAAGAAATCGCTGGGGATGGTGATGTCGTCAACATCTTCCCAGATAGGTTCACGCATTTTGACGGTCGGCCAGTTATCTTTTTGTTCCCACTGGATTTTACAACCGAGTGCACTTGATTCTTGGATAATCGTGAACACCGGCATAATAGTATCAAACCCGAGTTCTGTGTAACCTGTTGCAGCGAGTCTCGCCATCAGCTCTGGCTCACGATTTGCCTGCGGAAAGGGTGCCTCAACTAAATCCATTAGTTCAACGGTGGCAACAGAGGTAGGATTGCAAACAGGGGTACGGTCAGTGGGTTCATTTCGTAAGGCGGCGAGAACACGTTCACGCCCGGACATCGGTTTGACGACTTGGCTTTTTTCATTATGCATTACAGATTACCTCAGGTTTGCTGACTCGGGGCAGATAGCACACCACGGGAAGCACTTGCTTCCTCTTCACGTATGATGACTCGGACGTTGGGTGCGCGAACCAATAGAAGACCGACAAGCGCATCGTGCGACTGCCCACATGGGAAGACAACTGAATCGCCTTCATCTTCCTGAGAGGTTTCCATTTCGCCCAACTTCATCAAGCCACCAGCAATCGCAGAAACCCGCCGTTCAGCACTACGGCCTTCACCATCGGATCTCACCCTATATGTCCCGTTTCCCACAGAGTCAACAGTAATAGTTAGTTTAGATTTCTTATCCAGCGTCCTCAAGGGGCGTGGTTCGGCAGATGTGCTTGAGGGAAGTTTGCATGCCTCCAAAAAGACACGTCGACATGCTGCTTCATGTCTTTCACCACAAGAGAAATAGAGCATCCCGTCTGAAGTTTCCTGCATCCCACCTAATATTTTCATTGACTGCACGACATCTTCAATTCGTGTTGCAGCACCTTCAATGCGACTATAGGTATGCACTCGGAAAACAGCGCGTTCATCTTGCTGTTGACGGTAAAGTGCTATCGTAATATCCTTGAAATGTGGGTCAATCGGCACGAGTTCAATTCGTCTACCGATGTTAACAACAGATGTCATAGAGTCACCTTGAATAAACAATTAACGAGGATAAAACTACCACCGTCCACCGTAGCTTTTGTAAATGTAGCCGTAAGCTTTTTCTGAAACCCTACGTAGAACATTTGCACGTTGTCCAACCCACGCACCAAAGGAGATACGCCTTCTTCCATAAGCTTTGCTTCTATCTTCAATCAGTCCGGTAAAGACATAAGGACGGAGTTTCCCCTGCGGATCACGCATAACTATGATACCACTATCTCCTATCAGTCCGTAAACAGTTCCTGTTTTATTGTAAACTTTGACCGATGCAGGAATACGAGTCTTTTTGTAGATGTAATCCCCATTCGGCAGTTCAAAGTAATGCTTCATCTTTTTTGAGTGGGGAAGGTTTTCATGCCACAATTGTACAAAGAACCTATTCAGGTCATGGGCACTCGTCTTGTTGCGATACGTACGTCCATTTGTGGGGATATACTCAATAATTTTTGTCTGCTTGAAGTAGGGATAGTTAGCTTTCAATTTACGATTCACAGCATACGGCCCCCCTATCAAGCGAATAAAATAGTTCGTTGAAGAATTTGAACTAAACTGTATCATATTTTTCAAATGGCGCTGATTTCTATTGGTATGTTGTAAGCGTCCATGTTTTACCTCGTGAAAATATGCAAGCATAACAAAGTTTTTTATTAACGAGGCAGCCATCCTTGGCGTATCTTCGTTAATAGAAACCAATTTCTTGCTTCTTGAAATATCGTACACGACAAAACTGGTCCGGTCAGAATATGTTAATCCTTTTTTAGGACGGAACTGTTTTACAAGTGCGTCTATGGTTTTTTCAAGTGGAGAATCTATTGTTAGATCGTACTTAGCACCAACTACTGTGGTCCCGCAGAGTAAGACGACGAGTCCATAGCAAACCGATAATTTGCAGATATTGTTAATATACGCTTTCATTAGTATTTGTCTTCCTCTTTTTATGTAAAATGTCCCCGATAAATGTGGGGTATGATAACTTCTAAGGAACCCAAGTTGCTACAGACAAGACTTAGGCCTGGAAACACCATCTTTAATTAAAAAATGCTGATAATTAGCACATATTTTGTAGCAATCCAATTTGCGTCCTTATGACACAAGCTGCAAGTTTGTGCTATATGTAACCAACTTAGGTTTAGATATTGTAGTGATGCTGTTGCGCGGAAGCCGTTTATTTTGTCGGCAACCGGTAACAAGCTGCTTCTCGGCTATTGCGAACGAGCAGGTAATTACCCGAGAGTGTCGGGTTGTTCCATGTCTGCCCATGCAACGCAGTGAATCGCGCAAGTTCTCTATGTGCCTCTGGATTCGGTTCTAAAAGAATAATATCGCCAGATTCAGTAAGTACCAACAAGACATCTGATATTAAGATCGTCTGTCCGTGACCGTACCGTCCCCGCTTCCACTGACGCGTTCCATCTGCAGGGTTGAGGCAAACGAAAATCCCATCATCAAGCCCATATAAATAGCCTTCGTAATAAATTATCGTAGTAAATTTTGCTTTGAAGCGGATACTCTCCCATAAAAGATTAACGTTGAATTTTTGTGATGGGTTACTTCTTGAGATTTGAAATAATTTAGCACCGACACCATAAGCGGTGGAGACGAGAAGCTTGTCTCCGGGAAGGGGAGTCGGCTGTGCAGCACATTCTACGGCTGGCCACGGCTGTTTCCATAGGAGTTCGCCGGTAGTAGGTTCATGAGATGTGACAAGACCGTTGTTAAATAACACAACCTGCTCAGTTCCTGCCAAGGTTAGCAGAACAGGTGAACTGTATCCGCTACGATGTCTGTGTCCTGTCCATGCAATATCGCCTGTTTTTTTGTCGTATGCTACGGCACCGCCAGCACTCACGATAACGAGTTCATTAAAAACAAGTGGCGAAATACTTACACCCCAAGGCGGGGCTGCTGCACCGTTTTCTTCAAAGATATTTGTTGACCAAATCTGTTTACCTGTTTCAAAGTCCAAACAGTTTAATATACCTGTGCCGCCGACAGTATAGACACGGTCACCGTCAATAGTTGGTGTTGCGCGCGGACCGAGTTGACCAAGTGCCGTATAATACCTCGCCTTATCTCTGTGTGTCCACTTTTCTTTACCGGTTAAAAAGTCATAACAGACAACCTTTTCCCATGCATCTTCCTGTTCCTGTGTGATTGCAGAATTGCCGACAACGGCAAAACCGGACCAGCCAGCACCAATAGGTTGTTTCCACACTAATTCTGGCGGATTATTTTTCCAATCTGTGTTGAGTTTGGGGCTGGTAATTATAGCGTTCCTGTTTGGTCCAAGGAACTGCGGAAAATCCGTTTGAAGTTTTTCGGTGGGTGAGGCCTGTGCCTCGGTTAAGGCAGCATAACTCGCTGGCTCCCCGCGCCATCGCCATTCAAATTTTGGGGCAAGGTCACCACTGAATCCATTGAATCGGAATAGGGTCACAAACGCGGCGATGCATAAAAGGATAATACCAAAGGAAAAGAATCTAACACGCCATGCCAAGCGGGAGAGGCATAACAACCATATTATCCCCAGAAAAACCGTTATGATAAGCACTAAAACCGTTAGTGCAACTCTGTCTTGACGATGATCCGCATCCATCATCCACACGAATCCAATCGCAAAAACGGTAAGAATAAAGATGATAAGTAACGGCCACAAACGGATGCTTTTTTTATTTGATGTCATAAAAAAGAAAAATTGTCTATGTGTTCAATTTATTTATGGTGGATCTTAGAATTAATGAGACACTTTGCACCAGCACGGTTAGGAAACCGTGCCTACCGCGGGAGGGCGAGAGTGTGTATTTATTTCTAAGCTTTACTACAGTATTAATTCTATCATATATTATTTGAAATGAATTTGTCAAGTAAATTGTATAAATTTTTATTTCTTGCTGAATCTGTGAGTCAACGTGTCAAAGGTGAGATATTTATCTGAGGGACCGTAACGCAAACTGTCCGAAGATTAAGAAAATAAATCGGTCCTGTGGCGAGGTTAGGAAGAAATCAACGGTATGAATCATGGCGAATGCCGTACGCGCATTCGTCTTTAGGCATTCCCCGCCTTGCCAGCAGAGGGCACACCTGCCTCGGCAAGGTATAAAAGTACCGAATTAGTAAATTAAACTTGATTCAGTTTGCGGAAAACATACGCTATAGTATAGGGCGTTTGGGTGGATGGGTAGGTTCATGTAAACACTTCCTCATTATCACCAAAGTAGCGTCATATTTGCTATTATGACAATAATTGTCATGCTTCGTTTGACATATAATCTTGCAGATATTGTTCAATTTTTTTGCTATTTTTGATTATGTCGGTAAAATATGTTTCGCAAACATCATTAAAACGTAAAAGCACATCAGGAGTAGGTTTTTTTTCAAATATACCAAGAGGCTGGCATTTAACTCCCCATTCCTTGAATTGATGTAATGCGAGTGCTGCTGCTTGCGTTTTGTTATCACTGTTTAGGGCAAATACAAAAAGAGGTTGTGGCATTCCGTTTATTCTACAATCGACTCGGTAAAGTCCATTAGGATCGCGTAGCGGATGTTGCCAATCGAAAGTCATGCGATTTGATTCTACTTTCTGTGACAAAAAGGCACGAAAATCATCTTTAAATGTGGATTTGACATTTTCTCTTGATAAGTATGTAACGTCAATTATCTTAAGGAGTGCCTGAACAAAATCAAATAAGGCTTCCCCATAATTACCTTCGGGGATTTCCATTATCAGTTCCCCATCATAATCTTCAACATCAAACATGGACAGTGCTTTTAAAATGAGTTTCTGGCGATTCCCACTATGTAAGGTTTTTTCATCCATATAGTATGATAGGTGCATAAAGGTATGTGCCTCGTCTGAGAGCACCCATTTATTACCCAACTTTTTCAACACAATAACCAACTGATCCCCGTCATTGAAATGGAAGGGAGTTAAAACAAGAAAACGGTCTTTGCCATCTACTAAAAGTTGTATCTCTGCAGAAACCTTATCAATAAAGTCTTTTTCTATTGTTTTGACTGACACTGTTCTCACCTCCTAAAAAAGCGTCAACTGTGGGGGTAATTCGAAATTACCGTCTTGTATAAGACACCGTAGTGCACCTTCAAAATCATGATAGCGGTCTGTTTCTTCAGCAAAGGTATCCTCATCATATCCGATTCTCTGATATCGCTCTGTCGCATAGTGAATATGATAACCCAAAATTTTTTGTTTTTCAATTTTGTTATTGTGCGGCCGCTTAGCAACACTATTATAGCGGCGAAGTCTAAAAAGCACACCCGTTTTAGGATTTATAACCCCTAAAATTACCGAAAAATCTGATGGGTATTTTTTATTTAGTCTGGTTATGATGCGGAAACGGTTACCATTTTCCCCGATGATAGGTAAACTATTGTCCTTATCCAACTGGGAACGCCAATTATCAGGCAAAACTTTACGTTCACTTATTAGCTCTGCTATTTGTTCATCGGTATATGCTATGTCCATTATTGCTACCCACTGACAAACTTCTATTATGGCAAATTCATCAGTATAGATCGTCAGATGTTTTGCTTACCAAAACCTAAGCCATATAATGAAGTATATCATAGCAGCTAAAAATTACCAATGTTTTTGTTCTTGATTGAGTTATTCAATTAAGCCCGATTTAGCATTCCATTTTATTTCAATCTCGTAATCTTCCTGATAAGATGGAAGGTAATTGAATCATTAGTGAATGCAGTAAATAACACACGGATATTGTAATATTTATTTTAACATACAAACATTTTAATTGCCAATTTTTCATAATATAACGTGATCTCATTATAAACCTACTTTCACGCATTCGCGGGCGTTTTCCACAGATTTACCTTGCTTGCAGTGTTTAGGTGGAAAGAAATAGGTAAAACACCATCCTATATCCTATCTATACCGAAATTCACGTTATTTCGGACACCGAACTTACGTTAAATATAAATAGAGAAAAATTGAATATATCTAAGGACTTATTTTAATTTTGTTGACAGTGTCAAGATTAAGGTGCTACAATTTTAAACGCCAAAAGCATTGGCAGGGAGAATTCAATTATGGACAAAGTGCTGGTTAGCGATTTGCTATCACAGCGGGGTTTAGACGTTCTCATCAAAAGCGTCGATTTCAAGGTTGACGTTGCGTTGGATTTGCCCCATGAGGAATTGTTAGAACGGATTGCCGATTATGATGCCCTACTGATTAGAAGTGAGACCAGAGTAACAGCAGATGTTATTGATGCAGCAAAACGGCTAAAGGTTATCGGGCGTGCAGGGGTAGGCGTAGATAACATTGATGTGGAAGCGGCAACGCAAAACGGGATTTTAGTTGTCAATACACCTACCGGTAATACGATTGCCGCAGCGGAACACACGATCACTTTGTTATTAGCCTTGGCACGCAACATTGTGCCTGCAAATATCTCCCTCAAAAATGGCACTTGGCAACGGAACGACTTTATCGGTGTTGAATTATACGGTAAAGTTTTCGGCACTGTGGGACTCGGCAGAATTGGGCGTGAAGTCACGAAGCGGGCACACGCTTTCGGCGTGCAACTCATCGCTTTTGACCCTTATATCTCTGCTAACGCTGCTGATAAAATGGGAGTTCGCCTTGTTGACCGTGAAACGTTATTCCGTGAATCGGACTATATCTCTATTCATACGCATCTCAATGCGGAGACATACCACAGCATCGGGGAAACAGAATTCCAACTGATGAAACCGACAGGTCGTCTGATTAACTGTGCACGGGGCGGTATTATTGACGAAAAGGCACTCTATCACGCGCTGAAAGATGGGCAGATAGCGGGTGCTGCGCTTGATGTTTTTGAAGATGAACCCGCAACGGATAGTCCACTGCTTGAATTGGATAACTTTCTCGGGCTACCGCACCTCGGTGCATCAACAACCGAAGCACAAGAACACGTTGCGATTGAAGTTGCACAACAGGTAATCAATGCGCTACGAGGCAAACCGGTTGCTAATGCTGTAAATCAACCGAAAATTGATCCGAGAATGTTTGACATTCTGGGTCCCTATCTTCAACTTGCTGAGAAGATCGGAAGTTTCCACTCTCAAATTGTTGAGGGGCAAATTTCAGCAATCAAAATTCATTATAGCGGTGCCCTTTTTCAGAAAGAGGATGTAACACCCATCACTGTCGCTTTACAGAAAGGGTTGTTATCACCAGTACTCACCGAGGTCAATTATGTGAACGCGCCTTTTTTAATTAAGCAACGCGGCATTTCAGTCACTGAAACTAAGAGCGATGCTGAAGCGGATTTTGCGAACCTGATGACTGTCACCGTTATCACAGATAAGGGTGAGGCAATCCTTGCGGGGACAACCTTCGGACGAAAAGATATTCGCATTGTTCGTATTAACCAACTTCACCTGAACGCTACGCCAGAAGGGTATATGCTTGTTATCTATAATAGCGATCAGCCGGGGATGATCGGATTAATCGGCACAATTTTGGGTGAACATAACATCAACATTGCGGATATGACGGTCGGACGTTCACGTATCGGAGAAGTTGCATTGACACTTATTAATGTGGATAGTCTTGTGCCGCGCAACGTTTTGAAATCTATTGCGGCGCAGAAAAAGATTGATTTTGTTAAACAGGTTATTCTTTAGTGGCGGGTGTGTAAAGTTTTTGGCATGTGTCTTGTCTGAATCGCGGATTATCGCGGAGAACGCAGAGGACGCGGAAAAAAGAGATATTTGGTAACGACAACATTTTGTGAGTATGATTTGGGGTTGTGCGAGAGCATCTTCCGGGGAATGCCTAAATGGCATTCATACCGTTGATTTGGTGTTTTCCGTGTTTTCCGCGCCTTCCGCGATTCTGACGAAAAAGGAAGACAAAAACTTTGCACACCTATAACGGTAAAAAAACTTGACTCATTAAATCAAAAGTGCGGTATAATAAAAAACATGATAAATTGGTAAACTCTGATGAATAGAACAGATGCAAAACGGATGGACTGATTTTAGGACCAAAACCGATATAATTATAAAAATCGGTCCTTTTCTATTGATGCTCGGTGTGGTTAGGAAACCGCACTTTATGTGTCAACTTAAGGAGATAATAACGTTTTAAGGAGATAATAACGTTTAAAACACCTCACTCGGTAGGTGCGGTTTCCTAACCAATTCAGAATACCAAACGCGTATTCTGACATACCCAATCCTAAGTTTTAGTAGGCGCGTTTTGGAAACGCGCCGTATTTTCAAGCTCAAATTGACACCGGCGCGTTTAGAAAACGCGCCTACCAGGGGGCGGATGTCTTAAATTGACGCATAAGGGTAGAGCGAAGCGAAACCCAACGGACGGGATTTATCAAACTCACGTTGTAATAGAAAATTTTCAAATCAAAACTAACGAAACCTAAGGGAGGTTTACTATGTTTTTGACGAAATATTATCGGTCAATCAGGTTTTTAACCAAGCACAATCTATACTGTGTCGCGTTGATGCTGGGCATTACCTTTGTCTGTGGTGGCATCACTGGCTGCGGTAACGGGGACGGTCCTGTCACCCCTACCGAGACGGAAACGGGGCAGGTTACAGAAACGGGGCAGGTCGTCACGCGCTACGACGGTGACAACATCTACTTCGAACTGGACGGTACTTTCTATGAAGGCCGTGTCGTTGAAGGTACTTCCGCCAACGAAGTGTTGGTGAACGTGTCTGACGGCAGTGATATGATTATCAATGTCAACGACATCGGTGGCACGGTGATTGCCGACCATTCCGATCTCGACATCGAGGTGGTGTTGCAGGGCGATCAGGACAAGGGCGAGAAGTTGCTTTACGGTAAAATCGATAGAGTATTCGATGACGGTGTGCGCAAGATCAAGATTCTCTCCGTCCACTTTGTGGATGGTGGAGTCAAAAACCTAGACGATATCCGTTTCGTGCATGAAGATGCTGACTTTTTTGAAGAAGATGGGTATCTCACACTCAAAGAGTTTGCAGATTTGATTATGAACTAGTAACCACCCGCCGCAACCTGCGCCTTGCATGGCTGCGGCACGTCCACCCTGTGCTGAACAACAAAGATTTGGCGTAACTGCCTGTAAAAACAGGAAAATATGTACTTCTCTTGACTGTTTTGGCGCTTTAGCCGGTGGTGTAGCGCATACGTGTTGGGTTTTCGCGCGTTCTACCTATAGCCGTTCTTGTAGGAGCGAGCTTTGCTCGCGACCGTTCGTCTGATGTCGCGACCAGGAGGTCGCTCCTACAGAAGAAAATCGGGCTTAGAAGGTTTCCCTCCCACCAGAGACAATCTGCTAATTATAGTGAACTTTGAAATTATTGGGACACTTGGATAAACTTGTTTGGAAACATAGCGGACAATACAAGTTGTAGCACAAACTGTTAGTTTGTGCATAAAATGACGCAAACTAACAGTTTGCTCTACAGAAGTGTCTCATTAATTGTCCGTTTTACTATATGTGCTTAAATTGATGCATAAGGGTTTCGCTTCGCTCTATCCAACGGACAAATGGTTATATTGAAATGTAAAAAATATAGCCGAAAAATCGAAAACTATAGTAAAACTTACAATTAACGGGACACTTCTGGCCTACAAACTGTCCGAAGATTTCTTTTCTGTCAGAATCGCAGATGACGCGGAGAACACGGAAAACGCGGAGGATGATCTTGCACAGCCTAAGGCATTTTCACAAAATGTGCTGTCGTGACCAAAATATCTCTTTTTCCGCGTCCTCTGTGTTCTCCGTGTAATCCGCGATTCTGACAAAAAGAGAATAAACTTAACAACAGAAATCAATCCTTTATAGAAAAGTACCAAATTATAGTGAACTTTGAAAATAAGGATACACATTTGCTGTAGGAGCGACCTCCTGGTCGCGACTCTTCGTCTGATGTCGCGACCAGGAGGTCGCTCCTACAAGAAAAATCTTGCATTTTTTCTGCAATTGACAGTTATAGGTTTCGCTTCGTTCTACCCAACCTACAGTTCTACCCAACTATAATGTTGCGTTAACAACAAAAATTCTGTATAATTTTTCATGCAGAGAAAATATATGTGAATGTATGAATTATAGGGAGTTTTAGTTTGGATGCAAAACAGATATGTTTGTTAATCAACGATGAGATACCGAAGGAAAAATTATTTTCCAGCGAAAAACGGGATGTCCATCCCGATTGTAATACATCATGGCGTATCTCACCAGAACCGTTTTGGATTTCACAAGAAGAGTTAAGTTGGTTTGAAGAACTCGGGCCTCACCTATTAAATTTCTATCGTGCCTGTAATCTGCTCTATTCCCAAAGTGCAAGAGGCATTCAACCGACTTGGATAGCAGAATATTTGGATATTGGCAAACCGGAGAGTGTCATTCAGCAGGGACGGATGAACCGCTTCAAAAGCCAACTGCCCGGCGTTATACGCCCCGATATCTTACCCACTACCGAAAATAAAAAAGTTATTACTGAACTTGATTCTATCCCTGGTTTCATCGGTGCGACAGGTTGTTTGGCAAGGCTATATACCAAACTCGGATACCCCATCATCGGCGGTAAAGATGGCATGGTGAACGGGTATGCTGAAATGATTCGTGCTTTGGCAAAGAAAGACGATCCTGCACTTGCGATTGTCGTTTCAGACGAATCTGAAGATTATAGACCGGAAATGGCATGGCTCGCGAATGCACTCTGTGATGCTGGACTCATAACTGTTGCTGTGAAACCGCACGAGGTAATCTTTACCGAAGATGGACTCTCTGTTCAAAATGGAGATAGCAAGATAAACGTTGATGTGGTTTATCGTTTCTATGAGTTGTTCGATCTTCCCAACATTCCCAAAGCAGAGTTAATCTTCTATAGTGCTAAGAAGCGCACTGTTGTTATGACACCGCCTCCAAAAGCGTATTTAGAAGAAAAATTGTGTCTGGCACTTTTTCATCACCCATCACTCCAGCTGTTTTGGCAACGTCAACTTGGCAAAAAAACCTATCCGTTTCTACAGGAAGCGATCCCGCAGACGTGGATACTTGACCCACGTCCTCTACCGCCGCATGCTGTTATTCCAAACTTGGAAATAGATAACATGCCTGTAACGGACTGGCGACAACTCCGTACTGTGACACAAAAACAACGGGAATTGGTCATCAAACCTTCAGGTTTTTCGGAGTTTTCGTGGGGTAGCCGCGGCGTAAAAATCGGACATGATCTACCTACGGAAGAATGGGAAACCGCTATTGAAGATGGTCTTGCGTCTTTTGAGAAAACACCGCACGTGCTACAGCAATTCCACACCGCCCAACGCGTACGGATGCAATACTACGATTTTGAGACTAAAGATATGCAAGAGATGCCCGCCCGTCCGCTGCTCCGTCCGTACTATTTTGTTGTAGGTGATACGGTGAAACTCGGTGGAATTCAGGCAGCTGTGTGTCCTGCGGATAAGAAGATATTACACGGGATGGTGGATTCTATTATTGTGCCTTGTGCGAAAAGGGAATAATCAACGCGGTTTACCACTTCTGTATGGATACTCCATAGATTTGAATTTCGTATCGAAAACTTTATGAAGATTAAAATGATATTTCGGTAATTTTCCTAACCACAGACAACTTGTTTATGTTTTTCTTATGTGAGATATTATCATGTTGTCTGAATCACGGAAGGCACGGAGAACGCGGAGGACGCGGAAATAAGAGCTATTTTGGTCACGACGGCACATTTTGTGGAAATGATTTAGGATTTGCGGGAGTATCCTCCGTGTTTTCCGTGTCCTCCGCATCATCTGCGATTCAGACAGAAAAGAAATCAGAAGGACCGAATTAATAAATTAATCTTCATGTAAACACGCCATAGACATCAGTTTAACGGGACTTCACCCTCGTAAGCGCAATACATCAGTGTTGAAAACGCCTCCCACAAGAGCACTTTAGGATAACACGGAGCGGTTAGGAAACCGCTCCTACCAGGTTGGAATATTTTGTGCTTTTCTAAAGTTAATTTGATATAACACTCTAATTCTCAATTTTCATGTTCCCCCAGAACGTGAGAAATTTATCCAACGCTGCTACGTTTAGACTATTGAGAGAGAATTCCTCTACGGTAGGTAAAATCTTGGGGCCAAGCCCTTCAACCACGCCTCCTACAGCATAGATTTTGTTGTTGACATTTCCTGCTCCCAAGAAAACCCGTGCAGTAGGCATATCTGGACTTTTCTCCCATGTGTTTGTTAATGGATCGTATATCTCAACTGTACCCAAACCGGGACCTTGTACAACAGACGTACCACCAATTGCATAGATTTTTGAATTGACCGGACTAACAGCAAGAGCGGTTCTTGATGTAGGCATATTTGCTTTTTGTGTCCACGTGTCAGTTTTCGGGTCATATTCTTCAACAGTTTTAGTGACGGGGCCTTGTACTGCAGGAACGCCACCGATAAGGTATATTTTATTCCTAAATTCCGCTGCGGCCATACCTGATCTGGGATTTGGCATATTTGCTTTTTGTGTCCACGTGTCAGTTTTCGGGTCATATTCTTCAACGGCCGATAACACGGGCCCCACATTTTGTGCAACCCCACCAAATGTATAAATTTTACCTTCCACAGCAACAGCGGCAAAAAATGAACGAGGCGTAGGCATATTTGCTTTTTGTGTCCACGTGTCAGTTTTCGGGTCATATTCTTCAACTGTACCAAGAGCAGGGTTTTGGCCATCCCATCCCCCAATTGCATATAATTTGCCATCAACTTCGCATGTAACAACGCCCGCCCGTGCAGATGGTAAACTTGCTTTCTCAACCCATTTATTCGTATCCGGAACGTAGGCTTCAACACTATCAATTGGTGACGCGAGCATGCCACCGATTACATATATCTCTTTGTCAACGGCGGCAACAGAGAAAAAAAGTCGCGGATTTACCATATCTGCTTTCTGCGCCCATTCTTGTGCGTTGACACCATTTATGAAAGTAAGAACACTTAATACGCTTAATAACCAACCTAATTGAAAAATTGAAGTTGTGTATTTTTTCATATAATTCTCCTATTTAAATTTTACATTATATTTTTCAACGACGATAGGTTGTAACTTCCATACCGTCGCGTCTTCGTTGTCTTTGATTATCACCCTCGTTCCCGCCACGTCTGCGCCGCCAGCTTTCAAACCAATGCGTTTCGGACTCATAGTTGGAACGGACATGCTCCAAATAAGCTGCCATCTGATCTGCTCTACCGACGTTGTCTGCTACAATTGTTGCTGGATCGGTTAACTGAGATTCAATTGCTTGGAAACATGCGAAATAACCATCCTTGTTGTTGTCAAGAAATAGAAAATCTACAGGGTCTTGAATGCTTTTAAGGACTTCTGCGGCATCTCCAATACGTGAATCAACAAGGTCTGCCATACCGGCTTTTTGAAAATTATCGCGTGCTCGGTGTGCGTTGTTAGCGTCTATCTCTACCGTTATCAAACGGCCTGTGCCTAATGTTTTTAAAACGCGTAAAATCCACAACCCTGAGTAGCCGATAGCAGTGCCACACTCTACAATCAGGGATGGTTTTGCCTTCTCAACACAGCTCGCGAGCAATTTCGCTTTTTCAGGGCCCAACATCGGAACCCGTTCTGCTCGACACTGTTCTTCAACTTCTTCTAAAACTTTATCAAACATTATCAATGTCCTTTCAAATTTTTTATAGTCCAACCTAAAAATATGTGAACACTCTCCTGGTAGGTGCGGTTTCCTAACCAATTCAGAATACCGGACGCGTATTCTGACATACATGTCCCAGACCCATCGGGTGCGATTAGGAAATCGCACCTACCGTAGTGCCCAAATAATTATTGGTTTCACTATAAATCAGATAGTTTAGGAATGTAATAATCAAATAAATTGTTGTTTACTTTGTGACCGCCATAACATAGTGTTCCAGGAGTGTTTTAGGACCGCGATTTAAGGCAAAAATACCGTAATCTTTGCCGTTTGGCGAACGGATAATGGTGTGGATATGACTTGTCCCTCTACCTTCGTCATTAAATTCGATCCAGACTGCGGGGTTAAAAACGCGATAGTAAATAGAATCATTTTCGGTTGTGCCACCGATCCAGACAAAATATGTATCGTCAAATTCAGCATCAACATGCTTCATCCAGACATCGGCGAACTCCGTTTCAAGATTGTAGATATATGTTTTAATCAATTTCCGAAGATTCTCTTTTTGCACATCGTTCATCTCTGATGCCTTTAAACCGACACCTACGAAATGTGAATAATCGTAGTTTAGGTATGGATCGGTTGAACTGCCAGGTCCCACTTTTAGCCCACGACGACCGCCTGTTTGTATCGCCTTCTGTTTTTGATTTATATCAAGACTCTTGAGTAAGGCTAATGCGTTGCCTCTTTCCTGTCCAAGTACTGCTTTGCCGTTGATGATAGTCGGTGAAGTTCCGAGATGGGCAGGGACGATAGAGACTTCATCGCCATGCACCAAAAAATTGAGGGCCAAATGATGTCCATCCAATTGGAATCCCCACGAACCATCCGTCTCTGGATTTCCAAACAGTGCGATAAAATAGGGGCGTGAATTCCAAAAACTGTGTTTAACTTTACTAATGTCTGTTTCAGCTCTTGAGGTAATCAGCGAAATTTTTGTGTAACCTTCATCACTCAAGAACATATCTAAAACTTTATGGAAAAGTGTCAATTGGTCTACAGACAACTTACTGAAATGAATACCCCCTCGCTCACTATCTATAGATGCTGGTAAATTCGACCATGAATATGATTCTTTATGTCCAAGTGGAAAAGAGGCATCGGCAAGTAATTCTTCGCTGAGTGAGTTGCGGAAACTTTTCATGGCTGTTGCCAATGCGACAATTGAAGGTTTTGTTGATATTTCAGCGATTTTTACCGTTTTTTCTGCTTTGACTTCAACTGTATTGAAAATATTGAGTGTAAGTGCTACGATACACGCTACTGACAGAATAATGAGTATGGGTAAAATTTTGCGTGACATTGAAAATCCTTTCAAATACGGTTTATTACTTTCGGTGTAAAAGATAGATTCTGTTTTGTGTGAGTTCTAATATTATTAAACTTTTTTCTTATTTAGTCAATTCAAATTGAAAAAAGTTCGTTGTTTTCAGAGCATTTAATCTTGATTTGATACTTGCCACCTGTTTCCGTACCTACGGTGGAATTAAATTCAAAACGAAAGCTGAATTACTCTTTGAAATATAAAAAAACTGGTTGAAAACAAACAATACTTTCGCCTAAATAGTTGAATAAATTGGGCAGATGTCCTAAAGTTACATAAGTTGCCACATAGTATCACAAACTGGAAGTTCACGGGACAAAATATTAGCTAATTATCAGCATTTTTCACTTAAGACGGTGTTCCAGGTCTAAAAACTTATAGGTAGCAACTTGGGTTATTTACTATAAAACTGCTTCTCAATGTTATTTTTTCCAGTGAAAGCTATCCGCAGGAAATTGAGTGGCACTGTATACTTCTAAAACATTGACATTTAGGTAAAGACGTTGTATACTAAAACTTAAAATGACATGGAGGTTCAAAATGAATTCTGATTTAAGTGGATTAAATGTTCCCGGCTTCTTTGGTTTAAGTGTCTTTTGGGTAGTTGCGTTTTGGGTTTTAAACATTATAGTCCATGTAACCTTTGCGGTTGCTGTATACCGAGACGCAAAACGCGTAGGAACACCAATTTTTGTGGAATCTATAATATGGTTCATGGCAACACTTATCGGAGGTGTGGTAACAGCAGCAATTTATTGGGCACTGCATCACTCGCGTCTAAATCCATCTATTCGTAGCACATCCACCGAGGCAGATAAAGAACAAATTTTGTAAATTATCATATTTGAATGATTGGATAATATAAAAGAAACCCGCAACAGTAGCGTGTCACGGGTTCTTTGTTATCTTATAATGATTGTTGGATAATCTACTTCAGGACCGCCTTTAAATTTCCCCACGTTGTAGTCAATTTACCATGGGGATCAACAGCGAGAAACGCAGAATTCTCAGCGAGATAATTCAACACATTGGCCGTGAGTTTTCTGAGGTTATCCGCTTCCGCTGACTTTGTATCGGTATAAACACCGTTATGATGTCCGAGGGTGATGATTTTTCCTTCTTCAACATCGTACTCAACAAAAGGCCGTTCTCCAGCGCCACCGCCACCGCCACGTGTTTTTGTGCCGAGAATCTTGTCTCCTGGAGGTGCGGCTTTGAAGTTGATGAAATCTGCGGTGAACCCTGCCTGTGCCATACTTGTAAGAAAAATTGGCCCGTTGATGTTAAACCCTTTGTATACTGGATGGTTTTTAGCATCATCCGTTGGCTTAATGCCGATTTCAGGTGGGCCTTTACCGAGGGGTTGAAAAACCCGTGCATTACCGCCATCTTCAACACCAATGTCTATAACGTATCGGAGCCCAAGCGCGGAGAGAAATATACCCCCACCTGCTTCTATGTAGTCCAGAATTGCCTTTTTGGTTGCGTCTGCAAGCAACGGTTCAGGCAACGTGTTTGTTTCTGTATAAAAGAGCCACAGCACAGCGAATTGGTCTAATTTTATTGGCGTGCCGCTACTGTTCTTGAAAGTGCCATTGTTGTCTGCTATAAGTATTGTCGCTTGATAATTTTCGTCTGCCCATTCGTAAGCAGCTACCTCAACTTCTCCAAGTTCGTTACTTCCTGCCAATAACCCGACGGTTACATCCACCGAATGCGCTGGCAAAATCACGATTACTGAAAAGAGCAAAACTATGAATAAGCAACGAAACGTTATTGAATGTGCCATTGTGTCCATCTCCTTATCTGTTTTTCTATATAATAACCCAAGTTGCTACCTAATAAATCACTTTATATTCAAGGAATTTGCTCTATCATGTTTTTATCAAAAAAAACAAAAGGAGAAACCCCAGGGAATTAACCATTGTAGCAGTTTACACGATTTGTGACGATCTTTTAATCTCATTCGGTCATCAAACGCACCCACAAGCACAAATGACAGATGCTGAAGTGACAACTACGATTATCGCAGCCCAATATTTCTGCTTTAGCAGTTCAAACTTTTCGTCTGCGCGTTTTTGAATCTCCTCTGGAAGGTTCCGGTAAAACTCCCAAAATTTACGGTTCGTTCTATAGATCAATACACTTTCCTGTCCGTAAATCCTCAAGTGCTTCTTTGCGAAGATCATCAAGGTATCCGGCTTTCACATCTTTTTCAAATTGTTTTTCCCACGCCTCATCTGCAGCAACTAAAGTTTCATGAAGTTCTGTTGCAAGTGTTTTCAGCAACTCCTCTTGTGTGTTTTCTTCACACTTCACTTCAGGAACTTCTGGGACCCATCCGATCCACGCTGCACCATTTTTTTGAATATGGGCGGTGTATGCTTCTTCGTATACCGGATCTTCTATTTCGACGATCTGTATTTTTTCCATGATTTATCTTCTTTGATTAAGAGAGTTAGTAGACACCTACAACAACAGTTTCCTGGAGTTCAGAAAGCAGACGTAGATTTTCAACGCCATCCCACGGATATTCTGGAATCGGTTCAGCGCGTTCTGCTTCATCACGTTCTAAAAAACGCGGAACAAAAAATTCCTTGGTTAATGTTGTCAGCATCACACGTCCTGTTTCACCATAATCAACAAGTTGATCGGGGTTTTCGGGATTAACCAATTCAATTACAGCGCGCGGTTGTGGTGGATAATAAATGATCGCGTAGTTATCAGCAGGATCAAAGGGCTTACAAGTGGCTAATCCCATAAGGGTGTTGCCATAAGTTGGCACAAAATCAATTCCTGGTACGAGTTCTTCTCTCGCGAATCGGTGAAACTGTGCGTCCATTTCGGTGCCACCACAAAAGATGCCTTTAATCCCAACTTTTTCCAGTGAAATTTTTTCACACAATGCCTCAAGCAATTTTGGTGTAGTAAAAAGACACTGAACGTTTTCGTGTGCTTTTAGAACGTTAAGTGCCTGTGAGATAACATGGTTTTTATACGCATCCAATTCCTGATGTTTTCCATATCGGACAAGTTGATTCACCCAACGCGGGTCAAGATCAACAAGGAAACAGATACCGCCACGATGTTGTGCCAGATGTTCAACTGCAAGTCGTAGTCGGCGTGGCCCGGTGGGACCTAACATCAGCCAATCGCTGCCGGGTGGGAAACCTTCATCGGATAATGTTTCACTGAACAACTCGTAATCAATATGGAAATCCCGAATGCTAATCCGACATTTCGGTATACCTGTTGAACCGCCTGTTTCAAAAACATAGATCGGTTTGTCGGTGTATGCTTTTGGTACCCATCGTCGAACGGGGCCACCCCGCAGCCATTCATCTTGGAAGTGTCCGAGACATTTTAGATCGGCATAACCACCGATCTCTTTTCGTGGATCGAAATCCAAATTTTCTGCGAATTCTAACCAGAAGGGGCATCCAGTTTCTGGACTGAAATGCCAATTTACAATCTCCCGAACATGCACATCAAGTGCTGTTCGAGCGGTTTCTATTTTGGGGGAAAGAGTTTTTTGCATAAAGTTCTTTTAGACAGCGTACTTTTATTCAATTTTACAAACTTTAACCAGTTAGGTTGTAGTAACTGATTCCCTAATATGTTCAATCAAAAGAACGTTCACTAAGGTTTCAATTGATACACCTTGGGATCGGGCTTTTTTAATTAATTCTTCTGCTATTTCCGGAAGAATTGCCACACGAATAGCTTTGTTGGTATCAAAACGGAACCATTGCCCATCGTCTTCCATAAAATCGGCGGTATCCAGATTATCCCAAAAAGCGGCTTCTTCTTCATAAGTCGAAAATTCTGGCACCTGCAACGTTTTCATTTTCGGAGCCTCCTAAAATTTCTTTTTTCGCGGTCAGTCATATTTCGTGCAGTAATTGGTTTATAGACAGCCCATTCTATCTGCTCTAAAACTACAAATAAGTATCGTCCATCCAAGGTTTGTCCATAAACAAGATAGCGATTACGTCCTTGGCGGCGAGCTAAATGGGAATTATCATTACAAACTTCCTATACCTCATGAGGTTCTACATCATGCTCTGCAATATGCTCAACACGATAATCGTCCCATTCTAATTTGCTAATATACATGCAATATAAAACTACTTTATTTCTTCTCTTCTATTACAATCAATTGATTACGGGTTAGACAGTTCAAGCTTTTTGTGCAACCATACTTGAAAGGATGCCGAGAACTTTGTCGCATCGCTCAATTTGGTAGGGAAACATATCAATCTGTAGTTCCTGCCCTTCCAATTTGAGGAATCGCCAAAGAACACCTGTCGTGGTTGCACCATAAACGCGAGGGATATCATTCCCATGTTCAGCATTAAAGCGTTGGGCAGCAACCATCTCTGCTACACACTGCCCAAGCCCTACTTCAAGGTTATCGTTCTTTGCTTCTACAAGGACAATGATCGGAGCTTGTAAGTCAAATTGGACAGGCGATAGGCTAATCACAAAGTCACACACACCTGTCAATCCAAGCTCATCATCAACGTTGAAATCTATCCCAGAAAAAAGGCTAATTTTACGGTCTAATTGCTCACGGAGTTCCACAAGAACGTCTGCGACAATCATTTCAGACTTCGCCTTTTCGGTACCGATTGCAGTCGCTAAAGGTATTTTTCGATCTAATATAGATATAAGTAACTCGCTGGGAGTGACTGGTTCAATATCAGAAAATAGACCTGCAGTATCTACCTCTTCTAATTCAAATGCTGCCCGCGCAGCTGGCAAAGTAAAGTTGCTATACGACATGTGGCTATCCTCTAAATACAAGAAATAGAATAGGACATTACTTATGGTTAAGAGACATCTATTCAGAAATTGCAATTAACTGGTTACGGGTAACGATGTAAAGCACACCATCCTTTGCCACAGGCGTAGTATAAACCGAACTTCCCATATTCGTTTCGAACAGGACCTCTTTGGTTTTGCCTGTTTTTAAGATGACAACATCACCATCTTCATCGCCGAGATAGACCTTCCCGTCCACGACATAGGGTGAACCCCATATCGCTGCAAATGTATCATGCGTCCAGAAAAGGTCACCTGTTTTCACATCCAAGCAGTAAAGGAATCCGCTTAAATCGGAGATATAGAGAAGCCCGTCATGAATAGCAACGGTTGACATTGTGCGATTGAATTGTTCATTGCCAAAATGCCAAACTGCAGCAGTTGAGGTAATATCACCAGTCTGTGAAGCGTCAATGCACCAGAGGTGCCCGACACCTTCGCCGTGTTCCGGATCTTGCCCAACAGCGAGATAGACTTTCTCATCATGAACAACAGGGGTTGAGATAATGTTGTTTCGTGTGCCGCGCCCGCCGAGCTCCCATTCAGAGTCTTTCGGATTGCAATCAAACTGCCAGATAATTTTGCCGGTTTCCGGTTCAAACGAGTAGACCCAACCATCACCGCCTGGGATAATTACTTGTGGAACACCTTTGATAACACCGTAAGCTGGATTTGACCACTGCCCGTGCAGTATATTTTCGCCAGGGGAAGCATCTTCCCAAACAAGTTCACCTGTATTCTTATTTAGGGCAATAAAACTCGGAGCATCGGGAACAGGAATGTGGATATGTGTTTCATCAACACCGTTGCTTGTCTCCAAGAAAAGTAGATCACCGACAGCAAGCGGAGAACAGGTGGCGAGGTTATGTGGGAACACATCCAACTCGTCCATCATATCGTAAATCCAAATAATGTCACCGTCAATTTCGCTTGTTTCGGTTTCCTCTTTAAAGGGACCGTCATTTTCACCATCCAGAAAACCTTCTGTATCAACACAGACGACCTCACAACGGTTAGAGATATAATAAAGTCTATCACCTTCAATATAAGGCGTTGAACAGATTCCCTGCAGCGGCCAATCATTTACGCGCCCAGAAAGGAGTTTCGTGTGTGTAATTTGCCACAGAAATTCGCCATCAGATTCGCGAAACGCCATGATATTCCCACGGTCTCCCGTCAATTTCGGGTTTTTCAACGCATCGTTATTAGTCCCGACAAACACTTTGCCACCGCTAATCAGAGGTCCCGCGTAACTTTGTGAACCGAGTTCTGCTACCCATTTAATATTTTCGCCTGTTGCTAAATCCCATTTTGCGAGGATGTTTTTCTCATCCGAGACCATGTTACGGCTTAAAGAACCACCCCACAACGCTATTTCTTTCTTAGCAGACTTATGGGAATCTGCAAAACTATTTGGCACTTGAAATATACTGAGAAGACCAAATAGAAAAATGAAAAGGACATAAGAATATGAATGGACTCCAATAGAAGTGCGTCTGTGTAATAAATTTCCTGTCCTTGGCGTGTAATCTAATTTGCGAAATAATTTAGTTAAGACACCAGGAAACATAGCGATGCGTTTGACATCGCTTCTAAATTCAAAAATCATATATCATCACCATACCTTTAGATTATCATAATAGATTTCAGTCGCGGAGTAAGCATAGATCCCTGGACTCCCTTCTCGATTCGGAAGAGGGTCTTCAGCAGTGATCGTCCATTCATCTGGCTCCGATTCACCAGTGCGCCACACCTTGCCACTGATTATCGCTTTATCGTCAATAACTTCTACCTTCATTTTCATGGTATACCAAACGTCTGCATCCCATGCAAAGTCAATCGTTTTTGCCATACGCAAATCAGATGCCCAAGACCGAATTTGAAGACGTTGCTGCCTCCCTTGCATATCCAACGTATAGCGGTTTGCAATTAATCCCATATCGGGCATACGGCGCTTGTCTCTGGTCCCCATCAGGTCAACTTGGATATGATAGTCTTTCATTGTTGGAGGACCGATATAGACATTAGACTTGTTCAAACCGCGCTGAACAGGTGTCTTGACTAAAACCTTGTTACCATCTTTTTCACGAACAAAATATTTATTTGTAGCGGCAATCCAATGTGAAGGTGCTTTTTCAAGTTCAACCTTTTCAAAGTCTTCTGTCCACGGTAGTGGTGGAATAACACGAATCCGAGCAGTCGCCTTTAACTCTCCCGATTGAGCGGTGACTGTACCCGCATGTGGCCCTGCACTTTTTTCAGGTGTGAATTTGTTGTCCTCAAGTGTACCAGTTAATCCATTGAGTATCAATTCTACTGTCCCGATTGCACTTGTCTGCATTCCATTCACATCAAAACCGATAACGTTAAGTTCTACTGGTTCACCTGATGTCACCGTTTCAGCAGGTGTGAGTAGCAGCGCAACTGCAGGGTCAGCACTCATCTTTGGAACTTCAACCTCTTTGGTAGCACATCCGACAGAAACAAGGCAGATAATCAAGCTTGCATAAAGAACATAATGTCCGAAAACAAACGCTTTCTGCTTTGTCGTAAAACAAATTTTCTTCATTATTTCCCTCCTACACAGTAGAGACGTTCCTCTGTAGTGAAATAGATACGTCCGTTGGCAATAGCGGGTGAACCGAAGATTTCAACATAGTGATCATCTTCTTCGCGGCTTATTTCTTGAACATTCAACGGCCTACACTTATCCGCACGGGGTTGAAGGATATGAAATTTGCCGTTGACTTCGGTAACAAACAATTTACCATCTGCCCAGACAGGCGAACCCCTCCCGACAGTACCGATGCTGTGTTGCCATAAAACTTTACCAGTTTCAGCATTGAGACAATGCATATTTGCTGAGTTATCAACCACATAGAGCTGCCCATTTTTGAGTGTAGGCGAGGCATAACCAACCCCGACTCCATCATATCGCCACACTTCATGAGTAGCGGTAACGTCTCCCGTTCCAGTTGCATCTATACAGACAACGCGTCCCATCGCCGTAGTGTCAAAATTCTCTTCGCTATGGGAAGCGTAAACCTTTGTACCAGCCACAAGCACTGAGGTATTGATACCGCGCTTACTTAGTTTGAAACCCCACACCATCTCACCAGTGGTCTGTTTCATCGCGTAAATGCCTCCATCAGCATTGCCGCCAATAATAAGTGCTTGTCCGTTGATCTCTGTAACAACTGGTGTAGAATAGGTGGTATCAAGCGGTCTGCCGCCAGGAGTTGATACCCAAATTAGATCGCCGTTGCGTTTGTCAAACGCAAAGTAGCGGTGCCGAGGGATAGACTGGTTCCCCCATCCTACATTCAGATAACTGATAACCACAAGATTACCAGCAATAACCGGTGTATGCACACGTCCACCATAGCCAGAAATCCGCCCATATTCTTCAGTAAGTGAGCGTGACCAGACGATGTCTCCATCTTTGTTGAAGCAGATGAAAAGCCCTTGAACGCCGTGGATGTAGATATTTCCTGTTTCTGTATCACCGACAGGATTTGTCCAACCGACACGGTTGAAAGTGATAGTAGTGTGAAAAACGTTAAATTGATAATTCCACAACAGATCACCGGTTTTCGCATCAAAACAGGCGATGCGTTCCTGTTGCGTTATATCCTTACCGATACGTCCCATGACATAGACCCTGTCGTTAAGCACAACCGGTGTGGAACGTCCGATAAAATCAGCCTGCCAGAGAAGGTTTTCGCCTTCAACAGACCAATTAGATACTAACCCTGTTTCTTCAGATGTGCCATCCTGATTTGGTCCTCGCCAACTCGGCCAATCGCTTGCAATAGCGGACATCGGCATAGCAATTAAAAGAAAAATGATGAATAGCTGACAAAAAGTCGGTTTGCAATAGCGCAAATTTTTATTCCTCCTAAACATTAGTATGTGTTTTTGTAGTTTTAAGACGATAAAAAAGGTTTTATGTTTAAGGTGAGGTGTTCTGACAATTAAACATAATCGGACATCCAGCTCATGTTATTTAGGATACCACATAATGCCTGTAAGGTCAAGCTTTTTACAGATACCCTCAGAGCTATTTAGTTTTAAGAATTATCAGTTATTAAGTGTTACTAATAGTTTATATTGTCCGTTGGGTAAAGTTTGCGAAACCCATAACTGTCAACTTAATAAAAAATGCAAGATTTTTCTTGTAGGAGCGAGCTTTGCTCGCGACATCGGACAAACGGTCGCGAGCAAAGCTCGCTCCTACAGGAAGAGAGGTAGTATACCTGTTGGGTGCTGCAAGCTCTACCCATAAGCGTCACCCAGGCCGGTAGGTGCGGTTTCCTAACCGTACCGGATCCTAAGTTTTAGTAGGCGCGTTTCGAAAACGCGCCTACCAGAGGGGCGGATGTCTTAAGTTGACAGTTATAGGTAGAGCGTAGCGAAACCCAACAACCTCTTGTAGGAGCGAGCTTCGCTCGCGACATCGGACAAATGGTCGCGAGCAAAGCTCGCTCCTACAGGTAATTCTTAGCCCCTCGCTTGCGGGGGGTTGGGGGGCTTCCCGTCGCGACCAGGAGGTCGCTCCTACAGGAAGAGGGGTAATATACCTGTTGGGTTTCGCTGCTAACTGGCTGAAACCGACACAGTCCGTTATTCAGGTACGATTGGGATGTGAAGATCCCTCTACTCAGTTCCGCTCTACCCAACCTACGAACTAATTATTGACTCTACTATAAAAAATCTCCTGGTCCTCCTGGGGGATCAGGTTGAGGATCTGGGTCTGGGTCGCTTGGTGGATCTTGGGGAGGTTCAGGATCTTCTGGTGGTTGTTGTGGTTCTTCTGGTGGAATAATTGGGTCGGGTTGCGTTTGTGTTATTGTAAATTGTTCTGTCCATTTTAGGCCACCTTTATCTGTTGCTTCAATTTCTATATCTATTTGTGAGCTTGGGAGGTTTTGTAATTTTACTAATTTTCCTCCGTTAACGCCTATAAATTCGTGTCCCTTTGTAATTCTGTATGTGTGAGTATCTTCTATGTCTTCATCGGAAGATCGGATTTCGGCAAATTCTGTTCCGTTTAAATCGTCTGAACTAAAAGAATTATTTGAAAGCTGAATATCATAAGGCGCTTCATTTACATCTACTATTTTTACTTTGAGAACTTTTTGTCCTTCAACTTCGGGTTCTTGGACGTTTATTTCCATTTCTTGGTTTGGCGTTAGACGTGATTGTCTTACGAGCTCTTCAAAATTTAGAGGCTGTTTTGTAACTAAATTTTTTCCATCAACTGCAAAATAATTGCTGCCACTTCCTACAACTTGGTGTCCTTCTCCATCTTGAAAAGTTCCGACAATTGTTCCCTTTTCTCTGTTTTCTGCAATTGACAAGTTTTCTGTGTTATCAGGTGCTAAAACTTTTATATCTTCAAGTTCTCGTAAATCATTTACCAAAATTTCAATATTTTTTTCTACTGTTTCTCCTGTTTCAACATTTTTCTCGGCGATTTGTAAACTATATTTTGGTTGCGTTTCAAAGTCAAGTTCTCTTTGGGTTAGCAGTTCGTTTTTATCGTTTATGTAAAAATCCGGACTGTTTCCTGAAATTGAATATTTAAGTTTCTGTCCTTCTTCTATTATAAACTCTCCAACTTTTGTGTTTGGGTCTGCGTTTTCGTCAATTGTGTTGTTCGAGAGCATAATGTCCCCTGCCTCTCGTAGATTGTTTATTAGAATTTCATAAGTATTAAATTTTGTGTCGTCTGTCCCTAAATTCTTTTCGCCGACTTCTATGTCATATTTTGGCGTTTTTTCAAAATCAAAAGAAATTTTTGCTACAAGTTCGTTGTCTTTATTTACATATACAACTTTTTTGTCGTCTTCATTTTTTATGAAATATTGTAAATTGTCTCCGCTTTCGTTTATGAACTTTCCAATTACTGCGTCCGGTTTGTTGTTTTCGTCAATTGTGTTGTTGGATAATCTTGTTTCCGGTTTTGGTGCCTCAGTTTTTATCTCTGCGACTGTTCTGTCTTCCATTTGTTCCATAACTTTTACGGGATTATTCATATCATCGCAACCGCTTCCGAAAATTTGGGCGGCAAAAGCTAATAGTAAAATGTATTTTGTCGCTCTGTCTCTTATTTTATTGATGAAGGTATTATCTTTATCCAACATATTTTCTAAATTTCCTTTCTCTAATGTAGTCAACAGATATTTCAGAATTGTGTGATAGGCGAGTTTTATAGTAGAATCGACAATTAAGTGGACACACGAAAAGCCTACCCCCCTTTATCCCGCCCCCAACCCCCCGCAAGCGAGGGGCTAAGAATAGAGAGCGAGGAAAGATGAAACAGGTGCAAAAGTGTCCAACTAATTATGGGTTTTACTATAATTTCCACTGTTTCTATTAAAGATACTACACAATGCCTATAAGAAGGTCAAGATTTTTACAGATACCATCACCACGAGGCACGTTTCCCTCTCTGCTGGCGGGGTTTCCTAACCCCGCAAAATTACCGAAACTTCATTTATAGTGAACTTTAGAATTAATTGGACATTATGTTCGGTTCGGTTAGGAAACCGAACCTACCGGGGTGTTGTAGCGCAAACTAAAAGTTCGCGCTACAATGTGTTTTTATCAAACCCGCGTTATAGGTAGCAACTTGAGTCCTTATAATGTCTTCTTCAAAAATCCCCATACAAGCGGCAGCTTATCGTCAGGTTCAACACCAAGTCCAACTTTTGATTTAAAATTCCGAGTCACTTCTTCCGCTGTGAGGGGACGATCATAAATACGGACTTCATCAATCACACCAGGAAAGTGCCTTTCTACATTACCACGATTGTTTGCTGCGCCGATATAGACAGGCTGCACAAACGAAATAAAGGCATCCAAGTTCTTTTCTTTCCCAACAATTACTTCCTGTGGATTGCCATCCATATAGATACTGAGTTTCGCTTCACCCGCGTCCTCAATTGCAAAAACGACGTGATGCCATTTTCCATCTGATAGTTCAAACTCAATTTCAACGGCAATATCATTGCAACCAGCAGCAGCATGCTGACGTACGTAGTAGTGAACAATATCTTGGGCAAGTGGAAATCCGGCTTTCGCGCTTCGGTTGACATCAATTGCCCATGCCATATTGCAGCCTACATCAAGCACTTTGAAAAGTGTTGTCCAATCTTTCTTGAAGTCTGTTTTGACCCACGCTTCAAACGTTGATGTGCCAACTTTACTGCCGAAATCACCAAGGTTTGTCAGGTTAACATAATCGTCAGAACCGTCAAACTCAAGGGCATCGCCCACCTTTCCAGCAACAACCTTTGGATCTCCAACGATTGTGCCACTGTTTTTACCCCAAACATCTTTGACTGTTTTATCCGTAATGTCTTGTTCGTCAAATGTCCAATAACTCACCAGGCCATCAGTTACGATTGTATCAGCAGTAGCATAGAAAGCAATCGTAACACTCATCATCGTGATTGTAAGAAAATAGAATACTTTTTTCATAGTTACACTCCTTTAAAAAATAGGTATAGAGGTTTGTATACTTACGTAAAATGTTTGATATTAATCATAACATTATTGATTATTTTACACAATATAAATTTAGTAGAGAGGTTTAACTTTTTACAGCGTATCTCATAAATATTTTATTGACATACGTATGCAAGCAAGAAGGACAAAACCTAAACAATTTTCAGCATAATATTCCCATCGGACGACTAAACGCCGAAAATCCTCTAACCAACTGAAAAATCTTTCTACTTTGAAACGACGCTTATACCGTCGCAAACGCCGACCCTCCTGTGTAGCCTGTTTCTTGCGATTCTTTT
>JAJDWA010000069.1 GCA_022825825.1 Candidatus Poribacteria bacterium
AGGACACACTGGTCAAGCAAACCGAGGATTAACACTCCCATAATTTAGGTTTGCTTGCCATTTTCGTAATTATACCAAATTTTGCAAAAAAAAAATCAAGTTAAAAATGTGAAAAAATTGGGAATTATTAGAATTTTGAGGAGTTAAGACAAAAAATTTGCGAAATCCGCGTTATTTTTCGGGTTGGATGTATACTTAACAGGATGGACGCATTTTTTCTTAAAGTCCCCCTGATAAGAGGGTTAAATACACCAAAATAAGGACTTTTAACCCCATATCAAGGGGGAATACGTCTGCCCTAACTTATGGTGGATCTTAGAATTAATGAGACACTTTGCACCAGCACGGTTAGGAAACCGTACCTACCGCGGGAGGGCGAAAGTGTGTATTTATAAGCTTAACTATAAATGAGGATGTTTCATAAATAATTGTCGCAGAATGTTAGGATAATTTTATCAAAGGAGACCGATTATCCTAACATTTGCAAACTTTGTTTATGCATTACCCTCAATTAATTAATTCAAAGACAATTGGAAGTTCAAGTCGTATACTGTTTCCTGATTGTCCTTCTGGAAACGGTGGATAAGGTTCAGCATTCTGAACAGCCGCGAGAGCCGCATTATCCAAGACAAGCGAACCAGACGAACTTGAAACCTTAGGGTCACGAATGGTACCGTCTCTAAGAAGTGTAAAGCGGATCGTTGTCGTGGAACCTTCTTCTAAATTCCGAACGTTTGGTGGAAAACGTTGCATCTCTTTTATGCGTTCACGCACCTGTCTCAAAAATTCTGTGAATGATTGCTTTGCATCCCCAAAATCTGTGGCAGCCAAGTTGAGCCCCTCCGAAGCATCAAAATCTATAGAGGCTAAATTTGTACCCATATCCATTTTCGTTGTTAACCCGGTAGTTTCAAACTTAGGCATTTCAAACTTAGGCATAGTGGAAACAATTTTCACGTGTCGGGTTTGTTCCATTGTGCCTCTCCCTCTTTCCAGTGTCGTGATTCTCATCGTATTGTCAGGCGGTAGTTCAGTTATTGGAATAGTGAAATCTGCCGGTCCCACAGAGGCGTTCACATTCGTTGTTATCCCATTGGTTTTCGGTGCAAGCACTTTTACGGCTTTTGGTTTTACCGTTTTCTGAGTTTTGCGTGGGAGAATGGTGCGTTTTGTTTGCAGTTTCGGCACCTTCACAATAACACTTTGCAACTTATCTGCGTTCATTTGCAGAACCGCTTTTTTTACAAACCAAATACCAAAGATAATAAGGGCTACAGCATGAAAACCAATTGCAAGTCCAAATGCAAATTTTCGGGCTTTTGCTTTCCATTTTTGGGTTGCCTGACGATTTTGTCGTTGCGCTTCAACAAATGTGATTGAAACTTTGGACGCGTTTTCAGATGTTATTCTCTTTGCAACGTTTGGTGCTTTCGCATTTGCCCTATCAGCCATTGCCCTCTTTTTTTGGTAACGCTTTTTCCTCCGCTTACCAGATGCGTAATTAGAGAGTGTGTAACTCATTAATTTAGTCCTCCCAGATTTTAGAAAAGGCATTTGAAAAACAATATCTGCCTATAATTTATAGATTTCAGATTGGTTTAGATACCATATAAAAACGCAATTCTATTCACATACAAAACGGGTACTAACCATCATCATAACTGAGCAGTTTATAACGATTACCTTTCATTACAACGGAGCCAAGAATCTTCAGATTCAGTTCTTGTCCCTCAGGATTTTTTAACGTCAAAACCGTTCCACGTAGCGCTTGGAACCCATCATAAGATTGTGTCGGTTTGTCAAATTGGATTTTTACAAAACTTAAATCCAATCCTCCGTAACGGTTTATCCACCTTTTCATGCCGATGTTACATTTTTTATTCAGATTTGACCAAGCAAAATCTGGTGGGAAGCCGCTCTTAGGAAGAGCTGGAAAAATCCATGAGAGATACTCCTCTCGTTGCACACGCAATTCGTTTAACTTTTCAATATTTTTCTTATTTAAAGCGTCAACGACTGCCAGACCAATTTGGTCTGGCGAGTCGAGACTGTTTTCCCACGCTCGCCGCTCACACCCTATCAAACAGCTGCTAAACAGTAGGACTGCAGTCGCAATGTAAGAGAGGTAGCACCGAGTGGAGATTGTAGTACTACGTAGTTTAGTTCCGGGCACTCGTTGTCCAACCTGTAGTCCAGTTATTAGAAGAACTCACACCGCCGATGAAGTCAACAGCTTCAAAGAACCCATCTGAAGGAGGTGCGGCTGGTGTGACTGAAGCGGCACCTGCGCCCCCAGCAAAGTTTGGATTATCCTTGTTGAATGGTGCTACGAGGTTTGGGTCTTTTTCAACGTTGCCAAGACCTTTTGCCCACGCTGCTTCGTCGAAACCGTCATCATCTTTTTCATCGCCAAAGTTCCCCTTCCCGTTGGAGAAGAAGATACTGTTTTTGACAACCAATTTGCCGTCATCGGCTTGCTTGTGTGAGGACGGTGTATTGACATCAAGTCCGACTTTGTTAAAGCCTGTGACGATAAAGTTTGCATACGTTCCTGCGGCACCTTCACGAATTAACATCCCGTTGTCACTTTCGGGACCAGCAGGATCACCGACAAGTGTTACGTTGTAAATAGTTGGGGCAGAACGCGGAGTCGCTTCGTTATCTTTACTGCTGTTATCGTTTTCAAAGCCGTTATCTGCGTCGTCACCGTACTGCTGTGCAACCCAGAATTGTCCTTTGCCTGTCCAACCGTCGGTCCAGTCAAACGAATCGTCTCGAGCACCAGTGACTAAGGCGTATTTGAGATTGACTGTGCCACCGAACATTTCAATACCATCATCTTGGTTCATGTGAACTTGGACGTGGTCAACAACTGTACCTGAACCGACACCCTGGAAAGCGATACCGTTCAATTCGTTGTCAAGGCTGAATTCAATACCAGCGTATTCAATACGGACATAACGTAACACACCGCTATTATCCGCAGGATCATTTCCGCCGAAAGCACCAGTATCGCCTTCGCCAAAGGTTACACCTTGGTTTGAAGGCGCTTTTCCGTTGATAATCAAACCACCCCATTGCCCACGTGCGCGTGATCCAATAGCAGCATCGCTTGTCATCACAATTGGTGCGTCGGCTGTCCCTTCTGCCATAATCTTTCCGCCTTGTGCAATAATTAGGGTGCCATTAAGCGCTTGTTCCCCATAAATAGTGACACCAGGCTGTACGGTTAGAGTTGCACCTGATTTAACAAAAACAGGACCACGCAACAGATAATCGTAATCCGATGATAAGGTTTTATCTTCAGTCAGATCATCTTGAAGGACGACCACTTCACGTCCATCAACGGTGATAGTTTCCTCAACTATCGGTTCTGGTCCTGGTTCTGGCTCATCATCTCCACCACATCCGACCAAAGCCAAGGCCAATCCAACAGTGAAAATGAGCGTTAACTGAAACAACCATTTAAACTTACCCTGTACCCAAGCGGATCTCAGAGTTAACACAATATTTGACATTAGATTTACTAAGCTCCTTTTCGATTTTAATTTCCATTCGAATATCCTGAATGGGTTATTGTTCATTACAGCCACAATCAATTGATTGTCACCTTTTTAATTTCGTACACATATTAATTTTACACATAAATTATTACAAAATACTGACAACGTTTTGACTTTTTATCAACGACTTATCGTTCTTTTTACCACATTTTGAACCATGTAAAATACCTTAGAAGTATTTATAAATCCTTAGCCCACCTATAGATTATAACTAATCCCAAATGAGAATGATCTGCCGAATTTGTAACTGACTAACGTTTCTCCACCTTGTTTGAATTGAACTGCAGGGTTAAGTAGGTTTTTTGCTGAGAAACTAAATTTGTATGAATCAGCAACTGTCCGACTAAAACTTATATCTAACTCTCCACGTGGTTGTTCATAGACATCTGGCGCCCCGTGGTTCCCCACATCAGTGAGCCTCTTTCCATAAATATTATATGCAACTGAACTGGAAATTTCCCAGTTTGGCTCTTCATATCCTACTGAAAGATTGATGATGTATGGACACTGTCCTTGAAGAGGACGTTCAGAAGAGGTCTGAATTCCTACATCTTCGGGGAGTACCACTCTTGACGCAATAAACGCAGCATTTGTATTGACTGAAAAAGCGCTCAATTTTGGTGAGAGAATACCTAAATTCTGACGTGCTTCAAATTCCAACCCGTAGTTATTAGCCCCTTCTGCGTTCTCATAAGTAATACGAACTTCTGCTTGCGGTTGGATAATTTGTTCAATCGGTTTTTGGAATCGCTTGTAAAAAGCACTGAGTGCAACAACACCGCCACCACTTGTATTTGGAAAAACTTCCCAACGGAAGTCGTAATTGTTAATCAATGTCCGTTCTAATTCAGTATTTCCAAGTATTGTTCTTCCTCCGACAAAATCTGTAAACTCAAAAGGTGCGAGTTCTCGCAAATCTGGACGTGTGACCGTCCGGGACACAGCAAGCCGCAGATTCATCCGTTCCGTTAACCGATATGTGAGGTTGATCCCTGGAAGAAGATCACGCGTTTTCAAATCTGCTTCCTCCTTCAATCCCGGGGAGAACGGATCAAAGGCTGTGAGTACTTGATCAGAGTATTCCCACCGTAATCCTGTCATCAACTGCCATTTTATACTGAATGGGATATCAAGCATCAGATACCCCGCGTAAATATTATGGTCTGCGATGTAATTATCAGACCTTCGGGTAGATTCACGTAATTCAAAAACACGTGGTGCAATATTTTTAGCGTCGAAAAGCGTTTCTGGCGGTGAGGCAAGATCAACGGTGGTGTCAACATTATCTGAGGGCATGAATCTAAATCGCCGCACATCAAACGATCGTGCCCTGTCTCGCAAGAGACCACCAAATTTCAAGAACCCAGTTTTCCTGATTGGTATTGTCAGGTCAACACGGCCGTTGTAATCATCATCTTCAAGATCGAAGAAAAAGCGACTCCCGCTCTGTGAAGAATCTCGAAATGTATATCTACCGTCTCCTTGATCTTCATATATAGTTTCACGGGTATCGGGTTCATCGCGTGACGCTCGAGAATAAGTTACTCGCCACTCCATTGAAAGGTCGGATTGATCTGATTGCATTTCCATAGCATCAGCGTTTTCTTCCATAGGGGCGTTTTTGATTTCCGGCTCTCCAAAATTGAACCTGTGAGTCCCAGCCAATTGTCCTGAGAAAAGTTGACGTTCAACAAATTGGAGGCGCGCACTTCGCATATCCGTATTTCTGTCTGCGTTAAAACCTTTCCATGTTCGGGTTTGGTCTTCTGCAGTGTGTGTTGTAAGTGTTCGCAAACTCAGCAGATGATATGGTGAAAGTCGCAAACTTGCGTTCACGACACTTCCCCAGTCAACTTCATGTCCACTCTCTTCAACAGCATAATCGGTTACGGGTGAAAGTGCTTCATTTAAGCCGATTCGAAAATCTCTACGTACCTGCGTACTATAACTATGGCTATTACCGTAGGAGATAACACCGAGATAACCGAATTGTTTGCCAAAAACAGTATTACTGTTCCCGATACTGAATTTGTAACCTTGATTTGCGGGGATAGCATGTCGTTCAGGAGACCAAACGTTAGCGAAAGCCCGTCCAAATTCCTGTATTTCTTCACGTGTGAACCCTGTAGTGGTGAAACGACCACGTTCGCGAATAGGAATTTCATCAGCTTTTTCTTCAATAATCTCCGGTAAGTTGCGGGAACCATCGTCAAATCCTAAAAAGTCAAGACTTCCGCCAGGATAAGTCAAACCTTCTGTCCCAGTCGCTTGCGTATTAAAACCGGTTGACAGCGACAGTGACATTGTCAATGCTTCTGGAAAGTCTTTTGTGAAGACCTGCACTGAACCGCCTGCAAATCCGCCCGGTTGGTCGGGGGAAAATGTTTTTACAGTTTGGAGACTCGCAAGCAGACTTGCAGGGAAGATGTCCATCGGGACAACCCGCCGATTCGGCTCCGGACTCGGAATCTCAACATTGTTAAGTAGCGTGTTACTATAACGTTCACCTAACCCACGGACAAACACATATTTGCCACCGACAATACTAACCCCTGTTACGCGTTTAATTGCCTGCGCAGCCGAAGAGTCAGGCAACCGGCTGATTTCTTCAGTACTAATGCTATCCTCAATTCGGGAACTCCGCATCCGCTTTTCAAGAAGACCGCGCTCCCCAGATTGACTTAACCGAACCTTCATATTAATTGCATCTAACTTTACGACTTGTGGTTCAAGCGTTACTTCTAAAGGCTCTGATAAACCTTGGGCGTTGACTTCAACATCAGAAAGTACAGCAGCGTTGTAGAACGGCGCGGATATTTGAAAAGCATAAGTCCCAGGGGACAATTCTAAAGAAAATGTGCCTGTTTCATCAGTTTTTACCTTGATGTTTGTCTCTACTACCTTTATCGCCACATCAACTAAAGGTGTATTAGTATCACTATCTATGACAACACCTGTAATTTTTATAGTCTGTTGTGTTTCTTGAGCAAAGATAAATCCAATACCGAATATTAAGAACAGCAATCCGATGCAAACGCCTCTCATTTTTCCTCTCATTTTTTAGTTTGTTGATTTATGATCACACTATTTATCCTCAAAGCAATTTCCAATGATAAAGAAATTTTAACCTAAAATTGAAACAAAATTGTGTAATTTCTTTGGCAAATACAAGAAATTATTTTGCTTGTATTTGATTGTATAAATCTGCAATAATAAACACATAAAAGCGTTAACTTTTTGATTGGAGACTCCAAATTCATGATTGCGGAATTGCTCAGAAAAACTACCCATCTGGCAGGCTTCTTTTTACCCCTAATTTATATTGTCTTGGAAAGGTCCACCATGTTACTTATTGTCGGTTGTTTAGCAGGTATTGCGGTAATAGTAGAAGCTTTGAAATGCGTCTCTGAGCGTTTCAGGACTCTCTTTTTTCGCATTTTCAAATCCATCCTCCGCACCCACGAACAGAAAGGAGCGATTACTGGCGCGACTTACTATATTGTCAGTATCCTGCTATGCATTTTCTTTTTTGAAAAATCTATTGCTATCGTCTGTATTTTTTTTATTATTTTAGGTGATACAGCGGCTGCCTTAGTTGGGAAAAGGTGGGGACGGACAAAACTTATCGGCAATAAAAGTTTGGAGGGAAGTGCAGCGTGTTTTACCGTTTGCACTGCGATTACACTTTTGTGGTTAAAGCAGTTAAACCCAGTCGTCGGTATTACTGGTGCATTTGTCGCAACTCTTGTGGAACTCCTTCCGCTTCGAATTGACGATAACCTGACAGTCCCTCTCATCTCCGGTACTGTGATGCAGCTCATGATTGAATATCTACCGCTATAAACAGAACATCTGTAAAAATACGCCTTATCTTCCATAAACATTCCACTTGACAATTTACCTGATTTCCTATACCTTTATTAATATGTCAACTGAAACTTACAAAAAACCGATTCAACCGACAGAGAGTTTCCGTGCGATTCCTGTCCCAGTCCCCGAGAATCTTGCGAACATTAGAATCATCCTTTTTGAACCGCGTGAGCCAGGAAATATCGGCTCTGTCGCAAGAGTTGTGAAAGGGATGGGGTTATCGCAGCTTTACCTTGTCCATCCTGTTCCATTTCAAGATGTAGACGCGGCGTGGTCCATGGCACACGGGGCAAAAGATGTTTTAGAAAACTGCAAAGTTGTTCCTGAGCTAAAGGATGCACTTGAAGGTGTCCAATATCTTGTCGGCACAACACACCGTCGTCGTGATATGCGTTTACCGCCACCTGTAACTGCTCGCGAAGCTGCAGACACAATCGCTTCCATCTCACAGAATAAACAGGTCGCCTTACTTTTTGGGCGGGAAGACTTTGGCTTATCTACAGATCAGATGAGTCTCTGTCAATTGACAGCAAGTGTGCCGATGGCGACTAAAAATCCGTCTCTGAATTTAGCACAAGCTGTGCAAATATTTGCTTATGAGGTGTTCATGGCAAGTTTAGGGGAACATGATCCCGCTGAAATTGACTATGCTGAAGTTAACGCTTTAGAGGAATTTTATGGACGGGTTATCCGTTTGTTGGATAAAGTGGGTATGTCTCCGTATAATGAGGAATGGGAGACGTATCTGAAATCGTTGCGGAGAGTTTTTTCACGCGCTCCGCTTGAAACGCGAGACATTGGGACGCTTGACATGATATTCTCTACGACCTATCGGCATATTGTGCGGTTAGAAGAGAAATTGGGAATAACGCAAAAGTAACAGGCACACGCAGCGGTTTTTGTCTGCGTCATTATAGAGAAGAAAAGGATCAGCTTGATCATGTAGGTGCTCAAATTACGTTCTACAAATACGTTCATTTTCATTTCTCCATTAGTCCTTTCCTAAAATGCCCGCTAAAACAGCACGTTGTAACTTAGTCGGTTCTGCTTTTTTGGTGATACGAACACTTATATCCCTTATTGTCGGTGGATTTTCAACAACCCCACTTAGTGTGATGGGTAGGGTAAGCGTTTCATCATTCTCTTCGATTGTGACCGTTAGTTCGTCCCCAGATTTCCACGTTTTTGCATGCTCGCGAAGGTCCGCAAACGTATCAACTTTTACACCGTTTACAGAAATCAAATGCCACTTCTCTTTCTGTAAACTTGTTTTAAGAACGTCAATCATATAATCAGTTGTTAGTAATTCTTCGCTGTATTCTATCTGCACATCTAAACCAGCATAATTGAAATATTCAGAGAGCGGCAGTCTTTCTTTACCTGTGACATATTTTTCAAAGAATGAATCAAAATCTTTACCTGCGACTTTATTGACAGTTCTAATGATATCGCGCTGTGTATATTCTATAGAATTGTCCGGAAACTTCCGATACATCTGCTGCATGATGTCATCTAAACTTTTCCTATTTTTCTTTCGTTCGCGTATTTCTAAGTCCAACGCGGCCGCAATTAAACTACCCCCGTTATAACTAAGTCGTTTATCCCTTGCATCGCTTATGGCGAATTTATTGGGTGCGGATAAGTACAATTCGCAAGCACGTTCAAGTCTATCCAAAAACTCACGTTCCGAAAGGTAGCTAAGCCGCGCAGAGGTAATATCAGAATAATAGTTTGTCACACCTTCAAGAAACCAGCGTTCACGGTCACTGAAATTTTGAAGAGCCACAAGTCCATTCCAGACGTGAAAAACTTCATGTCCAAGGAATGGTGCCCACTCGTCTTTGGTTGTCTCATCTAAGTTCCAATCTATCATAATGCTGACAATGTTGCTACTACCATGCCCTTTAAGACGTTTGTTTCCTTCTTCTTTATAGGGGTTTAATATAAATAGCACACGTTCTTTCGGACCGCCTTTAAAGAGTTTTGAATACGCAAGTAAAAACTGTTCAACGGTATCCACAATAAGATCACTATGCTTTTTTAGACTCCCACTTATTGCAAGCGTGATCTCTGTCTTACCTGATTTAACGACTGTTTCAAGGTGTTGTCCGATTAACAAACGTTTATCTATCAATTCATCCACATTTTTGGCGGTGAAACGGTAATTGGTTTTGTCAACGGCCTGCCAAGGTGTTGAGACGCGCCACCCTTCAGGTAATTCAAATTCAACCTCAATATTTTGGCACTCTCCGCCGACGAGAAATAGTAAATTGCTATGCCAGCGGATACAGTCTTCTCTTATATCGGGAGCGAGTTCTGGAAACAGTTTTTTCTTCCATTCCATTTGATGAAGTTCCCATATCTCCTCTGCCTCCTTTGGAGATACTTTATAATTAAACATGAAGGGAAATTTCTCAAGGTTGCGGCGATAATACTTAAATTCCCACGTGGCGTGATCGTAATGCCTCGTATATACATCATCTTTCCATGCAACCCCTTTCGGAATTACCGCATAAACATAAGCACTATCACCGTTGAGATGTAGACGCATGTGTTCAACATTAATATCTTCAGGTGTAAGCGTGCAGTGAACATCAATTTCACTCGGTTCATCTTCATTGATCTTCACTACATACTTTAAATCTTTCAGTGGCATTCTATACGGCTCTTTACCGACTTCATCAATTTGCACTCTTTCAATGATCGGAGTGTCTCTATAGTCATTCTGCCATCTATAAGTCCAGCTTGACCCAACATTCAAAGGGAAATATTCCGTACTTTTACCCTTTATAGTGTAATCGGTTAATTCAGCTTCCGTAATTATCCCATTTGAATATTCATAACGCATCTTTACAAGTCCAATCCCTTTTGCAAACCAGAGATATCTTGTTCCATTAATTAGCGAACCTTCCAACTCACTGTCTGCTTCAGCACCTGTAGAGACAGTCTTATGCTTCAGACATTTCGGGAATGTGTCTGCAGCAACATGTATGGACTCATAACCTTCTATAATTGTCTGTACTTGCGAATTCCACTTCCCATGTTTTGTCCACGTTTTTCCAACAGTTAAGGGGAAACGAAATAGTTCTGGAGAATGTTCCCCGATATTGTCTGAAAAAATACTTGCAGGACCTGGAACCGAGCGATCCTCCCCGATATATTTGGACGATGAGAATATTACTGATAAGTACGTATCAGTCTTTTGGATTTCGCAAATCCCACTTCCTACATATTGGACTGAATCTGCAGCACCTTCATTCACGACATTAACGGTAAGCTGGCGTTTCACTTTCCCGGTAGTCGGGGTGGTAAACGGATTACAAGCGATTAAAACCAACGCCATGCTAAAAAGGATCAGCTTGATCATATAGGTGCTCAAATTACGTTCAACAAATGCTTTCATTATTATTTCTCTATTAGTTTTCCCCTAAAATGCTTGCCAAAATAGCGCGCTGTAACCGAGTTGTCTCCGCCTTTTTAGTGATACGAACCACATGAATTCTGTGTCACTATTGGAAAGAAACACCCAATTTAACACTCCGTTCAGGGTGATTGTCCATCTCAATGTAAGCTTCAACTGAGTCCTCAAACGGCACAACTGGGTCAACAACATCTTCACATTCAAATCGTCCTTCGACAAGCCACTTCCAACAGGTATTAACGATACGTCTGAAATTCCAACGTGGATGATCGCGATTTGGATCGCTGTTAGCACGTGCAAAGATGATGTTCGGAATGTTGACATGTGCGACAGCCCCGAGGTCAAGTCCGCCTGTGCATTCTTTCGCGCGGCCAGCGTAGACGATTGTTCCTTCAAAAGTGACGCTGCGAAGGGCATCATCAAGTGCTTTGTAAACTGCACTTGTTTCTATAGCCACATCAACGCCAAGCCCGCCGGTCGCTTCTTTGAGTACTTCTCCGACATTGCAGGCAGTTGGGTCAATGACAAGTTCCGCCCCTGTCTTTTCAGCAACTTTCCGCCGTCTTTCAAGCGGGTCTACCGCAGCGACGAAGTCAGCTCCCGCGATCCGTGCCATCTGCACCGTCATCAAACCGATTGCCCCAAGCCCAAAGACTGCAACCCGCTCGCCAACGCGGACTTTTCCATCGCGAATTGCGGACATCGCGAAGTGTGCTGGATCATAGCAGACAGCTTCTTTCCACGTCATGTAGTCGGGCATCTTGAGGACACTTCCCGCGCGCCACGTGTGCGTCTCTTTGAGGTGTCCGTGGTTAGCGACACGCTCGCCGATCGCAAAACCTTCCACATCATCGCCAATTTCAACGATTTTTCCGACACACATATTCCCAAGTCTCAGTGGAAAATTTGGGTTGTTGTATCCGTAGTATGCTGTCAGTTCAGTACCGCGTTTAGGCGCGCCGAATTCAACTTGGACTCGGACGCTATCCGCGGGGACGGGGCCGTCTTCGTATTCTCTTAAAACGGGTTGTCGAGGGGCAACTGCTACTAATTCTTTTGGCATTTTTTCTCCTTATAGCGTTAACGGCACACGGCGTGTGCCTACTACTTTAATGCGGAATGCCCAATTGATGCATCCGACGGTGGATCGCTTCTCGTGCTTCTTGAAATGGACGAGAAAGGTACTCCAAGTGATCATCCTCACCGTGATGATGCGTTACCGTGCCCGGTTCATGATGCCGTGCCGATTGTTGAATATAGGACAATCCACCTTCAATCAAGGTTAGCATGTAGTTTGCCGTTTCTGGATCGAACATCCACCACTCGCCACCGACAGCGATGTAAATCGGCGAAGTGTGTGCAATGATACCGCGCCGCCATCCATCGTGATGTGGTACTGCTTGTGCATAGTTAGGTCCACCGCACCGTGCAGCTATCCACGAATGCTTATCTACTTTCAGATTTGCTTTGAGGCGTAGCTGGTGCGACCCGTTGTTTTCCTCTGTGGAGGCAACGACCTGTCCCGCTTGCACAATTTGTAAAGTATGAATAGGGAAGATGGAATCAGCGGATGCCTCTACTTCAACGGTGCCGCCGTTCCCAGGCAGGTTAATAGTGCTGCCTATCGGTTGTCCATTTACGGTAAGCCGAATCATCGGTCCACCGCTGAGGAACGTATTGCCAGCACTCATGTATTTGCACCAATTGTCATAGTTAAATTCCTCATTTTCGGGAATGTGGACATACGTTCTATAGACACCTACCGGCACATCTGCTGTCATTTTATCTGTGCCGCCGACAAGCGGCAATTTATACCCGCAGTTGAGATAACGGTAGTATTCAATATGCCCATACATCGCGTTTGTGAGATACTCGACAGCGTCAACGCGCCCAGTAGCGATAAGGGTTGCGGGTTCACAATTCGGGTTTGGAATATGCGGTAAGACGACTGTGCCTCCCTGTGCATGACACGCATCTGCCCAATGTGAAAGCGTTACCTCCAGGTTCCCTCCGAGTTCCGCTTCACCCGGTCCATCGGAACACCACGGCGATACCTGTTCCTTTAAACCGAGTAATGTGAGATGCCCAAGCACATGTTGACGATTTTCCTGTGTGGCATAAACAATGCTACGTCCATCTGCGGACACTGTAGGTCTTCCGATGAATTCCTCTGTATTCGTGAAGAGGTGTCCCCACTGCGAAAGCAGGAGATTGACAACGCCAAGGTCTTCGCCTTGTGCTTCGGTGTGTGCACCTTGCGTAGAGAGGAAATGAACGTGCGTGTCACCGCTAAAATAGCGTTCAGCGTTCATATTGCACCACCGCTTTATTCGCAAGGTTAAATCACGTTGTCCCGGTTTTATGTTGACGGTAGTCCGCAAAGGCGTATATTCGAAACCGCGTGCCACATCAACGATAACGTCACCACGAGGGAGCCATCCTTGGCAAGTGCCATCAATATAAGCATAACTTATCTGCCCCAACCGCACATCGCCACCGATGTCTATGTGCCATGTGCCCATATTTGAGTTGACATGGGCGTGGTGACCATGCGGGGCATAAGGCACACCGTGCAGGGAACGGAAATGGATACGACACGGCACAGGTTTATTGGTGTCTTCGTCAATCACGGTGGTATGCACCCAGTTTCTGCCAGTGTCAATGACTTCCACCTTAACTCGTTCATTCGGTTGAACAACTCCCTTTTCTTGGAGTTCTCCCCAGTTGACATTGCCAAGTGTTTCACCCTGATTTTTGACTTCAACGGTTGCGGATGGCGTGGCGGATATCTCAGTATACGCGGGGCTGCTTTTGTTGTTTTGAAATTCGCCCCACCCCTTAAAATCGTCATTGATAAACGCATCGGGGGGATTTTCTGGCAACGGATACGGATAGGTCGCTGTGCCACGGTCAACATTAACCTCCATGTCAAAAGGTTTGTCAGCATCTTCTGCTTGTGGGAGTGTGATTTTAACCTCACGGTTCGGGTGCCGTGGAATCGGCTCTTCGTCAAGGTAACCGAGCGTGATTGCTGCAATAATAAACTTACGTTCTTGTGGACGAATTTCGATATAGTCTATTTCTTTATCAGGATTGGGATTCTTCCATATATAAAGGTAATAGCTGCGCGGTACACATTGCATCGCCTCTGTTTGGCGATTCCCCGCTGCTCCCCAAGGGCCTTGGTGTCGTGCATGCAAACTTTCCTTTGTATCAGGGACAGCAATGAAGGTTTGTTGTCCCCATCCCTGCGGCACACTTCCGATCTCAAATCGTTCTCGAATTGGCACACTTTCCTTTTCGCCATTGGCATAGTGAAAAACATAATTCGCGATCAGTTTTCCGATGGGTTCACCTTCATGGATACGAGATTCAAGCAGCCGATGTGCTACGATAATCCGTTTCGGAGAAGAATTTATTGGGACTTGGATAGGGTCCGTCCAGATACCTTCACCGAAACCTAAAAAGCATTTTTCACCTTCGGAGATGTTGAAGGGGAGTCCGTGGAATGTTTGTTGTCCTAAGGTTGGCGTTACGTTTGCACCGATTATTTCTGCGTCAACATTACATAAATCGGTAAGAGAGATAGGTTGATAGTCTTGCATGTTTTTCCTCAATTTGGGTTAGTGAGCGGATAAAGTCATAGATGTTAACTTAAGAAAACGTTTCTGTTTTTATAAACCCTTTCAACAAGCACAAGGATTGAGGCTGTCCTGTATTTAGTCCCGTAGGGACGATATGTTTATAGAAAACGTCATCAAACACTCTTTAGTCCCGTAGGGACGATATGTCTCCAATGTATCACTGATGGACACATTTCGTTCCTACGGAACTCAAGAGAGATGGAGTTACCGTTTCACTATAAACATATCGTCCCTATGGGACTGAAGGCACCAACTAAACGGGTTTGTCTTCTTAAATTGACACCTATGGTGCAGTTAGGAACCGCAACCGCCGAATGTCAAAAGCGCATTTGGCGTTGATTCACCGTCCAAAATAAGATAAATCCCGTTAATTTGGTATTAGAGCGGAAATTCTATTGCCTTCCCTTGTTCAGAGGACATATAGAACGCCTGCATCAATTCTGTCAGATTACGCCCATCTTGAATAGTGATTGTCATCGGTTCATCGCGGAGAATAGCATTGATCCACTGTTGCAACGGTGGCGGTGGTGCAGCAGGGGCATCTGCCATGTATTTTGCTTTCTCTTCATCGGAGAGCTTACGCGTCTGAAAGTGCATCTCACCGTGTCCCGCAGCATAAGAGCCTTCTGTGCCGTATATCTCAAGCATATTCGGACCGGAGCGGTGTGTCCATGCAACGTCAATCACACCGAGAGCCTTATTCGCAAATTCCACAACAGAAACGCTGTTATCATCAATTGGGAAATTACCTGTGAAGTTGTTTATCTTGGCAATTGCGCTTTTCGGTTCACCCATCAACCATCGTATTACATCAACACGGTGACACCCTAAATCAAAGAGTGCGCCACCACCAGCACGTACTGGGTCTGCAAACCAAGCACTTGTGCCACTGAACCAGCTATCCAGTGCAGCGGAATGTGCAATCCGTCCCCTACCGAACGTTATATCACCGAGAAGTCCGTCATCAATTGCCTTTTTTGCGAACAGAATTTCAGAATTGGCACGCGACGGTAGCGAAATCATGAATTTCACACCAGCTTTTTCAACCGCTTCAATTATCGGGTCACATTCCGCAACGGTTATAGCGAGTGCTTTTTCGGTGAAGATATGTTTGCCAGCTTCTGCGGCGGCGATCATCACACGCGGATGATCAGATGTAACTGCGTCAACAGCCACTGCATCAACGTCGTCACGGCTTAACATTTCGTCAAGGTCCGTATAAAACGGCACTTCGTATTGTTCTGCGGCCCCTTTACCACCATATTCTTCTTCATCCCAAACAGCAACGAGTTCGGTTTCGGGGTTTTCGTGAATTTGTCTTGCATATCCACCTGCGTGGACATGTGCCATACTAATTTTTGCGACTCTAATCATTTATTTCTCCTTTTTAACTTGACTGAATAATCAAAACTAAAGTGATGTCCTCAGCATTTTTTTATTGCTTTTGATATATTCTGAGTTTGCTTTAAATGCATCAAGAATATGAGCGACCACCTCGCGTATGGTATCATTCGCTTATCTCCTCAAGGATTTGTTGAATTTGTGTCTGCAACAGTGGCAGTTCAAATTGCACTACGTCCCAGATAATATTAATATCTACATTAAAATATACGTGCGTCACTCTGTTTCTTAACCCCGCAATTTCCTGCCATGCGATATTTGGATATCTGTCTCGGATTGAATTGGGGAGTTTCTTGACTGCTTCACCGATGATTTGAAGGTTTCGGATAACCGCGTCAATCCGCATCTGATCCGTTTCAAATTCACTGTGGGTAACGTCTTTAACGTACGATGCAATACGTTCAGATGCTTCTACTATATCCTGGAGATATAAACTATAGATTCGGGACATATTCTATCTCTTTTTCGATATAAGGCTTTAGACGCGGTTTGATAGAGGTAGCAGTAACCAGGTCAACGTTCTTCTTAAACAGGTTTTCCAGAAAAAGAGCTAACCCCATATAGTCGCGAAGGGTCAATCTTTCGAGTTCAACGATGAAATCAATGTCGCTTCCGGCAGTCGCTGTCCCTCGCACGTAAGATCCGAACAAGCCGATTCGCTTGACACCGTATTTTCGCAAGGTCTCTCGATTGTCTACCAGACTCTGTTTAATAAGTTCCTTGCTGAGAATTGTTTGATCTTCCATCTTAAATCCCTTTGGTAAGATACCCGATCACACGCCTAAAGAAGCCTTTCTTGATGTCCTGATCGCGCCCTTACCGGATACTTCCGACAGCAGATCGGGTAGCGAAATGATTCCAACCACGAAGGACTAATTGCACGTTAGTGTGTCGATTTTCATTTTCAATCTGATCGTCACCTGCATGCATTTGGACAAGCACACTTTTTCGCGTCTTATTAGAACGGTTCGGCATTGAACCGTGCAGTGTGAAGTAACTAAAGAAAAGCACGTCTCCCGGTTCTGCCTCTAATACAGTTGCCTCTTCAATTGGGTATTTTTCCGTTATCTCTTCGTTATCACCACGTCCCATCATACCACCTGTTCTTCCAAGTTCTTTGTGTGAGCCAGGATAAACACGGACACACCCCATCTCATCTGTGGCATCCGATACATATATGATAGCGGCTATCATGGTATCTTTGACAGATGGAAAATACTGCCAATCTTGATGCATCGGAAAGGGAGATCCTTTTTCTGGCGGTTTGCAGAAAAGTTTGGAATGGTGGAGCATAATATCCGGTCCGAGTATATCTTCTGCCACATCCAGAAACTTTTCGTGTAGGAATGCCTGCATCCACACAGCAGAAAAACTCTGTATATTATGCGTATGGATAATAACAGATTCTCCACCATCAAGCGCATCCATCAATCTACCACCCCAACGGGCATTGATATTTTCATCGCTTTTAACCAACTGGTCTACCACGTGATCAAAGTCGTGTTCCATTAACTTGATCTCTTCAGGTGAATAGACACCTTTTGCGAAATAGTATCCGTTTTCATGAAAGAATTGTCCGATGTCTGACATTACGATTTTGTAACCTCCAAGTAGAGTTCAGCAAGCCAATTCGGCTTTAAATTTTCTGTATTATCTTTCTCTTTGATTTCTTGTTGCAACTGATTGATTGTCCTGAGGACAGCGAATCTTCCTGCGTTGAGAATGCCGATAAGATTGGTTTTTGACAAAGTTTCAGAACCGATACCACATAGTTTTAACACATCTTCCAGACGATTGGTAGCGATGACGAGTGTTTTTCCCATTGCCTGGAGTTCGCCAAACAACTCTATCATCTCAATTTGTCCGCGCGGGTCAAGTGGTGTTAACGGTTCATCAAGCAGCCATAAGTCTGGTTCGTGAAGAAATGTCTTGGCAAACAGGAGACGTTGACGTTCTCCTGTTGACAAAACGCCTATTTTGTTGTCCCGTAGATGCTGAATGTCCATTAATTCAATCACAGCATCAATTGCAGCGGTACGTTCCTGTTTCTCTAATTTATATGCATTAGCGAAAAATTTGAGATAGTCAAAAACAGATAACTCAGGGTATCCTTCAAAAGCAACGGGGACATATCCGATATGCGGACGCACCTGTTTCAAATTTGAAAATGCATCTGTTCCGGCAATAGAGACAGTGCCTGATGTCGGTTCAACTAAGGTTGCCAAGATATTGAGCAGGAGTGTTTTCCCCGCGCCGTTCCTACCGAGCAGAATGAGGGACTCTCCAGCTGCCACCTGAAACGTGAGTTCCGAGAAAAACGGCTTCTTGTCAATAGATTTGCTGAGGTTTTGGACATCAAGCAATTAGACTCTCCTATATTGGAGCGATTATCAGGTATCAACACTTGTTGTTTCAGCTAATTTCTGTGTCACAAGAGCGTGGAGACTCATCCCTGCTTTAGCGGCTTCATCTGTTAAACGTTGATAAAGCTGCGGATCAACAGGAACGTTGAAAGATGCCTCATTTAATTTTTTCTCCGGAACTTTCGGAACAGGAATGTTGTCCTCTTGATAACACTCTTTCATCAACTCCCACGCTGTTTTCAATTCAATCAATGCTTGGGCAGGCGTAGGTCCAAAAGCGGAGACATTTGGAAGTTCAATAAAATGTGCAAGATAATCACCGTCGTCATCAAGAAACATCTTGACTGTAAATCCATCAAAATCGTCCTGATTATTCTTCATTGGCATCCCTCTGAGGTAGAAACTGCCCATTTCTCTGATCATATCCTGAACAACCATCAACTAAGATCAACCTTGACAGGTTTACCCAGTTCGGCAGACTGCCATGCAGCTTCGGTCAATTGAATGACACGTAACCCGTTTTCAACACCGATAGGATTCTCTGTCCGTTCACCTCGGATAAGTTCAATAAAAGCAGCATCCTTGTTACCACCTTTGGGGAGATCGGTTGAATCTACTGGAGTCGGTTTGCCACCTTGGCCTTGGCGATAGAGTTGCCCCGCGCGTAGAAAGAGCGCGCCATCTTCCAGCCAAATAGAAAAATCTTCTTGTACGCCACCATGTGCATGTCCAACGATGCTGATATTACACAGTGCACCCGTATCAAATTTGATTGACATTGCAGTGAGGACATCAACTTCAATGTCCAAGTTATCTATCATCGCGAAGACTGTATCTGGGCTTGCTTCCAATACCCATAGGAGAATGTCAATGAGGTGGCTGCCAGAATCGTTTAGTTGACCGCCACCGCCGAGGAACGGGTCTTGCCGCCATTTCCCCTGCTGATTCCGATACCAATTCTGCGATTGATGGGCAGCGACAAAGTTAACTTTGCCAAGTTCGCCACTCTGAACGACTTTACGACAGTATTGATAGGTAGGGCTCAAGTGTCTTTGGTAGCCGATCATCAGATGCAAGCCGGTTTCTTCAACTTTTGCCATCACCTGTTTTGCATGGTCTACCGTGCAGACCATCGGTTTTTCGGTATGCACGTGGCAACCCGCATCAAGCGCTGCCATGATATGATCAAAATGTAATCCATGCGGTGAACTGATGACAACCGCATCCGGTTTTGCCGCTGCCAACATTTCATTATGGTCGGCATAAGTGGGTACCGAATCGTCTAAACCGACAGTCTCTTTGAACGCTTTGAGTGCGTTTTCGCTTGGGTCGGCAAGTGCAACGATCTCAACGTTATCTACACCAGAGACGCTACGTCCATGCCCACGGGAATTGCCACCACATCCGATGAATCCAAATTTTAATTTCTGTTTCGCCATATATGTTCCTCGTTCGATTCTTTTTGTTTTAAGTTACCACGCCCTGTGACAAAATGCAAGAAATTAATTCTGTTGGGCACACATAATAATAAAACCTGTGCTTACAATTTGTCAACTGTTCAAAAAATGAACACTATAGTCCAAATTCTGTCAAAAATTGATTGTAATATCGGTTTATGTTAGAATTCTATATGGCATAAAATTTGCACATAGTTTAAAATACCGCAATTTCGGACATAACACCATAAGAACAACGATATTGAATGGAGAATAATAGCATGCAGAAATCATTTCATTTTTTACTTGTATTTTGTCTCGGATTTTTTGTAAGTTGGATTCCACACGCGAGTGGAAAAATCAAAGCAAAAGAATATAAAGACAAAAATGTTGTAGAAATGCAGGAGATTACGGTGACAGCCACACGTGCCGAGAAAGAACCTTTCAGAACACCTAACGCTATAGCTGTTGTTAATTTAAAGCAGTTGGAACAAACGGGGGCAGACATTACACCAAATTTGCTTCGAGATGTAGTAGGTGTTTGGGGACAACAGACAACAGTCGGACAGGGATCTCCATTACTCCGCGGCTTGACCGGCTACCAGACGTTGGTCCAAGTCGACTGGGTCCGCCTCAACAATTCTACATTCCGTTCCGGACCGAATCAATATACGGCAACCATAGCACCTGAAAACATAGATCGCGCAGAAGTGTTACTCGGCTCAAGTTCCATGTTATATGGAAGTGGTGCCCTGGGCGGCGTTGTTAGTTTTTTTACGAAGTCAATCCCGCTTAATCCAGCGCAGGAAAACTGGGAAATACACCCTCGTCTTCTTGCTCGATACACGACTGCTTCACTGGAACGTCTTGGTCGGTTAGAGGTAACAGGGAGTCAAGGTCGGTTTGGATTCAGTGTCGGGGGCGGTGTGCGATACTATGGAGACTTGAAGCCCGGTAGCGGATACGATCTTCATTACAAAAATCGGAAGTTTGAAATAGTTGACGAAATGCCGAGTGGCGTGCAACTCTATGAATATGATGAAGTCGGTGCGTTGTCAAAAGATGATATTCCTGATAGATGGCTCATTGACAACGAAGGTCCTCTGGGTTGGAACGCTTTTGATGTTGATGCAAAGGTTGCTTATCAGATTGACGAAAGCAGAACAATCAATGTTGCTTATCAGATGTGGCGACAACCTCAAACGCCGCGTTACGATAAAATCGCGCCACAGGAGTTTGACGAATTCTTTTTTGAACCGCAAAATCGCGATCTTGTATACGTTAACTATGTAGCGAATCCTGAGATCGCCAGCATTGACCTATACAGATTCACAGGTTCTTTTCACCGACAGAAAGAGGGACGCAATGAAGTCAAGCTTGACGACACTTCACGCAGACAACGCTATGATACGGTTAATACCATCGGTTTGAGCGCACAAGCAGTCAGTAGTGTCCTGCCTAAGCAACGTATTGTCGGAGGTGCTGAATTCTATTTTGATATGTTGCAAAGTCGGACTATCAAAACTGATCTTGAAACAGGCAAAGAAGATGTTGACGAAAATCTTGGACGGTTTATCAACGGTTCTCAGTTTTGGGATGCGAGTCTATATATTCAAGATGAGATTATGGTACACGACCGTGTTGAACTCACACTCGGTGGACGCGCTACGTTTTATCAAACCGATGCTGATCTTTCCTTACGATCTGATGCTTTTGATGAATTCAATGAATCGGACAGTAGTTTAACTGGAAGTGCAGGGATAGTTGTTGGTTTAACAGATTACCTTAACTTTGTGAGCAGTTTTGCGACGGCGTTTCGGGCCCCATCGTTGAATGATACAACGGCAGTGGAAGTTACCAATGAAGGTGTAACAGCACCGAGTCCGGACCTGAGACCGGAGACTTCGTGGACAGCTGAAGCCGGTTTCAAAGCGCAACATACCTATTTCCGTGGTGCGCTAACGTTGTTCCATAGCCGAGTCAACGGTTTAGTTACACGTAGACCTGTCCAAGAGGCGTACGGAGATGGTGAAATCCCTCAACTCCACCAAGACCTAATCAAAGAATACGAGGGGATTGACGTGCTGGTGTTTGACAACGTTGATGAAGCACAGTTTCAGGGAATAGAGTTGGCTGCAGTTGTTCCAATTGATTCTGCGTTGTCGGTCTATGGAAATGCAGCAGTGCTGCGTGGTGAAGTGCTTAAGATTGCTGGCGAAGCACCGGATCCAGAGAAACCGTGGGAAGCACGGACTCGGAGAGAACCGCCTTTGAACGGTGTCATTGGAATCCAGTGGGAACCCGTGAATACGCAGTATTGGGCAACGCTATTTGTGCGGGGGGCTGCGGAGCAGAGGCGATTGAATCGAAGCGACATACGCGACCCCCGGATACAAGGATCAACACGTGATCCCGCGGAAGTTGAATTTGATGAGAACGGTGCTGCAGTTGATGCTGGCACACCAGCATGGTGGACACTCAACGTACGCGGTGGCGTAAAACTCTTTGACTATACACGTGTGACGTTATCGCTTGAAAACCTACTCAATCAGCGGTATCGTCAACATGGATCTGGTATAAATTCGCCAGGTTTCAATGTAAGCGTGAGTTTAGATAATCGATTTTAGCACTCTATATTTGCAGGCGCGGTTCAACCGTGCCTGCAAATTACTGGACATGAAATTTCCGCTTGATAAATTCCACAACAACCGGCGGCACCATTTCCAACAACTTCTCTTCACTTAATTTGCCTTGCCCCATCTCTACAACCTCCATCACGAGCGTTGAGCTGATATGGGCGTATTGTTTATTTGCAACCATAAAGAGTGTGTCAATTTCTGGGGCGATCTGCTGATTCATGCGTGCCATTTTGAATTCCCATTCAAAATCGGAGATTTCGCGTAGTCCGCGAATGATGGAACATGCCCCGCGTGCTTGCGCATAATGCACCATCAACCCAGCATCCCCGGCAATAGTGGCTTTCGGATAGGGTTTGATGACCTCTTCAAGCATTTGGATACGTTCCTCAATCGTGAACCGCTCCTGCTTTGCCGGGTTCACACCGATAACGACAACAAGTTCATCAAAAACGTCAAGTTTGCAAACCCGATCAATCAAATCCACATGACCGAGCGTGATCGGGTCGAAACTTGCTGGGAAGATTGCAATTCTTTTGGACATCTGTTCTCCTTTCTTGTATATTTTACGGTTTTTTATTTGGTTCTGGAGTCTTCTCCTTAATTATGAATTCTCGTGATGCAATGTTTCCATGCATGTCCATCATCCGAAGTACAACAGTCTCTATTGCGGGATCAGCAATTTCAAATATAACGGTTGCCTTCTCTTTACCGTTTAGTGCTTGACAATCGTGAAACTTCTTTCGCCACCTTTGATTTTTAATATCTACCGGTACAAACAGCTGTACTTGATGTATACCATCTTCATCTGCAACCTCAAAATGGAAACGTCTGGAATTTGCGGCATTCATTGGAGATACATGCATATCCATTTTTGGAGGTTTGTCAAAAAAGGGTTGGTTAGGATTAAAAAAACGACTCCTGTCCAGCCATTCTGCTTCACACTTGGACAGTTTTGCCCACTTTTTACCCCACGGCATTTTGTCGTTAACACGGGAGAAAAAACGTTTCAATGAGTTTTGCTTATCCACTGAGTAATAAGGCACACAAAAAGCACCTCTAAGGGTAAACGCGACAGGTTCACGATCAAGGAAATTTATGCAAACACCGACATTTTTTCCCAGGATGATTCCTTCAATATTATCCCTCCAAACATTGTTTCTGGTTAAATATCCGTCACTGCCGGTGTACCCAAATGTATCGTAATAATCTGCATAGATTGAATATGGATATGTCCCGTAAAATTTTGATTCTATAATCGTAAGCCAGACGCCGTTAGATAGATCGATATTTTTGGATTGATTTTCTTTTTTTAGATATATCTTTGCCTTACCATTTTGATCGGTTTCAAACGTAAATGTCTTTCTACCGAAACCATGTCGTTCCATCTCATCGGCGTAGAAGTCTTGCACTTCTCTTATTGTATTATCTATTTTTTGTGTAATGTTCGGGGAGGGTTCTTTATCTTTCGGTAGGTAGTAAATTATCCGCACGAGATCGGTAGATAGAGTAGCAGCTTCTAATTGTTGTGGAGTCAGTTTCCACAGTTGAATAATACCATCCCATCCCCCGGTGACCAGCATTCTACCATCGTTCGAAAACGAAACATCTCGCGCCTGCGTCGGTAAAAAAGTAACTGGTGCACCACTTTCAACTGCCCAAAGTTCAATCCCTCTTCCTGAAAAAGATTGATCATTCGCACTGACACATATCTTTCCATCTGGTGAGAACACCAAATTGTCTATATTTCCACGTTGTACTTCACCCTTACGTTGCCAACTCGGTAATTCCCACATATTATAACCTTTAGGACCATTACTTACCCATCTCTTCTTGTTACCATCTATGTAAAGTACAGATCCTCCGGCTGCCAAGAATCTGTTGTCTGGGGAAAACTTGAGAAAATCCATCTCATAATAAGATGTTTCTAATGTTTTGACAAGTTGTTTGCTTTGGAAATCCCACACGTTCACAGTTCCGTTATTATGTGCGGTTACAATCCATTTTCCATCTGGCGAAAAGTCTACTGCCCGCACACCCCAATTAGGAACGCCTTCTGGCGGTTCATACGGTAAAATTCCTACCTCTGTTATGTTATCCGGATCACGGATATCCCAAAGTCTTACATGCGTTTTAGGAATCGCGAGAAAGTTCCCATCCGGCGAAAATGCGAATTGGCCGCTTGAACCATCAAGCGAATTCAATTTCATTCCAGTAGCAACGTCCCATAATATGAGTGTCCAGCCAGCACTCACAAGCAATTCGCCTGTGGGAGAGAAACTGATGGATGCATACAAATCGGGATGACTAAGAATTCTTATTGGTTCTTTAGTGTTGTTTCTGTTCCACAACCTTATGGTACCATATTCATCCGCAAACGCTATAAGAAAGGGGTCCGCTGGTGAAAATGCCACTGATTCTATTCTTGGTCCATTATGATATTCAGCGATAAGTTTAGGTTTTTCAGGCAGCTGCGCGAATGTCTGTGGAATCAATTCCTGATGCGTAGGCTGATGTGAAATGAAATATAGGACAACACCAACAACTGCTATTACCAAAATTACTGATAGAAATAAGATATATTTATTTTTCATCTGTTTTTCCTCAATATTAGAATTCTCGTGATGCGATGTTTCCATGCATATCAATCATTCGGAGCTCAACATTATGTATTTCAGGATCTGTTATTTTAAAAACAACGGTCGACTTTACTTGACCGTTTAGAGCTTGACAATCATGAAACTTCTTTCTCCATCCTTGCCTTTTAATATCTATCGGTATAAACAGCTGTGCTTGGTGTATGCCATCTCCATCTTCAAGCGTAAATTGGAAAAAACGTAAGTCCGAAGTATCTGACTTTGATATATTCAACTCAATATTGGGGCGTTTATCAAAGAAAGGTTGGTTCGGATTAAAGAAACGGCTTTTATCCAACCATCCTGCTTCACATTTGGACAGTTTTGCCCACTTTTTACCCCACGGCATCATATTGTTTACTCGGGAGAAAAACCGCTTTAACGCTTTTGGCTCATACTGAGGGGGATGATAAGGCAAACCGAAGGCATCTCTAAAAATATAAGCAAGAGATTCCCGTTTGAGATCTTCAACTGAAGAAGTGATAAGTCTTCCGTGAGTAAGCCCTTCAATATCACGTCCCCTGTTCCTATTTTTGCCTATTCTCTTGGTTGGATACTTAAATGTCTCATTATGACCAGACTTGTAAAACGGATACGAGTAACGTTCTAATGAATCATCTTCAACTGCAAGCCAAATATCGTTTAATAAATCAAATTGACTCCTATTCATCAAATGAGGTTTTAGAGGATCAGATTCTTGTATTCTATTTACTGTGACAAGATATACCTTGGCTTTTCCAGTTTCGTCGGTTTCAAACGTAAATGTCTTTCTGCCGAATCCGTGTCGTTCCATCTCATCAGCGTAGAAATTTTGGACTTCTTTTATTGATTTGTCTAATTGTCCTATAATGTTTAGTGGAGGTTCTTTATCACTTGGAAGGAGATAAATCATCCGTACGACATCGTCCGGGGCAGTGGCCAATTTCAATTGCTGTGGTGTAAGTTTGTACCCTCCAACAATGCTTTGTTCAGCACCAAAAGCAATCATGCTCCCATCTTGTGAAAACGCAGCAGCATTTATTTCTATTGGTAATGAAGTAATTGGTGCACCATTTGCCGCTGACCACAGCTCAACTCCCCTCCCTAAAAGAGTCCAACGATTCACAGTCGCGCATATCTTTCCATCTGGGGAGAACACCAAATTTTCAACATTTCCTCGAAGCACCTCGCCCTTACGTTGCCAACTTGGTAATTCCCACATGATGTACCCCTTCACAGACGAAGATCTATACATGTCCCGCTCATCTCCCCCACTTACCATATATTTGTTGTTAGGGGAAAACTTTAGATAATCCATATTATAAAAAGATGTTTCTAATGTTTTAATAAGTTGTTTGGTCTCTAAATCCCACACGTTTATAGTTCCGTGGGAATATCCGGTAGCGATCCATTTTCCATCGGGGGAAATGCCAACTGCACATGCCCACTGTTTGGCTCTATCTGTTTCATTGAATGGCAATGTGGTGATTTCTGTTATTTTTTTCGGATTCCGTATGTCCCACAGTTTGACTTCATCCCACACAGTTGCGAGTTGGTGCCCACCAGGCGAAAAGGCAAATTGACCGTATTGTGTTTTAAGAGAATTGAGTTTCATGCCTGAAGCAACATCCCATAAAACAAGTTCCCACGCAGCACTTACAAGTAACTCTCCTTTGGGAGAAAAACCGATGGATGGATATTTACCGGGATGACTAAGGATTTTTACTGGTTCTTTGGTGTTGTTAATGTTCCATAAGTTTATGGTACCGCTTCCATTAACACTTGCTATGAGAGAAGCATCCACCGGAGAAAACGCGACAGAGTAAATCGGTGTAGTGTCTATGTCTATAACAGATAAATCTTCTGGGACAATCACATCAGAATCCATTGATGCCCAGTGATAAAATCCCGCGATAAATTTCGGTTTTTCAGGCAGCTGCGCGAATGTCTGTGGTAGCAATTCCTGCCGCTGCGGCGGACGTGAAATGAAATATAGGACAACGCCAACAACTGCTATAACTAAAACAATAAATGATGTAAATATGATTTTAGTTTTCATTTAGTTTCCTCAAATCCCAGAGACGAAGAACGCCGTCAAAGCCTCCACCAGCAAGCATGCTGCCATCCGGTGAAAACACCATCACATCAACATCAGCTAAAAGCCTTTTGCCCTTCAGTAGGGCGATCGGTGTTATACTTTCCAAGGACCATAGTGTCACTTGCATCACTTCGGCAACAGCGAACATCTTACCATCATGTGAAAATGCTATATCAGAAATTTTTTGATTAAGGATTTCATGGTATATGTTCCAGTCGGGTAGTGACCAAATCATAAATCCATTATCTGCTGCAACAGCAAAAAATCGGTTATCTGGCGAAAACTTTATTGAACGGATGTCATTCCTCATGGAAATTCTGATTGGAAGGTTATTTCTGTTTTTATGGTTAGCTTCAAGTTTTTCAGGAAAATCCCTTTCTATAATCTTTAGTAGTTGTTGCTTTTGTAAATCCCAGACTTTTACTGAATGTATCCATTTTTTGCTGTCTTTATTATGAATTTTTCCACTTGCGGCAACCCATTTTCCATCGTGTGAAAAAACTATATTCTCGTAAGACTGATTATGAAAATGCTACAGCGTATCTCATAAATATTTTATTGACATACGTATGCAAGCAAGAAGGACAAAACCTAAATAATTTTCAGCATAATATTCCCATCGGACGACTAAACGCCGAAAATCCTCTAACCAACTGAAAAATCTTTCTACTTTGAAACGACGCTTATACCGTCGCAAACGCCGACCCTCCTGTGTAGCCTGTTTCTTGCGATTCTTTT
>JAJDWA010000066.1 GCA_022825825.1 Candidatus Poribacteria bacterium
TTTTCTAAACGCGCCTGTCCCTGTGCTGAAGATTAACTAACGGCGCGTTTAGAAAACGCGCCTACCAGGGGTGTGGACCGCTAAGTTGACGCATAAGGATCTCGCTGTGCTCTACCCAACGGACTGTACTGAATCTAATTATCAAACTCACATTATACTACATTTGATAAAAAAAGGCAAATAAATTTACTTTCCAAATTCGCCCGCCTAATACACATTCTGAGGCATTACAATAAGGACAAATCCTTGAATCGATGACACTTCTGCAACAAGCAAAAACATTTCTAAAGACGCACCGCACACACCCCAAAAAACAGTTAGGACAGCACTTCCTTATCAACCCGGATGTTTTATCTATTATCATTGACGCAGGCGAAATCACTGGGACAGATATAGTTATAGAAATCGGTGCAGGACTCGGATGCCTAACAGCAGCTTTAGCTGAAAATGCAAAATCTGTTATAGCTATTGAAGTTGATCCCCTATTGTATGCTGAATTAGAATCCCAATTCTCAACTGATGCGGATGTCCAGATTATCCACGCCGATGTGCTTAAAATAGAGTTTTCATCGCTTTTCCCTCCAAACACATGCCCAAAAGTTTTAGCAAATCTCCCGTACGGTATAACTACGCCAATTCTGTCAAAACTTCTGGAACACGCAAACCATCTCTGCACTTGTGTCCTAATGATGCAGCGGGAGGTTGCAGAACGAATTGTCGCTAAACCCGGTGGGAAAGACTATGGAGCGTTGACTATCGGCGTCTCCTACTACGCTGATACCACATTAATTGAGGTGCTCTCTCCGCAAAACTTTTTTCCGGCACCACAGGTGGATTCTGCGTTGCTAAAACTAACAATGCGTGAAAAACCACGGGTACTTGTAAACGATGAAGAGTATTTTTTTAGGGTTGTTCGGGAAGCATTTAGGGGGAGGCGAAAGATGCTCAAAAATTCGTTACGCCGATTCGCATCTGCTGAAATACTAATCGAAACGTTTGCAGAATTAAACATTGCACCTGAACGGCGTGCTGAAACGTTAGATATTACTGAATTCGCTGCATTAGCGGACCTGTTACAAGCGAACGTCTAAAGTTAAAAGCTGCCAGTAAACTATCTTCCAATCAGAACCTTCACGCCGAAGTTCAAAATTACATTTTGCATTAAGGTGTCTAAGATTACCGTCTTCCGCGTTTTCAGAGTCTACATCCAAAAATAGTTCAATTGACGCTTTCCTCGCATGCGTTATATCCATAACTTTGTCCCTAAATATAAATTCTAACCAAGAGTATTTTTGAAACACATTTGTGAAAGTTGGAAGTACGGCTTCATAATTGGATGGAATTACCCCCGATATGATACCGAAAGCCGTGATAGGGTCATCAGAAGCAACATAGGATTCTGAAAAGCGCGCCTGAATTGCAGGAAGTTTTTCTGAATCTAATGACTCAATAAGTTCCGAAAAACTTTCAAGAAATGCGTTTAATTCGTCCTCGGGGTCTTTAAGAGGTTTTAAAGCAACATCTATAACTAAACGCGCTTGGTTGATCGTGAAAGTTTGTGAATATGCTTGATAATCAGGATCGGTAGCCGTTATAGTTTGTTCATTGAAATAAGGGATCCCTTGAAACACAAAGATACCATCAACTTCAGTTTTTACCTCTAAACCGAATAACTTTACGACAGCACCAGGAATTGGGTTGTTTGTTTTTGTATCAGTGACTTTCCCTGATACAGTGCCGTATAGTATTGGCTTTGGTTCCACGACTGATGGCACTTCATCTTCCGCTGTTCCGCAACCAAGAAAGACAGCTAAGATGAGCAAAGATAGGAATAAACGGCTTTTAGAAAGAAAAATTTGCATTTGTCTACTCAATGTGGTATTCTTTAAGTGTTAAGTTTTACATTTAAATTTAAAATAAAAGAGAAGGAGGCGTATAAATTGTCACGAGTATGTACTTTGTGTGGAAAAAGACCACGAACGGGTAATCAGATCAGTGCATCAGACCGACACACAAAACGCCGCTGGCTTCCCAATCTTCAACGTGTTCGAACCATGACTGAAGAAGGTCCAAGGCGAATTCGGGTCTGTACATCTTGTATTCGTAGCGGCAAAGTTACGAAAGTCATTTCACGTATGTCGTCCGAGGTGTAACTTTACATTTTTCGGACGACCCTCTCCACGCCATTTAAGCTTTTTACTGCATCCATCACCTCTTTTAACTGTTCAACCCCAGTGACATCCAATGTCAAATAATCTGCAGCTGTATCATCTATTCTGGTGATATTGGAGGCTTTAAAGTTTCCTTCTCGAATATTTACTTGGAATTTGGCAATAGCTGTTGTAATCTCACCTAACATTCCAGGTTTATCGTGGCACTCAACGAAAATTTGAGCTGGATAGTTTGTACCTTCTTCGGGTTGCCAATTAACCGCAACGAACCGCTCAGGTTCATCAAGTAGCCGGATACACCCATCCCGATGAACAGAAACACCTCGTCCACGCGTGAGGTAACCTACAATGTCGTCTCCAGGAATCGGGTTACAACATTTCATCACGCGGACCATACCTAAATCAATACCGTTTTCAAGTTGGATAGTCGGTTCTGTCTGTTTTGTTGCTCGCTCTTCCGCCACTACTTCTACCTTTTCAGGTTTCAATCGATTTACGACTTGTGTAGCAGATTCATTCCCATTGCCGATCCGAATGCAGAGTTCTTCAACACTCTCAAGCCCGAATTGTCTGGCAATCTCAAGTAGTTTAGGGGATTTCAGGTAATCGTTAGCATTTAAGTATGACACTTGCAGCTCGGCTTTGAGAAATTTCTTTCCTAATTCAAGCGCATCTGCCCTATCTTTGTCCCGGAACCAGTGACGTATTTTGCTCCGGGCGTTGGCTGTCTTTACAATGCGCAACCATGTCCGACTCGGGGTAGTTTTAGAACTGGTCAGAATATGTACACGGTCGCCGTTTTGAAGTGGTTCACGTATAGGCGTAAGCACGTTGTTCACTTCTGCGCCATAACAGGTGTTTCCAATGTCGGTATGTATTTTATAGGCAAAATCAATTGCTGTAGAACCAACAGGCAGCGCAAGAATATCACCTTTAGGGGTGAAGACATAGACTTCATCTTGGAAGAGTTCCAATTTCATGGATTCAATGAATCGATCTGGAACATCTTGCGTATCTTGTATGTCTTCAAGCATCTCCTTATAGTTTGCAAAAATTGACAGTGCTTCCTTTGTAGTCGGTACACCTTCCTTATAACTCCAATGTGCAGCAATTCCGTTTTCCGCAACCTGATGCATCTCCTTACTCCGAATCTGTATCTCAATTGGCTTGCCATCATCTAAAATTGTGGTATGTAGGGATTGATACCCATTCTTTTTTGGTTGTCCTATCCAATCGCGGACGCGATCTGGCAGATAATTCCATATCAGATGCAACACGCCGAGTGCGCTGTAACAACTCCAATCGTCTTCGACGAGAATGCGGAGTCCAACTAAATCGCAAATATCTTTAAATGGCGTTCCTTTCTGACTCATCTTCTGATAAATACTATAAATATGTTTCGTTCGTCCCCTCACGTTTGCTGAAATGCCGTACTTCTTTAGTTCGGCATGAATTATCGCTTCCATTTTTTTACAATATGCTTGTCGTTCATCCAGTTTTTCGTTGAGGAGATCGGCAATTTCCCTATATGCTTCGGGAAAGAGATATTTGAATGAGATATCTTCTAAGCGACTCATCATCGACCAGATTCCGAGTCGATGTGCGATAGGTGCATAGATTTCTAACGTTTCTTTAGAAATCCGTTGCTGTTGTTCTTCAGATAAATAATCCAAAGTCTCCATATTGTGGAGTCGGTCAGCCAGTTTAATCAGAATAACACGCATATCTTCGGCGGTCGCTAATAATAGTTTCCTGTATGTTTCCGCTTGTCGTTTGCGCTGACCACCACTAAATTTATATCGCCCGATTTTTGTTACGCCTTCAACCAAATGAGCGATATTTTTCCCAAATTGCTTCTCCAACTCAATACGCGTGATACCGGTATCTTCTAATACATCGTGCATCAACCCAGCACAGATCGTATCCATATCCAATCGCAGTTGAGCAAGTATTTCGGCAGTTTTCAGGCAATGCATGAAATACGGTTCGCCAGATTTTCGCAGCTGCTTTTTATGCGCGTTCTCAGCGAAACCGTAGCACGTCTTGAGAAAATCAAAATCGGTTTCTTCCTCTGGATTATGTTTCTGAATCTGTTGAATCAAGGATTCCAAACTCATTTTTTATCCGTTCCCAAATTTGCTGGCTATTTTTATCAAGTTGAAATTTCAGAAAGTCTTGACTTGCCTGTTTTAACCATTGGCATTTCAGAAATGTTTTTGACCTTTCCAAATTACTTTCACGCGCAGGTAAAAGTTTGACATAATGTTGACCTGGCTCCGTATTTCTTTCTAATAAGGCTAATTCTTCAAAAATAGTTAACCCTGTTTCAATAGCACGTCTTGAATTGATGTCAAGTGTTTCTATGAATGTTTCCTGCTCAGTCCAATCTGTTCTGGTTGTTTCTTGCAATTTTCGGTAAAGTACCGTGAGTAACTTTCTATCAGGATATGTTCGTTCCGACCATTCTTGCAGCAACCTTGCATCTGATTCTTTATTGTAAAGCAGATGCAGGGAGGTCGTCCTTTGGAAATGTGCCATAGGTTTACACCGCATAAAAAAATCTTCTGGTTGTGTCGTAAGGTGGCAAAAGACAACATGCTCTACAATTGGCACAGTTTCCAATGCAGATGTTGAAAACACTGCAGAGGAAACAACCCCGATCAACTGACCACTCTTCAGTTTTTCCAGTAGTTCAAATTCTTCTGTCTCTGTAGTTGTCTCATCATGCGTACCAATTATCGATGCTTTTTCGGGGATGACACTGGTTAACAACTGGCTCAATTTATCAGTGCTTTGCACATATATTATACACGGTGTCCCTTCGTTTAGCAATGCCAAAAGACAATCTTTTTTATTCTGGTTGCGATGGTCTACAACTCTTCCAGAAGAACGGATGTCAGTAGGTGGATAGGTCGACAAGTTTGGGGCGCGGTCTTTAGTTTCAACATGAAATTCTTCGAGGATGAGTTGGACAGAACGGGTATTGTTAAATTCATTAATTTCTGGTGAAAATGCAATATCTAACGAGATGTTGGGTCTACTGAGTGTAGTTACGTGTTGTGCTTTCCGCCAGCCAATCGCTTTTTTGGGAGTTGATCCATCACTGACAAACATTGAAAAGTGTTGCTTTTCTTTTCCCATCAGGGAAGGGCGTCCTTTAATTGTCAAACCCCTACTTACAAAACGAGGTGCAGGATTTTCCCCTCCAAACGGCTCTAATATTTCAAATTGCTCTAAGGTTTCTAACGATAGGGACGATAGGTTTGTTTCAAAATCCAAAGCCAGCTTAGGAATCAAGTCCTTTTCATTGAGATTTTCACATGCATATTCGTTGAAAGCTTTTTTAAATTTAGGAATATTCTTAGTCTTAAGTGTCAGTCCAGCAGCCGCTTTGTGTCCACCATGTTTGATGAGCAAATCAGAGCAACTGTTCAAACTATCAGCAAGGTTCATCCCATCAATACAACGCCCCGACCCAGTTGCTTCATTTCCATCAATTGCAAGAACAAAAATGGGGCGGTAATACTGTTCAAGCAACCGTGATGCAACGATACCCACAACACCTTGCGCCTGTTTGCCCCATGCATCACTTGCAACTACCAAACCTTTCACCTGTTCAAAGTTTTCATCTTTACTCAGAAGTGCGACAGCACTTTCCTGAATATCATTCTCAATGTTTTTACGATCTTGATTGCAGGTGTCTAATTCCGAGGCACATTGCTCTGCGATCTCACTTGACTCGGTCGTGAGCAGTTCTACTACTTTTTTTGCGGTATCCAGCCGTCCAGCTGCGTTCAGGCGCGGTCCCAAGCCAAACGAAAGAGACCGACCCGCAAGCTGCTTATCTGTAAAACCTGCAACATCACATAATTTTTGAATACCGATACGACTACGCTTGTTGATTTCTGCTAACCCGAGTCGGCTCAACGTCCTATTTTCACCTGTAAGCGGTGCTATGTCTACGACTGTCCCTAATACAACAAGATCAAGCAGTGAAGTGAGAAAATCGTTATCACCTATCAACCCCTGAGCAACTTTAAATGCTAAGCCAACACCTGCTAATTCTGTGTAAGGGTATTCGTTTCCGGGAACTTTCGGAGAAATAATGGCGTACGCTGGAGGCGGCTCATCTTCTGGCGGTTGATGGTGGTCAGTGAGAATCACATCCATACCCAGTTCATTTGCAAGTTTGACTTCGTTAATTGAAGTGATACCACAGTCCACGGTAATCATCAATGAACATCCCTTATTATGAATCTCTTTAACCGCATCCTCATTGAGACCGTACCCTTCATCATAGCGATTAGGAATATAGTATTGTACAGGAAAATCAATATGTCGAAACGCGTTGACTAAAAGCGCGGTAGCTGTTGTCCCATCTGCATCATAATCACCATATATGTATATCTGTTCACCCTTCTTTATCGCTTGCCGTATTCGCTCAACTGCTTTTTCCATATCCGCCATATCAAATGGAGAGTGTAGATCAGCATACGTTGGGTGAAGATAGACTTTCCCTTCTTCGACTGTCTTTATTCCACGATTGACAAGAAGGCGCGCAACCAGCGGTGTGATACCGAGTTCCGCCGCAAGCGTAAGACTCGTATCAATATCAGGGTTCTGATGTTGCCATATTTTGAAGGGGGGCGGTCTCATAAATTGAACTCTCTTTTGGGTTCATTTGCAGCAATAGGTACGATAATTCCTGTCAGTTTATTGTAAGTAATATACCACGAAATGTTTCATAATGTCAAGAAATCTGGGAATCCATGCAAAATTTTGTGCCGCAAATTTATGAAGATTAATTTATTAATTCAATAATTTCTGTCCAATGCAGGTGTACCCCTTTGCTGGCGAGGTTTCCTAACCTCGCCACAGGACCGATTGATTTTCTTAATCTTCATTTAGTTTGCGCACTTACAGGGACAACTAAAAGTTTGTGCTACTTATGTGGCACTTAGATTAGAATACATGATTTTTCTGGACAAGCAAACGAATCCCATGCTATGCTAAGCAGCATATATCTTATCAACATTATGCAGAGGAGAAACTATGGCTAACGAAGATTTTACCTCTAAAGTACCGCACTATACGTTCGCGGAAACGTTGGAAGAACAGGAAGAACAGTTAAAGACTAATCCGTTGATGCAACGGTTGAACGATTATCGGAAAACTTACGAAGGCGATCCCCACCGTCCAATCTATCACTACATCAACCCAGAAGCGATGCTTAACGATCCAAACGGTCTCTGTTTCTGGCAGGGACGGTGGCATCTTTTCTATCAGGCATATCCACCTGAAGATACACGTCAGCACTGGGGACACGCAGTGAGCGATGACCTTATTCATTGGCGTGATCTGCCCTACGCGATTTATCCGAACCCGGAACGCTGTTGCTTCTCCGGTTCAACTTATGTGGAAGAAGATCGCGTGATTGCGATGTATCACGGGACGGTTGTTGGCAATATGGTGGCAGTATCAAGCGATCCGCTACTTCTGAATTGGGAAAAGGTGTCTGGTAAAGCAGTAATTCCCTCAAGACATGCAGATGGCACAACACCTGTCTATCGTGTTTTTGATCCATGTATCTGGAAGAAAGATGACATGTATTACTCGCTATCGGGTGGAACGTTACCGCACGGTCCTGGCGGCAAACCGGTTCGTGCCAATTTCCTACTTCGTTCAGCAGATTTGGCAAATTGGGTTTATCTACACCCATTCGTTGAAGATGATCAATACACGTTGGTCGGTGATGATGGTGCATGCCCCTATTTTTGGCCCATCGGTGATCGGCACATGCTCCTATTCTTCAGTCACATGAGCGGAGGGCAGTATCTACTCGGTGATTACGATAAAGAGCGCGATAAGTTTGTTGTGACCGCAGGTGCGAAAAATAATTTTGGTGCAGCATCTCCCGCTGGTGTCCACGCCCCTTCTGCAACACCTGATGGCGAGGGGGGTCTTATCGTTATCTACAACATGAATCCGGCGAAGCCTACCAAAGGTTGGAATCAGATTATGACGTTGCCGCGCCGTTTGACACTTCTCTCAAGAGATGAGATTGGCGTTGAACCTGCTGGGGACATTGAATCCTTGCGGTCCGACCACCAGCATGTCAATACGACAACGCTTCCTGCAAACGAAGAAGTCGTGTTAGAAAACGTAAAAGGCAACGCGATGGAGCTTGAGCTTGAAATTGATACCAAAGGTTCTCCGATGGTTGAGTTGAACGTGCTCCGTTCTCCGCAGAAAGAGGAATTCACTCGTATCGCTTTCTTTAGAGAACGCGGCATGCGTAATCACAATTCGGATAGAAATGTACGTGAAAGCCTGCTGACAATAGATTCATCCTATTCGTCTATAGCACCCGATGTGCGTTCGCGAGCACCCGAAACTGGAGGATTATCCATTTTGGGAGACGAAACGCTCAAACTCCTTGTCTTTATTGACAAAAGTGTCGTTGAGGTATTCGCCAATGGACGACAATGTGTCGCTATGCGCGTCTATCCTGACAGGGAAGATAGTGTTGGCGTATCTTTGCGTTCTCAAGGACAAGTCTCTGAGCTCATATCCTTGGATGCTTGGCAGATGAAGAATATCTATGCTTAGCAATTTGCGGTTCTTTGTCCCTACGTGCTATAAACATCGCTCCTTTACAAAAAGGTTATAAATTCAGTCTGTAGGGTTCAAAGAACCGTGATCTAAAAGGAGTTGGACAACCATGAAACGTCTTACACTAACTTCACTGGGACAAATCCGAGAAGCTGATATTACCTTTGGAGATATGACGGTATTTGTCGGTGAACAGGCAAGTGGAAAGAGTATTCTGCTCCAACTTGTAAAGTTAATTTTAGACGCAGGCAATATTACCCGAACTCTCAAAAAACACGGTTTTGATTGGCACGAGAAGACAGAGGATTTTTTATGCCTTTATTTCGGTGAAGGCATGGAAACGATTTGGAACAAGGATGAGACGCGAGTCTCTATAGATAATGTAGATTTTACGCCTCAAAAAGCGTTATTAAAAAGAAAGAAAGATGAGAGTCTTTTTCTAATACCAGCACACCGAGTTGTAACACTTAAAGATGGGTGGCCGCGCGCTTTTACCGACTATGGCACGAGCGATCCTTACGTTGTTAAGGAATTTAGCGAACAATTGCGCCTACTAATGGAAGCGGGTTTAGGGTCAGGCAAGGGTGCTATTTTTCCACAAGAAGGTCGTATGAACAAAACAATACGAGATGCAATTGGGACAAGTATCTTTGGAGAGGGTGAAGTCAAATTGGATAGGTCGGGATTACGTAAACGCATTATTTTAGATGTCGAGGGGACCCAACTGCCGTTTATGGTTTGGTCTACAGGTCAGAGAGAACTCGCGCCGCTTTTATTGGGGCTGTACCGGTTAATGCCTTCAGGAAAAGCGCAAAAGAGAAATAACATCAACTGGGTTGTTATAGAAGAACCGGAAATGGGATTACATCCCAAAGCGATCTCAGCACTTCTCCTCATATTTTTAGAGTTATTAAGACGAGGTTACAAAGTCATTGTTTCCACTCATTCATCGCAAATTTTAGAACTTATTTGGGCTATTCAACTCATCGCTAAATCGAAAAACGCACCAGCACGGTTAAGAGATTTGCTGGATTTGAAACCGAAAGCCTTTACCCATGACCTTACTGATACCATCATACACAAAAAGACGTTCAAAACCTATTATTTTTCTCGGCAAGATAGTATTGTAGAGGTCAAAGACATTTCAAAATTAGATCCAGAAGATCCTGATAAATCAGTATCAGATTGGGGTGGTCTTACACTATTTAGTACAAAGGCGGCTGATATTGTAACGGAAGCTGTGTGGGAGAGTGATGTATGAGTTTCACCGATGCTGTTCAGAGTATTCCGGAAATCGCTAACTGCCTAAGAAACGGATTACAAGCATTGGGGGGACATAGTAGAAAAATAGAGGTGCGTTCAACACGTGATTTAGCAGGAAGTGTTGATATAGATACCTGTCTTAAAAAACTTTATCCGAACGCGCATCGTTGGGATTATGTGTTCGGTTATAAAGATCGAATTTTCTATGTTGAAGTCCATCCAGCAGATAATACTCGCAAAGTAGGAGAGATCACAGCGAAATTAGGATGGTTGAAACGCTGGCGTAAACTTTCCGCAAAAAACCTTGAGGATTTGGAAGGTAAAAGTACATACCACTGGATTTCCACTGGAAAAACTACGTCAAGTGTGAAACGGGGTAAATATCGTCTGATATTGGCGGAAAAAGGCATTCGTGGGCCAGTCTCTATATTGAACGCAGATTCTATCTCGTAACCAGCTTAAGGAACAATTTAGGCATGACTACAAAAACCGTGGATAGACACAATGAAAAATACCATTGAAAAGGTAACTGCATTTATCATACAAAAACGAAATGGAATAAACACATTACTTGTATTCAAACATCCCACTGCGGGTGTCCAAATTCCAGCAGGAACAGTTGAAGTCGATGAAGACATCGAAACTGCGGTACAGAGAGAGGCACATGAAGAAACCGGACTACAGAACGTAAAAATTGAGAAATATCTCGGTTGTTTTGAAAATGAGTTAGCAGAACAAGAACGGATAATAACACAAACAACTAAAGTTTATATTAAACCCGATTTAAACGCAATTCCGCACAAAGACAAATTAACCAGGGGACTCACTGTAGAATACCATTCTAATAACAAAGTGTTCACTCACGTTACATATTTTGAATACGATAAATTTCCCAACCCCTCATACATCGCCTATAATATTTCGGGGTGGGTACCGAGCGAAAACTTGAGCAATCAAAAAACAAGACATTTCTTTCAGTTGAGTACATCAGAAGAAACAGAGGATATGTGGGAATTGAAAAGCGATAGAGGTCATGTTTTCCAACCTTTTTGGACACCGCTTTCACCGAAACCCGAAATTGTATCACCACAAAATAGGTGGTTGGATTATGTTTATGAGAAAATATGTAGATAGCCTATAAAGAACAGCAACAATCGTATCATAATACGATTTTCTTAGAGGAGATAAAGATGTCAACTTATCGTGCAGGTGTTATCGGTTTAGGACGGATGGGAAGCACTTTTGATGATGAAATTACGCAGGGAGGATCACTCTTTCTGCCTTACTGTCATGCGCCAAGTTATGACGCATCAACGAAAACGGAGTTGGTCGCAGGTGCCGACCTACATGCTGAACAAGCCTCAATCTTCGGTGAACGTTGGGGACTCAGTTCGGAACATATCTATAGCGATTATCGCGAAATGTTAGAGAAGGAAAACCTTGATCTTGTGAGCATCTGCACGACAGCACGGGTACGCTCTACAATCGTGCAAGATGTGGCACGTGCAGGTGTCAAAGGCATCTGGGCAGAAAAACCGATTTCGCTCAGCCTTGCCGAAGCGGATGTGATGTTAGATGCCTGCCGAGAGAATGGTGTCGTAATGGCAATCAATTGTGCGCGTCGTTGGAATCCCTTCTTTAGTGAGGCAAGAAAACTTATTGATGAAGGTGAGATCGGCAATGTGCTGCAGGTGACCGTGTATGCACAGTGCGGTCTCTCACATAACGGTAGCCATGCCATTGATATTTTATGTTATATGGCTGCTGGCAATGTGGAGTGGGTTTTCGGTGAGATGCAGTCGGACGAAGCCGCTGCAGGTGAAAACGACCTGATGGGCAACGGCTACCTTGTTTTTGACAACGGTGTTAGAGGCTATCTCCGCAGCACTTCATGCGGTGTAGCATCTTGGGAGGTGGATGTCATCGGCACAACGGGACGTATCCGCTCAATCAACAATGCGGAAAAGTTTGAGCTGATTCGTGTACTGCCCGGCGGCAGACGTGGACGGGGAGTGCCTGCAACATGTCCGTTTCCATATCCTAATAGAATGCAAGGGATGGGATTGACTATTGTTGACGACATCATCAACGCTATTGAAAATGGCGGTTCACCTAAATGTTCTGGCGAAGATGGACGTGCTGCGCTTGAGGTTGCTATTGCCCTTCGTGAATCGCATCGGCGTGGTGGCGTAAAGGTGGACTTACCGATTGAAGATCGGAGTCTGCGTATTCTTTCTTCGGAGATTCATGGTGACGACACACCTGCCCGGGTTAGGCGGTTGCGGGGTTGATATAGGAGTAAATAATACACATGCCACAAAAAACAGCATTCATCTACCACCCAGACTACCTTAACCACGACACCGGCCCCGAACACCCGGAACGGCCAGAGCGACTCATAGCCAGCCTCGCCGCACTCCAACAAAGCGCTGTGTGGGAACAACTACACCACATTGATCCAACACCCGCGACCGTTGAACAGATCGCTTATGCACATAACCCTGGTTATAGTGAACATATCCAGCAATTCTGTGAGGCAGAAATACCACTCACCTACGACACCACTGTCTGTCATGAATCTTATGAGATCGCCCTGCTTTCAACAGGTGGGGTGTTATCTGCAGCGGAAGCAGTCGCAACAAAGAAAGTGAAAAATGCTTTTGCGATGGTGCGTCCACCAGGACACCACGCCACACCCGGACAGAGCATGGGATTTTGCTTGTTCAACAACATTGCCGTTACAGCACGTTATCTTCAACGTGAGCACGGTGTGGGAAAGGTGGCAATCGTGGACTGGGACGTGCATCACGGCAACGGCACACAAGACATTTTCTATGAAGACGCATCGGTTTTCTTCTTCTCTATCCATCAATCCCCGCTTTATCCTGGCACCGGTTCACGCCGTGAACAAGGAAGTGGTAAAGCACGTGGGACCACTCTAAACATGCCGATGCCGCCCGGCAGTGGCGATGAAGAATACATTAAAGTCTTTGAAGATGTTCTCATCCCTGCATTACAAGGTTTTTCACCTGAGTTTATCCTAATATCCGCAGGATTTGATGCACACTACCTTGACCCACTTGCACACGTTGACATAAACATAACTGCAGCGGGATTCGCAAAGTTAACCGATCTGGTTTTGAATGTTGCAGAAGAGATCGCATCCGGTAATGTTGTTTCGGCATTGGAGGGTGGATATAGTTTGGAAGGTATCTCAGAATCTGTTGTGGCACATGTGGAACGGTTGGTTGGATAAACACTGGAGTTTTCGCCATCTTGCAAAATCTGTCACATCTTTTTCCCCACATGAATCGCTACAATCCCCAAAGTTTTCCGAAAATACTGCACATCTGTTAACCCGCACTGCTCCATAACATCTTTCAATGCATCACAATTGGGGAACTGCATAACAGAACGGGGAAGATAGCCGTACGCATCGTCTTTGCTACGTGAAATGCAATTGCCGATAAAAGGTAAAATCTTTGTAAAATAGAAATAGTAAAGGCTACGAAACAACGGATTGACAGGTTGCGTAAACTCCAAGATTGCTATTCTACCCCCCGGCACAGCGACACGTGTCATCTCACGGATTCCCAATTCAAGGTCAGAAACGTTTCGGATACCGAAACCGACAGAGACAATGTCAAACGTGTTGTCTGAAAATGGGAGGGTGAGGGTATCTGCCTCAATCGGCACAAAGGCGTGTGTCCTTCCCTGCCGTTCCACCTTCTGCTTACCAACAACCAACATCTCAAAGCAGAAATCCGAACCGATGACAGAGCCGTTTGTGTCAATTTTATCAGCATACGCCAAGGCAAGTTCGCCTGTGCCTGTGCAAACATCAAGCACCTTGCTTGTTGGGGTCACACTGCTTGCTTTGACTGTCTCTCGCCGCCAAACACGGTCAAAACGTAGGCTTAGCAACGAGTTAAGAAAATCATAATGGCGGGCGATAGCTGAAAATAGGTTTTTTATACGTTGTGCTTGCATAACAGTTTTGTCCGATAATTATTGGGACACTTCTGTAGAGCAAACTGTTAGTTTGCGTCTCAGAGAGTACAAACTAACAGTTTGTGCTACAACATAATCCTGATTCAGACTACATTCTTAACTCTGCACCAAGTTCTTGATTCAATCGTTTCACAACCTTGTCGTGAAGATCGTTAACCGCTTTATCTGTTAAGGTTTCGGTTGCAGAGTGATATGTGATCGTGTAAGCAAGGCTCTTTTTCCCTTCTGGCACCTGATCCCCGACGTATACATCAAACAGTCGTACCGATTCAACCAATTCTCCTCCAGTAGAATAGATAATCTCTATTGGCATATCCGACTGCATATCTTCATCTACCACAATCGCGAGGTCACGCAGGACGCTGGGATAGATGGGAATCGGCTCAAAACGTTTGGAAAAATCGGCTGCGTCCGCTAATGCTTCAAGGTCAAGTTCAAAGAGATATGCTTTATAAGGCAGTTCATAATTTTCCAGCACTTTCGGGTGTGCTTCGCCAAGCATACCGATGCGTCTATTCCCCAACAACACTTCAGCATTACGACCTGGATGAAAGGTCGGGTCTTCCGTTTTCTTGAACGTATAATCGGTAATTCCACAGACGTCAAGTATGCCTTCAACAGCCCCCTTAACGTCAAAGAAGTCTGGAGAACGATAAGGACTGCCGTAAACACCACCGCCAATTTCTCCAGCAAGAATACCAGCAACACGGGCTGGTTCTTCTCTTTGGATAAACACGGTAGACAGCTCAAAGAGTGCGATATTATCTATCTGATGATTGTGGTTATGCTGTGCATTATTAAGTAAACTCGGTAGCAAAGTCGTACGGAGGACTGACATCTCTGGACTCAATGGGTTTTTCAGTTGTAGTGCTTGGCGAAGTGGATTGTCTGCTGCTAACCGTATCTTGTCAAAGCAGTTTGGATGATTGAAGCTATAATTTACAGACTCCATCATGCCGGTCCCAAGTAGAAAATGTTTTGTCCGTTTATGAACTTCTATTGAGGTGTTTGGCGTAGGAATAGGGATGTCACCTTTTGGTAACGTTGTCGGAATGTTATCATAGCCGTGGACACGCGCTATTTCTTCAATCAGATCAATTTCACGTGTAATATCCGCTCGGAACGATGGGACGGTAACCTGATAGATATCTTCAGATTGTCCCACTTCCACACCAAACCCTAACCGACTTAGAATCTGTTCTATTTCAGTTGCTTCAAGTTCGGTTCCCAATATGAAATTGACACGTTCAGCACGGAGTTGAATCTGATAAGGTTCTTTTTTCCCCGGATAGACATCAATAGTGCCTTTGCAGATAGTGCCGCCAGCTAATTCCACAATGAGTTGCGCTGCACGGTCAAGCGCAGGGATAACAGCCTCTGGATCCGCGCCACGTTCAAATCTATACGATGCCTCAGTGTGTATTCCCAATGCTTTAGCAGTTGCGCGGACACTTGACGGTTGAAAATTGGCACTTTCCAGTAGCACATCACATGTTGTCTCAGTGATTTCAGAGTCATAGCCTCCCATAATCCCTGCAAGTGCCACAGGTTTTTCTGCATCTGCGATAACTAACATATCGGGAGTAAGATCGCGTTCTTCTTCATCAAGGGTTGTGATCTGTTCACCTTCTGCTGCACGGCGCACGACAATACGATTTTCCGAGAGTTTGTGATAATCAAAGGCGTGGAGCGGTTGACCATATTCCATCAGAACGAAGTTAGTAATATCTACGATGTTATTGATAACACCGACTCCGATAGATTCAAGTCGCTGTTTTAACCATGCAGGAGATTCACCGATCTTAACGCCACGGATTACGCGCGCTGCATAACGGGGACAAAGATCAGACGCATCAATTGTTACAGATGTCCGTTCCTGAATATCTGCTTCGCTTTCTTGTAGGTCAACCTGTGGCAATTTCAAGTCGTTGCCTGTTTCAGCACGAATTTCGCGGGCAACACCTATCATACTGAAGCAGTCCGGGCGATTCGGCGTTATCTCCAATTCAAATATCACATCGTCTAAACCTAACGCTTCGGTAAGCGGTGTGCCGATAGATAGGTCTGAGGACAATTCCATCAGTCCTGCTGCCTCATCGGAGATGCCTAACTCTTTCTCCGAGCAGAGCATACCGTGCGATTCCTCATCGCGCAGTTTAGCACGTTTAATTATAATACCTGTAGGCAGTTTTGTGCCAATTGTTGCGACAGGTGCAAACATGCCTTCACACACATTCGGCGCACCGCAAACGATCTGCAGTGCATTTACCTCACCAATATCTACCTGACACAATACAAGTTTATCGGCATTCGGGTGTGGTCTGATGGAATCTACTTTGCCGACAACTACGCCTTCTAAACCCGCGCCGAGTTGCTTGACAGATTCAACTTCAATGCCTAACATTGTTAATCTTTCCGCGAGTTCGCTTGGGGAAAAGTCAAAATCGATATAGGCTTTTAGCCAATTTAGGGTTACGTTCATCTATAAATCCTATTTTCTACATTGCATAGCGAGGCACGGGGACCTCGCGCTACACATTCTGAAGGTTACGGTATACGAAATCGGGGTTGGAAACCCCTCTCACAAGAGTGCCTGCTACCTTTAAAACTGCTTTAGAAAGCGGAGGTCATTTTCATAAAAGGTGCGGATATCTGGAATGCGGAACTGTAAATTTGCAATTCGTTCTACGCCCATGCCGAAAGCAAAACCGGTAACCTCCTCCGGGTCATAGTTAACAGCGCGGAACACCTCTGGGTCAACAGCACCCGCACCTAAAATCTCAATCCATCCGGTGTGTCCGCAACTACGACACCCTTTACCATGACAAATGGTGCATGAGATATCCACCTCAGCACTCGGTTCTGTGAAAGGGAAAAAATGTGGACGGAAACGCATCTGTGTTTGGTCACCGAACATCTGCCGTGCAAAAGATACCAAAACCCCCTTCAGTTCACTAAAAGTGACATGCCTATCTACAAGCAATCCTTCAACCTGATGAAACATCGGTGTGTGTGATACATCATAATCCACACGGTACGCCTTGCCCGGCACAATAATACGTACTGGTGGTTTCTGGTTCTCCATCACACGTATCTGAACAGGGGAGTTATGGGTGCGTAATAGATGTCCATCCGTTAGATAAAATGTATCATGTAAATCTCGCGCGGGGTGGTCGGAAGGTGTATTGAGTGCATCAAAATTGTAATGCTCTGTTTCAACTTCCGGTCCAGTAACAACTTGAAACCCCATTTGTGTAAAGATCGCTTGAATCCGTTCCAACGTTTGCATGACCGGATGCGCTTTGCCATAAGCAGGTTTTCGTCCGGGGAGTGTGATATCAATAGATTCTGCCTCAAGCTGCTGTTCCTGTTGTTGGTTATCCAGTGCATTCTTTGTAGCTTCAAACGCTTCTGTTAGAGCGGCACGCACCTCATTGGCAAGTTTTCCAATTATCGGACGTTCCTCATTAGAAAGTTTCCCCATGCCCTTCATAACATCTGTCAACTTTCCCTTGCGTCCAAAATATGCTATTCTGAGCGATTCAAGCGTGTCCAACGAATTAACATCTTCCAAAGCCGCGAGTGCTTCTGCTTGAATCGCTTCTAATTCTGCTTTCATAGTTGCCTCTTAAAAAAATAACACCCATCACTTCGCTCCAAAAAGGTAAATTCCTTCTGGGGACGAAAGCGACAGGCATCTACTTCCGCGGTACCACCCCGCTTGACAGATTGATAAAATCTGCCCGCTTCATTATTTGTTGTTTAATGGCTCCAGGATGAAATTCGGCAGTTGCTCTCAAAACCACGCTTCCAACCGATGACGCGGTCTCTCTTGTTGAGAGGTCTCAACTTCCTACTGTGTCCTTTCATTGCCCTTATAAAAGAATTTATGGTAGAGATTAGAATTAACGCTCATTCCTGAACTGTAGGAGGGAACTCCGATTCCCGACTATTCCTCAGTTCCGTCGCGATTCGGAGATCGCTCCTACAGAGGAAATGTAAAATTATTTCTATAATCCACTACAAATTACCTACACACTATGACCGACGAGGTTAGGAAACCTCGTCTACCGTGTGGAAGTTGCTATCCACTGAAACGTCTACTTGTTCTAATTCGCAAATATATCGTTTAACTTACCCTTTGGCAAGGGCGGCAAGTTGTTCAAATCCTGCTGCATCATGCACAGCAATATCAGCGAGAACTTTTCTATCCAACTCAACACCGGCAGTTTTTAGCCCATGCATAAAACGGCTATATGTAAGTCCGTGCAGTCTTGCGGCGGCGTTTATACGTATTATCCAAAGGCGTCTAAAATCGCGTTTTCTTGCACGTCTATGTGCATAAGCGTGATTCCACCCTTTTTCAACCGCCTCCATAGCGGTACGTCTCAGGTTGTTGCGTCCACCGCGATACCCTTTGGAATGCTTTAGTATCCGTTTCCGCCGTCTCCGACGGACATTCCCTGTTTTTACTCGTGCCATTCTGAACTCCTAATAGATTAGACGTTTCAAACGTTTTTCGTTACTTGAGTCTACCAGCGTGCTTTGTCTTAAGCGACGCTTCCGTTTCGCTGATTTTGAAATAAAAAGGTGTCCCGCATACGCACGATTGCGGCGGATTTTTCCCTTTGCTGTAAATTTAAAACGTTTTGCTGCGCCTTTATGTGTTTTCTTTTTTGGCATTACAATATCCTTCTGTAAATGGTTTATCTAAGCTAACTTTTTCAGAGGTGTTCTGTTCAGTGAGGGTAGGCATAGACGCACAAAAGCAACAGGGAGAATCACAGTCTCTTCACAAACGATACTCCTCTTTCAAAAAGTCGTCAAATCGTAAGAGTAGCACGATTTACCATACACTTGCAATGGGAAATCTTTAGTTACGAAGATTTCGGTGTCAAGAGCATGGACATGGTGCGTGTTTCCATCTTGGCAGGTTGTTCGACCTCTGCAATTTCAGAGACATCCTCTTCCAGTCGGGCGAGCATGTTTTTGCCTAACTCTGTATGCAGCATCTCCCTACCTCGGAAACGTACTGTTGCTCTCACCTTCCACCCATTTTTCAAGAAATCTTCAACGTGGCGCTTCTTGAATTGATAATCATGTTCGGCTGTATCTGGGCGGAATTGAATCTCTTTCAGAACGATCTTTGTTTGCTTCTTTCGAGCCTCTCGCTCACGCTTGTTCTTTTCGTACTGATATTTCCCGTAGTCCATTATCTTACAAACGGGAGGGTTGGCATTTGGAGATACTTCAACCAAGTCCAAACCGACTTCTTCAGCACGTTCCATCGCTTCGCGCGGCGTCATCACACCGACCTGCTTGTTTTCATGGTCAATGAGCAAAACCTCTTTGGCTCGAATCTGATAATTCGAACGACTTTTCCTTGTCCGTGGTTTCTGTGTACGTCTACCTCTATAGTGTATTTTTGACACCTCCAAGTTGTGGCTGCAAATCAATCAGCGGCTGTACAGGTTACAAATTAGTAGGGTTCGTAAACAAAATTAATAACCCTTCCCACACACGGCTAAAATTCACCTGACATTATGTGTACTTGTAGAACAATAAACCAATCCTTACAAAATGTAGACACTTGCTAAACAGTGTCGAAAATGTTTCGTACAAATATTAATTATGTTATTATATCACATTTCTAACATAAATGCAACTTAAAAATAGCCAATTGTCCATAAAGTGCGTAAAATGATAATCCCGCCCGCTAAACCACCCAATATGATGATAAGGCTGAGGTTGATTATTAACGCATGCCGAAAGATGCGTTCAGCTAATTCTGGTTGTTCTTTTACCCAGGCCCGCGCCAAGTTGAAGGTGAGGACAACGCTAATCAGACTCAGGATAGCTGCGCCTAAAAATGATACGAGAATTCCTCGAAAATCTACCATCTCCATTGTATCTGGGATTGAACCGTATTGTGAATAACGTAGGATGACAGCGATTAAGACACCCACCAAAATCACAATAAATGCGATGAATACGATTAAGGCTTTTTTAAAGGCATTTCCCATCTTTACTAAACTCTTTTGGACTATAGACTGTTTTATGGTAATTTTAACATATTTGCGGTGTAATGGCAAGATTTGTTATTTCATCTTTCTATATTGTCCGAGCGATCTCCGAATCGCTACCACTTGCACGCCGGGAATAGAAGTTGAGTTCATATCAAGTTTCGCTACCGCTCTACCCTTATGCGTCAATTTAGCGGTTCACCCCTGGTAGGCGCGTTTTCTAAACGCGCCGTTAGGTCCTCTTCAGCACAGGGACAGGCGCGTTTTGATGAAGTTTAAAAAAATAAATCGGTAATTTAGCGAGGTTAGGAAACCTCGCCAGCGGGGAGGGAAACCTGCCTTGTACGGATAGAAAATTACCGAATTAATAAATTAATCTTCATCAAAACGCGCCTACCAGGGAACTAAATCGGGATTAGAAAGCGGACGGGATTTATCAAACTCACGTTAGTACAAAAACTTTACACACCCATTGAATAAATGACAGAAATCTGTTAGAATACTTTCTAATAGAATAACCTAAGTTGCTACCTACAAGTTTTTAGACACATAGACGCCATTTTTAATAGAGAACAGTCTGTTATTGGTGAAATATTGTAGAGCAAACTGTCAGTTTGCGGACTAATATGCACAATCTAACAGATTGTGCTACATAAGTAGCAACTTGGGTTAGAATAGATGGGACTTTTAATCGTTTTTAAAGTTAAATTATGCGGACATTTAAATGTGACATTGAGAAAATTTCAGATTGGCACCCGCGTCTGTTTCTTGAGATACATACTGTTGCGTGCGTCGCAGTAATGCGTTTGTATTCTGAGACACCTGCGGTGTTTGAAGTCACATGTGAGAACATTGTTTCAGATTGGCTCGGTGAAAATGAACAGTTTACACTTGAGGTCTCGTGGTCCAAGGAGACTGAGGAGAAAGCTGAACGTTTAAGAGCAACAATACAAGCAAAACCAATGGTAGAAATGGCATCATCCGCCTTAGCGTTTGTTCTTACACCTCATATTGTTAATCTTGGACAATTGGATGTAACAAATTACGGAGACCGCGCTGACTATCGTTCATTAGACGCGCAAAGTGTTCTTGAAATCAGCGGCACAGAAACACCATCTGAATTAACACGCCGACATCAAGAGAAGGTTGTACAAGCATTGGAAAATCCATTTGGGTTTGATGCTTATATTGTCGTATGTGCTTTTTCAAATACCGGACATCGTATCTTTTTTTCATATCATCGCTGGGAGGAATCACAACATGCCAAACCCGAAAACTAAACCTTATACGAAGACACTTAAAGAGATGATGAGTCGAAAATCAGAAATTCTTTCCAAAGCACAAGCACTTTCGGATATTGGCATATCAGAAACAGCAGAATCGCTTTGGTTATCCGCCGCTGACTATGAAGAACATATTGCCCCGATGCTTGATGTACTCGGTCGTGAGTTGGAAGCCTCTATACATCGTATCAGTGCGGCATCTTGTTACGAGAAGGCGGGTGAACTGAGTCAGGCGGTAAATCTTTATCGTGCCGCTCTTTCTGGGCCTTTGCGTGATGATACGCGGCAGGAGGTTGAAAATATGTTGAGTTCTTGCCTCGTTGCCTTGGCCCGTTAGTTAGGAAACATTGGCTGAATAATATGAATTTTCAAAGATACTGCAACCGTTACCTACAGCAAGTCCATCAAACACGATCCGACCCGAATGCAACCCCAGAACTCTCTTTGCACAAACACCTCCATGAATTCTTGGAAAATGCCACCAAAGACGCAGAATGTTTTAACGAACTCCACATGACATTTACACACGAACCGAGAACAATCAACCAAATCGGACGGCCAGACTTTATCGTATCAGATGGATTGCTAACCATCGGCTATATTGAGGCAGAAGCGGACAGCACAGACCTAAACAACCTTACCGGACACGCCAGAGAACAGAATGAACGTTTTATAGAAAACCTTGATAACTTTATCCTTACCAATTTCGTTGACTTTCAGCTGTGGCGGGATGGGCAACTACGTAAATCTGCACACATTGAACATGAAACTGATAATTTAGAAACACTTTTAGAGCTGTTTCTAAACGCTGGGCATGTCCAAATCAACTCTCCAGAGGCACTTGCAAAATACCTTGCAAGACGCACACGCGAACTCCAAACGCAGATCGCAACAACACTCACCGATGAGGACAGTGAAACTTACAGCATGTTCAACGCGTTCAAGGAAACGTTGCTCGCGACACTCACGCCTGACGATTTCGCGGATATGTACGCACAAACGCTCACGTATGGGTTATTCGCCGCACGCTGCACATTGCCGAATGCGACCAATTTTTCACGGCACACCGCAGTTGGCACACTCCCAAGATCAAACCCATTTCTTGTCCAACTCTTTTATCACGTCGCCTCTCCGACACTTGAAACGAATGTCACCTATATTTTGGATGATATTGCAACGCTTCTCCAAAACGTCTCAACTGAAATGCTCCAAACAGCTTTTTCTGCAAACAACCATCTTGAAGACCCAGTTATCCATTTCTACGAAACATTTCTGAAAGAATATAATCCAGAACTCCGCTTTGATCGCGGCGTTTTTTATACACCGCCACAGGTTATCTCCTACATTGTTCGCTCAGTAGATTCCCTGCTCAAAACGGAACTCAACAGACCCGATGGACTTGCAGACGACAACACACTCATTCTTGATCCTGCGACAGGCACGGGCGGATTCCTGCTGTCAGTGCTTGACCACATCCGAGAATATGTCATAGCGAATTACGGCACAGGGGATTGGAATCGGTATATCAACGCGCAGCTCGTCAAACGGCTCTTTGGGTTTGAACTGCTTGTCGCACCGTATACGATTGCACATCTGAAATTGAGTCTGTTTCTGCAAGCGCAAGGGTGGCGTGCGAATGAACGTCTCGGTATCTATCTTACTAACGCTTTGGAACAACCGGACGAAATGCAGACTCCCTTACCCTTTGCTGCGTTTATCTCTGACGAAGCGAACGCGGCACTCTCCGTGAAAAGAGACGAACCGCTGCTCGTTATTCTCGGAAATCCCCCATATCCACGCGACTCCGCTAATCCAAGTCGTGATAGTAGAAACAGGTTAACTTTTATTGGAAAACTCATTGAGGATTACAAACAGATAGATGGAAAACCGCTCGATGAAAGGAACTCAAGGGAACTTCAGGCAGATTATGTAAAGTTTATTCGGTGGGCACAGTGGCGAATTGATAGAAACGGCGAAGGGATTCTCGGCTATATTGTCAATAATAGTTTCATTTATGGGCCCATTTTTCGCGGGATGCGGCAAAGTTTATTAAAAAGTTTCAACACTATCTATTTGCTCAACTTACACGGTAGCATCAGAATACAAGAATCAGTACCACTAAACCAGAAAGATGAGAATGTTTTTGACATTTCACAAGGGGTTTGTATCATGTTGTGCGTCAAAGAACGAGACAATTCTGCCCTTGCGACGGTACATTACGCGGATATGTGGGGATCCCGAGAGGAAAGATACAATATGCTGTCGGAAACCGATGTTCAGTCTACAGCGTGGTCAGAACTACAACCTACATCGCCACTTTATCTTTTTAAACCACAAGAAACAGATTATAGGGCAGAATACGAAAATGGATGGGAAATTAATGACATCTTTAATATACGTTCGGTTGGGATTACTACTTCTCGAGATAGGTTGACAATTCATCAAACTGCTGAAGCGGTCCGCGAAACGGTAACTGATTTTGTTTCACTTTCTGTAGATGAGGCGCGGGAAAGGTACAGGTTACCAAGGGATACTCAAGATTGGCGGATTCATCGTGCCCAAACAGATATACGTAATCATCCCGATGCAGAACAGCATATCCAGGCTATTTCCTATCGTCCCTACGACACCCGTTGGACCTACTACACTGGACAGTCATCTGGGTTTCATGGCCGTCCACGTTTTGAGGTTATGCGCCAACTACAAAAGGATAATCTTGCTCTTTGTGTCTGCCGTATTGTTACAAGTGGTGAATGGCAGCACGTCTTGGTAACTAACGGCATTACTGACAAGTCTTACATTTCAAATAGAGGTAGCGAATCCGCCCATGTGTTTCCGCTTTACCTGTATCCAGCTTTAGAAGGGTTAGGACTTGAGACAGAACCTGAACTCAATTTCAAACCTGCTTTTCTTACTGCACTTGCGGAGGCGTTGGAATTACCGCAGGCTGCACCGTTTGGACTCCCCGAAGACGTTACACCAGAGGAGATTCTCGCTTATATCTATGCTGTGCTTTATAGTCCGACCTACCGTAAACGGTATTATGAGTTTCTAAAATACGATTTTCCGCGTATCCCTTTACCACAGGATATTGACCAGTTCCGCAGCCTCACAGTGTTAGGGCAGGAGTTGATTAATTGGCATTTGTTGAAAAATGTATCGCGACCAGAGGTCGCTCCTACAGAAGAAAGAGGGACACAACCAACACATCGGTTTGAGGGTGAAGGTGACGGGGTTGTCTCAAGACCTCGTTATGAAGATGGTAAGGTTTGGATTAACGCCACGCAGTATTTCACAAATGTGCCTGCAGAGGTGTGGGCGTATGAGATCGGGGCGTATCAGGTGTGTGAGAAGTGGTTGAAGGATCGGCGGGGTGAAACGTTAAGTCATGCGGAGGTACGGCAGTATCGGTCTATTTTGGTTGCTGTTGCGGAGACGCTGCGGGTTGTGGCGGCGATTGATAGGATTTGGATAGCGGAGGTGCCTCACTTTAGGCGAGATTCCAGACACAATTACTAATCCTTACATTGATTTAGTCTCTGCCATTTTCAGTTGCCATCTTAAAATATTTGACTTCCCACGTTCAGGATGTCGCTACTGAATCTCTACAGTCCGTAATACTTAGAGAGCACTTCGGATAAGAGATTCCCCGCAGCTGCTAATCCAACATTCCAAGTACCGTCTGATGCTTTTTTCATCATTCGTGATATCCAAGCAGAAACTTTAGTACCGAATTGCTTGGGAGATTGAGGTAATTTGTCCTCCTTCAAGGCATTCTGCAAGTCATCAATATCATTCTTGGACACGCCATTATTTTGCAGCACACGACGTACCGATTCAAAATTATTCAATTCAATGTTAAATTCTACGGATGAATTGTTCGCTGAACCAACAAGATTTGCTGTCCCACCATAGACTTTTGTATTAAATATTTGTGTAATTTTATCCGATCTAATCTCCTTCCGAATGTTTGGATTTGTTTCACCTGCGGTCGGACTTTCTTTCCAAAGAGCTAACGAAAAGTCCAATATACGGTTGCGTACGGCGTTAATCACTTCAACTAAATTCCCCACACCGAATTCTGCCCAGCACTCCACGCAAGTCATGTTCGTGTATACATTTTGGCCAACACTTAACGCTAGTCCCCCCGTTTCAAGTTGAACCATACCATTTTTGCTTTCCTCTATGGCAGACTCAATAGATGGAATACTAAATCTACATTCGTACTTGTTGTACATCTTCTGTGCATCTTTGGATAACAGTGCTATAGGAATTGGTGCATGTTGATATTTAGAAAAAGGTCCCAAGAAATTTCCTCTCACTTGCAGTCGCCATATTCGGTAACTTGGGACAAGAGCAGCCTCTGGGTATCCGTTAGATTCCCAAATTAGCCAATCCTCAAGATGCTGGTTCTCTAAGCGTGCGGCAAGAATTTTACACTTTCTAAGTAAAGTTGATACGTCGCTTGAGGAGTCAGTTGCAGCGTTCTGAATATCTTCCAATAAATTCATTTTCTCCTCCGAATATTGCTATATTTTAGTTTCGTTGAACCACCAGAGCCGTTCAGTTTCCTTTTCTGTCGTTTTTAGAAGATAAATAACAATCAGGAAATTACTCCGTTATATAGGCTACTGGTTAACCGTGGCTTTGAACACAGAATCAACTGCGCCAAAAAGCGTGGATAAATTAGCCAATGCAAAGTCTGTTCTGTTTTGGGTAAAGGTATCACCGATAAGTCTTCCAAACTGCCATAATGTACCATCAGTGACAATACCGTACACGGATAGGGCTGCGCCATCGTTCACTTTTTCAGCATTTATTTTTTGGGCGGCGACTAACTCTGCCAGACATTGCCCCCACCCCTGGTCAAAGTCGTTTTTCTTCGCCTCAACAAGCAGTATCAACGGACTTCCCACAACGGTTTTGCCTAATTCAGATTTAGTAGAGATAAAATAATCTGGCGTTCCGTTCAAGATGTCGTCGTAAGTGATGGTTTGCTTTATCCAGAGCGCGTATCGATCAGCATAGGCTTTATAACTCTCCTTCAAAACAGGAAAGATAATTGTTTCACACCGTGATGCTTCAGACGCAAAAACGTTGATATGTTCTCGGGTAAATTCAAAGTCTTGCAGGAACGCCACCGAAGGCGTTGCTGGTTCAGCTTCGACGAAGTCATCTTCTGTGTATGTGACTCTAAATCTTTCTTGCACCTCAGAGATTGTCTTAAAATCGCTAAACGCCATGATATTATTCTCTATTCAAGTCAGAATTAAGCAGATTTCCGTTTTTCAAAAAGTTCATGCCGGAGTAGCATGAGTTGCGATGCTGGCAATGTTTCTAAAGCATACGTCCGACCTTTAAGATCGCAAAACTCAACTTCAAATACGTCCGGTTCATATATCTCAACAATAGTACCGACCTGCCCACGATATAATTTGAGTGTTGGCAAGTCTTCTAAGAGTGCAACGGTATCCAATAGTTTCATTTCAAAATAACTACCATAGAAGCAAAACAATTCACCTTAATGACAAATTTAGGACTCAACATAAACAATTTCATGAGGTTGAATAACTTGTAACACCTCGCGTAACCGCTGCATCAGGGGAAGTAGAGCATCTAACCTATTCCTATAAGCAACAAGCACAACAACTGCAATATCAAAGTGGATAAGGTTCTGTTGATATTCAATGCTTTTATCAGCAGTAAGCCAAACATCAAATTCCTTCTCTGCTATACGGAGTAAGTCCCCATTTTCTATACCAGCCCAACCCTTTTCCTGAACCGTAAAAACATTATGCCCACACAACTCTCGTTTGAGTTTTTTCGGTAAGCATTCATCAATCAGAATATGCATGGGCTTGTATGATTAGCATCTTTTTTGCTAATTCCAACGCTTGCACAGCTTGTGTGCGACTGACGGAAGGGAAATCGTCTAAAAATTCGTCTAAGTCATCGCCTGCCTCCAAATAGTCAAGGAGATTTTTGATGGGAACACGCGTATTTTTAAAAACAGGCGTGCCACTCATAATCCGCGGATTGCAGGTAATGATGTCTTTAAATGCCTGCGTTGTTTGTTTATCAAAATTCATGTGTGTGTTCTCCCTATAGGATTCGAAACTAAGTGGTGGCTCGCCTTTTCTTTTTCTCCCATTCTCGCGCATTTTCTCGTGTCGTACGTTTCCCAACTTGGTGAATATGGACATCTTTACCGTACTCTCGCTGGAGCTCTTTTTCACGTCGGTCTAAGTCATTCGTAAATCCGCTGCGGATGATCTCGTCACCGCGCTTTAGGTGATATTTATAGGTATCACGTTTAGGTTCTACTTGAACTCCTCTTGCCTCAAGAACTGCCTTGACTGCTCGTTCTATTTTTGATCTTGGGATTTTTCCTCGTTTAGGGGGATATTTAACAATTCTCTGTCTTGGCATTTCTATTCACCTCCATAGAACAAGTTTATAGTTCGCTATTTGATTGACCATGCAGCCACTCTGCTACAGCAAAAATATAATCATTGAAGTACTTCAGGTCTTCAACCTCTAAACGAAGTCTCTGAACGACCTGAGGTAAATCGTTCAAAAAACTTTGGTAACGTCTCCAAATAATTCCACCACCTGGAATTGCCTCGCGTTCCGATGCGGTGCCAAGCCAATTCCGAACAACCCTTACGACTTCTTCAGGATTATTGTTATGCACAAAAATATCTTGACCTGAAATATCTGAAATAAACTTTTGATACCGATACGGTTCTGTGTCCATCACAAGACACTTTTTTCTTTCTTGTTCTTCTATACCGAACCTCTTTGCCCCAAGAAAAATTCCCAACTATAAGGGCATATTAAACCGAGGTAGTTGTGAGGTCTCATCTAATTCCGTTCTGGATATATCATGAATCCCATAACGGCAATCTTCAATAATGCTATAGATTTTATCAATCCGAACTTGGCTTGCGTCACCTTCTTCAAGCGCACAACGGGCGATAAAACCGCAATCATGCACAGCAAATATCATTGCATCAAACAAAGGTTTGTAATATGAGTCAAATGGACAATTGATAAAAACATTGTCATTATAATGGGGTGACTTCATGAATTCCTAATCGGTTTTACCTACGTGGAAACTTTTCAAAAGTACGCTCAACTTGTACTTTTAAGTATACCATAAATTTTATGAATTATCAATCTTTGGGGACAGAAATTTAAGATTAGATGAGAGGACATTCTCAACCATAAAGCCCTTGCAGCACCTCAAAATAATTGGGAAACGTCTTACTCACACACTCAGGATCATTAATCCGAATCCCACGCACCTTTAAACCGATAAGGGAAAACGCCATCGCCACGCGGTGATCGTTATAGGTATCAATCGCTGCAGGGGTAATGAGAGAAGGTGAGATTTCAAGTCCATCTCGGTGTTCAACCACAGGCACACCTAATTTTCGGAGTTCGGTCACCATCGCGTGAATTCTGTCGGTCTCTTGCCAGCGCGTATGTTCAATGTTTCGGATGGCAACCTTACTATCGGCAAAAGGGGCAATGGCGGCAAGCGTCAACGCAGTATCCGAAATAGCCTTCATATCCACATCAACACCCTTCAACTGATGCGGGCCTTTTACAGTAATACCCGCATCAGAAACAGAAACCTGACATCCCATCTGCTCCAAAACATGCACAAATTGGACATCGCCTTGTGCAGAACATGTGGATAAGTGCTTGACGGTGACGCATCCACTTGTGAGTGCGGCAGCAGCGAAAAAGTAGGACGCACTGGAGGCATCTGGCTCAATGTGGTAAGCACGCGGTTGATACTGCTGTCCACCTGCAATGTGGAAATGTTGATAATTATTGTTAATAACTTGTGCATCAAATGCTTCCATAACCGACAATGTAATGTCAATATAGGCTGTTTTGAGATCGCCGACAACCTCGATCTCCATACCGTTTTTAGCATAAGGTGCGATGAGCATCAACGATGTTAAAAACTGGCTGCTTTTGCTGGCATCCAATTCAGTTTTTCCGCCTTCGAGTCCATCTGCTTGAACGATAACGGGGAGGTGTCCGTTATCAAATTGGGAGCGAGCAGAAACACCGAGCTGCATTAAGGCATCAAGTAAATCTGACATAGGACGACTGCGCCGCATCGGTTCATCGCCATCAATAACAAATTTACCGTGTCCGAGAGAAACATAACTGATTAGTGAACGCGTTGTTGTGCCTGAGTTGCCTACATAGAGATTTGCACCTTGAGCAGGGATATTTCCGCCATTTCCGCTAACATAAAAGGTGGCTTGTTCCCTGTTTTCTGTAATGTGGATACCGAGTTTTCGGAGCGCGTTGCACATATAGTGCGTGTCATCGCTGAAAAGCGCGCCTGTCAATGTTGAGTCTCCGTGTGCAAGTGAGGCAACTAACAGCGCACGATTGGTAAAACTTTTTGAGCCAGGCACAGCTATCGTAGCGTTAGGTGGGTTGTGAAGTGGTTGTATTTCAATCATTTTATGGTAGATTTTAGAATTACTTATATACTCTACCCAGCGAGGTTAGGAAACCTCGCCTACCGAAGAGAAGGTGTCTATTTATTTTACCGTAGTTTAGGACAAGAGTCCTAATTCGGTAAGCAATTCTTTTAATTCAGCTTTCGCTGCATCACTAAGCGGCAACAGCGGACTGGTCGTGTGTGCCTTACAAACACCCAAAATCTCCAGACACGCCTTCATACCGCTTACACCTTGTCCATAAGTATAGAGTTTGCTGAGCCTAATCATCCATTTTTGGAGTCGGTCTACCTCATCAATATCACGTGCTTTTGCTGCGTTGTAGAGTGCGACAGATTCTTTCGGTGCAACGTTTGAAATAGAGATAACGCCGCCATTCGCCCCAAATAGCAACGCTGCCCCGATAATAAAATGCGAACCGATGAAGATGGAGAAGTCGTCACGTTCACCTAACATTGCTAAGAGATGAAGACTATTTATCCAATCAGCGGAACTATCCTTAATACCAATGATATTCTCACAATCATCTGCCAATTGCACAACGATATGCGGTTTAATAGCGGTTTTTGCAGTAGACGGGATATTGTAAATTAGCACAGGTAATTCGGTGCTTGCGGCAATTTCCTGATAGAATTGGATGATGTCTGCGTCATCAGTGGAGGGATAATAGTAACCGGGTGTTGCTGCGACAGCATCAACCCCAAATTGCTGCGCTGTTTCAATGTTTTGGATGACTCGCTGGGTGCTTGTATCCATCACACAACAGATAATAGGCACGCGTCCTGCGATAGTTTTAGTGGCGATGTCCAACGCACGTTCACGTTCTGCATTTGTCAAAGTCGTAAACTCCCCCGAAGAACCTAACAGATAAATGCCGTGAACACCGTTATCAATCAAGCGGTTAAGTTGTTTGATAAACCCGAGTTCATCAACGCGTTCTTTTTCATCAAGTGGTGTTACCGTCGGCGAAAAAATACCTTCATATCGGATTTTCATTGTTGCCCCTTTCATGTTTGCTATATTTAAGCATAGTTGCAGTTTAGCAAAGCCTAATTTAAATGTCAATAAGTTCTCATATATGCTATTATGATAACGGAATCCAAACAACGCCCGGACGAAAAAAGTTATGAATATCCGAACACAACTCACGCTTAGCTACATAGGCATCGTACTTCTGGTGCTATTTGCGATGTACTTTTTTCTCGCGGGAACACTTAAAGGCCTGTTAAGTGATCGCATTACCAATGAGTTGGAAATTCAGGCTGCGCTTGCCAAAGAATTTCTAATTGAAGAGCTTCCACAAAAGGAAGACTTTACATATCAGGTAATAGATGGGCTTGTTGATAGACTTGGAGAAACAGGGAAAGTGCGTTTGACGTTCATAGGTGCGGATGGAACTGTCTGGGGGGATACAGAACGAGATGGTGAATCGCTGATTGCGATGGACAACCACTTAACTCGTGAGGAGGTACAAGATGCTCTGAATCTCGGAAGCGGTCTGAGCAAACGTAAAAGCGCGACAACCCAAATAGAATACCGATATTTAGCAATAACGATGAAACAGAACGAAGACTTAATAGGTTTTTGTCGTGTGGCACTGCCGATGAAAACTGTTAACACGGCACTTGGAAATTTACAGTGGATTCTGCTGTTTGTGAGTATTGCTGGCTCAATCCTTGCGATTCTGTTCGGTATTTTCGCGACTGGTGCTATTGTCAAACCAATTAGGAAGCTCACTCAGATAACGCAATCCGTTGCTTCAGGAGAGGTGACTTCGCCAGTTGAGGTCAATTCTGCTAATGAGTTAGGACAACTCTCACGGAATTTCAACCTCATGACAGACAAGGTTCAGGAGCAGATTGAAAAGATTTCCGTAGAAAATCAGCGTTTAGAAACTATCTTGAATAACATGAGTGAAGGTGTGTTGTTGGTAAACGGGGCATCCGAGATCACTTATGCCAATCCAGCCGCGATTGTTATGTTAAACCTTCCTGATATGTATATCGGTAGAGCATTGATTGAAATTAACCGTATTCCTGAACTGCAGGCGTTACTCAGAGAAGCAGAACAGACAGAGACTGTTGCTTTTTCAGAAATTCGTCTTGGGAATCTGCAGGAGTCGGAAGCGGAGGTAACGGTGGTGCCTGTTACCGCTGAGAGTGAGTATGTTATCGTTATCCACGATGTGAGTCATGTGCGTCAACTGGAGCGGATTCGCGCGGATTTCGTAGCGAATGTTTCGCATGAACTGAGAACACCTTTAACCACAATTCAGGGATATGCTGAAACGCTGCTGAACAACGGTTCTACTAAAAGTAAGAAACGCAAAGAATTCATTGTCAAGATACTAAATCACTCTGCTCGCCTCTCACGATTGGTTTCCGATTTACTGGAATTGGCACGGCTTGAATCGGGAGATGTTGAGTTGAAACGTTCGTTGTGCCACCTTAATGATTTCCATGAACAGATTTTGGATGTGTTTGAGCCGGTGTTGGAAGAATCAGGAGTGACTTTGCAGTGGGAAATACCTGAAGATTTGCCTCAAACGAATGTAGATAGCCAACTTTTCATGCAGGTTTTTGTGAACCTCATTGACAATGCTATTAAATATACACCTGATGGTGGCGTGATTGCTGTTTCGGCAGAGGTAGTCGAAACAGACTCAGATGCTGCAGATGAAATTGTTGTTCATATAAAAGATACAGGCATCGGTATTCCATTAGAGTCGCAACCCCGCGTTTTTGAGCGGTTTTACCGTGTTGATGAAGGACGCGCACGGAAAATGGGCGGCACCGGTTTAGGATTGGCAATTACCAAACATATTCTGTTGTGCCATAATGGACGGATATGGTTAGAAAGTGAATTAGGGCAAGGCACTGTATTGCATTTTGCGTTACCGGTTGAGAAATCGGATTAAATCTGCCACGCCTGTTCTGTCCATGCCATCTCCCAGAATAGATATTCATAACGACTACTGAGTAGGAAAGTTTTCTGAAGGTGATCTTTTTCAGCGGAGCTGCTATCAGTTGTGATGTTGTTCAGCAAGTTTCGCAACCATTCACCTAACGCAAGGAATTCAGGAGAAGCATACATATCTATCCATTCCTGATATAGCGGTTCGGGTGAACCTCCCTGTTCGGCGAGGGTTGTACCGATTTCGGCATACCCCCATTGACACGGAAGCACGCCGGCAATCACATCTGCCAGCGTCCCGATTTGTGCAACCTGAAGCATGTGTCGCGTATAGGCGTGTGTTGTCGGTGCCATCGGTGCTGTTTCCATATCAGCGGGAGAGATGCCAAATTTTGCACAATACCCGCGATGTAAATCCATTTCGGTGTTCAACGTTTCGTCGAGCAGTTTAGCAAAGAGTGCCATTGTCGCTTCATCGTGTGCTTTGATAACACCATACGCGAATACGCGGCTATAGTCCAATAGGAACAGATAATCTTGAATCAGGTAGAACTTGAACTTTTCTTTTGGTAACGTTCCATCCGCCATTCCGCGAACGAAGGGATGCTTAAGGTCTGCTTCCCAGATAGGTGCAGCGAACTGTCTCAGTTCATCGGTGAATTTGGAATTTTGTGTCATAATGTCTCCTTGAAATGTATTAGGACCTATTTATGGTTTTCTTTATATCATACCTTAACAGCGCGAGGATGTCAAAATGTTTGAAAGACTTGGGATTGTTACCAATATCTGGGCGAAAGAGATAGAAAATGGTACGCGGTTTGATGATTTGATGGTGGAATTCGGGGCAAACGGATTTAGAGATATGGAGGTTCGCGAAGGCGATTATCTTCGCAACTCCGAATTCGGAAGTCTCATTAAAAATCTTGAAGAAGCGATGCTTGATTATACCGATGCAGAATTTAAAACTCTCTGTGATGCTGTGTGGGATAGTGATTTTACAATTGATGGTTTTGATTTGAAAAAAACAAAACATGCCGCTCTATTTAAGGAGATTGCTGAGTTTGCCCGAAAAGCAGCAGGATTGACACTAAGCTACGCAATGTCACACCCATGGCTTTTAAAACCAACTAATAGTGAGAAAAACACACAAAAGATTGTAATTGCAAAGAAATTGGCATATATGCTGTGTCCTATAAGAGCAAGGTTGCGTCTTGTTGATTTGGATACCGAGGGTGAGATTGATGAAAGCGCTGCAATCGCTAATCTAAAGCTGTACGCTTCACTTTTGCCAGAATATCCCATGATCTTCGCTGTTGAAAACGCCCGACAGTCAGCAGTATTGACTTTGAGATTGGCTGTTGCAGGTGGGGCAAAACTCACTTATGACGAAACGAACACATACCTTGCTGATGGGACGACCCTAAATCCGCCAGAGGAATTCTGGAGCAACGTCAAGATGGACAACCTGACATCAGTGCATTTCAAGCAGAAAGCAGAAGCGGGAGTTTTATCAGAAGTAGGAGAAGGCTATGTGGATTTTAAGGCTATTAAACAGCAATTTCAGTCGAAAAATTATACTGGTGATCTGTTACTTGAAAATGCGCCGACTACACATTCGTTAACCGATGCATTAAATAGCCGAGAATATCTACTCGGGTGCTGATTTGGAGGACTTATCAGTGGATTAAGTGGATAAAAACGGGCTTAAATGAGGCATGGGGCACAAAGTTGAGTTACGCTATTAACGTCACGACGTTAACGCAGCATGTGCGTAACGTACATATTCTAACGTGAGTTTGATAATTATTGAGTATAAGTAGTTAGGTAGAGCGCAGCGAAACCCTTATGCGTCAATTTAGCAGTACCACACCCTGGTAGGCGCGTTTTCTAAACGCGCCGTTAGATACTCTTCAGCACAGGGACAGGCGCGTTTCCAAAACCGCGCCTACCTTGGGGTACTAAATCGGGATTAGAAAGTCTACGGGATTTATCAAACTCACGTTATTCTAAACAATTAGGAAATTAAAAATGAATGATCAATTGTTCTACAGACGAAACTGGATTACGATTCCTACCTTAATTTTCTTCGCATTGATCGCTACCACTACATTAACTGGTTGCGAAGATGGAAGAATACTCGGCAAGGATGTCTATTTCGAAAATGAAAGATGTCGTTTCACATACGACGACACGAGCGTCAATATTTCATGTGGACCTCTATCAAAGATCAGGTATGCAGACGACAAAACCGTATACTTCGGAAGCATCAATAATATCAATAGAGTCATTGATGGTGATACGATAAACGATGTTTTCATTCTCTTACATCAATATGAAGATGATCCGGCACCTGTTGATTTGGACACTTGGCCAGGTATCCAAAGACGTGCAGATGGTCTATACATGGTAGAGAATGTACGTATAATTGGGCTTGATGCAGCTGAAGTTAAACGCTCACAAAATTATCCTGAGGCAGAGCGAGATCTCGCTAAAGCACGAGGGTTTATCGCACGAGATTATCTACGAAGCCTCGTTGCAGAATCTGTTATTGATGGAGTGTCTCTATCAATGGAACTTGTTGCTGATGGACGCGATTCTCATGGAAGAGTTTTGTGCGACGTATTTCTCTATATCAATAATGAGCGGATAAATGTTGCGCAGAGAATGCTCGAAACTCGACACGGTGTCAAGTATCTCGACGGGACGAATTTTCAATGGGGGGCAGAACCTCTCGACTTTGCAGGTTGGTATGAGATGCTCGGAATAGAGGATCCGTACATTCGTCCTGCAGATGGATCTGAGCATCCTTTTGAAATACTTGACGAATCCGTCGAAGACGAAGAAAGCGACAACAACGAAAACTAAGCATAACTTGATAGCAAAGCGACGTTCGATTTGCCGCCACACTATTGACATCAATGTAGATATTAGATGAGACATGGTGGTGTACCAAATCAACGGTATAAATATCCCTTATGGCATTCACCGGACCATGCCTTAATATTATACGAAAGTAGTTTTATTGATGTGTTGCCTTGATGGTACCCCATGTGGTTGTCAGTTTTCCAGCGGCATGAACAAGAGCCGGTTGCTGCCCTGATTGATCAAGTTCCTTGGCGGTTAAAGGACGATTCCACACCTTCACTTCATCAATTAGTCCTTTGTAAAAACGATTCAAATGCTCTCCAATCCAAATAGACTGTCCGCTGTTGATGTCCTTAGTATTGTCATCTTTTTCATCAATTAGCTTACCGTCTACGTAAAATCGGATCTTTTTTGCTTTCTGATCTCGGACGCCAGCGAGGAGATGCCATTCGCCATCATTCAGGAAGTCCGGAGAAGTTATCCCAGCACTACTGGCACGTCCTTTATCACGGACAGAAAAACCCATTTTGCCACGAGTCGCTGGGTTATCGCCACTAACGGAGAGTAGCCAAACTGCGTCAGTACTCGGACGATAGTTCCCGACAATCCCATCGTTCTTCGGCGGCTGATCATCTGTTTTTACCCACACCTGTACTGTAAGTGAATCGCCAGTTGAAAAAGTAATCGAATCTACCAGTGGCACTTCAACAAAATCATCCGTACCATCAAACTCCAGCGCTTCGCCGTGTTTTCCTGCGACAGTCTTCGCGCCGCCGTTAATCGTCCCATCATTGCCTTCTTCAGATAGATCTTTCACAGTATTACCATTGATGGTGTTATTATCAAAACTCAGATGCAGCACTAATCCGTTTGAGGGATTTGCCTTACTACGCGGGGCAAAACTAAGCAGCACAATAATCGCTGCGGTAACAACAAAAACTTTTTTCATGATGAACTCCTTTTTAGGTTATAGTAATTATAAAAATAAATTGATATTCCGGTCTCCTGGTAGGTTCGGTTTCCTAACCGAACAGGCTTATCCCAGCAACGACAGATAGGTTTTATGTTTGACGCGGAGCGGTTAGGAAACCGAACCTACCGTTTCCAAAATTGCTTATCCCGAGATCGCGTTACTATATCAATCGAGTTTTATTAAGCGAATTTCTGGAAAGCATGTATTGAATTTATTAATACAGGACAGACGCAAATTATGGTAAACTTTGAAATTAAAGATGCACATTTTTTGTAGGAGCGATCTCCGAATCGCGACCTACAATAATATATTGACAAAGCAATAGGTATATCTCGCTGAAAAAATCGTTATTTTATCTATTTAACCCCTTGTCAGATGCATTTTAACAAAAAATACATAATTTCGGTTGTTTTTGTTGACAATTTCCGTACAATATTGTATAATGTCGTTTGACGTAGGATATTCACGCTCGCGTGCATTAATTACGTCGGAGGTGCTCTTCAATGCACCGACAGTGTTTTACCCCACTGTCGATGCCGAGCACTGCTATTGTATCAGAATAACAGCGCTGGTGTCTATTTTAGCAAAGACCTATAGTAGTGTCAATGCATGTAATAGGCACCAGCCCTCTATAGAAATAGCTAAAACTGTACAAATACCTACCTATTTCTGTAGTCTGTTAAAACAATTAACCTGCTCCATATAGTAGAGGAGGCACAAGATGAAACGAGACTACAAAGCATTTCTCACCACATTCACTGTTTTCGCATTCATCATCAGCGGTTTGTTTCTGTTTGGCACAATAGATGCCACGCAAATAGACACGTCTGATTGTGAACAACAATTCAAACGTGAATGTCCACGGAGAAAAGAATTACCGAAACCGAACCTGATTTGTCCCAATCCGAGACAACGCTGCACGCTGGACGAGACAGAACTGGGACAACTACGCAGTAAAGGAGAACTGACATGTCAAAAAGAATGTCCTGGGGACTTGGTGTCCTCATAGTACTCGTGATTGCAGGCGTCTCTTACATGTTCGCTGTGCAGTCCGCAGAAATTCGGCAACTTGAAAAAGAGTTAGCCGAAGCGAAGCAACTATTGAAAACAGGTATTAACCAACCGACTGGTGTGAATAAGTCTAATACGCGTCCTGGGGACATTGTTCTGCAAAATTACCAGAATAAACCCGACGATGGGCATGAATACGTCTGGCATGGGGATCATTGGTGTCGTGTAGAAGACACTGCTTCTTCACCAGTACCGACAGCAGCAGAGTTACGACAGAGGGCTTATGATTCTCTGATGCAAACGGATTTACCGGATGAACTGCCTGCTGAATTGCCGACAGAGTCGGAGTTGCGGCAGATGTCTTCTGGGGATCTCGTTCATCTTTATAAGTTATATATGCAGGAGGTCATGGATTTACGTAAAACAGATTATGAGGCAAGCGTGAAACTTCATAACACGATTGTCCCAAGGATAGCAAAAATACAGGACGAGATGAGAACCGAACTAGTAGAATACAACAAGGCACAGAGAAAATCTTTGCCAAAACTGCCTAAATATCGTCCTGCCACCGAAGAGTTGCCCGCTATGATTTTTGAGGAGGAATCTACACCCACCGAAGGAGGTAAAGAATGAAGAGGCAAACCCGTTTTTTCACACATTTTCTTGCAGTCGGTCTCATTTTATTGTGTAGTGGCTTGATTGCCACCGCAGACAACCATGATCTGGTAAATATTCAAATACCACCGATGAAGGATGTCGTTGGCAAAGATGCGAAGCCCGAATACCTGAATCCGACGCTGGCTTTAACCAACCAAATGATCCAGTGGGCAAACACTTGCAGGACTCATGCTGTCAGTCTTGATGATCGAGGGCAGGTTTTAATTGCAAAGCGTGACGCTGCGCGGAAAGTGGCATTTGGTCCCGGTGTTGAATGGTCAGGCAGTGTGCTTGACTTCATTGAGGCGTATTTTTCAAGGAATCTTATTACACCTGCCAGAAATGTTGTTGAAAAACTTTTGAAGATGCCGAACCAGATTGACAGAGAGCAGGCTTATGCGGAGGCGTGCAAGACGGTGAACGAGCATTATTACCGACAACGCGCGATGCGAAGGTGATGATGGAGAGTATGCATGCAGTTGCTGTAGCTGTCAAGGGCAATTTCGAGAAAACTCATTCCGGTTCGCAGTTGAATGCCTTACTGCCTTTGCCGATTCCGCCGATAGAGATTCCGGAGAAAGAGGAGCCGCGGTGGCGTTGTAAGGGGAATGGTGTCTTGTCAGGCGTGGGTGAACCGTTGGAATCTTTGGTGTCGTGCCACTGGACGTTTTATACGCCGTATGGCGCGCGCGACGCGCACCAGATCATTTGTGGGGGTTATAAGGACCCGAATAAGAGTGTGTAGCGGGCTGTGGCCTGGGGTGGTATACGTGTCAAGAAGGTGATGGCGATAAGCATGCGGTGAAGTCTTGCGATCACTATATTGTTTATTACCCGGGTGGACTTTCGGTGCCGAAGCGTTTGGGGCGATGCGGTGCTGCGTATCGGGGGTGTCCGGGGTCTCAGAGTGAGACGGGTATACATTCCTATGAAGCTGTGCATAGTTATCATAATAGAAAGAAATATGCGAGTAGTTATCAGGCAAAAAGTGTTGGCTTCGGACTGCCGTCTGCGTATTCTGCACATGGTGGCAATCTGAGCAGCAGCAGTGCTTCTTTTTATGGTCCCACCAAATATAGCCAGAGTATCGGTGACTCTATAGACACATCCTCGACTTGCAGTTCATGTATAGATGGCAGTTCAAACTGTCCGAATGCGAGTAACCATAGTGCTGGTGGCGGCACAGCGAGTTTATCGCCTTCGGGTGGCAGTTATACCGCTTCTGCTGGTGGAACCCACACAGCGAGTCTGACGTTACCATCGGCATACAGCAGTATTTACTGGTATGTGAAATCTCCGAGTGAATCGGGTTTTGGCACGTCTGTTTCGTACGTATCGGGCGATGGTAGCAGCACGAGTGCGACGTTCAGTTATACCTTCCCCAGCGATGCGTCTGGTGATTATGTGATTACGGCATATACGTATCTGCCGTCAGGTTCCATTGTTGAGCCGAGTTATACGGTCTCTGTGGGGAGTAGCACGCCGTCCACGCCGTCAACACCGTCCACGCCGACTTACCATGCGTGTG
>JAJDWA010000039.1 GCA_022825825.1 Candidatus Poribacteria bacterium
TGCGGTTTCCTAACCGCACCGGATCCTAAGTTTGAGTAGGCGCGTTTTGGAAACGCGCCGTGTTTTCAAGCTCAAATTGACACCGGCGCGTTTAGAAAACGCGCCTACCAGAGGGGCGGACCGCTAAATTGACGCCTATGGGTATGTCAGAATACGCGTTTGGTATTCTGAATTGGTTAGGAAACCGCACCTACCAGGAGAGTGTTCGCATATTTTTAGGTTGGACTATAATAGAAGGTCGCGGGTTGACGCTTGTTTCTACAAGAGGTGGTTTTTTTAGAGAAGAAAAAATTATTGGAAAAATGAATACTTCTGCATTTTAACTTGACATTTGTCCAAAATGAGTGTACAATAATATATTGTAATTTGAGCCGTTAGCTCAGCAGGCAGAGCATCTGACTTTTAATCAGAGGGTCACAGGTTCGATTCCTGTACGGCTCATCTATTCTTCTTATATGCCCCCGTCGTCTAGCCTGGCCAAGGACACCGCCCTTTCACGGCGGCGACACGAGTTCAAATCTCGTCGGGGGTATCTTTTGAAAAAGAACCCCAACCCATGACAAATGGGTTGGGGTTCTTTGTTTATAATAAAACTTAATTGATTCAATTGGCGTATCGGTAAATCTCAGTCTGCAGCCTCTGCAAGTTCCAATAATACTGGCGATTCAACTCGGATAGCGTCTTTGATGCAAACCTCTTCACAAAGCATACAACCAACACAATCCTTCGGTTTGACGAGTTCACAGATACCGAAGAAACTGTCAGCGTGTTCATTTGTATTCGGGTCTATAATTTCAAGGCATTCCCACGGACAGATTTGCACACAGAAATCACATCCGGAACAGAGTTCTTCATAGATAACAGCTATCGGACGGTGTGTGGGGCGAGGGATAAACTTACACACTTCCCCAAATTGGTCACGAATCGCTTCCACCGGGCATGCCATGCCGCATGCGCTACAATCAATACACACATTTGGGTCTATAATGTGCAATTTATTTCGATCACCTGTAATCGCATCAACAGGACATTTACATAAACACTGCAGGCATCCGATGCATTCGTCAGTAATAAAATATGCCATAACGGTTATACCTCCTACCTTTTGAATTTTATCACATTCCAAGATGTGTAGCAACAAGTTCTTCCAATCTTGCTACCCAAGCTGCTTGAGAATGCACCTCTTCGTAGCGGGACATAATAATCTTTCCCTCTTTATCTACCAACACAATTGCTGGAAGTTGTCGCCATGGATCGATACCAAATTGCCGCGCCAAAGGCCCATCGAATCCACCACTATCATAGATATGCTGTCCTTGAAAGTTTTTTTCACGGACTCTGTTGCGCAGTGCTTCTTCGTTCGACCACCCCACAACGCTGACACCGATAACGTCAAACCCTTTTTTATGATACTTTTGGTATAATGTTTCAATATCCGTTAGTACTTGTTCAGGGGAACCTAAATAGAGTAGGACAACTTTCCCTCGGTATGCTTCAGGTGACACAGGTTTTCCATCAACATCAACTGCTGAGAAATCTGGAATTACGTTACCAACCCGCGATGATTCCGTCCAATTAACGAGTTGCCCAAGTCTTTCCTGTCTGGTCTCAACCGAGATAATTTTACCATCCCGATCAATGAGCCATTGTGACGGAACACTATTAATACCAAAATACTGGGCAAGTTCGCTTTTCCAACGTTTGCCATCAAAAATCTGTATCCACGGAATTTCATGTTCCTCAATATATTCACGCAGTTCCGTTTCACTTTCATCCAGACTCACACCGATGACGTCAAAGTCTTTGTCATGATGCTCTTTGTATACCTCTTTGATATACGGAATTTCTGGCGTACAGAAGCCGCACCATTTTGCACAGAAGTTGAGGAGTACCAATTTGCCTCGGTAGTCTGAAAATGAAATCGGTGTGCCATCAAACGCAGTCACAGAAAAATCGGGGAGTTGTTTCCCTACCCAGGCTGTTTGTTCCCCTCTGAATTCTGGATGCGGTTCCCATGGATATTTTTGCGCTAATTCTATTTCACCTAAAGTTTCATAAATATCTCCGAGTCCACGTAAAGCGTACCAGTCATCAGGCTCTTCTTCAAGTCGTTGCTGAAAAGCGTGTTGTGCTTGAATTATTAAGAGTTCGCACCTTGCAATTAGTTCTGCGTTTCCTTCGGGATTTTTCATCAGATTGCGGTAGATATGGCACGGAGTTCTGCCTACTTCTTGGTAGAGTTTGGTTAACCAATGAGACAATTCGGATTTATCTTGCCGTTGTGCCCTTGCAAACAACTTTTCAAGTGCTAAAAGCGTCAATTCAAACGATGGGTCATGACGATTTCCGATACTTTCGCTGTAACGTCCAATTGCCAAATAGCAAATTTCAGCATCATTAGGTGACAACTCTATGGCTTGTTCAAGGAACGGGGTTTCACTTTTCTTCACGATGATTGCTAATATCTTTGCTGCAGCCCCGTTGTTCGGTTGCTTTTCAAGCACCTCTTCAGCGAATTCTCGGAGTTCCAGAAGCATCGCTTCAGGGAAAATCGGAACATATTCTGGGAGTTGCAATGGCAATCTCGTTAGTCCATCAACAACGCCTTCTTCAATCCTTGTTTTGAAGTAATTCAAAAGTTGTTCTTGGATTCTCGGTGTGAGTCTCCATTTCGGTGTTGAAAGACCACGGTTTTCAAGGGTATCAAGATATGCCTCCCAAAAATCTGTATTTTCGGCTGACGTATCGAGTAGTTTCTGTTGCTCATCTGATTCTTGAACCGGATTTTTCTGAAATGCCGCTTGTTCCTCTGGAACCAAATCCCTACACTTCTTGATTAATACCTTACACTCTTCAATCTGATTTCTGCACGACTCCGAACGTTCGGGATTTTCAAGGTTTTCCTTGAAATCCGTAAGCCTATCTTTGAGGTGCTTATAAACTGCATAAGGGGTAATCTTGCCCTGCCAATAGAAATCTCTTGCCTCCTGATAACGAGCGGTATCGTCTTGTTGCTTTGCCCAAGTATATAAGTTTTCAAGCGCAGTGAGAATTATTTCTTGTTTTTCAAAATGTCCAAAGAATCCGTGGCTACTCCTGTACTCGTCAATAACAGCTAAATTCATACATGGATCTTTTGGCATCAACACCATAGTTCTACCTACAATACTATTAACAAAATCTACAAGCGATGGCCGTTCGGAATTCCAATCTGCGTCGTCTACTAATGTTTGAATTATGGATGCTACCCGGTTGTCCGGATCTGATTTAAGAAAACCTCCGGTTAATCTTCGTAGTCTTGGTAGCATCTCTTCTGGAAACCGCCAAAAGTAATTATTGAGACCGGGAGGGAGTGCTGTTTCTTCGTTCGTGACTCCTTCCTCTATCTTTTCTTTTAGATAAACGAGGAGTTTTTCCCGCGTTTCCTCATCCATCTCCAATTCACCTTTTCCAGCGGAAAGTCCCTGGTCTGGTAATGAGTTGATGAACGTATACCAGAAATCTGTGGAATCATATTTGTCTCTCATAATTGTTCTCCCTGTTTCGCATTATTCGGAAAACTAAACTAAGTTGCCTTTTTCATCAATGTAGACAACTTCCCATCCCTCAGGTTCGATCCCTTTATTCTGTAGGTCAGCTTTCTGTTCCTCAGAAAGTTTCGGTTCAGCGTTAGCAGTCATTTGAGACTCAATCTTGTAACCGGATTCAGTTTTGCACACGTACATTCTCCCCGGGATAGAGGGTAGCGCATTTTCACCAATCACTGTCCAGTGTTCCACATCTGGATCGGTTCGTCTTGCTTCTTGGATACGTTGATATTTTTGAATCTCCTTATCAATATATGCTGATTGTTCGGAGGAATCTACATCATCGTTTGCAAGGTACTCTTTCGGAAACAAATGCATGCGTATGTCAAGATATTCCTTATAATCCTTGTAGCCTTCTATCCTTACACCTTTGTTGAGAAGCATCTGAATCCACTGTTCACGTGGGTATTTAGCATCTACATCTCCTTGCGTGTACTCTATATAGAGTGTTTGATCATCAGATCCGTCTGTCCTGAAAGCAAAATATTCTGGTTCTGACATATTAATGCTATCAAAATATTCCTCAGCTGTAACGGTTTCGTCAAAAAACATCTGCTGAATCCGTTGTTGAATCCGTTCAATGCGTGGGTCTTTGGTGTTTTTATCTATTGTTTCTACCTTTGCAGAAGAAACCGGTTTGGCATTCGTTTTCCGAGAAGTGTATTCGGAATCAAACGCTTCCATTATAGATTCAACAGTTTGAGATGTGTCAGATTTCATAATTTTTCTCCTCTAATCATTGAGACTTATAGTGGGTTTAGAATTAGTTTGATACTCTGCAACGGCGAGGTTAGGAAACCTCCAAATCAAGAAATCAACGGTATGAAGCGAATACGCGTATGGTATTCGCATGATTTAGGCGTTCCCCGGGTATGAATACCATTTAGGCATTCCCCGTCTACCGTAAGGTGAAAGTGTCTTTTCTTTATATGTTTCACCAAAGACATTCTATTCCTGATTCTGCACATTACGATTGATTTTCAAATCATCATAGGGTTGTCCGTTTGTGTCGGTAATTCGCATATAAAAAGCACATGCCCCTTCCTCATTACACACCTTAACGAGAATACTGTTTTTGCCAGGTTTGAGTGTCACAGGAATAGTGTATGTATCAATTATTGCCATAAAGGCTTTTGTATGTGTGAATACCTGTTTACCATTTAACCAGACTTTCCCTTGGTCGTCACTATCAAACCTTAATTGAACTTCGCGTTCATCAGGGGAGTTAACAGTTGCAAAAGTGTATGAAACCTGCCAGTCAACATTCTTTTCCCCAAGATGGATATAGCCATCTAATTCTGCATCGGTGAACTTTTTCCAACCCACCAGTCCATCCAGTCCATCATATTTAATACGCAAATCGATCTCTGTTATGTCTTCGGGAATGTATTGTGTCCCATAACCGATGCCACCAGCATTATCAAATGGACCAAGCACCATCCATTTATCTTCAGTGATGAAACCTGTTTTTTGTATAAGTTCTTCAGCCTTCTCAACCATGCCGTTTTCGCGATAGAATTCAGCCAAAACGAGGGTGGCATTTAATCGCACGCTCAACTTGTCCGACATATCTTGAATTATTTGATTCAACATAGAGACGTAACCCTTTTTATCTTTGGGGTTTTTGCCGTATTCGGCAATTTGTGCGAATAATTCGCGCTCAGAACTTGCGGAGGTTATTGAGGTTAACTTATCCTTGAATTGTTCTAAAGGCTCTTTCTTTTCGGGTGAACTTTTTCGTATTCTGTCCCAATCCCACACGAGAATCGCACCTTCACCACCTACGCTTGCCATTGTTTGCCCATCAGGTGATATTGCTAACTGGAACAGTCCATTCCTATGTCCATCAAGTGTAGTGAGTTTGTCTCCTGTTGTCAAATCCCATACATCAATATTGCCAGCAGTTAATCCACTTAAGAGCAAAGTATCATCAGGCGAAAATGCTAAAGTATCACTCCTTTTCACCTTAATACCTTCAATTTGAGTCTGATCCTCACATTTAAAAAAGCGGGTTTTTCCAAAAAGGGTAGTCACAGCAAGCATCTCTCTATCTGGAGAAAAAACTAAACCAGTGATTGGTTTTGTAGCTCTTATGTTGGATATATTTCCATCTTTCTTCTTTTTTGCTTCCTCAAACCACTCTCCTTCAAGGAAAGTACATAATTCGATCCCAGTTCCCACATGCCACATTTGCACCTTTCCTCCCTTCGTGCCACTGACAATAATCTCTCCATTGGGTGAAAAAACTAACCTTGTGATGTCCAAAGGACGGGGGCGGTTTAGATCGAATATTCGACGATTTTTTTTCGGATCTAATAGGTATATTTCCTTATATTTGTCATTCTCTATATTCCACAAGTGTATAATACCGTTAGCTCCAACAGCAATTGTTTTTCCATCTGGTGAGAAAATTACTTTCCTGGCGAGAGAACTACTGCCTCTCATTGGGCAATTATAAGTCTTTAACTCTTGCCCAGTTTGTACATCAGTCAAACGAACCTGATACGCATCCATCCTGTGGATACTGGCGAGTTTTGTTCCATTGGGTGAAAATGCATAAAATGAAGACCAACCTTCTCCTATCCGTGTACCTTCAATTCTGAACTTACTTGTCGAATTTAGATTTGGTTTCCGTATCGTGGTCAAGTCCCAAAATGTCAGATTCCTATTGCTTGCAATGCTCGTAAGTGTAGAACTATCCTGAGAGAAAGCCATTGTGTATACCCCTGCTGGGTGTCCAGTAATCTGAATCGGTAGTTGATTCCCAGTCTTAGTATCCCATAGTAGGACAGAACCTGCTAAACTGGCAGTTGCAAGTGTGCTGCTATCTGGTGAAAAAGCCACGGTAGCAATTTCACCGTTATGTTTGGTGAAAACTGCAAGAGATTCACCTGTAGTAATATCCCATAACTGAACAGTAGAATCTTCATTCCCACATGCTAACATCTGATCGTCAGGTGAAAAGGCTAATGCTGTTGTATCATTCCATTCTTCTGAATCAGTGATGTGTTTTTGAAGTGTGTGTATTTGCGTGCCAGTATCGGTATGCCATAATCGCACTTCTGAGTTCATACTTCCAGTTGCAAGTAATCTACCATCAGACGAAAATGCTAAGACTTTAACAACATTCTGAGTAAATGGTAATTCCTCAGGACCTTCAAGTGTTGAGACCTTTTTCTCATACGCTAAATCCCAAATCTCAATTTGATTATCTTCACTGTTTCTTCCTGCAGTTGCGACTTTATCCTGTGTTAATGCAATCAGATGATTTTCTACCAGTGATGCTGCGAATTCCCCTTCTGTATCTATTGTCTCAACTTGCTTAATGTCAGGATTTATAGTACTTATTGAATGAATCACATTCTTTTTGGAAAACCGGTATCCAATACTAACAAGAGTTTTACCGTCTTGGTCAAATCGCAACGCATCTGACTCAGAGGGTGTCTTATTAAGTCGCACTCTTTGAAAAGTTGTCGTGTCCCAAATCTGGAATTCTCCTCCCCAGAACCAACTGCCACCACCATTTACGAGGTAGCGTCCATCTGGTGAAAAAGCGAGTGAACCGCACGGACCAGGAAACAGGTGAAATTCCTTACCTGTATTCACATCATAAAGCCAGATTCCAATAGCACTCCCCACTGCGAGTTGGGTGCCATCTGGTGAAAACTGCATAATATAAATACGCCCTTTACCCAAACGTGCTCTTGCATGTTTTGGTAAATCCCATTGCGAATAGTGTTTAACTGTTCCATCTTCCTGCACTCTTTCTGATAGAGGTAAGTTCTCATTAGGTTTCTGTTCAGAAATAGGGTTTTCGCTTTGTGCGTTAGCACTTTCAAGTTGCCTCCGCACATTCGGTTTCAACGCAAGATTTGCCATAACGGGTGCCTCAATAATTTCAACTGTTACCTCCGAGTTAGCATCAAAACTATAAGGTTCCTGAAAACGTGATAAGAATTTGCTGTTTCCAAAACCTAACATGAGCAACACGACTACAACTGTTGACGCAGCGAATAACCATGGCACAAACGGTTTACTTGCAGAAGGTGCAGCCGGTTCTGTTTGTGAAATCTCACGCATGATATTGTCCGTGAGGTTCGGTGTGATTTTGAAATGTTCCAATGCCTCTCTTATCATCGGTTCATGCTTCTGTAAACGTTGCTGTGCTCGGCGGAGGCGGCTCTTAATCGTGTTGGCGGATACACCTAAAAACTCGCCAATCTCCGCACATGTCATTTCTCCGAAGTAATGCAAGGTCATGACAGTACGTTCACTCTCCTGTAGCTTGGCAAGCAATTTTTTCACAACATAGCACTGTGTTTCTGCCGCTGTTCGTTCCCTTTCCTCAACAACATATTCAGAATATACGGTTTCTTCTATCTGTTCACTGTCTGACTCTTCCAGGTGTTCATAGGACTCTGTCCACACACGCTTTTTGCGTAGCCACGCTAAACATCGACGTCTCGTAATCACGGACACCCAACTCCCAAAACGCTGCGGTTCCTTCAGTGTTTTCAATCTTTTATATACTATTAGGAATGCATCTTGTGTAATTTCTTCGGCGATATGGAAATCGCCAATAATCCGCCACGCAAGCGCGTGTACCTGCTTTTGGTATTTTCTCACCAGGACTGAAAATGCGTGATCATCACCTGTGAGAGTCCGTTGGATAAGTTCAGAATCGCTGTGTTTCATGTGTCACCTCTTGGAATATGATGATTTCATTACCTCTTTATATCCTGTGACGCGCCTTAGTGCAAGGCCGGGTGCATAAATTTACGAAAATTGGAGGAATTCGTATTAAAAAGGTTACAATTCAATTGTTTATCCCAGTGAATATTACATCATTTAATAAAAAACAAGGGTATTGTCTAATAATTGATATAGCATAGTTCTTATAGTTGGAACTTGCACCTATATCAATTGGTTGTTAAGACAACACCCTTAGTTTTTGACTGATAAGCACTCGATTTAGTGTTATTTACTCGAAATATGCAGCGTTGATTTCAATGAAATGTTCCCATTCTTCTGGCACATCTTCTTCCATAAAGATAGCCTCAACGGGACATTCCGGTTCACATACGCCACAATCGATGCATTCTTCCGGATCAATGTAGAGCATTTCTACTTCTTCAAAGTCGTCAGGTGCATCAGTTGGATGCGGGTGAATGCAATCTACAGGACAGACATCAACACAAGAGCTGTCTTTTTCATCTATGCAAGGTTCGCAAATTACATACGTCATTTATAGTTCTCCTTTCGTTTGTTTCTATCAGTTTAAACACTAAGTTGTTTGTTGAAATAATCAGCGTTGATTTGTATGAAATGCTTCCACTGTTCTGGCACATCTTCATCAAAGAAGATAGCTTCAACAGGACATTCTGCTTCACACACACCACATTCGATGCATGTTTCCGGATCAATAAAGACTTGATTTACCTCTCTATATTCTTCGGATTCCTCCGTTGGATGTGGGCGGATTGAATCACAAGGACAGATATCAACGCATGCACTATCCTTGACATCAACACACGGTTCACAAATTACATACGTCATTTTTAGTTACCTTTATATTATATTCATTTTTGCTAAATTGTCAATTATTGTTTTTTTATTGGAAATAATTAGCGTTTATTTCAATGTAGTGTTCCCATTCTTCTGGCACATCTTCTTCTATGAAGATTGCCTCAACAGGACATGCAGGTTCACATATAGCACAGTCGATACACTCTTCTGGATCAATATAGAGCATTTCTACTTCTTCAAATTCGTCGGGTGCTTCGTCACGTATTGGATGGATACATTCAACAGGACATATCTCAGCACAAGCGTTGTCTTTTACATCTATGCATGGTTCGCAAATTACATAAGTCATTAGAAAATTCTCCTTATTATGTGTGTTTTTGAATCGTTCTGATCAGCTGTTTTGTTTGGAAATTATGGGAAGACTGTATTCACGTCAGCAGATGTCCAATGAATTTCAGGATTTGGCACGTTATTCGAATAGTCATAATCACCTTGTACATAGCGGATACCTACCATAATTTTTAATCGGTAGATGAGTTCCTTCACTTCAGCAATATTTATTGCGTCGTCCTGGTCTTTATGTAGTCTAAAACCGTTATGGAGCAATCGCACCTGTAACCCGTGTCTTACCAATAAAGACGAGAGATGGCTTGCCAATGTATTGACTTCCGAAAACAGAAGTTCAACATCATCTTCCTTGTGTTGTAAACTAAAACCGCTATGACGTACTGGAACATCTATGCCCTCTTTTTCTAAAAGTGCTTCCAGTTGCATCATATCTTCACTGCGATAGTCTATCCCTTCACCAGTTAGGATTTCCAATTGAAAACCGTTATCAACAACAGTCAATGAGAGTGCTTGTTCAGCGATTAAAGATTCCAATATATCCCTTATCTCTGTTGTGCGATGTGTGTCCAAAGCGAGGCACGTTGTTGCCTCATCCCTCTCTTTCATAGGCAGTCCTACAGAAATGACCCAACTACGATTATATTCTTTAGACCAGTGTTCTAACACATTTTTTGCTCGTGATCGTGTTGAACTACTTCCCGGTCCGAAAACCAATATAGGTCCACTATGAGAAACAGAAGCACGGATTGGTAATTTGAGTTCGTCGATTAAAGTGTTGAGTAATTCCTTAACTTTATTTGGATTCATAATTCATACTCCTTACGAATTGGGAAAATGCATTCTACAGGACATATCTCAGCACAAGCGTTGTCTTTTACGTCGATGCATGGTTCGCAAATTACATACGTCATTTTGTCGTTCTCCTTTCGTTATGTTTATTGTCCAACTAAAATCAATAGGGATAGGCACGGCCGGCATCTAAGTACGTTGTATGCACTCCAAATCCACCACCTACCTGAAATCCACTTACCCGAAAGTCGATGGCTGTCATAATCGTTAAGCGGTATGCTATTTCCTCAGATTCAGACCTTAAATCAATTTCATTATCTGTTTTCAGAGCAAAACCTTCATGAATTAATTTTACATGCAGTCCGTGCTTTATAATTTCAGATTGCAAATAATTCGTTAATTCCTGAACCTTTGGGAAGTCTATATCGGGAATTCCTTTCTTTGGGTGTAAACTGAAACCACTATGACGAACATATATGTTTTCAACGTCTTCTTTTAACGAACCGTCAAGGGACATCTTTTGTAGTAAATCCTCAAGTTCTACCATTTCTTCAGTTCGATAGTCTAAAGGATTGTCCGGAAGAATTACAACTTTAATGCGGTTTTGAATGGTGTTAATAGGTAGTGCTTGTTCTTCAATTAAGGATTGTAGTACCTCTCTAACTTCTGAAACACGAGATGAATCCGAGGCAACGCTTTCAACTTTGTTATGTATATCAGAAAAGGATTCCATTATGGTTGCATACCAAGTTCCATCAAACCTTCTATCCTTATAATTTTCTAATATTCTGTCCCCTTTCCACTGGTGTATTATTGTCTCAAGGCATTGTTTTAATTCTGCATATCGTTCTGATGCATTACCTGCTGGGTATTCCCCCTCAACAATTAATAGGACCTTACCGTTGTGAGCAGTTATCGGTAGGGCATGTTCTTGGATAATGGATTTCAACAGTTCGTGAACATCATTAGGATTCATGATTTACCTCCTTAGTAGGTATAGGGATATGCACCGTCTGCACCTAAGTATGTTGTATTCTCTCCAAGTCCACTTACCCGAAAGTCGATGCCTGTTATAATCGTTAAGCGGTATACTATTTCCTCAGTTTCAGTCCTATCTAAATCAATTGCATCATCTGTATTCAGAGCAAAACCCTTATGAATTAATTTTACATGTAGTCCGTGCTTTATTATTTCAGATTGCAAATAATTCGTTAACTGCTGAGCTTTTGAGAAATCTATATCTAAAATTCCTTTCTTTGGGTAAAAACTGAAACCGCTATGACGAACATATATGTTTTCAATGTCTTCTTTTAATGAACCGTCAAGGGACATCTTTTGTAGTAAGTCCTCAAGTTCTATCATTTCTTCATTCCGATAGTCTACAGGATTGTCCGGAAGAATTACGACTTTAATACGGTTTTGAATGGTATTGACAGGTAGTGTTCGTTCTTCAATTAAGGATTGTAGAACCTCTCTTGCTTCTGAAACACGAGATGAATCTGAGGCAACGCTTTCAACTTTGTCATGTATCTCAGAAAAGGATTCCATTATGGTTGCATACCAGTTTCCACCAAAACTTCTATTCTTAAAATCTTCTAATGTTCTGTCACCTTTCCACTGGTGTATTATTGTTTCAAGGCATCGTTCTAACTCTGCGTACCGTTCAGACATGTTGCCATGGTATTCTCCCTCAACAATCAATAATATCCTACCGTTGTAAGCAGTTATAGGGAGTGCTTGTTCTTGGATAATAGAGTTAATCAATTCGTGAACATCGTTTGGATTCATCATTCATCCTCCTTATGTCTAATCAAGTTTTTTTTGCTATTCTAAGGTCGTGGAAAACGTGGATAACGTGAATAACGCCAGAGTGATATGCGAATATTCGCACTTGTACATTCCGTAGATTCGAATACATTCTCAGAATGTGGCACGCGGCATGAATCAAGTCTATAATTATTGCCGAATACATCATCTATCCGATTAACAATCTCCTCAACTTTTGAGAGCTGTATGTTCACTTCAGAAGTTTTCTCTAATCTGAAACCTCGATGGAACAGTTTTGCTTTGATGCGTTTTTCCTTTAGGAGCGTTTCAAAGCGATTTGCCACACCTTCCAGATGCGCTCGCTCCACCTTAGCCTCTTGTCTTTTCTCTAACCGAAATCCACCGTGGAGGATTTTGACAGGGTAACGCGATGTGTCATCCTCTTCTAAAGTAATCAAGCGAAAACCGTGATCAATAAAACGAATCTGTAAATTTTGTTCGGTTATAATGGATTCAAGGAGAGCTTCAACCTCTAAAGATTCCAACAATTCTTTGGTAGCAGACTCTGCATCAGTCTTGCTATAGAACTTCATCAAATCTGGTCGCCATGGCTCACGTGTATAAATTTTACCTTCTTTATCCCATTGATGAACAACATCTTTAATACGATTCTTTGTGGTAAGGCCTGATGATCCGGTGAACTCATGATCAGCTGCCATGTCGACCATATCAATCGGAAGTCCTTCCTCAGCAATTAATGTTTTAAGTAAATCTTTTACATCATTCGGTGTCATGTTGTCCTCCTTTTAGAGTAAGAATGCAAATCGGCTCAAAAGGTTACATAAAACACAACTTTCTGCTTTGTGTTGTTGTTTTCTAAAGTTACCAGCGCCGGGAGGAACTCACCCGCGCATGTTTCCAGTTAATTGTATGTGTCCATCCAAGTGGAATATCGTTTTCTGGTTCTTTATCTTGCATTGGGTATATGCACTCAACTGGACAAACCGCAATGTATGCGTTATCTTTTACATCAATGCATGGTTCGCAAATTATGTATGTCATTTTAGGTGCCTCCTTCGTTGTTCTTGTTTTAATAATAAGGACTGCTCGTGAACAACTTTACATAGTTCCAATTGATATCCGATTTCCATTCTGGCTTAACTTTTTTTACGTCTCCCATGCTGTTTCCACTTGCCCTATAATCAATTCCAGACATAAATTTTAAGCGAAGTGCCAATTCTTTTATCTCTGCGAGATCTATTTCGTATTCTTGGTCTTTTTTTAGTTCAAAACCGTTGTGGAGTAAGTACGGTTTCAATCCGTGTTTTTCTAATGGACTTTGCACGCGGTTTGCTAAATCTTGAATTCCTGAAAATTGTATATCTGTGGATTCGTTTGCATTTCGTGGTAGATTAAAGCCGCTATGGCGTACCTGGACTTCTAAGTTCTGTTCTTTTATCAAGGTTTCAAGTCTTAACATTTCTGCGTCGCGATAAGATGTTGAGTCTTCTGGTAGGACTATGACAACAAAACCGATATAGTAAATATTACATTGCAGCTTTCGTTCTGCCATCAATGATTCCAAAATTTCCCTTACTTCAGAAAGCCGTTTCGTACCTAATGCGAGATGTTCTATCTCTTGGCACATATCAGATTCGGTTATTCCCACAGATGTCCTATAGCTTCTATGTTTTCCATAAAACCCGATAGCTTCTCTTGCTTCTTGTGCCACTTTAGGAATTTCGTCGCATTCATCTCTTTCAAGGTCCATCCACTGTTGTACGATTTCTTTAAGACGATCTCTTGTTGCATTAGAATTGTCCTCACTAATCAAGAGAGGTCCGCAATCCGAAACCGTAACTGGCAACGATAACTCTGTAACTGAAGATTGTAAAAGTTCTTTCACATCGTTTGGGTCCATAATTTTTCTCCATAGATATGTTGTTATTTATGAGTTTTGAGTTGTTCAGATCAGCATGTATGTGAATTCTGTGTCTATGAGTTCACAACTATGGCAAAGCAGTAGTTATATCTGCATGTGTCCAGTGAATGTCTGTATCCAGACCGGGCACTATGTACCCGTGACCACCTTGGACATAGCGGATACCCACCATGGTCTCCAATCGATTTGTCAACTCCTCCACCTCTGCGATATCAATTTCGTCTTCTTGCTTTTTATGCACTTGAAAACCTATATGGAGCAATTTCACGTGTAATCCATGTTCTATCAACAAAGAAGCGAGATGTTTTGCCAATGTTTCGGCATCAGCAAACTGAACTTCGGTGTCGTCTTCCTTATGCCGTAAACCGAAACCGTTATGCCGTACTGGAATATCTAAACCCTCTTTTTCATACATTGATTCCAGTGTCATCATTTCTTCACTCCGATAGTCTACGTCTTCATCTATTAGGATGTCCAAACTAAAACCGCAATCAGTCACTTTCAAAGGCAGTGCCTGCTCTGTAATTAGTGATTCCAAGATGGCTTTTACCTCTGACGAACGGTGCGTGTCTAAAGCCAAACGTGTTGTTGCTTTATCATGTTCTGTAACGGTGCGTCCGACAGAAATTCCATGACTCAAGTGATTTCCATCCATCCACTCTTTTACGATCTCTTCTGCTCGTTCTCGTGTTTTACTGTCACTATTTCCAATAACCACTTTTGGTCCACAATCATAGGTATAGATAGGTAGATTGAGTTCTTCAATTAAACCGTTTAGTATTTCCTCAACTTTGCTTGGATTCATAGTTCAGTCTCCTTTCATTGAAATAGAATAGTTGTCAAGTATAGTCCTACAGAGCGATTTAACTCTGAACCACTTTGTACTGTTGTTTTTCTGAAGTTACCAGGGCCGGGAGGAACTCACCCGTGCATCTTTCCAATTAATTTCATGTGTCCAGCCAGGTTTCACACCCTTTTTAGGGCCCATACCGTAAGCGCCTACACTATAATCAATGCCTGTCATAAACATCAAACGGGAGGCCAATTCCTTAACCTCTGCAACATTTATCTCAACTTCTCTGTCTTTCTCTAATTGAAAACCGTTATGGATCAATCTCACTTGTAATCCGTGTTTTCCTATTTTAGATTGTAAACGCCGTGCCGCTTCCTGCACTTTTGAAAACTGGACATCAGGAGCATCCTCCTTTGGATATAGGGTAAAACCCGCATGGCGGACATGGAAGTTAGTATTATCTTCTCCGAAACATCCCTCAAGGGTCATCCTCTCCAATAAGGTCTCAAGTTCTATCATATCGTCAGTGCGGAATTGCATCGGATTATCCGGGAGAACTACCACCGTAAACCATAAGTGAAGAATATTAAAAGGTAGCTCTCGCTCTTTAATTAAGGATCGGAGTACCTCCTTAACTTCCGCGATACGAGTTGAATTTGATGCTAAACGCTCTACTTCGTCATATACATCAGAAATCTTACACCCTCTTGAAAGACGCCAATGTCCACTGATAGTAAAATTTTTTAATTTTTCTGCAATTTTATCTCCCTTCCATCGTCTAATTACCTCCTCCGTGTATGATCTCGTTGCTGAGTTGTCATCTTCAGAAATCAATAGAGGACCGTTTTCAACAGAGGTGATTGGCAGGGCAAATTCGTTAATCAAGGATCTCAGTAATTCGTTAACGTCATTTGGATTCATAGTTCATCCTCCTTCTGCAAAGTCTGTTATGTCTAATAAGGCCCGCGAGTAAAAAACGTTATAGAATTCCAATTAATTTTATTGGTCCACCCAGGTTTCACATCCTTTTCTGGTCCCATGCCATATCCGCTTGCACGATAATGAATACCTGTCATAAACATTAAGCGAGATGCCAATTCTTCAACCTCGGCGATGTGCACCTCATCTTCTTGGTTTTTCTCAAGCTCAAAACCGTTATGAAATAAGTGTGTTTTCAATCCGTGTTTTGCTAATGACGCCTGCAGGCGGCTTGCTAACTCCTGAATCCGTGAGAATTGAATATCGGGTGAGCCATTTTCCATTCGCACTAAATTAAAACCACTATGACGTACTTGCACCTCTAAGTTTTCTTTTTCAAGTAAGGTTTCAAGTTCTACCATCTCTTCGTCGCGATAGCGCGTCGGGTCTTCTGGAAGTATGACCACACTAAAACCCCGATAGAAAATATCGCACGGAAGCTTTCGTTCTGTGATGAGTGATTTCAGAATATCTCGAACTTCTGGAACACGTTGTATATCTGATGCAAGATGTTCTACTTCGCCATAGATATCAGCGACAGTTTTCCCTACAGAGATGCGGTGATTTCTATGATTTCTATGCAAACCTACCTCTTCCTTCAAACGCGCGATGCATTCTTGCATTTCTTGGGGAATTTCATCGTTATTGCTTCTATCAAGGTTCATCCACTGCTGAGCTATATCTTCAAGACGTTCTCTTGGCACTTTAGAATCGTCTTCGCTAATCAGTAGAGGGCCACAATTGAACAAGGTAACGGGTAGGACAAACTCTGCAGTTAAAGATTCCAGTAATTTGTTAACATCATTGGGATTCATAACTCAACCTCCTAATGTCTAATCAGGTTACAGTAAAGTTTCGTCTTCAACTTTTCCATTCGCGCCGTGGGAAACGCCACAAAGAAATTCGGATATTGGCACTTGTGCAACTCGTGGATTTAAAGACTTCCTCGGAGGGTGGTGTGTTGTATGAATCTAACACATAGTTGATGCCGAGGGTATTATCTATCCGTTTTGCAATCTCATCAACTTTTGAGAGCGGTATGTTCGCTTCAGAAGTTTTCTCTAATCTGAAACCTCGATGGAACAATTTCGCTTTGATGCGTTTCTCCTTTAGGAACGTTTCAAAGCGATTTGCCACCCCATCAAGCTGTGTTGGCAGAACCTTAGCCCCCTGTTTTTTTTCTAACCGAAATCCACCGTGAAGAATTTTGACAGGGTACCGCGTTGTGTCATCCTCAGCTAATGTAACCAACCTGAAACCGTAATCGGTGAGACAGATAGGTAATTTTTGTTCTGTTATGATAGATTCAAGGAGCACTTCAATTTCTAAAGATTCTAACAATTCTTTTGCAGGCGAAACAGAATCGGTTTTGGTATAGAATTCCATAATTTCTGCTCGCCCGGGATGACGCGTGTAAATTTTACCATCTTTATTCCATTGATGGATAACATCTTTGATGCGTCCCTCTGTGGTATAATCCGATGTGTCTAAGTTCTGAGTAGGGGCAATATCAATAACATCAATTGGTAGCCCCTCCTCCGCAATTAAAGATTTTAGCAATTCCTTGACATCATTCGGTGTCATGTGTGTCCTCCTTTTAGAATAAGAATGCAAATCGGCTTAAAAGGTTACATAAAAAATTCAGTTTGCTGAACGATTTCAATCAGTTTTAGCATCCTCTTGTTTTCTAAATATGTGGTCAAATTCACCTGGATATTCCGCTTTCATCCAAGCAACAATTTTTCTCTTTGCGCGGTACAACCGGACTTTGGTCGCCGACAACGATATATTTAAGGTATCGGCTATTTCTTCCAGTGGCATTTTGGGGTTTGCCAGCTTCATTTCAAATACTTCCTGTTCGGAAATTGGCAGTCGTTGTGCCAAAGCATATACAATCTCCATCTGTTCTTTTGCAATGATGCGATAGATGGGTGAACGATGTTCAAGGTCAACCAGATATGCTTCAGGATTCCCTTCAAGTGAACCGATTTCGAGTTTTCTCTTGTTTTCACGGAAGTGCGCTGCAATGAGTTGATGCGCGATGCTAAACAGCCAACTGGAAAAACTTTTGGGATTCCGAAGAGTCTTGAGATTTTGATGCACCTTAATAAACGTCTCTTGTACCAGGTCTTGCGCGGTTTCCCAATTGTTGACGCGTCTGTAAAAAAAACTAAGGAGTGGCCCTTCATATCGATGATAAAGAATCTCAAATGTCCCATCATCAGTGACATCTATATTTTGATGTACTAATTCTTCGTCACGAAGTTCATCCATTGTCGTTAACCTTTTGTTTTAATCGCTACTATTTTACACTTAACTGAATCAATAATGTCTGTTGCTTTATGAATCGCTAATTCTTCTTACTTGCAATCTCTGTTTCAACGAGTTCACTGAGGAGGCTACCTCTTGCCTTAACAGAGATGACCTTACCTGCTTGATCAATCAGAAACGGTGCAGGAATACCGCTCACACCATACTGCTTTGCGAATACGCCGCCAAAACCTTCACTATCCAAAATTTGCCGCCACGGTAGTGCTCTTTCCTTAATGAACTCGCGCACTACCGATTCGTCTTCATCAAAACTCACACCGATAACGTCAAAACCCTTGCCGTGATATTTTTCGTATACCGCTTTGACATTTGGTATCTCCCCGACACAAGGTCCACACCATGCTGCCCAGAAGTCAAGTAAAACGACTTTTCCCCGATAGTCCGCAAGCGAAATTGGATTACCATCAAGGTCAACTGTAGATGCTGGAAAATCGGACAATACTTGTCCTACCCACCCTAAACTGGGGTCTGCTTTGATCTGATATTCTTGTGCAAGTTCGGTATTTCCTAATTTCTCATGGATATTTGCTAATCCATCCAAAGCAGTTTGGTCATTTTCATCCTGTTCCAGGCGTTTCTCAAAGACCGTTTGTGCTTTCCTCAATACTTTTTCGGCTGCATCAGTATTTCCTAATACATCATGAATTTCAGTTAATATGAGGACAATCTCCCAATCATTGAGCGCTCGTTCTATTTCTTGTTCAAAGACATTGTGAATTTTGCATAGTACTGCTGTCCACCGTTTAATGTAAGGGTCATTTTGGTTGAGTGTCTTATAAATGTCAGTAGGACTTGTCCAGACTTCTGCATAGTCAAAGAGCATGCGCACCCATCTGGACTGTGTATGAGCGTCATTTCCATGGATACGCTCTAACAATCTTTCAATAGAAACGAGGGTTTCGTCTTCGTAATCCTCCATCTCAAAAAGAAACTGTTCACATCCATATTCTTCAAATGCGAAGAAACAGATTTCAACATCGTTTGGCGCTAACACCATCGCTTTTTCCAAAAGTGGATGTTTCGGTTCTATCGGAATCGGTTCTCCGTCAAGTTTTTGTAGCGTTTCTATCGCCAAAAACTTTGCTGCGGCACCATTTTCAGAGTCTTTATCCAGCACGTTTTCAGCGTATTCACGCAGTTCTTGACGCATTTCTCCAGAAAAACGATAAATGTATTCCATCAAATCGGATGGGAGCAATGTTTTACCGTTAGAAACACCTGCATCAATTTTCGCCTTGATGTAGGTAATTACCTTTTCCTGAATGTCCTGTGCAACCTCTCGTTTCCCGCTTGCATCTCTTCGACTCTTAAGGAGAAAATCATTCCACACATCCGCGCTATTTTCTTTCATGGTTTTATCCTCCATGTTATCATAATGCAAAATTTTATAAAATTGTTTTACTTGCTCTCAATCTCTGCTGCAACAAGTTCCCCTAATAGTTGGTTCCTCGCCTTAACGGAGATGACTTTTCCGTTTCGGTCAATCAGAAACGGTGCAGGAATACCGCGCACACCATACTGCTTTGCGAATACGCCGCCAAAACCTTCACTATCCAAAATTTGCCGCCACGGTAGTGCTTTTTCCTTAATGAACTCACGCACTACCGATTCGTCTTCATCAAAACTTACGCCGATAACATCAAAGCCTTTGTCGTGATATTTCTCATATACTTCCTTAACATTTGGCATCTCTCCGACACAAGGTCCACACCATACTGCCCAGAAATCGAGTAGAACAACTTTTCCCCCATAGTCAGCAAGCGAAATTGGATTACCATCAAGGTCAACTGTAGATGCTGGAAAATCGGGTAATACTTGTCCCTCCCATACTAAAGTCGGGTCTCGTTTTATTCGATATTGGCGGGAAAGTTCGGAATTTCCTAACTTCTCATGGATATTAGCAAGTGCGTGTAGAGATGTCCAATCATCTGGTTCTTGATCCAATATCTTCTCAAAAACCGGTTGTGCTTCCTTAAGAACTGCTTGCACCGCTTCAGTATCTCCTAATGTTTCATGAATCTCAGTTAACATCCGTGAGGCATTCCAATCGTTTGGTTTTTGCGCTAACTGTTTCTTCAAGACAGTTTGAATTTTGCTAAACACCACATGCCACCGTTCAATGAGTGGATCGTCAGTTTTAAGACCTTCATAAAGGTCAGTTGGTCTGACCCAGACTTCACTATAGTCGTAGAGTATCCGGTATACCCACCTATATTGTGTCTCTTGAGAAGTTTCTTGTAGTCTCTCAAACATTCTCTCCAGAGATTTGAGTAATTCTTCGTCTTCACAGAATCCGTATTTTGTGAACGCAAAGAAACAAATTTCAACATCTTTTGACAGCAGCACCATGGCTTTTTCCACAAGCGGACGTTTTCGACTGAGAGGTACTATCACATCGAATACCTGTAATGTCTCTATTGCCAAGAATTTTGCTGCCGCGCCATTGTCCTGATCACTTTCTAAGGCACCCTCAGCATGAACGCGCAGTGCCCACCGCATCTCTTTAGGAAAGCGATAGATGTAATCTATCAAATCGGGTGGAAGCGACGTTTTCCCATCAGAAACACCTTCATCAATTTTCGCTTTGAAGTACTCGATTAACTTTTCTTGAATATCTGATGCCACCTCCCAATCAACGCTTGCATACCCGCGATTTTCAAGTGTATTCAGAAAAGCATCCCATACATCCACACTATTTTCTTTCATGATATTATCTCCTATACTTTATTTGCGAAACATTTGGTTTCGATTTGATATTGTAAATTTGTAACTTGATTTTATAGGTAAGAATGTAAATCAAAGAAAAAGGTTACATAAAAAGGCATGCTCGGTTCAGAATGGAAATTTTTCGTCAAGCTCATTATGTGAAATTTCAAAGACATTAGCAAGATTTTTTGAAGAAAAGCGATTCAGTTGATAACTAAAAATAAAAGGGAATAATTTATGTGTATCTATTATGGTGAAATTAAAAAATATGTGCACACTCCCCGGTAGATGCGGTTTCCTAACCAATGCAGAATACCAAACGCGTATTCTGCCGAACTATGAACCTGAATAAACAAGGTTCGGTTAGGAAACCGAACCCGCTAAATGCTATGCGCGCATTTAGCGTTGATTCGGTGCGTCCAAATAATTATGGGTTTTACTATAATTCCTACAAAGGAGATAAAACCGATGCCAAGAAATATGAAAGTCCTACTGATAATTGCATTAAACTTATGCTTATGTGCTATTGTATCTTGTTTTATGATAACAGAGGAACCGCCTGTCAAATATGAGGGACCGCAACCACAAACGCCTGAAGCAATTCTTGAAGCATTTGCAGACATTTCTATAACAGGCACAAAAAATCCTCCCTCTGAGTGGGTTAAGCAATTAAATGAGATATATCCTCCTACTGAATGGCTTCAGATACTACTTGATAAAAGTGTCGTAATTGAAGATTCAGATGACTTTAGTGGGTATATGTCAATACGTAATTCTTTACGTAATTCTTTGAATTTTTGGAAATCTAAGCCGGAAAGATGGCGTTTATATGGAGTCCAATATAATGACCGGGAAGCTTATGAAGATGCTTTCATTGATAGGAGGATTTGGGAATACCAACAACTGAAAACAGCAAAGCGGAAGAACCGTAACGTAGTAAGGGTTGACTTTTTAGGAGCAGATGGTAAAACTGTTATTCCAATTACAAACTCAAGCAAATATGAGACTGTTAAGATTACGAAGCACAAAGGTATAGGCGTTGGCATGTCAGGGGGAGGAAAACTCTCTGAAAAACAGAGATTCGACCTTTTATATAAAGGCAAACATCCATGGGGTTGGAAGATTATTTATCTTGACGAAGCGAATAATGTGCTTCCCGAAAAACCCGATCCTATCAGGCGTGAAGATTTGAGACTACCCGCTGATGTGCCGTGGCCACCTAAAAACCGAGAACACTTAGATCAGATCATTGAGGAAGTAACGCGTCGCGAAAACTTGGAGAATGACCGATAAAACCATTTTGTTTGGAGGTAATATCACTATGGGCCAAAAATTAACAAAGATGGGCAGCGTGCTTATATTGTTGGCATTTCTTATTGCTTGCGATGTCAACCTTGATAACGGTGAACCGGGACCGGATAAGATACATCAGATACTACCAGAAGATCGTTTGGCAATTGACGGAGTCTTAAGACGATGGCGAGAAGGATATGAAATTGAAGATGTAGAAACCTACATGAGTGCCTATTGGTCTGAAGGTTTCCGATACGTTGGAGACTTGGGAACAGAAGGTGATAAAACGGATGACCTGATATTTGATGATATCCGAGATGAACGTGATTCAGCAACCCGTGTCTTTAGCCAATTTCAAGATATTAATATAGCACTCACTTTCCCACCACAAATAACCGTAATAGAAGAAAATAGGCGATTCGAAGTTCGAAATCACTACCAAATTCGAGGTTTTGTTCCCGATGGCGAAGTTTTTGAAGGTGAGTTCACGGGATGGTCCGCGGAAGGTGATAATCTGTTTATCTTCGAAAAAAGAGATGGTGATTGGCGTATTACTGAATGGTATGATGAAGCTTTCAGCGAGGAAGAAATTCACATTGAAAATAATCAATTGCTCCCTATAGTTTGGACAACATTAAAACAACCAAGATAAGTTGCCAAACTTTAGTAATATCAGTCACGCTACATCAAATCTCAAGCAGCGGTAGAGGAGATGCTTATCCAGCACATTCTCACCGAACGTATCTTCCGCACCGTCTTT